>CAZLWK010000016.1:49063-70304 GCA_964563395.1 uncultured Caulobacteraceae bacterium
ATTTTGATCGCATCGAATGCTTGCTTAGAAATGACCAAAACCGCTTGGCAAGCGGCTTTTTCCACCACGGCATGCGATTTCCGCTTATTTCAAGCCATTTTTCGCAAGTGTATCCGGGAAAGCATACAAAAAGCCGCCAAAACCGGGCTGTTTCAAGCTCCGCGTTGCGAATCAGCCCGTTTTTCAAGGCAAATCGCAAGATGTTGGAAAGGGTTTGCCCCCCGCGCAGCCGATCGCGCGGTCGAACGCGACGGCGTTTTTCCGCCTCAATCGGCCTTTACGCAAAATGACCGATCGTTAACGTGCGTGATTCGCGAGCGCTTGGCGTTCGGCGACGGAGGGAGAAACGGATGCGGGGCCTGAAATTCACGAGCGCGGCGATTGCGCTGCTTGGCGTCAGCGCGCTTGGCGCGCCGGCGTTCGGCCAGAGCACCGGTGAAACGTCAGATGTTGGCGCGGATGCACGCACGCGCGCGCGCCTCGCGGTCGGCGCCGTCGCCACGGGCGCGCTCGATCCCGCCGGCGACAAGGATTGGTTTCGCATGCAGCTGGACGCCGGCGCCACGTACCGCGTTTTTCTGGATGCGGACGGCGAAGGCGAAGCCGCGCTGAGCGATCCGCTCGTGCGCATCCTCAACGCCCAGGGCGAGGAGATCGCGCGCGACGATGACGGCGGCGACGGCCTCAACGCCTATCTTGAATTTACCGCGCCGGCGCGCGGCGCGTATTTCGTCGAGGCCGGCGGTTTCTCCGAGGAAGCGGAGGGCCGCTATCGCCTGCGGCTGGTCGCCGGCGACATTCCTGGCGACGCGACGACGGACGTTTCACTCTCCGCAGAGGGCGACGCGCGCGAAAGCCGCTTGAGCCCGTCAGGCGATCGCGATTGGTACGGCCTTGAGCTCGACGCCGGCGAAACCGTGCGCCTGTCGCTCATCAATGCGCCGCAGGGCGGCGTGGGCGATCCGCTGATGGTCGTCTATGATTCCAACGGCGCGGAGGTGGCGCGCGACGACGATAGCGGCGGCGATCTCAACGCCTATCTTGAATTCTCCGCGTCCGAGGCGGGCCGCTTCTTCGTGGAGGCGCGCGGCTTTTCCGATGAAGCGGAAGGGGCCTACGTCCTCGAATTGGCGGCGGGTGAAATCGGCGCGGACCCCAGCAGCGCGGACATGATCGATCCAAGCGGACAGCGACAATCGCAAATCAGCCCCGCCGGCGATTCCGATTGGTTCTCAATCGAGGTGATCGAAGGTCGCCCCTACCGCTTCTTCATGGATGCGGCGGGTGAAGGTGAGAGCGCTGTCGATCCCATCCTCACGCTGTTCGACGCGGACGGGCGCGAATTGGCGCAGGATGACGATGGCGGTCGCGGCCTTGGCGCGCGTCTGGCGTTTACGCCGACGGAATCGACCACGTTGTTCATCGCCGCCTCCGCGTTCGGCGGCGGCGCCGGCCCGTACACGCTGCGCGTGGCGGATTTTGAAACGCCGGGGGCCGCCGCGACCGACGAATATCTCGACGCGCTCGACGATGCGCGTGACGGACGCGTCGATATGGCGGGCGACAAGGATTGGTATGCGGTCGAATTGGCGGAAGGCACGCGCTTAACGGCGTCAGTGTCGGCGCGCGGGGAAGACGGCCTCGGCGCGCCCGCTGTCGCCATCATGACGGACGACGGCATCGTCATCGCCTCGAACGCCAGCACGGGCCGGAGCCGCGCGGCGCGCGTCTCCTATGACGTGCAAAAGGACGGCGTCTATTACGTTCAAGCCAGCAGCGCGAACGCGAGCACGGGCGATTACACCGTCACCGTGCAAACAGCGGAACGATGATCGCGGCACGCACGGCGTCAGCCGACGCCGTGCGTGCGCATCCAAGCCAGGAGTCGCGACCAGCCGTCAGCTGCGGCATTTGCGTTATAGCTGGGCCGATAATCCGCGTGAAAACCGTGCGCCGCGCCGGGATAGACGATGATTTGCGAATGCGTGCGATCCCGCTCCGCGTCCAACGCGGCGCGCATCGCCTCGACGCTGGCGAGCGGAATGCCGTCATCGTTCTCCGCGTAGAGGCCGAGCACGGGGCACTTGAGCTGGCCGGCGACATCGACCGGCCAAGGCCGCCCCTCCTCCGCGCCAAATCCGCTCGCGTCTGGCGCGACGAGCCGTCCGTACCAGGCCACGCCCGCCTTCAACGGCGCGAACGAGGCGGCCGCCATCCACGTCACCGCGCCGCCCCAACAGAAGCCGGTGATCCCGAGCTTCGCGTCGTCGACATAGCGGCGGCGCGCCGCCCAATCGAGCACGCCGGCGGTGTCGCCCATGACCTGCGCATAGCGCGTTTGCGCGACGATGGAGCGGATCGCGCCCCAATCGGTCATGGTTGAAGGATCGCCGGCGCGGTCGAAATAATCGGGCGCGATGGCGACATAGCCTTCCCGCGCGAGGCGATGGCAGACGTCGCGTATGTAAGCGTGGATGCCGAATATCTCGTTCACGACGATGATCGCCGGGAGATCATCGCCATCGCGCGGCTTGGCGACATAGATCGGCAGCGCATAGGCGCCGTAGCCGCGCACGCGCGCCTCTTCTATTTCCAAGCCGTCCGTCGGCGTCGTGATCGCTTGCGCCGCCGCGGGCCCGACGGCCAGCGCGTAACCAGCGGTGAACAGCGAGGCGGCGACGAGCCTGCGCGAGGGCGGCGCGGGCGAGTCGCCGTCAGGATTGGTCAAGCGCATGGGCATTGGCCTTTCTTTCACGCGATGCGCGCGGCGGACGCGTCGTCATGTCCGGCGTGGTCCACAGCGTCCATAAGCCCAGGCGCCGAACCTCGTAAAGGCGCTGGCGCACGGCGCGCGCGATCTTGTGACCGCGACGGCGCAACCGCCATAGCGGCGTCGGCTTGGTCTTCGCCGCCTCCAGACGTTCGCGCGCATTGGCGGTCACGCCCTCTTCCTGCCAAGCGGGGTGCGGGAAAATCTCGGCGAAGCGCAGATCGTGCAGCGCGTAATCGGTGATCGTGTGATCCACGGGCTCCACGATCGGCACGATGACCGCCCCGAGCTTCTCGGCCGCGCGCGCGTTTATCGCATAGGCGGCGGCGCCGACCGCGGGATAGCGCGGCAGCAGCAGGTCTCGCGCGCCCAGCGCTCCGATGCGGCGCTGCGCATAGCGTCCCTGCCAAGCCATGCCCTCCAACTTCACCAGATCGAACCGCCGCAGCAAATCAGGCAGCGCCGCGACCACGTCAGCGAAATCGGGAGCGAAATCGACATCGTCCTCCAGAATGAGCGCGTGCGGCAGTCCGCGCGCGCGGATCGCTTCGATCAAGCGCCAATGCGAAAGCGTGCAGCCGATTTCGCCGGGCTGGAAGGGGCGCCGCTGCAGCCAATAATCATCGTGCGGCGCGAACCGTTTGCGCTCCTCCGCCGAGAGTGCGGCGCCTAACGAAGCGGAAAACCGCTCGAAGGAAAGGCCCAAAGCTGCAAGACGCGCACCTATGCGCTGCATGCGGGCGGCGTCGCGGTCCAGATTGATGACGAAGATGGGAATGCTCATGGAAGCGTGACGCGCCGTAGCGTGAGATTGATGCGCCCGCCCTTCGGCAAGAGGCGCGACGTGCCGGGCAGGATCCGATCGACGCCATGAAAGGCGCGGCGCGCGTCCCCGCCCAGAATGGCGACATCGCCGGAGGCCAGCCGCACCGAATGGGTGGGATCGCTGCGCACATGCCCGCCAATGCGAAAGAGCGCAGTGTCTCCGAGCGAGATCGACAAGACCGGCGCGTCCCAGGCGTCCTCATCGGAATCCACGTGCAGCCCCATGCGGGCGTCGCCCTCATAGAGATTGACTAGGCACGCCTCGGGCGGGGCTGGATAACGGACGAGATTATCCCAAAGCTCCAGCACGCGGTCCGGCATGTCGGGCCAGGCACGGCCCGTCTCGGGGTGCGTGGCCTGATACCGATAGCCGCCTTCCTTGTCGGTCACCCATCCGAGCGGGCCGAAATTGGTCATGCGCACCGACATTGGCGCGCCGGATTTCGGCATGCGCGGGATGAAGAACGGGGCGTGCTTGGCCAGCGCGAAAACGGCGTCGCGCAAATCCTCTTGCTCGGCGCGGCCGAGCACGCCTGGCAACAGCTTGAACCCTTCGAGCGCGGCGCGCGCGGACATGCCCTGCCCTTTCGACCTTTCCCGCTATATTCTCACATACGGGCGTGGACGAGACCGACACGCGAATTGCTGAACAAAGTGCGAACTGGGTTGCGGCTCAAATCGTCCTGGATCAATTCACCTTCCCGCGTCATGGGTTCTTGCGGGGCGGGTGCGGCTTCCCATATCAGCCGGGAACGATCCGGGTGGGTTCGCGTCGCCCGGAGCCCAACGCAAAGACATGAGGGGCGCAGGGGCTTGGGACGCCGAACTAGGGTCCTTGGAAGCCGCGCGTCGCCGGAAGGAGTGAGAACATGAGCAAGGTGATCGGCATCGACCTTGGCACGACGAATTCGTGCGTCGCGGTGATGGAGGGCGGCCAGCCGAAGGTGATCGAAAACGCCGAGGGCGTGCGCACCACCCCCTCCGTCGTCGCCTTCACGGAAAGCGGGGAGCGCCTCATCGGCATCCAGGCGTCCCGCCAAGCCATCACCAATCCCGAGCACACCTATTACGCCGTCAAGCGCCTGATCGGCCGCTCGCATGACGACCCCATCGTCAAGAAGGACGCGGCGCTCGTCCCCTATAAAATCGTGCGCGCGCCGAACGGCGACGCCTGGATTCAGGGCCGCGACAAGCAATACGCGCCGTCCGAAATCTCCGCCTTCGTGCTGCAAAAGATGAAGCAGACGGCCGAAGACTATCTCGGCGAGCCGGTGACGCAGGCCGTCATCACCGTGCCGGCCTATTTCAACGACGCGCAGCGCCAGGCCACGAAGGACGCCGGCCGCATCGCCGGCCTTGAAGTGCTGCGCATCATCAACGAGCCGACGGCGGCCGCGCTCGCCTACGGCCTCGACAAAACGCAGCAGAACAAGACGATCGCCGTGTACGACCTCGGCGGCGGCACGTTCGATATTTCGATTCTAGAAATTGGCGACGGCGTGTTCGAGGTCCGCTCTACCAACGGCGATACGTTCCTGGGCGGCGAGGATTTCGACGTCCGCATCCTGAATTATCTCGCCGACGAGTTCAAAAAGCAGAACGGCGTCGATCTGCGGCAAGACAAGCTTGCCCTGCAGCGCCTGAAGGAAGTGGCGGAGCAAGCGAAGAAGGAATTGTCCTCGCGCTCCGAGTTCGACGTCTCCATCCCGTTCATCTCGATGGATGCGAACCGCAATCCGCTGCACCTGAACATGAAGCTCTCCCGCGCCAAGTATGAGAGCCTCGTGGAGGATCTCGTTCAGCGCACGCTCGATCCGTGCAAGGCCGCGCTCAAGGATGCCGGCCTCAAGGCGTCCGACATTCAGGAAGTGGTGCTGGTCGGCGGCATGACGCGCATGCCGAAAATCCAGCAAGTGGTGAAGGAATTCTTCGGCCGCGAGCCGCACAAGGGCGTCAACCCGGATGAAGTCGTCGCCGTCGGCGCGGCGATCCAGGCCGGCGTGTTGCAGGGCGATGTGAAGAACGTCGTGCTGCTCGACGTCACGCCGCTTTCGCTGGGCATCGAAACGCTGGGCGGCGTGTTCACGCGCCTGATCGAGCGCAACACCACGATCCCGACCAAGAAGAGCCAAATCTTCTCAACCGCCGAGGACAATCAGCAGGCGGTGACGATCCGGGTGTTCCAAGGCGAACGCGAAATGGCGGCGGACAATCGCGCGCTCGGCCAATTCGACTTGATCGGCATCCCCCCTGCCCCGCGCGGCATGCCGCAGATCGAAGTCACGTTCGACATCGACGCGAACGGCATCGTCTCCGTGTCCGCCAAGGACAAGGCGACGAACAAAGAACAGAGCATGCGCATTCAGCCGTCCGGCGGCCTCAACGAGGCCGATATTCAGCGCATGGTGAAGGAAGCCGAGGAGCATGCCGGCGAAGACAAGGCGCGGCGTGAGCTCGCGGAAGCGAAGAATCAGGGCGAAGCCTTGATCCATGCGTCCGAGAAGCAGCTGGCAGAGCATGGCGCCAAGATCGCCGCGGGCGACAAGAGCGCCATCGAGAGCGCCATCGCCGCGCTGCGCGAAGCGCTCGCCGGTGAAAATGTCGGCGATATCGCCGCCAAGACGCAGGCCTTGGTGCAAGCGTCCATGAAGATCGGCGAAGCGCTTTATGGCCAAGGCGGCGACGCGGGCGGCGGCGACGCCCAAGACGGCGTCGTCGACGCGGAATTTGAAGAAGTCGATGGCCAGAACAAGAAGAGCGCGTGAGCGCCATGGCTGGGGCGGTTGAGGCGGGGCGCGCGCCATGAGCGAGCGCGACTATTACGAAATCCTCGGCGTTCCGCGCACGGCGGACGCCGCGGCGATCAAATCCGCCTACCGCAAGCTCGCCATCAAAATGCATCCGGACCAAAATCCCGGCTGCAAGGAGACCGAGGAGAAGTTCAAGGAGGTCAACGAGGCCTACGCGATCCTCTCCGATCCGGAAAAGCGCGCCGCCTACGACCGCTATGGCCGCGCCGCCTTCCAGGGCGGCGGGGCAAGTCCTGGCGGCGCGGGCTTCCAAGACTTCTCCGACGTCTTCAACGAAATCTTCGGCGCCGAGTTCGGCGATCTGTTCGGGCGCGGCCGCGGCCCACGAAACGGTCCCGATCGCGGGGCCGATCTGCGCTACGACGTGGAGATCACGCTCGAACAGGCGTTTCGCGGCATAGAGCGCGAAATCGTCGTGCCCGCGGCGGTGAAATGTGAGCCGTGCGGCGGCACGGGCTCCGAAGGCGCCGCGCCGCTCGATACGTGTCGCACCTGCAATGGCGCGGGCCAGGTGCGCGCGAGCCAGGGCATGTTCCGTGTCGTGCGCACCTGCCCGACCTGCCATGGACGCGGCCAGACGATCAAAAAACCCTGCCCATCGTGCGGCGGCCGCGGCCAAGTGCAGAAAGAGCGGACGCTTTCGGTGAAGATCCCGGCGGGCGTGGAGGACGGCACGCGCATCCGACTCGCCGGCGAAGGCGACGCCGGCCAGCGCGGCGGGCCGAATGGCGATCTCTATCTCTTCCTCTCCGTGCGTCCGCACCAATTGTTCGAGCGCGATGGGCCGGATCTGCATTGCCGCGCGCCTGTGCCGATGGTGAAGGCCGCCCTTGGCGGCGAGGTTGAAATTCCCACGATCGACGGCGAACGCACCCGCGTTCAAATTCCAGCCGGCGCGCAGACGGGCCGGCGCTTCCGCCTCAAGGGCAAGGGCATGACCAGCCTGCGCGCGCGCGATCGCGGCGATCTGCATGTCGAGATCGTGGTGGAGACGCCGGTCAATTTGACCGCCAAGCAGCGCAAGCTCCTGGAAGAATTCTCCCAGACCTGCGACGCCGACGCGCATCCGCAAACGCAAGGTTTCTTCGACAGCGTCAAACGCTTCTTCGAAGGCGCGGACGGCCCCGCCCGCTGACGCCCTGCTGGCAAGGGGGCGACCGCGGCGCGCGAGCCCGCTAAAACCCCGCCGTGGGTGTCTTCGTCATGATCTTCGCCGCCATCGCGGCGTTCGCCGTCGGCATGGGCGGCGTCATGCTGGTGCTGGCCTGGCGGCGCACCGAGGCGCATCGCGACGCCTTGATCGATGCGCTCAAGCGCATCGAGCGCCTGGAGGCGGCGCTGCAAGGGCGCGTCCCGCCAGCGCCCATCATGGGGCCAGCGGCCCCCGCTCCCGCTCTGGAGAGCCCGCCAGAGCCTCAGCCCTTACCGGCGCCCGCTCATGCGGCGCACGCGGCGGCCCCCATCATCGCCGAGCCGCCGCCTGTGTCCCCCGCCGACGTGATCGGCGCACCCTTCTGGCGAAGGCTGGATTTCGCCGCCGCTCTCGCCGGTCTCGTTACGCTCTGCGCGCTGGGCGCCGTGCGCATGGCGCTTGCCCCGATCACGGTGGGTCTGGGACTCGCCCTGGCGGCGGCCCTGGCCTGTATCGGCCTGGCCCTCTGGCGCGCGCGGGCGGGCGAGGACAATCCCGCCGCCTTGGCGCTGATGTCCGGCTTCGGCTTCGTGTTGGCAGGCCTCACCCTGATCGTGGCGCGCACGACGCCTGACGCCTTGGGGCCGCTGGAAGCGCTCATCGCCGCGAATGCGCTGGCGCTGGGGGCGCTTCTGGCCGCGTGGCGACACGGACCGCTGCTTCTGTGGATGGGCATCGCCGCCGCGCTGGCGGCGCCGACCTTGGCGCCGCTTCAAGGCGTCGAAGCGATGGCCGCCTTGATCGGTCTCGGCTTGGCGAGCGCCGCGACCGGCCTTCGGGCAAGAGCGCTCGGCGCATGGATGCCGGCAAGCGCGATGCTTTGCGGGATGTTGGCCTGGACAGCGGCGCTTTCAGCACTGGGCGCGCCAGGGTTTGTCGGCGCCGCCGGGGCCGCGGCGGTGAGCGCGGCCTTGCTCGGCCTTGCCCTCGCCTGGGAGGCGCCGGCGCAGCCTTCAGACGGCCTGCGCATGGACCTGGGCCTTGTCGGCTATGGCGCCCTCGCGGGCGCGCTTACTTGCCTGCTGCTGCTGATTGCGCGCACGGGCGCGGACGCGACGGCGGCCGGCGCGCATCTTGTGGCGCTCATCCTCGTCGCAACCATCATCGCGGCGTTGCGGCCGAGCCTGCGGGCGGCGGCGTTGATCGCTTGCTTTGCGGGCGTGTTGGCGGCGCTGGTCTGGCCGCCCGCGGCGGACCGAAGCGGCGCGCCGGTGCTTGCCGCCGCAATAGCCGCCATCGCCGCCTTGGGCGGGGCGATGATGCGCCTCAACGCGCCGGCGGAGATCGGATCAGCCCGGATTTGGGCCGTTTTGGTGGCGCTGACGCCGCCCGCCGCGCTCGTCGGCGCCCAGGCCGCCGCGGCCGATCTGGCGCCGGCCTGGATCTGGTCGCTGATTGGCCTTGCGGTATGCGCCGCACTCGGCGCCGTGGGCGCGGCGCTGCGGCGAAGCGAGCCGGCGGCGGCCTCTCTCTTCATCACCGGCGCGGCCTTGAGCCTCGTGTGCGCACTGGCGATGGCGCCGCCGCAGCCCTGGCCCACGCTGGTGGCGGCGCTGTGTTTGCCGCTGCTGGCCTGGATCGACGGGCGGGTGAACGAACCAGGTCTCCGATTCGCGATGACAGGCCTCGGCGCCATGCTGGTGCTGCTGGTCGGCGGCCTCTATTTTCATGAGGCGCCGCAATCGGCGCGGATCGCGCTCGCCCTTGTCGCCGCACTAAGCGCGCTCTCCGCCGCGCAATCGCTCGCGCATGGCGACCCGCGTTGGCTGAGCGCGCAAAGCCTCTTCACGTTCGCGTTGGGGATCGCCGGGCTGGCGGCGACGCTGGAGGCCACGCGCTACGGCGCCGATCCGCAGAATCGGCTGGCGGCGCTTGGCGCATCCGCCGTCGCCTGGCTGACGATCGCACTCGCAATGGCGCGGAACTTCGGGCCTCGGCCACGGCTGGTTTTTCGGATCGCCGAAACCGTCGCGCTCATCGGCGGGTTCGCGATCGCGCTCATCGGCGCGGGCATCGTCGCAAATCCATGGTGGGGGGCCCTGCCCGCGCCCGCGCCGACGGCGCCCACCTTGAACAGCATCGCCTTGGCGCTCTTGGCGCCCGCGCTGCTGCTGGGCCTCTATGACTGGCTTCGCGCGCGCCAAGGGCTGATGCTGCGCGCGAACCTCGCGCTCGCCGGCGGCCTGCTGCTGCTTTCGCTTTACGCCACGCTTGAGGTGCGCCGCGCGGTGCAGGGTGCCGCCATGGCCGGACCTGAGCTCACCAGCGCCGAGGGCTGGGCGTATGCGGCTTTAATGATTGGTTTTGCGGCGTCGCTGGCGCTTTTGTCCTTGGAGCGCCGGGCGGCCTGGCTGATGCACACGGCGGCGGCCATCTGCCTCCTGGCGCTGGTGAAGATCGGCGTGTTCGACGCCCAGACATTGCCGCAGCCCGCCTACGCCGCCACGCTGGGCGTGCTATTGGCGGCGGGCCTTTCGCTGGCCGCGCTTTATCGGCGCGTCGTCTTGCCCTTCCCGGCGGACACCCCCAAGACGGTCGCCGATACGGAAGCGACGCCCCAGGCATGAGCATCACCATCATCATCGCAGGCGCAGCCGGCCGCATGGGCCGCGCGCTTATCCATGCCGCGCGCACAGATGTGGCGCTCCGCATCGTCGGCGCCGTCGAGCGTCCGGACAGTCCGCACATCGGCTCGGACGCCGGCGTGCTCGCCGACGGCGAGGCGCTTGGCCTCGCCATCAGCGCAGCGCCCACGGCGGCGGCGGACGTATGGATCGATTTCACGAATCCAGCGGCGGCGCTGTCCGCCCTCTCGCAAAAGCCCGCGCGGGCGGCGGTGATCGGCGCGACGGGCTTCAGCGACGCGGACGAGGCCTTGCTGCGCGAGCGCGCCCTAGAAACGCCGATCGTCCGCGCCGGCAATTTCAGCCTTGGGGTAAATTTGTTGGCCGCGCTCGTGGAGCAAGCCGCCGCGCGCCTCGGTCCCGCCTGGGACATTGAAATTCTAGAGACGCATCATCGCCATAAGCTCGACGCGCCCTCGGGCACGGCGCTCCTGCTCGGCGAAGCCGCGGCGTCAGGCCGGCAGGGCGCGCTGAGCGCGCTCAAACTGCCGCCCCGCGACGGCGTCACCGGGGCGCGCCCGGCTGGCGGCATCGGCTTCGCCGTGCAGCGCGCGGGCGGCTTCGTGGGCGAGCACGAGGTGACGTTCGCTTCGGAGCGCGAAGCGCTAAGACTTATGCACCAGGGCTTCGATCGCGCCATCTACGCGGACGGCGCGCTCGCGGCGGCCAAATGGTGTCACGACAAGGCGCCGGGGCTCTACTCGATGCGCGACGTCTTGGGTTTATGAACCGCGCGCCAGAGCGCGTGCGACAAAGCCGCCGCGAATTCGCTTTGCTCCTTCGGCGACAAGAACGCCCCCACCCGCATGGCGCCGCCGCCGGCGATGATGCGCACGCCGTCGTGCTCCGCGCGCACCCGGGCCCACATCGGATTGGCCACCCAATGGTCCGTGCGTCCGGCGCTGGCGCGGCGCTCCAAATGAATATGGTCGGCGGCGACGCGAACGCGTTCCTCGCGCCGGCCGGCCCGATAATTGAGATGAAAGGCGAGCCAGACCGCCAGCACATCCAAACCGAGAAAGCCGGCCACCGGATAGGCCCCTTGCGCCATGAAAAAGGCCGCGAGCGCGACATTGAGCCCCACGAACGCGGCCATGAAATATTTGAAGCCGACGCCAGAGAGCGAACGATGCGGGCGAAGCACGGCGTCCATGAAAAGCGGCGCGCCGGGCGGCTCAGCCGTGATGCGTCTCCAGCTGGTTTGCATGTCGCTTAAACCGCCCCCTCCGGCGCCCCGCGTCAAGAGCCGGGCGCAGACCTCGCATGGCGTTACGCGCAAGGCGGCGAAGGAGATTTACGCCCGCCTCTCGGCGGCCAATCCCGAGCCGCGCACCGAACTCGATTTCACGAACGCCTTCACGCTTTTGGTGGCGGTGGTGTTGTCGGCGCAAGCGACGGACAAGGGCGTCAATCGCGCAACGAAAGCGTTGTTCGCGGCGGCCGACACCCCGGAGAAGATGCTCGCCCTCGGCGAAGACGGCGTGGCCACGCACATCCGCACAATCGGGCTTTGGCGCAACAAGGCGAAGAACGTGATCGCGCTGTCACGCGCCCTGATCGATCAGCACGGCGGAGAAACCCCGCGCGACCGCGAAGCCCTTCAAGCGCTTCCCGGCGTCGGCCGAAAGACCGCGAACGTGGTGCTGGCGGAGGCCTTCGGGCAGCCGACGCTCGCGGTCGACACCCATGTGTTCCGCGTCGCCAACCGCACCGGCCTTGCCTATGGCGCAACGCCAGACAAAGTCGAAGCCGGGCTCATGAAGATCACGCCGCCGGAGTTTCTCCACGGCGCGCATCACTGGCTGATCCTGCATGGGCGCTATGTGTGCCTCGCACGCAAACCGCGCTGCTATGTCTGCGCGATCGCCGATTTGTGCCGATTCAAGCCGAAAACAAAGGCGCCCTAATCATCGGCGCGGCGCGGCGGCGGCCTCGCTCGCGCATTGGCTTAAGCTCGGCGCCGGCAAGCCGAGCCGGCGCGGCCCAGGCTGCGCGTCGACAAGGCGAAACATGTTCGACCCATCGCCCGCGAAGAGGAGCACGAGCGCGCACGTCTCATAGCGGTAGGTGTAAAGCGCGCCCGCGCCGTCCTGGCTCTTGATGTCCGGGGGGCCGAACAAGCCGTCGACATCGCGCAGCGTCGCCGCGTCGCGCCCGCCCGCGCTGCGCAGCATGGCCTCATGGGCCTCGCTGGATCGAGCGGCCGCCGGCGCGGATGACGATGGCGCCAGCGGGCCTTGCGGCGCGGTGGCGCAGGCGGCGAGCAAGCTCGCGGCGGCGACGATTCGGAGCTTCATCGTCTGACAATGGCGGCGCCCCCTCCCCCGTGCAACGCTGGACA
The DNA here is from genome assembly GCA_964563395.1 of uncultured Caulobacteraceae bacterium. Taxonomy (GTDB): domain Bacteria; phylum Pseudomonadota; class Alphaproteobacteria; order Caulobacterales; family Aquidulcibacteraceae; genus JBEVOS01. The sequence continues at coordinate 61,626 of CAZLWK010000016.1, forward strand.
GACCGACGCAGGCAGGTCAAACCGCCGCCGCAATCCGGGGAATTCATGACCAACGCCGCCTATGACGTCGTCGCCGTGGGAAACGCCATCGTCGACGTGCTGTGCCAGACCTCGGAGAATTTCCTGGCGCGGCACGGCATCGTGAAAGACGCGATGACGCTGATCGATGAAGCGCGCGCCGACGAATTGACGCGCCTCTTCACGGACGCGGTCACGGCGCCGGGCGGTTCGGCCGCCAACACCATGACCGGCGTTGCCAGCTTTGGCGGCCGGGCCGGCTATATCGGCAAGGTGGCCGATGATGCGCTTGGGCGCGGCTATATCGAAGCGACGCGCGCGGCGGGCGTGGCGTTCAATACGCCGCCGCGCCCGGGCCCACCGGCGACGGCGCGCTCGATCATCGCGGTGACGCCGGATGGGCGCCGCTCAATGAACACGTTTCTTGGCGCGTCCACGCTGCTGGAGCCGAACGACATCGATCGCAACCTCGTGGAAGCCGGCCTCATCACCTTTCTCGAAGGATATTTGTTCGACCGCGACGAGGCCAAGGCGGCGTTCGTGCGCGCCGCGGAATTCGCGAAGGGCGCGGGGCGCAAAGTAGCGCTCACCCTATCGGATGAATTCTGCGTGGTGCGCCATCGGGAATCCTTCAAGCATCTCGTGACGGGCCATGTCGACATTCTGTTCGCAAACGAAGCGGAGATCCTCTCCCTCTATGAAACCGCTGATCTGGCGGCGGCGATCGCCCAAGCGGCGCGCGTTTGTCCCATCGTCGCGGTGACACGCTCGGAAAAGGGATCGATCATCGCCGCTGGCGACGCGCGCATTACCGCGAACGCCGCGCCGGTTGCAGAGGTCGTGGACACGACAGGCGCAGGAGACCTTTACGCCGCCGGCTTTCTCTTTGGCCTCGCGCGCAACGAAGATCTGGCGCGCTGCGCCGCGCTTGGCTCGCTCGCCGCGAGCGAGGTGATCTCGCACATGGGGCCGCGCCCGGAAACCAGCCTCAAGGCGCTGGCTGGACTGTAATCAATCCGCGCCTGGCGGGGTGACGTTTTCGCCAAGCATGCGGTTGAGATAGAGGCGGGCGACGAAGATCGTGATCACCACGGCAAGGGGTACGGCGAAGAGCACGCCGAGTGGGCCAAACAACAAACCCATTGCGATAATGGCGAACAGAGTAAGTGCGGGCGGCAAGGACACGGCGCGTTTTTGCACCATTGGATAGATGATGTTGGCGTCGATCTGCGCGGCGGCGGTGAAGGCGATGATCGTCCAAAGCGCCGTCTCCGGACTGACTGTCAGAGCCAGCAACGCCGCCGGCGCGACCGCAAGAATGGGGCCGATGAGCGGCACGAATTGCGACAAACCGGCAATGAGCGCGAGCGGCACGAACGCCGGAACGCCGAGCAGCCAAATCGCGACGCCCGTCATCAGCGCAACCGAAAGCATGGAGATCAGCGTGCCAGTGAGCCAACGCCGCAGCGCGCGGCCGATATTGTCGAACGCCGCGTCGAACTCGCCGCGCAGGCCTGGCGGAATGAGATAAAGCGCTCCCTTCCTGTAAGGCGACGGATCCGCGGCCAAGAAAACCGCAGCGCTGATTACAACGAGCAAGTCGAGCGTCGCGCTGGCGAGCGATAACGTCCATCCGCTAAGGCGTGAGACCGCGCCGCTGACCATTCCGCCCGCGCCGCCGCCATCCCAAGCGCGCACGCGCTCCAAAATCTCCGCGCCGAGGGGATTTTGGGCGAGCTGCGGCTCCAACGAGCGCCACGCCGAAGGCAAGCGTGTCTGCAGTTCCGCGAGCTGCTCCCCAAATTGCGCGCCAAACATCCAAAATATGCCGGCGAGCGCGCCGAGCACGCCAAGCCCGGCCACCGCGAGCGACCAACCCTTGTTCAAGGGCGTCCGACGCGCCAACGGATCGGCGACCCCATGAAGGCCGATTGCGATCAACACGGAGCCGAAGGCGAGCAGCAGAACCTGTCGCCACATCCAAAAGAGCAGCGCCAAAACAATCAAGGCGGCGACGAAGAGCGCCCGCCGCGCAAAGGCATGGCGCGACGCGCCCGTTACGCCGGCCTGGTCCATGAACGGAGAACGGCGCGGCGCAAGACCCGTTCCCTAAAGAATGAAGCGACTCAAATCCGCGTTCTTCGCAAGGTCGCCCACATGGGTGCGCACATAGGCGGCGTCGATCGTCACCGCAGATCCGCTTTTGTCCGGGGCGGTGAAGCTGATCTCGTCCAAAAGGCGCTCCATCACCGTCGCCAAGCGGCGCGCGCCGATATTCTCAACGGCGGCGTTCACGTCCGCCGCGGTCTCCGCGATCGCGGCGATAGCGTCTTCCGTAAAATCGAGCGTGACGCCCTCCGTCTGCAAGAGCGCCTGATATTGCTTGACGAGACTTGCTTCCGGCTCGGTGAGGATGCGACGGAAATCCTCCCGCGTCAGCGCCTTCAACTCGACACGGATCGGCAGACGCCCCTGCAGCTCGGGCAGCAGATCCGAGGGTTTGGCGACATGAAAGGCGCCGGACGCGATGAACAGGATGTGATCGGTGCGGATCGGTCCATGCTTGGTGGCGACGGTGGCGCCTTCGATCAACGGCAACAGATCGCGTTGCACGCCCTCGCGGCTTACATCGGCTCCGCCGCGCTCAGAGCGCGCCGCGATCTTATCAACCTCGTCGAGAAAAACGATCCCATCCTCGGCGGCGGACTCAAGCGCTTCCTTGGTGAGCGCCTCCATGTCGAGCAATTTATCGCTCTCCTCCTGGACCAGGGGCTCGAACGCCTCGGCGACGTTCATGCGCACGCGCTTGGTTCTTTGCCCGAACGCCTTGCCCAGAAGATCGTTGAGGTTGATCATGCCGACGCCGGGCTGGCCCGGAATCTCAAAATTCTGCGGTCCCGCATCCGCCACGTCGATCTCGACCGGGCTTTGATCGAGCTCGCCATTGCGCAGTTTCTTGCGAAAGCTCTCGCGCGTCGCGGGCGAAGCGCCGGGCCCCACCAAGGCGTCGAGCATGCGCTCCTCCGCCGCCGCGTGCGCGCGTGCGCGCACCTCACGTCGCCGGCGGTCGCGCACCATGCCGATGGACACTTCAACCAAATCGCGCACGATCTGATCGACGTCCCGCCCGACATAACCGACCTCAGTGAATTTCGTCGCTTCAACCTTGAGAAACGGCGCGCCCGCGAGCTTCGCCAGGCGCCGCGCGATCTCGGTTTTTCCAACGCCGGTTGGCCCAATCATCAGAATGTTCTTGGGCGTGATCTCTTCGCGCAACGCCTCGGGCGCGCGCCTGCGCCGCCATCGATTGCGCAGCGCGATCGCCACGGCGCGCTTGGCTTCAGGCTGGCCGACGATGAAGCGATCAAGTTCGGACACGATCTCGCGCGGAGAAAAGTCGGTCATGCGGCTAGCGATTCCAGGGTCAGCGAGCGGTTGGTGTAGACGCAGATATCCGCCGCGATGTCCATCGCACGGCGCGCGATGGTTTCGGCGTCGTCGAGATGGTCATAGAGCGCCCTCCCCGCCGCGAGCGCGAAATTGCCGCCGGAGCCCACGGCGATGACGGGGTGTTCCGGCTCGATCACGTCACCCGAGCCAGTCAGCAGCAGCGTCTCGCGCAGATCGGCCACGATGATCATGGCCTCCAGCCGGCGCAGCGCGCGATCCGTCCGCCAATCCTTGGCGAGCTCCACGCAGGCGCGCGTAAGCTGCGAAGGAAACCGCTCCAATTTGCTCTCCAGCCGCTCGAACAGGGCGAATGCGTCGGCCGTGGCGCCCGCGAAACCAGCGATCACCTGACCATTGCCCAAAGGCCGGACCTTTCGCGCGTTGCCCTTCAAGATGGTCGCGCCGGCCGAAACCTGGCCGTCGCCCGCGATGACGACGCGCCCGCCCTTGCGGACGCACAAAATGGTCGTGCCGTGCCAGCCGTCAGCATCGATGCTCATGAAGCTCTTCTCCGCGACCCATGTGGCGGGGCCGCGGCGGCGGATCAAGCGGCGGCGTGCGCCGCCCGCTGCGCGCGCAGCCTTTCCACGAACTCCGCCGGCGCCATGGCGGCCCCGTACAAAAAGCCCTGGCCGTAGCGGCAGCCGCGCGCGGAGAGGAAATCCGCCTCCTCGCGCCGCTCCACGCCTTCGGCGACGACGGTAAGGTCAAGGGTGCGCGCCATGGCGAGGATCGTCTCCACGATGGCCGGGGCCTGACGATCGCCCCGCTCCAAACCTCGAACGAATTGCTGATCGATCTTGATCACGTCAAAGGGCAGCTTGGTGAGCGCGGCGAGGCTGGAATGGCCGCAGCCGAAATCGTCGATCGCGAAGCGCACGCCTTTGCGCTTGAGCGCATCGATCAGGCGCACCGCGCGCGCGGGATCTTCCATGGCCACGGTTTCGGTGATTTCAAGCTCAAGGAAATGCGGCGAGAGCCCGGCATGTTGCAGAACACGTTCCACATGCTCGGGAAAACGATCGCTGCGGAATTGAAGCGCCGACACATTAACGGAAACGTGGATGGGCAGCCCCTCACGCGCCCAGGCGGCCGCCTTCCAGCACGCCTCGCGCAGGATCGCATCGGAAATGGCGCCGACAAGCCCGTTCTCCTCCGCGGCCGGAATGAATTTCGCGGGGCTGATGATCGTCTTGTCGGGGCGCACCCAGCGCGCGAGCGCCTCGGCGGCCTCGATCCGCCCCGTGGCGAAATCGATCTTGGGCTGGAAGAAGGCGCGAAATTCGCTGCGCTCAAGGGCGGCGTGAATCTCCCGCTCGAACGTCACGCGGCTCACGGCCTCGCGGTCGAGCGCTTTAGTAAAGAGCTTGAGGCCGGCGCCGCCGCTGCGCGCCGCCGCGCGCGCCATCGTGGCGTGGCGCAAAACCGTATCGGCGTCGCAGCCGTCGCGCGGCGCCAGCGCCACGCCGCACGCGGCGCCCAAAAGCATCTTATGGTCGCGCCAATCGAACGGCTGGTTCATCGCGGTATTAACGAGCTGCGCGAAACGCGCCGCCTCCGAGGCGTCCATCAACAGCGGCGCGAGGATCGCGAAATCATGATTGCGCAGGCAGGCGACCATGGCGGGGCGCGTCTGCGAGGACTGAACGCGAACGACGCGATCGACCGTTCGAACCGCCTGAACCAAGCGCTGCGCGATGACGCCCATCAATTCCTGAACGGCCTCGGCCTCGAGCGTATCGAGCAAGCGGCGCACGCGCGTGAACTCGAACAAGATAACGCCGGTAAGGCCGCCCTCCTTCTCCGCGCGGGCGATGCAATCGTTCAAGTCACGCGCGAAGCGATCCTGGTTCGGCAATTGCGTGATGGGATCGACGAACGCCAATTGCTGGATGCGCCGCATCGACGCCTCGAGCCGGCCGCTCATATGATTGAACGCATCGGCCAGCGCCTCGAATTCGTCGCCGGTGCGAATGCTGATCTGCTTACCGAGGCGCGAAGGCGTCATCTGCGCGGCGAAATCGGTCAATTCCCTTAGCGGCGACAAGATACGCCGCACATAAAGAAAGATGAGCGGCGTTGCGACCGCCAGACATCCGAAAATCAGCAGCATCACCGGCGCGAAAAGCTTCAAGTGCGAATTCATGATGCTGCCGCGCGAGGCGCTGATCACCAGCGCACCGTTCGAGAGACCGCCCGGCGGCGTTGTCGGGTGGGCGGACCGCACGACGCCGTCCCGCGATTCCACGACGAGCGCGCCCGCCTCGAGCGCGCGCCGCGCGATGCGCCGATCGGCTTCCGCCTCCAGCGCCGGCGCGGGGCGCGATTCGGCAAGAACGGCGCCCTCAAGGCCGTGCAAAGAGGCGCGCTGGACATGGTTTACCGCGGCGAGCCGTTTCATGGCGTCTTGCAGCAATTGGGGATCGCCATGCTGGATCGAATTGCCGAAATAGGCGCGGGTCATGCTGACGAGCTGGGAGGTCATCTCCCGGCCCTGCCGCTCGGCGATATTGAATTGGATCGCCGCCACGGCGGCCATGCAGACGGCGGCCAGCACGGCCAGCAGGAAGACGGCGAAAAGGGTCGCTCGCGTCGCCAGATCGCGACGGAACCCCCCTCCTCTCAAGCCGGTCGCCGGCTGGCTCATCCGCGCACTTCCTCGCGCGGCGCAAATCGCCGCAGGTTTCCGCGCGAGAGTCTTCTGCTGTAAGTGTTAGTGCGACCTAAAGGCGGGCGCCTTCATACTTGGGCTTGCAAGTTGTTTGTCCCTCAATACTTAGGTAGGAGGGGTTAAGATCGGAGAAACCATGCGGGTCGGCCGCATCACACGCAGCACGAAGGAAACCGCGATCACGCTCGAGATCAATCTCGACGGATCGGGAAAGGCCGAGATCGCCACGGGGATCGGCTTCTTCGATCACATGCTCGAAAGCTTCGCCAAGCATGGCTTGTTCGATCTGAAGATCACGGCCAAGGGCGATTTGCACGTCGATATGCACCATACCGTGGAAGACGTGGGCATCTGCCTCGGCGAAGCGGTAAAGCAGGCGCTGGGCAATTTCGCCGGCATTCGTCGGTTCGGCCACGCTTACATTCCGATGGACGAAGCGCTGTCGCGCGCGGCGGTGGACTTTTCCAACCGTCCCTACCTGATCTGGCGAGTGGCCCTGGCGCGTCCCAAGCTGGGCGAGATGGACACCGAATTGTTCAAGGAATGGTTCCAGGCCTTCGCCATGAATGCGGGCGCCTGCGTCCACGTCGAGAACCTTTACGGCGAGAACACCCACCATATCGTCGAAAGCAGCTTCAAGGCGCTGGCCAGGGCGGTGCGCCAAGCCGTTGAGCTGGACGACCGGCTAAAAGGGGCGGTGGCGTCCACCAAGGGCGTCCTTTAAGACCGCCGCGTGCAGACAATCGCGCTGATCGATTATGGAGCGGGAAACCTGCGCTCGGTTGAGCGGGCGCTGGAAGCCGGCGCGCGCCTCGCGAAAACCCCAAGCCGGATCGTGATGACCGCCGACGCCGCGGTGGCGCGCATGGCCGACAGGATCGTTCTCCCCGGTCAGGGCGCGTTCGACGATTGCATGAACGGGCTTGAAGCGCGCCCTGGGATGATCGCGGCCCTCGAAGAACGTGTGCGCGCCGAGGGCGCGCCCTTCCTCGGCATTTGCGTGGGCTTTCAATTGCTCGCCGATATCGGGCTTGAGCATGGCGAACGGCGCGGCCTCGGCTGGCTGGGCGGCGTTTGTCAGAAGCTTGACGCCGGCTCTTCGGCGCGCCTGCCGCACATGGGCTGGAACGAAGCGGCGCCGATAAAGCCCCATCCGGTGCTCGCCCCGCTTGGCGCGGCGCGGCATGTCTATTTTTGCCATTCCTTCGTGCTGGAACCGCCGGCCGCGGACGCACTCGCGATCACCGAGCATCACGTCCAATTTTGCAGCGCGGCGGGCCGGGACAATATCGTCGGCGTGCAATTCCACCCCGAGAAGAGCCAGGCCGCCGGTCTTGAGCTTCTCGCCGCCTTTCTCGATTGGTCGCCATGATTCTCTATCCCGCCATCGATTTGAAGGCCGGCCGCTGCGTGCGCCTGGCCGAAGGGCGCATGGAGGACGCGACGATCTTCAACGAATCGCCCGCCGACCAGGCGATGCTGTTTCAAACCGCCGGATTCCGATGGTTGCACGTCGTCGATTTGGACGGCGCCATTGAAGGCGCGCCGCGCAACGCCGGCGCCGTTGCGGCGATCCTGGCGCGCGCCAACATTCCCGTTCAGATCGGCGGCGGCGTGCGCACGATGGAATCGATCGATTATTGGATCGACGCGGGCGCCACGCGCGTCATCCTGGGCACGGCCGCCGTTCGCGACCCCGCCTTGGTGCGCCAAGCCGCGCGCGAATTCCCAGAGCGAGTCGCTGTCGGCATCGATGCGCGCGGCGGTAAGGTCGCTGTGAGCGGATGGGTTGAGCAAACTGAATTGGACGCGGCCGATCTCGCGCGCGCTTATGAGGATGCGGGCGTGGCCGCCATCATCGTGACGGACATTGGCCGCGACGGACTGAAGACGGGCGTCAATCTTGAGCTCACGCAAAACGTCGCTAACGCCGTCACGATTCCGGTCATTGCTTCAGGCGGCGTCAAATCCGTGGACGACATCGTTGCGCTGCGCGCCCTCCCCGGCCGGGCGATTCATGGCTGCATCCTGGGACGCGCGCTCTATGACGGCGATATCGATCCCGCCGCCGCGTTGAGGGCCGCGTCGTGACGCTCGCGGCGCGCATCATTCCGTGTCTGGACGTAAAGGACGGGCGCGTCGTCAAGGGCGTGAATTTCGTGGATCTGCGCGACGCGGGCGACCCGGTCGAACAAGCGCAAATTTACGATTCCCAGTTCGCCGACGAAATCTGCTTTCTCGACATCACCGCCAGCCATGAGCGTCGCGCGATCATGCTCGACGTCGTCAAGCGCACGGCCGATTGCTGCTTCACGCCGCTGACGGTCGGCGGCGGCATACGCAGCGTCGAGGACGTGCGCCAATTGCTGCTGGCGGGCGCGGACAAGGTCGCGATCCAAACGGCGGCGGTGCAAAATCCCGATCTCATCGATGAGGCGTCGGCCAAATTCGGCGGCCAGGCGATCGTGGTGGTGGCGGACGTGAAACGCGTCGGCGATCATTGGGAAGTGTTCACCCATGGCGGGCGCAATGCTTCGGGC
>CAZLWK010000017.1:0-68539 GCA_964563395.1 uncultured Caulobacteraceae bacterium
TTCCAAGCCCGGCCAGCGCGAGCGCGGCGGCCGGCGCGCCCAAGGCGGCGGCGGCGATCGCGGCGACGCCCGCGAACACCGCGCCTTGCGCCGCCGCGACGAACAAGGCGCGCGCCGTGAGCGCGGCGAAGGCGAGCGCGATCATGCCGGCGAGCGCGCCAAGCGCGGCCGCGATGGGCGCAAGCTCGGTGAGGATCGCGGTCACGGCGCCCGCTCCGAACCCGGACGCGGCGCGACATAAGCGCCGGCGAGCGGCGACAGGCCCGCCGCGTGCGCCGCCGACGCGGCCGCCTGGGCGATCACGGGCCCAGCCGCGATGATGATCAGACCGAACAGCGCGAGGCGCGCGAGGAAGGCGGGCTCTGGATGCGCCACCCCAAGCGCCGCGAGCACGCACATTGCGCCCGCGCCGCTGATCAGAGTCAGCGCGTGCGCGCGGGTGAAGAGATCGGGAAAGCGCAACAATGCGATCGCCGCCATCAGCAAGAGCGCGACACCGACGACGGCCAATATGCCTGCGCCGATCATTTGCACGACGGCGAACAGCGGGATCATCAGGGCCCCTCCGCGCGCGGCGCGAGCATGGAGGGCTGGAACGAGCGCGCGCGGAAGAATTTCAAGATCGCCGCGGCGAGCACGAGGTCGGCGCCGATGAGCGCGATCGCGGCGTCGACGAGGGTGGGCGTGGACATCGCCGCGCCGAGCGCGGCCAAGGCGAGCGCGGCCAACAGCAGAATGGCGTGCGCGGCGAGCGCGCGATCGTACAAGGTGGGCCCAAGGAAAAGGCGCACGCAGGCGAGCGCGATGAGCAGCATGAGCGCGAGCGCGACGATCCAAGCGATCATGCGCGCGCTCCATCGATGGCGGCCGCGGCGCGCCCTTCGAGCGCGGCGAGCGCGGCCGGATCGACGCCGTCCTCCTCCAGGACGTGGACAAGCGCGCCCTCGCCGTCGAGATCGACGACGAGCCCGCCCGGCTCGGCCGAAACGAGATAGGCGAACGCGGCGCGTACGCCTTCCCCGCCGCGTCGCAAGCGCACCCGCACCAAGGCGGGTTTCAGCGTGACATCGGCCGCCAACGCCATGCGCGCCACGGCGAGGCCGCTGGCCATGGCCGCGATCCCCCGCTCGGCCAGCAGCGGCATGAGCCGGAAGAAGCGAACATAGGGCGCGCTTTCCGCGTCATGACCGCCCAGCCGGGCGGTGAGGAGCGCGACGATGATCGCGATCGCCCCCGCCGCGATCAGGCCGCGCGCGTCTCCCGTCACAGGAGAAAGCGCCAGGCATAAGCCGGTGAGGCCCGCGATGAGCGCGGCGGCGTGCAGCATCTCGAAGAACTCCCCCGCACGGCGGCGACCGGGCGGCTTCGTCTTAGCCGGGCCGAACCGGATTCGCCAGCGCGCAGACCGCGCCCAGCTGTGGGTCAGGCGTTGCGGCGGATGCGGGCGGCGGCGTTGCGGAGCACGGCGGAGACCTCGCCGTCATCGACGAAATCGTCGTCCTGGAGGACAACCGAATCGGCCGTGAAGGACCAATTCCAATAGCGCAACACGGTCTGCGCCTTGGCGGTCGCCAGCGTGTCATAAACCAGGAGCGTGCGGCCCAAGGGATTGTCCGGGCGGTCCTGCTCGCCCATCGGACGCTGCAACATCCGCCAAAGCTTCAAGAGATAAGGCCGCCGCAGGCCCACGGATTTAGCGAACACCGCGATCGGTTCGCCGCCGGGATCGGAGAAGATTTGCGCGGCCGTCGCCGGCTTAACACCGCCCAGATGCGCAATCTCGTGCACCAGGGTGGGCTGGAACGCGGTTTCGCAGCGGTCGATCAGGCCTTCGATCGATCCGTAGGGACTTTGCGCCGCGGCGGCGCGGTTGCGCTGGCGGCGCTCGATGACTTGCAGGGCCTTGCGGGTTTCCGCGTCAGCCCAGGATTCGCGCGCGGCCAGCGCGAACGTCTCACCCAATTCGGCGATCAGCACGCTGCGATCGACGGCGAAGCGGCGCAAAATGGCGAGCCGCGCGGCATGGTCGGCCCACCAGAAGAGCAGAAGCGCCTGGGCCGGGCGCAGCTCCTGCCTGGCCGTGATCAAGGCCGCCAAATGGGGATGCTGGCGCGCGCGCGTGACGATGAGATCGACGCCGGTGACGGAGAGCCGCGCCGTATTGTTGCGCAGCACGGCTTCGATCACCTCCAGATCGCCGGCCTGAACAAGCGCGTCGGTGACCGTATCGGACAGGCCGCGCCGGCGCGCTATGGCCAGCCAATGACGCCGCGCCGCGCCGCGCACGACCGCGATGAGATCGGAATCCTCGAAGCCGAGGCCGCCCTCCAGGAGCGGCTCCGCCACCGCGATCTCGTCGCGCGCGAGATAGCGCAGCAGCGCCTTGGGCGCGTCGGTGATGCGCTGCAGGCCGTTGGCGCAGCGCTGGCGCAGATCGAGCGGCGCGTTCCGCAAGAGGCCGAGCAGGATATCGGCCGCCAATTGCCGCTCGTGCGGGGGAATGCGGCTTTCCGGCCAGGTGACCAGCTCGATCAGCCGGCCCGCCAGCGCCTGGCGCGCCTCGGCGCGCACGGCGTCCTTCAGCTCAAGCGGGGCGCCCGCCGGGGGCGGTTCGAAAGCGGCCATCGAGCCACCTCTGCCTGCGCCGCGCTAACCGCTCGTTAATGGGGGCGCGAAGACCAGCTTGGGGCTTTTCATCGGCCGCGTTCGCGTGCATCGGAACGCAACGGCCAAACGGCGCGCATGGGCGAGTGCGAAGGGGCTTCACCTTGAGCGAAAGCGCAGGAAAGCAGCGCGGTCCGTCCGAACTCCTGATCTATTATCTTTTGATCGCGCTTTATTTTTTCGCGTTCGGCCTGCAATTCGTCCTTTATCCGTCGCTGGTCACGTTCGTGCTGGAGGCCTCGCCTCAGAGCGTCGGCATGGCCCAGACCGCGCTGTCGGCGCCGATGTTCCTGCTTTTGCTGGCGGGCGGCTTGATCGCCGAGCGCACGCGCGCGGGGATAACGCTGGCGGTGCTGCAGACCGGGATCGCGGCGGCCTCTGTGGGGCTGGCCGCCATCGTGCTCGCGGGCCAGCTCACTTACATGGCGCTGCTCCTCTATGGCGTGCTGGTCGGCTCGTTCGCCGCCCTGCTCGGCCCGGCGCGCGATTCCGCGCTGAACGGCGTGGTCGAGCGGGCCGGCCGGGCCGGGCGGACCCCCTCCATCGCCATGGCGGCCGCGATGACGACCTCGGTCCAGATCGGCGCGCAGATCGCCGGCATCATCGTCGCGCGCGCGGCGGGCGGCCACCCCGCCCCCTTCCTGGCGCTGCAGGCGCTGGTGCTGACGGCGGCGGCGGTCGTGGCGCTGTTCCTGCGCGCGCCCAAGCCGGAGCGCGCGCGCGGCGATTTCGGATCGGCGATCCGCGACGTGGCCGACGGCCTCGCCTACGCCTTCCGCAATCCGGTGATGGGGCCGATGATGATCTCGGCGGCCTATTCGGGCGTGTTCATCATCGGCGCGCTGCAGGTTCTGTTTCCGCTGATCATTCGCGAGGCGTATGGCGGCAGCGCCTTTCAGCAATCCAATCTGCTGAGCGTGCTGTTCTCGCTGTTCTGGGGCGCATCGTTCGTTTCGGCGGTGGCGCTGACGCGGCTGCCGCCGTTGCGCCGGCCAGGGCGCGCCATGTTGATCTCGCACCTCATCGGCGGGGTGCTGCTGCTCAGCTTCTCAATCAAGCTGCCGTTTTGGGCGCTGAGCCTTGGCGCGGTGGCGTTCGGGTTGGCGGCGGGCGTCTGGATCAGCATGAGCCGCACGATCGCCCAATGCGCGGCCGAACCGCGTTATCTGGGGCGGGTGCTGGCGGTGTACGCGATGGGCTTCATGGGCGGGGCGCCGATCGGATCGGCGCTCAGCGGCATCGCGGCGGCGCAGTTCGGCGCGCTCAATGCGGCGCTCTTTCCCGCGATCGGGCTGCTTGTGGGCGCGGGCGCGCTGGCCGCCTTCACCTCGCTCTGGCGGATGCGCCAGAGCGAGGGATACGACTAGGAACTGGCCCTAAGAGAAGCGGCGCTCGTCCCACCAGGGAAAGAAATCGGGCATGTCCGTGGAGACCTTCTCGGGAAACGCCGGCGGGCGCTTTTCCAGGAAGGCGCCGACGCCTTCGCGCACGTCCGGGCCCTTGCCGCGCTGGAAGATGGCGCGGCTGTCAATCTTGTGCGCTTCCATCGGGTGATCAGCGCCGGCCATCCGCCAGATCATTTGACGGGTCAGCGTCACCGAGACGGGCGCGGCGTTCTCCACGATCTCCTTCGCGATCGCGCGCGCCGCCGGCAGCAATTCGTCTGGCGCGTGGAGCGAGCGCACAAGACCGCGCTCCTTGGCCTCGGCGGCTGGAAAGACGCGGCCCGAATAGCACCATTCAAGCGATGTCTGCACGCCCACGAGCTTGGGCAGGAACCAGGACGAGCACGCCTCCGGCACCAGGCCGCGCCGCGCGAACACGAAGCCGTAGCGCGCCTCCGTCGACGCGAGACGGATATCCATCGGCAATTGCATCGTCGCGCCCACGCCGACGGCCGCGCCATTCACGGCCGCGATCACGGGCTTGAGGCTTTCGAAGATGCGCAACGTCAGGCGCCCGCCGCCGTCGCGGATGCGCTCCATCTCGGGAACGCTGGAATCGCCGCGCGCGCCGGTGCGGTCATAGTTGAACGTGTCGCCGCCTGCGCCCAGATCGGCGCCGGCGCAGAACGCCTTGCCCGAGCCGGTGACGATCACGGCGCCGACGGAATCGTCGGCGTCGGTGATGTCGAACGCCTTGATCATGTCGAGCATCATCTGGCCGGTGAACGCGTTCATGCGGTCAGGCCGATTGAGCGTCAGCGTGGCGATGCGATCTTCCACGCTCAGCGTGATGGTTTCGAATTGATGCGCGCTCATGGCGTCCTCCTCATGGGCGCGCATGAGGGACGAATGCCGTAGCGTCGGTCAAGCCGCCGCCGCTACGGCGCGCGCTTAGCGCCGCTGCTGAAGGCGCGCGTTGTATTCGGCCGCTTCCGCCTGCCAGGCCGCGCTCACGGAATTCAGCCTCGAGACGGCTTCATTGTATTCGCGTACGCGCGCTTCGTGCTGGCGCGCGGCGATGAGCAATTCCTCGGCCTCGACGCGGCGGCATTCGAGCGCGGTCTGCATGGCCTGGCCCCATGCCTGATAGGTCGCGTCGCCCTCCTGCATCGCGCGGGCGTTGCGGGCGGTCGCGCCGTCCGGCAGCTCCGGTTCGGCCGGGAAGGCCGCGCAGCGCGAAGGCGGCACGGGCGCGGGCGCGGCGGGCGCGGCGGGCGCCGTCTGCGCGGCGGCGGCGGATGCGATGAATCCAAGGGCGAGCGCGACGGCGACGGCCTTCATAAGCATTCTCCTCGAAGCGCGCGGCGGCTCAAGGCGCGCGCGGGGGACCCTCTCTCATGGCCCCGAAGGGCCAAACGGCGTGCGGCGTGGAACGATCCCGCCGCTAATTGCCCAGGCGGAACGCGATCGGCACGCGCACCCGCCCGCCCTCCGCGGGACGCCCGTCCTCAAGACGCGGCGACATGCGGAACGAGCGCGAGATGCGCACGGCGGCCGAGCCGAAGCCCCAGCCGGACGGATCCTCGCTGGCCACCGCGCAGGAGATGCGTCCGTCGGCGTTGACCACGCAATCCAGAACGACGCGCCCTTCGCGCTCGCGCTCCAGCGCGCGCTCAGGATATTCGCGGGCGAAATCGCGGCCGTTCGGGCGTTCGATCCATTGCGGATTGGTGATCACCGAAACGGGCGGCGCCGGCGGGGGATCGACCGCGACCGGGATTTCCGTCGGCACGGCGGGCACGTCCACCATGGGCGGCGGGATGCGCTGTTCGGGCGGCGGCGGTGGCGGGGGCGGCCTGTTGGGCGGCGGGGGCGGCGGCGGCGGCTTTTCCTTCTCCTCCACCTCGACCTTGATGGCCTCGGATTCGTCGAAGATGTCCGTGATCGCGCTGAAACGCTGGGTCAGCGCCATGTAGACGATGCCGATGGAGATCGCCGCGGCGAGCGACATGGAGATGAGGCGAAGGCGTACCATCGATGCGACCTCAGCCTTCCTGCGCCAATTCGGCGAAGATGCCGACTTTGACGAAGCCTTCTTCCTGCAGACGGCTCATGACGGTGACGACGTTCCCATAAGAGATGGCCTGATCGGCGCGCACAAAGATGCGGGCCTCGGCGTACATGTCCTCCACCGACAGCGCCCAATTGTTCTCGATCGCCTTGCGCAGCACGACGTCGCCCAGCTGATTGATGTTCGTGCGCTCGCCATCGACCATGATGACCATGTCGGCGTTGTTGTATTGCAGCGTCACGAAGGTTGGCCGCTGACCCTCCTGCGGGGGCATCGGGATCGGGTTGGGCGGAGGAAGGTCGACCCGAATATCGACCGTCGGGATCGGCGCGGTGACCATGAAGATGATCAGCAGCACCAGCATGATATCGATGAAGGGAATGACATTGGGGTCGGAGTTCGGGGTCAGCTGCCCCTTACCGCGTCCGCCGCCGCCTGCGATTTTTCCTGCCATGGTTCAGATCCTCCCCGTCACCGGCGCCGGTCTTCGGCGACGAGGCCGATCTTGGTGAAACCCCGGTTCTGGAGCTGGTTCATGACCCGAACGACGTTGCGATACGCGGTCTCGGAATCGGCGCGGATATAGACGCGCTGCTGGATGATCTCCAACTCGTCGCCGCGCAATTCGGGCGTATTCACGCGCACCGATTCATAGACCTTCTCGCCGACCTCGTTGATCGGCACTTCGTCGTTCATGACGTAGACGCGCACGCCTTCGCCGCGATCCTGGACCGAGATCCAGGTGGGCTTGGGAGGCCGCTTCGACGGCATGATCTTCGACTTGGGCAGATCGGCCGGAATATCGACCGAGGCGATGGGCGCCGCGATCATGAAGATGATCAGAAGAACGAGCATCACGTCGATGAACGGGATGACGTTCGGCTCCGCCGTGACATCGAGCCGGCCGCGTTTACCGCCGCCATGGCCCGGCGCCGCTACTTTTGCTCCCATTGCGGGACTCCTCTAGCGGTCCGACCCTTAGGCGCTGCGGCGATCCATGTCGCGCGAGACGAGCGCGATGAATTCCGAAGCGAAGTCCTCCATCTTGTTGGCCTGCTTGGAAATCTGCTTGGCCGAGAAATTGTAGATGAGAACCGCCGGGATCGCCGCCGCGAGGCCGGCGGCGGTGGCGAGCAGCGCGCCGGCGATGCCGGGCGCGACGACCGCGAGCGAGGTGGTCTGCGTGGAGGCGATGCCGACGAAGGCGACCATGATGCCCCAGACCGTGCCGAACAGGCCGATGAACGGCGCGTTCGCGCCGATCGAGGCGAGGAACGTCATGTTGGAGCCGAGCTCTTCGAGGTGATCGTTCTGGCGGACAGCCATGGCGGCCGAGACGCGCTGCATGGTGTGGTCGCGCGCGTCGCGCATCGTGTAGAGGCCGAGATCCTGCGTGCGGCGCACTTCGGCCATACCGGCGTCGAACATGGAGCGGATGCCGGAGGCGGGCAGCTTGCGGACGATGGCCTCGGCTTCCTCGACCGAATTGGCCTTGCGGAAGGCGGCGAGGAATTCGCGCGTCTGCGCGGCGGCCTTACGCATCACGTAGATTTTCTCGAACAGAAGGGCGATCGCGTAGATGGTGCAAAGCCCGAGAATAATGAGAACGCCGAGCTCGACGGCGTTCAAATGCTGCACCAGCTCCATCAGGCTGACTTCCTGCGCGCCCGAGGCTTCGGCGGCGGCTTCCGCGCCCTTGGCCTTGGCGGCGGCGATGTCGGCGGCGGACGGGCCAGCGGCCGGAGCAGCCGGAGCGGCGGCGCCTTCAGCGGCCGGCGTCTGCGCGGCCGGCCCGGCGGCCTGTTGGGCCACAAAGAGGAAAAGCGAATTCAACGCCGTCATGGTCTGCCCTTTTGAGTTCCAATTACATCTATGCAATGCGCGAAATTGCGGCGAACTTAGGCCGCAATCGCACGACCCTTGAGTGAAGCGTTTGGAGTCATAGAGATGAGCGGCCGCCCGGCCCCCCGTCCTCCCTCCAACGCCCCGGCTCGTCGCTGTCGCGATCTTTTCTTCCGTGGCGTCGTTAGACGCAGGCGTCTAAATTTTCGGAAAAGGTCTTAATGTCAACACGCCCCGCGCAGTGCGCGAATGTTTCCTCAGCCTAAAGACGACTTGAGCGGGCGCACGCCGCCAAATCCCTGTGCCAAAATGAGCAAGAAAGGAGCCTGTTTCCATGGCGATGGCCGCAAGCGAGATCGAGGAATTATTGCGCGCCGCCTTTCCGGACGCCGATATCCTTATTCAAGACTTGGCCGGCGACGGCGACCATTACCGCGCAATTGTGAAGAGTGACGCGTTTCAAGGCAAAAGCCGGGTCGCCCAGCACCAGATGGTCTATGCCGCGCTGCAAGGCCGCATGGGCGGGGCGCTGCACGCACTGGCCTTGGAGACCGGGCCAAAGCGCGCCGCCGGATAATTGGAACACGTTTTAGAAATTGAAGGCGCGCGGCTCGGTTGCCCTGCCGCCGCAAAGCGCCTACCTGCATATACAAGCATGAGGAGCCGAGCGCCGTGAGCGAGCCCGCAATTTTCGCCGACATCCGCCGCACCATCGAGGCCAATGACGTGGTGCTGTTCATGAAGGGCGTGGCCGAGCGCCCGCAATGCGGCTTTTCCCAGCAAGTGGTTCAGATTCTCGACCATCTCGGCGTCGACTTCAAAGACGTGAACGTTTTGGCCGACCCCGAATTGCGCGACGGCGTCAAGCAATTCACCAATTGGCCGACGATCCCGCAGCTCTATGTGAAGGGCGAATTCGTCGGCGGCTGCGACATCGTCCGCGAGATGTTCCAGACCGGCGAGCTGAAGAGCCTGCTTTCGGAGAACGGCCTCCTGCAGACCGCCTGATCAGGGATCGGGGCGCTCCACCACGCGGACGCTGAGCTTCGTCCGCGCCCCGTCGCGCAGGATTTCCATATCGATGATCTGACCGATCGTGTCCTTGGTGAGCACGCGGTGAATGGCGTCGACGCTGGGCGTGGCCTGACCGTTGAGCGAGAGCACTACATCCCCCGGACGCAGCCCGGCGACAGCGGCGGGCCCGTTCTCAGCGAGGCTCACGGCCAACACGCCGCCCGGCGCGGCAAGATGCAGCCGGCGCTGCAGCGCCGTTGAAAGCCCCTGGGTCTGGCCGGCGATGCCGAGCCAGCCGCGCGCCACCCGTCCCGCACGCATCAGATCGGGAATGATGCGCTTGGCGGTGTTGATCGGCACGGCGAAGCAAATGCCCTGCGCGCCGCCAATGATGGCGGTGTTGATTCCGATGACGCGTCCGCCCGCATCCACCAGCGCGCCGCCGGAATTGCCAGGATTGAGCGCGGCGTCGGTTTGAATGACGTCCTCGATGAGGCGCCCGCTCTCGCCGCGCATGGTGCGCCGCAGCGCCGAGACGACGCCCGCCGTGACCGTCGCCTGCAAGCCCAGCGGATTGCCGATGGCGATGGTCAGCTCGCCGACCTTCAGCATGTCGGAATCGCCCAGCGAAGCGGCCTGCAGCCCGCCCCCGCTCAGGCGCAGCAGCGCAAGATCGGTATCGGGATCGGCGCCCACGATCTCGGCCGGCGTCACCTGCCCGTCATGCAGGATGGCTTCGATGCGCCCCGCGCCCTTGACGACGTGATTGTTGGTCAGCGCATAGCCGTCGGGCGCGACGATGACGCCCGAGCCAGCGCCGTCGAACAGATCGCGCCCGCGGCTGGCGCGGCGCACGCCGATGACGGCGGGCGCGGCGCTCTCCACCACGCGGATCACCGTATCGGAAAAGGAATCGCGCGGCGGCGCGGTGCGCGCTTCGGACAAATGGATGATTGGCGCGGCGGATTTGGATTTCGATTTGCCGAACATGCGATCGAGGTAGTGCGCGCGCGGCCGCTCTTCCAGAGGGCCGCTTTCGCGGCGCGACGCGGAGGGCTAAGCCTCCGCCATGACCGACGACGCCAATCAGCCGCGCCGCTTCAGCCTCTTCGCCTGGGCGCGCAATTCGTTCGCGGCGGGCGTCGCCCTGGTGCTGCCGTTCCTGGTGACGATCTGGGTGGTTTGGACGGTCGTGTCCTTCATCGACCAGAACGTGACGCCGCTTCTGCCGCCGGCGGTGCGGCCTTACGCCGATCTCGCGCCCGGCGTGGGCGTCTTGTTCGCGATCGTGGCGCTGACGCTGCTCGGCGCGCTGGCCGGCAATCTGGTGGGCCGCTTTTTCCTGCGCGCCGGCGAACGGATCATCTCGTCGCTGCCGCTGGTGCGCTCGATCTATGGCGGGGCCAAGCAGATTTTCAAACAGATCGCCGCGCCCGAACGCACGTCCTTCAAGCAGGCCGTGCTGGTGGAGTTTCCAAGCCCGGGGGCCTGGACGATCGGCTTCGTCACCAATGAGGACACGCGCGAGATCACAGAGGGCGCGGCGAGCGAGGCGCTCATCGCCGTCTATGTGCCGCAAGCGCCGATCCCGACGACGGGATTCCTGATTTATTTTCCCAAGAGCAAGCTGCGGCCGATCGCGCTCGGCCCGGAGGAAGCGCTCAAGCGCGTGATCTCGCTCGGCATGGTGCGCACCGACGACAAAGACTCCTAGGCGCGCGCCGCCGTCATCGCCGCGTCGAGCAGCGCCTCCGCGCCCGTCGCGCCGAGATCGGTGCGGAAATGGCGGATGATCCCCGCGCGATCCACCACCAGATAGGTGGGGCTCCAAGCGATGCGATAAAGGTCGCGCGCCCAATCCTTCGAAGCGTCGAACGCGACCGGATAGCGATAGCCGTATTCGGCGAAATAAGCGTCGATGGAGCCCCAACGGCCGAAGCGATTGCGCGTATGAACGTGGAGAAACGCCAAGCCTTCCGATTGCGCGATGCGCCGCGCAAGCGCATCGACATGGGGGCCGTCACGCACGCAATCGGGGCACCAGAGCCCGCCGAAATAAAGGATTAGCGTACGGCCGCGATAATCGGCGAGTCGGGCTACGCCCCCGCCATGACGCGGCAGCGCGAAATCGGGCGCGGGCCGATCGATGAGATCATAGGTGCGCGGACGCGGATCGATCTCCGCGCCGATCATGGGCGGCGCGGCGAGCATCGCGAAGCCCACGAGCGCGGCCCGCCGATCCATCATCGCGGCGCGATCCAGCGCATTTCCGCCAAGGTGGCGCGCAACGCCGCATCCGGCTCGATGGCCGCGAACGGCTCGGTTGCGCCCGTATAATCGGACGGCAGGCGATAGATCCTCCAAAATGCGCCGGACGCATCCGTCGCGCACGAAAATCCCGGCGCGCCCTCGACGAAATCGGCGAGGCAGAACGGAACCTCCGCCGCGGGCGCCTCGGCGAAGGTGGCTTGGCCGATGATTTCGCCGCGCGGACCGCGCGCCTGCGTCGACCGCGTCACCAGCGCATGCACGCTCGCGCCGTCCGCCGTGGGCAACACGTCGAACACCACCTCATCGCCGGCCGAGAGCGTGATCTTGCGATAGGGCTGGCCTTCGATCTCTCCCATCGCCTCAGCGACGGCATAATTGGGCGCGGCCGCGGAGACGGCTTCGATGGTGAGGGGGATCATGGAGGTGACGCCCGCCGCACCGTTCGGCCCAATCGAGGAATCGTAATTCGGCGCCTCGACCACGGGAAATTGCGCCGGCGCTTCCGCTTGCGGCGGCGCGCACGCGCCCAACAACAGCGCCAACGCGCCCAACGCCATCCGCATTATTGGAACACCTCGAACAAGCCGGCGGCGCCCGTCGAAATCGCCAAAGCGATTTCGACGAACTGAAAATGATGGGCGCCGTTCTCCGGCATGCTCGCGGTGTTCATTGGAACACCTCGAACAGGCCGGCGGCGCCCATTCCGCCCCCCACGCACATCGTGACGATTGCGTATTTCGCCTTGCGGCGACGCCCTTCCATCAAGACGTGCCCGGTGAGGCGGGCGCCGGTCATGCCATAAGGATGGCCGATGGCGATGGAGCCGCCGTTCACATTGTATTTTTCGGGATCGATGCCGAGCTTGTCGCGGCAATAGAGGCATTGCGAGGCGAACGCTTCGTTCAGCTCCCACAGATCGATGTCGGACACTTTGAGGCCATGCCGCTCAAGGAGGCGCGGCACGGCGAAAACGGGGCCGATGCCCATTTCGTCCGGCGCGCAGCCGGCCACGGCGAAGCCCTTGAAGAGACCCAAGGGCGCAAGCCCCTTCTTCTCCGCTTCCTTCTCATCCATCAGCACGACCGCCGCCGCGCCGTCCGACAATTGGCTGGCGTTGCCGGCGGTGACGGACGCGCCGGGACCGCGCACCGGGTTCAGCGATTTCAGCCCTTCCAACGTGGTGTCGGGGCGATTGCATTCGTCACGATCGACGGTGACATCGACGATGCTTTCCGCCTTGGTGGCCTTGTCGATCACTTTCATCTTCGTCGCGAGCGGAACGATTTCGTCCTTGAAGACGCCATTCGCTTGCGCGGCGGCGATGCGCTGTTGCGAACGCAGCGCGTATTCGTCCTGATAATCGCGCGCGACGCCATATTTCTCGGCGACGATGTCTGCGGTTTCGATCATCGCCATCCACAGATCGGGCCGAATGCGCATCAGCTTCTCTTCGGTGAAATGATGCGTGTTCATGTGCCCGCCCATCTGCACGAGCGAGATCGATTCAACGCCGCCGCCGATCGTGACCTTGGCGCCTTCGTTCTGGATGTAGTGGGCCGCCTGCGCGATGGCCTGCAGGCCGCCCGAGCAGAAGCGATTGACCGTCGCGCCCGACGTCGTCACCGGGCAACCGGCCCAGATCGCGGCGTTGCGCGCCACGTTGTGGCCGGTGGCGCCTTCGGGCTGGCCGGCGCCGAGGATCACATCCTCCACCTCGGCCGGATCGATCTTGGCGCGCGCGATGGCGTGCTCAATGGCGTGGCCCGCCATCGTCGCGCCGTGCGTGATGTTAAAGCCGCCGCGAACGGACTTTGCGAGACCCGTGCGGGCATAGCTGACGATGACGGCGCGACCCATGGCGGCTTCCTTCCGAGAAACGCTTGTAGATGCAATGGTCCATAGACCGCCGGCCGCCGCTGCGGAAGGGGGCGCATCACGCCGCCGCCGTCGCCTCCAATTCCACCACGATGTCGGGGTGGTAGAGGCGCGTCACGCCGATGAAGGTGCAGGTGAGATCGACGCCCTTCGTACCGAAGGCGGCGGCCATCTCGGCGCCCGCGTCCCGCATGAAGGCGTCGGCGTCCGTGGCGTAGATGTTGAGCCGCACGATATTGGCCGCGCTCATGTCCGCCGCGGCGAGCGCGTCCTGCAGATTGGCCCAAGCGGCGCGGAATTGCTGTTTCACATCGCCTGGATGCAGCACCGACCCATCGGCGGCGGTTGCGGTCTGTCCGGAAAGATAGAGCGTGCGCGCGGCGGCGCGCACCTCCACGCCATGATTGATGCCGAACGCTTTGATCCAGGGCGTGGGATTGATGACGCGCTTTTCCATGGCCGCTGCGCCTCTTTCAAAGATCGGGTGTGTCGATGGAATCGATTTCGACGTCGAACGTGTTGAGAAAGCGGCTGACGAGGCCATAGAAGCCGCAGGCCAGAGCGAGTTCCACCAATTCCTGATGATCGAACCGCGCGGCGGCGCGGGCGAACGTCTCTTCGGTCACACCGCCGCGCTCGAATTCGTCCGCGAAGGCGATGACGAGGCGATCATCGTCCGACAGGCCCGGCGCGCCCGCGCCCTTGGCGGCGCCCTCCAATTGCGCCGCGCTCATGCCCGCGCGCTTGGCGATCGCGGTGTGATGGTGGATTTCATAGGCCGCGCCGTTGAGATGGCCGACGCGCAGGATCGCCAATTCCTTCAGCACCTTGTCGAGCTTGGCCTTGCGCAGGATCGCCGTGCCCATGCCGGAAAAGGCGCGCAGGCCCTCCGGCGCATGAGCGATCACGCGCATGACGTTCAGCGGCGTGCGCCCCAGCGTCTCGGCGGCGCGCGAGCCCTCTTCCGGGTCGGCGAAGGGAATGCGCGCCATCTTCAGACGTCCGGAAGGCCGCCATGCGGATTGACGCCGGTGAAGCCTGGATCGACGTTCGAGGTGGTGGCCGCCGTCGTCGTCGTGGAGGCTGCGGCCCCCTGCCCGCCGAACAATTCGCTGCCGCGATTCTTGATCCAGCGCGCGATATCGTCCGCCATCACGCCGGCGATGATCCCGATCAGCGAGACGGTGAAGGGATTGAGCATCGCCGCTGTGCCTTGCGCGGCTTGACCGGGCACGAAGGAGAATCCCGCTAGCGTGGCGTTGGCGACGATGTAAAAGGCCAGCGCCGTGCACATGCCGAATATCATCCGCACGATGATCTCCGCGAACGTCACCGGATTGGCGCGGCTCATATAGGCCGGGAAGAGATAAAGGATCGCGCCGAGCGCGCCCATCAACAGCACGAGGCAAGTCGACATGAACGTCGGATGGGCCTGCACAAGCCCCGCGCCGATCCCAAGCGGGCTCGTATTGATGAGCGCCTGCACCTCGCTCTTGATCAGATCGTATTGCTCGTAATTGTCGACGACGCTTTGCTTGAGCGCGAAGATTCGCCGATCGCTCTCGGCCACTTGCCCGCCGATCAGCCTTTGCTGCGCGACGAGATTGGCCCGCTGGGCGTCGCGCGTATCGAGCTGCTCCTCAAGACCCGCCAATTGCTCGACCTGTCCGCGCAGCGCCGCCACCGCCTGTTGCTGCGCCGGCGGCAGGCCCGTCTGTTGGGCGAGCGTGGCGATGCGCGCCTCAAGGCCTGGCGCATCGAGCAGCGCGGCCGTCTCCGCCACGGGCGCGCCGCTGGCGGCCTCCACGGAAGCGAGTTCGCCGGCGATGTCGGCGCGTGCCGCGTTAATTTGCGTCGACACCGCCTCCACATCGCTGTTGAGCGTGGCCAATTGGCGTTCGACTTGGATGAGCGCGCCGCGCGCTTGGGCGCTTTCTTCCTCGATGGCGCGGATCTGCGTGTCCGTCTCCATCAATTCCTGGACGGAGATCACGCCGTTCGTGGTCGGCGCCATTTGCGCGAGATTGAATTGAAAGCTGCGCGCGCTGAACAGCATGGCGTTCACGCCGAGCGCGGCCACCATGAACACCGTCAGGAAAAATCCCACCATCCATTTGTGAAACGTCATCGCCCATCCCTCGGCTCGTTTCGCCGCCCGCTCCGCCCCCGGAGCCAGGCCGCTCTCCCCGCGCACGCCGCCGCCCGCTTGGCGCCGCGCCGCGCCAGCCTAGCGCATCGCCGCGGCCGATGGCGGAAATTCTTAACGCTTTTCCACGACCGGCCCATGACGGCGGCGCTACGCGCGCACGGCGCCTACGGATTGAACGTCAGGGAAAAAATTTTTTCTGTTTCATTCATTTTTCTCTTGATCCAACGCGGCGGTCCAGGCCAAGTCGGAGCGTGACTGCTCCCCGTCACGTCTCTCCCCGGAGCGCACTTCCATGAGCCTTTCTCGCCTGTCCATCGCCGCCGCCGCCCTGGCGCTGAGCGCCCTCTTCGCCAGCCCCGCCATCGCGCGGGACCGCGTTTTCGTCGCCGACCTGCAAGCGCCCGTCGCCGAGCGGGTTCAATTGATCGCCAACAGTTCGATCTGGGTTTGCGAAGGGGCGCGCTGCACCGCGCGGGCCGCCTCAACCGCCAGCGTCTCCGGCTGCCGCGACCTCGCGCGCCGGGTCGGCCCGGTGAATTCCTACGGCACGGCCACGGCCCCGTTCACGCCGGAGCGTCTCGCCGCCTGCAACGAGGCCGCGCCCGCCCCAGCGCCGACCAGCATCGCCGCGACCGGCGAAGCCGCCGCCCAATAAGCTAGCCGCCGGCGCGGCCGCGGAGTCCGGCGATCCAAACCGGCTCCGCGCATGGCCGCACGGTGAGCGCCAGCGCCATCGCGTCATCGACGATCCGCATCCGCGTCGTACCCGTTCGCGGGTCTTCCATGTGATGCGCGATTGGCGTGAGCCACCCATCCTCGCGCCGGCGCAGCACCAGAACGCCGCGCACGCCGCCATCGGGCGCCGCGCCGGGCGGATCGTAGGCAATCCGCACCTCGAAGGAATCGCCGTCGCGTCGCGCATCGTAGCGCGGATTGGCGAACAGCGTTTCGCGTTCACCCGCATAGAGGGCGGCGACCGCGCTTTCCTCGAAACGCAAACCGATCCCGGCGTCGCACGCGCCGGGCCCGGCGCTCCAGAGACCGGAGAGCTCGCGCGGCGGCGCGGACCGTCCCGCGCAGGAGGCCGCCAGGACGACGAGCGCAAGCACCAGGAAAACGCGCCGCATGGGCGCTTCGTGAACCGACTTGGTTGACGATCGCTGAACGCCGGTTCGCGGTTTTCGGCAGGAATGCCACATTCGCGTGTAATGCGCGCGTCCGCGCTGGCCATGACCCCGGTTCGCGCCCACATAAGTTGAGTCCATGGATTCCGGCGCGCCGCCCCCTCAACACCACAAGCATGCGGGGCAGGCGCGCGCGTCCGAACTGCTGGAGGAGCTGCACGACGCCTTTCCGAACGAGAAAGTCACCGTGCGCGAATTGGTGGATCGGCTCGAAGGGCGCGCGATCGGCCTGCTCCTGCTGATCCTCGCCTTGCCGATGTGCATCCCGAACATTCCGGGCATCTCCACGATCTTCGGGACGCTGATCATCGCCCCGGCGGTGCAGATGATCCTGGGCGGGGGCAAGCTGTGGCTGCCGCGCCGCGTCGGGCAATGGAGCTTTCCGCGCGAAGGGCTGCAGCGGGCCATCCGCGCCGCCAATCCGTACCTGCGGCGGATCGAGAAATTCATCCGCCCGCGCTGGACGCCGCTGACGCGCGCGCCTTTCACCATGGTGTTCGGCGTGCAGACGCTTTTGATGGCGCTGGTGCTGATGCTGCCGATCCCGGCCGGCAATTGGCCCCCCGGCATGACGGTGGCGATGACGGCGCTGGCGCTGTTGCAGCGCGACGGGCTTTTAATGCTGCTCAGCGCGCCGGCGGCGGCCGCGTCCGTGGCGGTGGCTTATATCGGCGTGCGCATCGGCCTCGCGGCGGTGACCGAGATCGGCCAGATCCTTCACGGCTGGGGCGTCTCCCTGGCGCAGATGTTCGGCGGCTGAACGCGCGCGCTAGCAGCTGCGCCGAACCAGCCAGCCGATCGGCGCCCCGCCGGTCCCCAAGGCGGGCTCGACTGCGCGGCACGTCTGCGCGCGCGGCTCCGGGCCCGGCGCGCGCACGAATTCCGGATCGCTCTCGCCATTGCGCCGATCGAGGTCGGAGACATTGCCGAAGGTGATGATCTCGGCCCCGTCGGCGCTGACGAGACATTCCTCCCGCCCGCCATCGGCTTCGCGCAAGCGCACTGACACCACGCCCTCATCGATAAAGCTGGCGATGGTGACCCGCGCGGGCGGCGCGGTGGCGCGCGCCAAACACGCATCGATAGCCGGCAAGAGATCGGGCAGCACGCTCGCCCAACTCGCCCGCGCGCCCTGCGAAAGCCCGCGCTGGGCGCAGCCCTGATAGGCGACGCCCTCGAACAAGACGTGCGCGGCGTAGGGCAGCGCGACCCCGTTCGGCAGCGCGCATTGCTCGGCCCGCAGCGTGATCGTCAGCGGCCCGGCGACAACGCGCATGCCGCGCTCGCGAAATTCGCGCGCATCGGGAATGCCGCCATCCTGACCGAGGCCCGGACGCACGAATTGCGCGTAATCATCGAGCAGCTGCAATTCCCAGGCGCCCTCGCCGGCGCCGAGCGCGTCGAGCGCGCCCGAAGCCTCGAAATCGCCCTCGTACAATGCGCGCTGCTCGGCGCTGGCGGGGCCGCCCAGGGCGGCGAGCTGCTCGGCCGCCGCGGCCGCCTCCAGGGCGGCCACATCGGCGCCGGATTCATCGGCGGCCACGGGCGCGTCCTCGGCGGCGCGCTGACAGGCGGCGAGCGAAACGAGGCACAGCGCGGCCAGCGCCCCGCGCACGCCCAAAGGCGCACGGAAAGCCCCCGCCGATCCGCCTCGGCGCGACAAGTAGCGCGGCATCCCTTTTCCCCCTGCCCACCCCAAGCGGCGGCGGCGCCTGCGGGCCAAAGCGCCATCAACACATTAGTATAGCGCCATGGAGTGTGATTCCGGCGCCGCATTTTACGAGTTTTTCGCCGGGTGCGGCCTCGCCCGGCTGGGGCTCGACGGGCTGTTCGCCTGCCGCTTCGCCAATGACATCGATCCGATGAAGGCCGCCGCCTATCGTGCCGCCTGGGGCGATGGCGATTTAGCGGAAGGCGATGTGGGCCGCCTCCGACCGGCGGATCTGCCTGGAGCGGCGGCGCTCGCCTGGGCCTCCTTTCCCTGCCAGGACCTCTCGCTCGCCGGCGCGCGCGCGGGGATGGAGGGCGCGCGCTCCGGCGTGTTCTGGAGCTTCTGGCGACTGATGGAGGGGCTTACGGCGGAAGGCCGCGCGCCCAACGTGATCGCGCTTGAAAATGTGTGCGGCCTTTTGAGTTCGCGCGGCGGCGCCGATTTCGCCGCCTTGATCGAAACGCTCGCCGGCGCCGGCTATCGCGTCGGCGCCCTGAAGATCGACGCCGCGCATTTCACGCCGCAATCGCGTCCGCGCCTGTTCATCGTCGCCGCCCGCGCCGCGCCTTCCGATTTGATCGCGCGCGCACCGCAGCCGCCCTTTCACACGCCCGACATCGTGGCGAGCGCGGCGAAACTCTCCGCCGCTGCGCGCGCGGCTTGGGTGTGGTGGCGCCTGCCCGCCCCGCCCGCGCGCAACACGCGCCTCGCGGACGTGCTGGAGGACGACGCGCCCTGGCGCGATGCGGCGCAGACAGCGCGCCTGCTCGCGCAAATGTCGCCGCTGCAACGGCAAAAGATAGACGCGCTGAGCGCGGCCGGCGGCGTGCATGTGGGGGCGGTGTTCCGGCGCATCCGGATCGAGAACGGGCAGCGCGTGCAGCGGGCGGAAGCGCGCTTCGACGGGCTCGCGGGTTGCCTGCGCACGCCGGCGGGCGGGTCGAGCAATCAGATCGTCCTGCGCGTCGAGGCCGGCGACATGCGCTCCCGCCTCATCACGCCGCGCGAAGCCGCGCGCTTGATGGGCGCGGGCGATGAGTTTCCGCTGCCCGCACGCGCGAGCGCGGCGCTCAAAATCATGGGAGACGGCGTCGCCGTGCCGGCCGTGCGCTGGCTCGGCGCGCATCTGCTGGCCGCGCTCGCCGGCGCCGCGCGGCGCGCGGCCGCATGACCAATCCGCGCCACGACGTCTTCGCGCCGGACAAGCGTACTGCGATCATGCGCGCCGTCAAAAGCGCCGGCACCAAGCCGGAGCGCGCGGTGCGGGCCGCCGCCCGCGCGCTCGGCGCGGGCTATCGGCTCGGCGGCTGGGGCCTGCCCGGATCGCCCGATCTTGTGTTTCCGGGACGGCGACGCGCGATCTTCGTGCATGGCTGCTTTTGGCACGGGCACGATTGCAAGCGCGGCGCGCGCGCGCCGAAGGACAATGCGGCTTATTGGGCCAGTAAGATCGCGCGCAATCGCGCACGCGACGCGCACGTGCTCACAGCACTTGAAACGCACGGCTATCGCGCGCTGGTGATTTGGGAATGCGAATGCGCCGCGCCAGATGCGCTGCGCGAACGGCTCGCCGCGTTTCTTGCGGACTGACCTATTTCTTTTTCAGCTGCGCGCGCCTGCGGGCGAGGAATTCGCCGTAGGGCCCATCCAGAAGCCCTTCGCCGCTCGCCAGCTGCGTGACGGTGGGATCGCCGCCATCGGGCTCCAATTCAACGATCACTGGGCCGCGATCCGTCAGCGCCGTATCCCAACCAGTGAGCGCGAGGTTCGGCGCGGCGGCGGCCGCATCGAGCGTCATCTCGCACAATTCACGCCACATCGGCAGCGCAAAGCCGGTGAGCTTCACATGGGTGTCGGGATGGGTATCGACCTCCTGGCGCGAGAGGCCGCGTCCGACGATGAGGCGCCGCACAGCGCCCGTCTCCACGTTGAGCGCCGCCATCAGATTGCCGCGCCACAACACGTCGGCGATCGCGTCTCCCGCCGGCACGCGCCACGTCGCGCGGATGATGCGCGCGGGGCCATTGTCCGCCAGCACCATCATGCGCACCGTGGACAGGCGCGGTCCGTGCGCCGCCGCCAGCGCCGCATGCGGGCGCAGCCGCTCCTGAATGAGATAACCGCTCTCGAAATAGCGCTGCGCCTCTTCCACGAAACGCATGACGGGAAAGCGCGCGCCGGTGACGAGTTCGATCTCGTCGCTCTCGGCGTGATAGCGCTCGACGGAGGCGGCGCCGACGCTCGCGGTCAAATTCGCCGGCTTGGAAAAGAAGGGATAATGCGCGCCGTCGCGCAGATAGGCGGCGAGCGCGTCGCGATCGTGCAGGCGCGCCGCGCCCGCGAGAAAACGCGACGGATGGAACAGCGCGCGCGTCTCTGGCCCCGGCATGCCAAGGCCGCGCAGCCACGCATAAAAGGCGATCTTGTCCTTGCCGAGACCGAAATATTCGGTGTCGAGCATCGCCTTGTTGATTTCGGCGCGCAGATTGGTGCCGACGAAGGCGCGCTTTTGCGCAGGGGTCATCGCATCGTCGAACAGGCCGTAATGGAAATACTCCACCGGCGCCAAACGGCCGGGGCCAAATTTCAGCGCGTACATTTCCTGCACAAGGCTGAGATAATTCTTGCCCCCGCTCAGCGCCAGCTGGCGCATCATGCCGGCATAATCGAAGGACGGCATGGCCTTCTCATGGTCGATCGGGCCAGGCGCCCGGGTCTCGGTCTTTTCGGGAAACGCTTGTGGGGCGCGCATGGGCTGGGACATGGTGGGGCCTTCAAGAACCTGACGGCGGGACTGTGCCGCCGATGGGTTAAATTAGGCTGAGCCCAAACGGGGCGCCGCCAAAGAAACGGGGGGAAGATGTTCGCAGGTCATTACGCGCCCGCGCTCGCGGCCGGCGCGCTCAAGCGAGCGCCCTCCATGGGGGCCGCGTTCCTCGCGGTGCAATTCGTGGACGTCCTTTGGGCCGGCTTCATCCTCACCGGCGTGGAGCATGCGCGCCTGGAGCCAGGCTATTTGGCGATGTCTAATCTGGTGCTCTACGACATGCCTTGGACGCATTCGCTGGCGGCGGCGTTGGTGTGGTCGCTGTTTCTCGGTCTGATCTATCGCGCCTTCGACCGCGGCGGCGGTTGGCCCGCGGCGGCGGTGATCGGCGCTCTGGTGTTGTCGCACTGGCTGCTCGATCTCCTGGTGCACGCGCCGGACCTCGCGCTTTATCCGGGCGGCCCCAAAGTGGGCCTCGGCTGGTGGGATATGCCCGCGCTCGCGCTTGGCTCGGAGCTTGGGCTCTTCGTCATCGGATTCACGCTGTACATGATCGCGACGCGCGGGAAGTCCGCGATCGGCGCCGTGCTCCCCTGGCTGACGGCCGCGCTGATGCTCAGCGTGCTCGCTTATGAAAAGCTGACGCCGCCGCCGCCCTCCATGGCGCAAATGGCGATCAGCGCGCTCATCGCCTATGTGTTGTTCGCCGCTCTCGGCTTCGGGCTCGACGCGACGCGCGCGCGGCGCTGATCAGGCCGCCCAGGACGCCGCCGGCGGCGCAGCGCCGAGCACGCGTGTGATTTCGTCAATCACGCCAGGCGCGGTCAAGGGCAGCGCGATGCAGCCGGCGACGTGATGGGCCGCGCATTCCGCGCGCATGGCGGGGCTGGCCACGTCGAGCATGGCGATGACGCGCGTGCGCGCATCGCGCCCATCCTCGTTCAACAGCGCGGCGATATCGAACGCGTCGAGATCGTCCGTGCGCTGGTCGGCGATGACAAGGTCGTACGCGCTTTGCGTCAGCATCTCGATCGCACGCGCGCCGCTTTCGGCCATGTCGTAGCGCAGCGCGGTGGCGTCCAGGATGGCGGCCATGACGCGCCGCTCATGCGGACGCGCCTGCACGACCAAGACGCGCGGCGCGCTCTGGCTGGGCGCGGTCTCGGTGCTGGCTTCGACGATCTCCGCCTCGATCACGAGCGAGAACAGAGAGCCCTGCTGCGGCGCGCTCTTGGCGCCGAGACGCGCGCCCATGAGCCGCGCGAGCTTGGCGCTGATGGCGAGACCCAAGCCCTTGGGCGTCGCGCCCTGGCCCGCTTCGCCGAGCGCCGCGGCCAATTCGGCGCGCGACATGCCAACGCCGGTATCGGCCACGGCGAAGCCGAGCCGCACATAGCCGTCGCGCGCGCTGGGCGCAGCCTGCAGGCGCACGCGTACGCCGCCATTCTGTGTGAATTTGAGGGCGTTCGAGACGAGGTTATAAAGGACCTGCCGCACGCGCAGACCGTCGAGCACGACGCGCGCGGGCGTCTGCTCGGAAATATCCACGAAAAATTCGAGCCCCTTCTCCTCCGCTTGCGCGCGGAAGGCGGAGGCGACGCTGCGCACGAGCGCGCGCGGATCGGTGGGACGCGTTTCGATGCGCACGCGGCCGCTCGCGATGTTTTCCAGATCCACCAGATCGTCCAGCACGGCGGCGATGAGTTCGCTTGAATCGATCAGCGTGTTCGCCTCAAGCCGCGCTTCGGCTGGCAATTCCCTGCGACGCAAGCTTTCGGCAGCGCCCGTCAGCGCCGCCATCGGCGTTCTGATCTCCTGGCGCATCAGCGCGATGAAATCGGCGCGCGCGCCGGCGGCCTCCTTCACCGCGCGGCGCGCCTCCAGCACGGCCTCCTGCGTGCGCAGCATCGCCGCGTCCGCCGCGCGCATCGAACGCCAGACGGTCAGCGCGTTCCAGGTGAGCAGCAGAACCGCGAAAGCCGGCGCAAGCTCGATCATGGGATCGCCGCCGCCGCGCAGCCGCAATTCGACGAAAGGTATGGCGACCAGATAGAGGCAGCCGGGGGCCATCCCCGCCGCCATCAGCAGCGTTGAGCCGCGCAGCGTCAAAAGCGCGTTGAAGAGCCCGGAGATGAGGGCGAGCGCGGCGAGCGCGTCGCCATGGCGCGGCTCCATCAGCCAGATGATCGGCGCGATCGCGCCGCCAATGGCGCTTTGAACGAACGTCCATGTCGCCAGCAGCGGCATGTTCGGCGCGCGCCCTTCTTGGGCGGCGGCGTGGATGGCGCGCATGAAGCGGCGCTCCACGATCATGGCGCCGAGAAAAGCCGCGTACCAAAATACCGGCGCCCATGCGCCCAGGACCGCCGTGGCGATCAAGCCGACGGCGGCGGTCACCAGAAGACGATCGAGCGCGTTCTTGTGCCGGGTTTCCGCGAGCGCGGCCCAATCCACCGAAACTGGCGCCTCTGACGCCAGCGCGGGGCGCTCGGCCTTGGCCTTTCGCAGGGAGGGGCGCGCTTTCACGGGGCGGCACTTGAGCATCGATCGGCTGACAGGCCGTTAACGATGCGGGCTTGACCCGACGGGCGGGCGCGGCTTTAGCGTGCGCCGGGACGGGAGGGCGCACCGGGCGTTCATCCGCCGCTCAGGCGCGTTCGCGAAGTGTGCGAGACATTGACACATTTTAACGCCGCCTGCGGCGTTCGCCTTGGAGGGACCATTTCATGCATCTGAAAATCCTGGCCTGCGCCGCCGCGCTCATGACGCTCGCCGGCTGCGTTACGGTTGATCCGGTCACCGGGGAGCGCGATCCTAACCGCGCCGCCACGGGCGCGATCATCGGCGCGATCGGCGGCGCCGCGGCCGGTACGCTCGCGGGCGGGGACGACCGGCGCAACGCCATTATCGGCGCCGGCGTGGGCGCGCTCGCGGGCGCGGCGATCGGCGATTACATGGACGATCAGGAACAGACGCTGCGCGCGCGCCTGGCGGGCACCAATGTCGGCGTGCAGCGCGTCAGCGAGGACCGCATCCTCCTCGTCTTCCCCGCCGATCTCACCTTCGATTTCGACAGCGCGGACGTGAAGCAGGAATTCCGCCCCACGCTGCGCAGCACGGCCGGCGTTCTGCGCGACTATCCGCAGACCACGATCGACATCGTGGGTCACGCCGATTCCGTGGGCTCGGACGCATACAATCAGCAGCTCTCCGAACGGCGGGCGATGGCGGTCGCCACGGTGATGCTGAACAATGGCGTCATCCGCCAGCGCGTGGTGGCCATGGGCCGGGGCGAGAGCGCGCCGATCGCCGACAATGCGACGCCTGACGGGCGCGCGCGCAACCGGCGCGTCGAAGTGTTGATCAGCGCGTTCCGCTAAAGGAAAGGCGGCGCCGGGCGCAGGGAGCGTCCGGCGCCGTGATTTCATGCGCGCCGTCTTTCTTCCTATTGCGATGTTCATGTTGGCGCTGACGGCCTGCGCGCCGCCCAGCGCGCCCGCGCCAACCGCCGCCGCGCAGACGCAAGCGCCCGCGCCGATCGTTTTTCGCGCGATCGGCCAAGAGCCGGGCTGGCGCCTTGAGATCGGCGACACGATCGATCTGCTTTATCGCTATGGCGAAGCGCGCGCGACACTGCCGGCCGCCGCGCCGGACATCTCGCAGGACGGCGTCACGCGCTATGCGGCGTCGAACGACGCGCACACGATGACGATCGTCGTCACACCTGCGCCGTGCGAAGACGCGATGAGCGGCCAGCCCTATCCCGCCCGCGTCACCGTGGTGATCGACGGGGAGACGCTGGAAGGATGCGGCGGCCCGCCTTAATTGGCCGCCGCTAGAGCGCGATCGCGCCGTTCGGCGCATAGAACATCGCGAAGCTCATGAACCGCATCGCGTCCGCCACGCTCTCGCACTGCGTGCGCACGGCGCATGCGCCGACACGCTCGACGATGGAAAGATAAGCGAGCATTTCGGCGGCGAGCTGCGAGGTTATCTCCAATTCCAGCGTCACCGGCGGGGCGATGACGAAAGGCGCGGGCCGTGCACGCGCGAGCGCTTCGGCGACGGCGCTCCGCAAGGCGCGCTGCGCTTGGCGCGGCGGCAACGATGACGCGGCGCGCCAGCCCAGCGCCTGCTTGGTGGCGTGCAGCACCGCATCGGGCGCGTAGCGCCGCGCATCCGCGAGCGCGCGCTCGTCCCCGCTGACGAACAGAACAGGCTTGTCGAACGCGCCGGCGAGCGCGGCGTTGAAATAACCTTCCGAAGCCGACACGCCATTGAGGCGCACATCGCGATAGACCCCGCCATGGAATGTGTGGGCGAGCACGCCGCCCGGCGAAGAGGCGGCGTCGTGATAGCCGATGAACACAACGCCCTCGATATCGGGATCGTCGACGCCCTCCATCTGCAAGAGCGGGCGCGGCCAGGAGCGGATCAGGCGCACATTGTCGGGCAGCTTGTCGGGATCGATATTGTGGGCGTTGCCGTGCCCGTCGGCCACGATCACCTCATCAAACCCCGCCGCGAACGCCGCCTCGGCCGCGCAGGACACCTCCGCCGTCATCCATTGGCGCGCCTGCGCCCATTCCCACTTGTCGGGCATCAGCGCGTTCTGGCTGGCGACGCCGGCGCAGCCCTCGATATCGGCGGAGATGAAGAGCTTTCGCATGCGGACACGCCCAAAAGATAATCAGATTACTTTTTACTTGCGCAGGCGGTCAATTGAAAACATAGTCGGTTTACTTTCGAGGCGATCATGAATTCCCCGTTCAAGCCCCCGCCCTTGCCGAGCCTCGCCCCCGCGCCCCTGCACGAGGCGATGCATCTGGCGTTGGACGATCTACCCTTCGTTCCCGTTGGGGACGGATCGCATATCCAATTGCTGCATGTGGATTTGCTGCAGGGATTGTGGGTGGTGCGGGTGCGCTTCGAACCCGGCTGCCAGATCGCGCGCCACTACCATACTGGCCCGGTGTTCGCCGTGACCGCGCGCGGGCGCTGGTTCTACCGGGAATATCCCGAAACCGTGAACGGGCCCGGCTCCTACCTGTTCGAGCCTGCGGGCTCCGTCCACACGCTGACCGTGCCGCCCGATCAGGAGAGCGACACCGAAGTCTGGTTCGCGGTGTTCGGCGCGAACGTGAATTTCGGCGCCGACGGCCAAGTGCTGAACATTCTCGACGCGAACGCGATCCTGGCCGGCTATCGGGCGCTGTGCGCCGCCAACGGCCTGAGCGCCGAAAAGGTGATCGTGGCCGGGGCGCCTGACCGGAGCGTGGCGTGAACGCCACAAAATCGGGCGCCGCGGGGCCGGCGCGCTCAGCGCCATTGACGGCGTCCAAATAACATAATTCAACTATTTTTTGTGCGATCGCGATCCTGGAGGGCGTCATGGCGGGGAAGATTTGGATGAAGAGCGCGGCGCGGCTGGCCCTCGGCGGCGCGCTCGCGGCGACGGCTGGTGCGTTCCCGGCGGCGCCGGCCCTGGCCCAAGTCGCGGGCGAGGAAGAGATCATCGTCACCGCCCGCAAGCGCGAGGAAGCTCTGTTCGATGTGCCCGCGCCGATCAGTGCGGTGACGCAAGAGACGATCTCCAATCTGCGCCTTCAGGACGCGCGCGACGTGATCGCGCTCGTGCCCACGGCGTTCCTGCAGGAAAACAACGCCGGCACGGCGCGCGACTTCTCCATTCGCGGCGTGTCCACGCCCACGCTGTTCGCGGAACCCGGCGTCGCCGCTTATGTGGACGAGGTCTATTCCGGCGGCTTCATTTCCTTCCCAACGCAATTTTACGATATCGAGCGCATTGAAATTCTGCGCGGTCCGCAAGGCGGGCTCTATGGGCGCAACGCGGTCGGCGGCGCCGTGAGCGTGATCTCGGCCGAACCGTCGAGCGAAATGGACGGCTATGTGCGCGCCACCGCCGCGCGCTATGACCGCCGCGAACTCGAATTCGCCGCGAATGTGCCGTTTACGCAAACCTTCCAGGCGCGCATCGCCGGCTGGAGCGTGGTGCAGGACGAGGGCGAATATTTCAATCCGGTCAGCGGGCGCTATCTGGACGCCTCCGATACGGCGGGTCTGCGTGGCACGCTCGCCTGGCGCCCGACTGAGAATTTCGACCTCACCTTCCTCTATGAGGCGATCGAAGCCGACATTCCCGGCACGTATCTCTTTTTCCCCACGGCCGGCGAAACGCCGGACAATGTTGCGCGCAGCGTTCATCCGGAAAACACCTACGGCGCCGAGCGCTACGTGCTGCGCGCCAATTACCGCACCGACATGGGCGATTTCACGCTCATCTATGGCGATCGCAGCTACGATCTCGACGGCGTTGAAGACACCGATCTTTCGGCGACGGGCGGCCCGTTCGGCCAGCAAGATCTGACGCGCGAAAACACGGTTGAAAGCCAATTCGCCGAAGCGCGCTGGCTGTCGCCCGAGTTCGGCCCGGTCAGCCTGCTCGCGGGCCTCACCTATATCGATGAGATCGGCACGGGCGATGTGTTCGTCGATTTCACGTCCTTTCCGGGCTCAACCTTCGTGACGCAGAACGACCAGACGCTTGAATCCGTCTCGGCATTCATCGAAGCGACCTGGACGCTGACCGACACGCTCAGCCTGATCGGGAGCTTGCGCTACACCGAGGACGAAAAGACCGTCGACTTCGTCTATGCGCCGACCGGTCTTGTCACCGCCGTGCTTGGCGCGGGCCAATCGGCGGCGATCACCGAAACCTTCGACAACACCTCGCCCGGCCTCACCCTCTCCTGGACGCCGAGCGATGCATGGAACCTCTATGCGCGCGTGCAGACCGGCTTCCGCGCCGGCGGCTATAATTTCAACGTCGCCAATGTCGGCAATCTTCCTTACGAGGAAGAGACCTCGATCAATTACGAGATCGGCGCCAAGCGGCGCTTCGACGCCGGCTATGTCGCGGCCACGGCCTACGTGCTTGAGCAGGAGGACGTGCTCGTCTCCCTGTTCGATCTGACGGCGCCCTCGCCCATCGGCGGCTATCTCGACAATGTCGGCGAGGCGCGCACGATCGGCGTCGAACTCGAAGCCTCGGTCGAGCTTTTCGAGGCGCTGACGCTGACGGGCGCCGTGGGCTGGCTGAACGCCGAATTCACCGACGGTTTCGGCTTTGGCAACACCCCGCTCGACGGCAACGAATTGCCCACCTCGCGCGAATGGACGGGCGCGGTCACCGCCGCCTATCGCCGCGCGGTGGCGACGAACGCCGATTTCGTGGCGAACCTCTCCTATTCCTATCGCAGCGACGGCTTCCAGGACGTGTTCAATTCAACGCCGATCGAGGATGCGAGCCTGCTCAATTTCTCCACCGGCGTCGAATTCGGCCATGTCGATATTCTCGCTTTCGTCACCAATGCGCTGGACGATGATTACGTGATCGCCACCGGCTTCAATTCCAGCTCCGATCTCGGCGAAACCCGCGCGCCCGGCCAATCTTATGGCGTGACGGCGCGGCTGAAATGGTGAAGGCCGCGCGCTGACGGAGCGCCCCGCGCGTCTCCGTCAGCGCACCTTCACGCCATCCTTGAAATCGGCGCCTTCGAACGGGATGGCGAAGGTTTCCAGGAAGTACGCCACCATCGCATAATAGCCCACGGTGACGCAGAGTTCGATCGCCTGCGCCTCGCCGAAGCGCGCGATCACGGCGGCGGCGGTGTCGGGCGCGGCGCGCTGGTCTCGCACGATTTGCGTCGCGAAGTTGAGCACAAGCCGCTCATCGTCGGTTTGCGCATGGGCGTCGCCATCGGCGCGGGCGGCCGCGATCTGCGCTGCGCTCATGCCCAGATCACGCCCGATCCGCTCATGATGGCCAAGCTCATAAGCGTTTCCCACAAGATGGGCCGCGCGCAAGATGGCCAGCTCACGCAGCTTCGCATCGAACGCGCATTGAAACAGCAACGTCTGTCCCATTTCGGCGACGCGTCGGCCGACATGCGGCGCATTCGCCAGCGCGCGAAAGAGATGGATCGGCGGCATCGCGCTCAAGAAGGCGCGGCTTGCTTCGGTTGGCGCGGTTTCCGCGTTCAGCAAGGGCAACAGATTCATTGAGAGCTCCCAATTTGATCGGCAAGGCGGGCGAGCGCGCCGCTGATCTCGCGCGCCAGAAGCGGATCGGACCAGCGATGGCCGGCGGCCGACACGATCTGGAAAGAGGCGCGTGGCCAAGCGCGCGATAGATCGAAAGCGCCCTTCGGCGGCGTGCACATATCGGCCCGGCCCGCGATGATCGCGCCCGGAACGGCGTCAAGCCGCGACGCATCGCGCAGCAGCTGACCGGGCGCCAGGAAATATCCATTGGAATCGTAATGCGCATAGACGCGCGCGCTGCCCAGAAGCGCGTGCGCGTCCATCGGTTCGTTCGGCGCGGTGAACAGATCGAGCAAGGCCGCCTCGGCGGCGAGCACGGCCGCGCCCGCTTGCGCCGCGCGCGCGGCATCCTCGCCAAGAATACGCGCCAGCAGCGCCGCACGCGGATCGGCGCGCTCGGCGTCCGACAAGATGGCGTCGCGCGCGGCGAACACATCGGGAAAAACCGCGCGCGCGCCTTCCCAGAGCCAGTCCATATCTTGCGCGCGCGCGAGAAAGACGCCGCTGACCACCAATCCCGCCACGCGACCCGGATGCGCTTGCGCATAGGCGAGCGCCAGCGTCGATCCCCAAGAACCGCCCAATACGCACCAGCGCTCGATGCCCAAATGCGCGCGCAGCGCCTCGATGTCGGCGATGAGGTGGCGCGTCGTGTTCGCATGCAGCGCGCCTTCCGGGGTGGACCGTCCGCAGCCGCGTTGCTCGAACAGAATGGCTTGATAGCGCGCGGGATCGGCCAGCTGACGATAATAAGGCCGGATCGCGCCGCCGGGCCCGCCATGGAGGATCAGAAGCGGCGCGCCCGCGCCGCACGTCTCCCAATAGAGCGCATGGCCGTCGCCGACCTGGAGATGGCCGCTCCGCGCGGGCGCGATCGCAGGGAAGAAGGGCGAATCCGCGCGCATCAGGCCCGGCCCAAGCGTCGCCCCGCGAAGAGCGCCACAAGCACAGCGAGCGCGATCAAGATCAGCGTGCGCAGATCGAGCACGCCGAAGCTCGGCCCAACATGATGCGACAGCGCCTTCGACCACACATTCGTGCCGCCATGAATGAAGATAGCGGGCCACACGCTGCCGCCCGCCAGATTGACGCAATAGCCCGCGACAATCGCAAGCGCGACGCAGAGCACAAGAAAGACGCTCTGCCCGATCAGCCATGCCGCGCTGAACCCTTGCGCGAGCTGGGCGGCTTCGCGCGGCAAGTGCCAGGCCCAATGCAATATGCCAAGCACGAGCGCGGCGAGCAGCGGCGCGCCGAGCCGATCCTGAAGCAGCGGCCAGAGAAAGCCGCGCCAGCCTAATTCCTCAAGCGTGCCGCCCTCGTCCAGAAAGAGCGCCAACGCCGCCCCGCCTAGAAGACCCAGACCCCAGCCTTCGATCTGGAAGAACACATCGACGCCCGGCCCCGCCGCCCAATCGAAAATGACAAAGCCCAGCGCATAGACCGCGAAGAGCGCGCCATACATGATAAGCGCGCGCGCCTTCAGGCCCGTCGCCCCGAAGGGCAAGAATTTTTGGAGCAGCGCGCTTATGCTTTGGCCAGCCCCAAGCGCGGCGAGCGCGAAAGCGGCAAGGGTGGGAGCACCCGCGAACAGGAAAATCAGCCAAAGCATCGGCGCGCGCAGCGCTTCGCCGCCGAGCGTCACCATGTTGATATGGCGCGGGCCTTCGTAAATCCGCATCGCCGCTTGCCCAAGCGCGCTCGCGCTCGCCGGATCGCGGATCGCCGCGACCGCGCCGATGGCGACCACGAGCGTTACGATCAAAACCGACAGCACGAGATGCGCGAGGATCGGGCGCGCGCGAACGAAAGCGATCACGGCCACAAATCCCCCGACAAATATTTGAGGCCTGTATCGCAAATCATGATTGCGATCGCGCCGCCCCGCTCAGGCCCCTGAAGCAGGCGCATGGCCGCCGCCAGATTAGCGCCCGCCGTATAGCCGGCGAACACGCCCTCTTCGCGCGCCAATCTACGCGCGGCGTCCTTGGCCTCCGCGTCGCGCACGGCCAGATAGCCGTCGATCCGCACGCCCTTCAACAATGGCAGATCGGCGCGCGCATAGCCCGCGCCTTGCAGCGCGTGACGCGGCGTGTGCGCCGCCTCGCCAGCCAAGACGGCCGCGCCCTCCGGCTCCACGACATAGCCGCGCACGGCGCCGTTGCGCGCGCGCAAGGCCGCCATCACGCCCGCGAACGTGCCGCCCGAGCCGACAATGTCGCAAAACGCCGTCACCGCGCCGCCGCTCGCGTCCCAGATTTCCGGACCGGTATGGCGCTCATGCGCAAGCGCGCTCTCGGCGCGGACGAATTGGTCGACGCGGAAGGCGCCGAGCGCGTCGGTCAAGACTTGTGCGCGCGCCTCGACGCGATCGAGATCCTCCCCTGACACCTGGCCGGGCAGCGCTTCTCCGGCTTGCGCCACGAGCTCCACTTCCGCCCCGAACGCGCGCATCATCCGCGCCCGCTCGGGCGAATTGCCGGCCGACATTACGGCGATGAAGCGCCGTCCCAGGATGGCGCACATGATGGCGGCGCCGATGCCGGTATTGCCGCTGGTGAGTTCGATCACGGGGCGCCCTTCGGGCAAGTCCCCGCGCGCGGCGGCGGCGAGCAGAATTTCGCGCGCGACCCGATCCTTCTTGGAGCCGCCGGGATTGAGATTGTCGAGCTTCGCGAAGATGCGCCCATCGAGCCCGCGGGCGACGCGGGAAAGCTCCACCAGAGGCGTCTCGCCGATCGCGTCCGCCACCGATGCCAGGAGACGCCGCGGCGCTTGCATCAAATCACCCTCGACACAAAACATAAACGGATTACTATTTTTATCAAGCCATGCCCCCGCCCCCGCAAGACATCGTCAACGATCAGATCGCCGCTTACGAGGCCGGAGACGCCGAACGCTTCGCCGCCTGCTTCAGCGCGGACGCGGTTTGCCGCAACCTGCCGTCCGGCCAAATCATCGCCTCCGGCCGCGCCGAGATCGCCCGCGTGTGGGGCGCGGTGTTCGCACGCGGCGCGCGGCGCGCGACGATCGAGGCCCGCATCATTCAGGGGCCATTCGTGGTGGACCAGGAGCGCGTGCGTCAAGCCGGCCGGGACGAGGTCATCGCGGCGGTGGCGATTTATGAGGTGCGCGATGGGGAAATCGGCAATGTCTGGTTCTTGGTCGATGAATCCTTATAGTGGCGGCGCAGCCGCCGCCGGAGATTTTGGGTGAAGTCCGTATCCGCCAAGCGCCTCCACGAGGAGGACGGCCCCGAAACCAAGGGCGAGCGTTCCAAGCGGCAGATCAAGCAGGTGATCGCCAAGCTCGCCATGACACACGACGTGGCGGACATCACGCTCGCCGATATCTGCGAGGCCGCCGGGCTGACGACGGGCGCGGTCTATTTCCATTTCAAGAACAAGGACGACGCCGTCGAGGAGATGGTGATCGACGAAGTAAGCGGCTTCTGGCGCACGCGCATGGCGGCGCTGGGCGATGCGCCGCTCGATGCGGTGATCGCCGCGATCGTGCAGGCGGTGACGGATTACAATATCAAGAAGAAGCGCTTGGCGCAGGCGATTCAAATCGTGATCAATGCGCGCCCGCGCGCCTACGAGGCGTGGCATGCGGGCCGCGCGCCGGCGATCGACATGCTGGAGCGCGCCATCGCGGAAGCACGGAAACAAGCCGGTCTCTCAACCGACGCTTCGCGCTATCTCGCCTATTTCGTGCTCGGCTCCATCGAAGACCTCGCCATGGACGTGTTCCAATGGCGCAATCCGACGCTGAAGCAATTCGCGGCCACGCCTGAAGATTGGAACCGCCGCCAAGCGCAGCTTTGGCGCTGGGCGATTCTGGCGCCGATCGACAGCCTCGAGAAGCGCAAGCGCTAGACGCGCGGTGCAGGTTTTGTTTTTACAGCGCGTCCAAGAAGCGCCGCGCGGCGCTTCGCCAGAGATCGTTTATATCCGGCCCGTGATCGGTGTTGATCTGCACGGCGACGCTGACGCGCGCGGCGGGGAAATAGCCGACATAGGAATTGTAGCCGGGATAATAGCCGGAATGGCTGAAATAGCGG
Organism: uncultured Caulobacteraceae bacterium; assembly: GCA_964563395.1. Lineage (GTDB taxonomy): Bacteria > Pseudomonadota > Alphaproteobacteria > Caulobacterales > Aquidulcibacteraceae > JBEVOS01. Next base: position 33,121 of record CAZLWK010000017.1, read on the forward strand.
CCGAACCCTTCGCGCTCGATCACGAAGACGCCGAGACCGTAGCCGATCTCAGCCTGCGGATTCGTCGAGACCGGAACGGGCGCGGCGGTGAGCGCGCGCGTCATCTCCGTCGGAAGCAATTGTCCCTCGAACAGGCGCCAATAGAATTCGGCGAGCGCGCGGGGCGTGAGCGCGAGGCCCCCGCCCGTATATTCAAGCGCTGGATTTTTACGCAGCGCGCCAGAGCCATCGATGGTGCGCCCGGCTGAACCCGTCAGCGCCTCGATGAGGCCGCCGCGCGCGAAACCCGGCGCCAAGCGCTCGATGGCGCGCTGGTCAGCCGCGACAATATCCGCGCGATAGCCAAGGCGTGAGAGAATTCGGGATGACAGCGCATCCTTGTAGGGCGCGCCGCTCCTCTTCTCGATGGCGAGCCCCAGAATGTGGTAGCCGAGATCGGAATAATGATGCGCCGCGCCGGGGGCGTTCAGCGGATCGTTTCCCGCGATGAAGCCAAGCATGGTGCGCGGATCATAGCCCGTGTCGCGCCCGGCGACGGAATCGAAAAAATAGCGCCGCTGGAAATCCGGATCGTCGAGAAATTGCGGCAAGCCGCCGGTATGTCGCAACAGCATCAACGGCGTGAGCGCCGCCGCGTTCGGCAGGCGCGCGAACCAAGGCTCGTCCGCGAACAGGGGCGCGATGGGCGCGTCGAGCGCAAAAGCGCCCTCGGCGGCCATCGACAGAAAGGTCGCTGCGCAAAACGTCTTGCCGGTGGATCCGGACATCAGCCGATGCGTGTGCGTGAGCGGCGTGCGTGCTTCCGGATCGGCATAGCCGGCTGCGGCGGCGATGCAGCGCCCATCCGGAAGCATCGCGGCGACGCTGGCGCCCGGACACAAGCGCCCAACCGCGCCGCGCGCGGCCTCTTCGATCGCGGCCGCGCGCCGCGCATCGTCCCCGCGCGCGGAAGGCGCGACAAGGCTCGCCCCCATGGACGCAAGCACGGTGCGCCGGCTCGCGCGCATCAGGCGTGCGCCGCCGCTTGCGCGATCGGCAAGGCGCGCAAGGATTGCCGCGCGGCGTCGAGAATTTCGTCGATCACCGCGCTCGTCATCGGGGTGGAGAGAATGAAGCCGCTGGGAAACACGCCGAGCACGCCGCGATTGAGCATGTGCGCATGCCACTGGCCCATCTTCGCCATCGCGCCGGTGGAGACAATCCCGTCCACGAAACTGCGATAATCGCGCACTGGCTTGTCGTGCAAGACGAGCGCGGCGAGCGAGCCCATGCCATGCGCGCGGCCGGGCATGCCGAGTTCGCGAAAAATGGAATCGAGACCGCCGCGCAAACGCGCGCCGAGCGCATCGAGATGGGCGAACGTCGCATCGTCCAGCAGCTTCATCGCCGCCAGCCCCGCCGCCATTGAGACGGGGTTCGCATTGAACGTGCCCGATTGCTCCACGCGCGGTTTGCCATGGGGGCGATGATTGAACACGTCCATGATGTCGGCGCGCCCGCCAAGCGCCCCGATCGGAAAGCCCCCGCCGATGATCTTGCCAAACGTGGACAAATCCGGCGTAAGGCCGAAAGCGCCTTGCGCCCCCCGCGGGCCGACGCGGAACGAGAACACCTCATCGACAATCAGCACGATGCCGCGCCGCGCGGTCTCTTCGCGCACCATGGCGAGATAATCGGCGCTGAGCGGCAGAAAGCCCATGCGCGAGACGAGCGGATCGAGCACGATCGCGGCGAGATTTTCGCCGTGGCGTTCGATCAAGGCGCGCGTGGCTTCAACGCGATTCACAGGGAGGATGATCGTGTCGGCCACCGCCCCGTCGGTGAAGCCCTCGCTTTCGCGCACCGTGGCGGGGGCGTCCGCCTCGCCCCAGGCCTGCGGCGAGGGGCGATTAGAGACGTCGAGCGCGTCATAGGCGCCATGATAGCCGCCTTCGATCTTGGCGATCATGCGCCGGCCGGTGAAGGCGCGGGCGGCGCGCACCGCGAACATCAGCGCCTCCGTGCCGGAATTGGCGAAGCGCACGCGCTCTACCGAAGGCACGCGCGCGATCAGCACTTCCGCAAGCTCGATTTCGCTCTCGGTCGGCAGACCCACGGAGACGACGCGCTCCATCTGCCGCGCGACCGCTTCGCCGATCGCCGGATGGCGATGGCCATGAATGTTGGCCGACATATTGTTGATGCAATCGATATAAGAAGCGCCGTCGACGTCCCACACGCGATAGCCCTCGCCGCGCGCGGCGTAGAGCGGATAAGGTCCGAACGCGAGCGAGTGACGGGTATTGCCGCCTGGCATCGCGGCTTGCGCGCGCGCAAACAGGCGCGCCGATGTGCTTGCTGCGTCGGGATACATGACGGCGCCTCGCTCGAAACCAGGCCAAAAAGTAATTTGATTACGTTATTGCGGGCGCACGCGGCGCGCAAGGCGCCAAGCTACCGATAGGCCGCCTGCGCCAAAACCGTCAGCGCCCGCGAAAGGCGCGCCCAATCCTCCTCGCTCTCAAGGCTCAAGCCCGCGAACCGCCCGCCCGCCGCGCCCACGAGCGCAATCTGTTGAACGGCCGCGATCAGAAGCGCGTTGAGCGCGGGCGCATCCGCCGCCTCGGGGGGCGCCAGCCCAGCGCGCGCATTCGCCAGCCAGGCGGCCATCACCCGCCCGCGCGCCGCTGTGAACGCCGCCGGCGCGCCGCCCGGCCGCGTTTCAGCGGCGATCAGCTGACGCGCGAGCGGGTCCGCCCGCAGCGCCGCGAGCAGGCGCTCCAAAAGCGCCGCCACGAGCGCGCCATAGCCGGCGGGGCGCAGATCGGACGGCGGCGCGAGCGCGGCGGCGAGCTTGAGCGCGCTCGCCTCCCCGACCGCCGCGATGAGCCCGTCCAGGCCGCCGAAATAGCGATAAATCAATTGCTTGTCACAGCCCGCGCGCCGCGCGACGGCGTTCACGCCCAGGCTCTCGAAGCCCTCTTCCGCGATCAGAAGCTGTGCGGCGTCGAGGATGGCGGCTTGGGTGGCGTCGCGATCGCGCGCGCGGCTGGCGGTAGGGGGCATCCACGCATGATGTCACTTTCCAGTGACTTTTTCCAGATCGCCCATTGCATATGTCACCGTATGGTGACTATAAGTCACCGATCAGTGACTTTTAGGAACGCGCCATGACCGAAACCGACACCGCCCGCCCAGGCCTTGCGGCCGCCGCCATCGCCCTCGCGCTTGGATTCAACGCCCCGTACGCGGCGCTCGCCGTGACGTTCAATTATCCCGCCGTCTTGCGCCTGCCGGCGGGCGAGGCGCTCGACCTGTTCGCTGCGCGCGGCCTCTTTCTGGTGCTGACCTGGCACGCCTTCGCGCTCGCCGCGCTCGCGCTTGCGCCGCTGGCTGTGTTTCTGGCGCTGACGCCGCGCCGTGTGCGCGAGGCGCCGGCGCTGGCGATCGGGGCGGCCATCCTCGGCGCCTTGGCGGGCGTGACGCAGGCGATCGGGCTATGGCGGTGGGTGTTCGTCACGCCCGCCCTGGCCGGAATTCATGCCGATCCCGGCGCGAGCGAGGCCGCCCGCGCGGGCGCGGAGGCGACATTCGATGTCCTCAACGCCTATGGCGGCGTGGCGATCGGCGAGCATCTCGGCCAATGGCTGACGGCGATGTTCGCGGCGAGCCTTGGCGCGCTGCAATGGCGGGAGGGCGCGAAGGTGAACGGCGCGCTCGGGCTCGCCAGCGCCGCCTTGATCGTTGTCGGCGCGCAGGAGGGCGTGGCGATGGCGCTCGACCGCGCCTCCGACGTCTTTTCCTATTTCACCATAGCGGGATTTCTGGCGCTCGCGGTCTGGCTGATCGGAACAGGTCTTGGCCTTTTCCGCGCCGGTCGGCCCACTGGAGACACGGCGCGAAAGGCTTTGCACGAGCCGGCGCGGCGCCCTCATAGTGTCGCATGTCGCAAGCGGCGGTCTTGGGAGCGGATGATGAGCCTGATTCAAATCGAAGTACGGCGCGACGCGCTCGCCCAAACGCGCATCCGCACGGCGCCCTTGCCCGCGCTGAATGATGGAGAAGTTCTGGCCCGCGTGGTGAAATTCGCGCTCACCGCCAACAATGTCACCTACGGTTTCGCGGGCGATTCCGTTGGCTATTGGAATTTCTTTCCCACCGAAGCGCCCTACGGAATCATCCCGGTTTGGGGCTTTGCGGAAATCGTCGAGTCCCGCTGCGCGGGACTTGATAAGGGCGAGCGCTTTTGGGGCTTTCTGCCGATGGCGAGCCACGTGGTGCTTCGGCCCGGCGATATCAGCCGCGGCGCCTTCGTCGATGCGGCGGCGCACCGCGCCGCGCTGCCGGGCCTTTATAATCGCTACGCGCGAACGGGCGCGGACGATTCCGCGCTCGCATCCTTGGAGGATGAGCGCTGCGTCTATTTCCCGCTCTTCACCACATCCTACGTGCTTTACGATTATCTGTCGGACAATGCCTATTTCGGCGCGAAGCAGGTCGTGATCGGCAGCGCATCGTCGAAAACCGGATTTGGCCTCGCCTACGCGCTGCGCCGCCTCGCGCCGGGCGCGGTGCGGGTGATCGGCCTCACATCGGCGCGCAATCTCGCTTTCGTGCGCGGGCTCGACATCTATGACGACGTGCGCGCCTATGACGATCTGAAGGCGATCGAGAATGCGCCGACCGCCTTCATCGACATGGCCGGCGACGGCGCGGTGACAGCGGCGCTCGACGACCACCTTGGCGAGAACATCACGCTCTCCTGCGGCGTCGGCGTCACGCATTGGACCGCCGCGCGCGCGGCCGGTCCGTTCAAGGGCGCCGCGCCCCGCTTCTTTTTCGCCCCGGGTCAAATCGGCAAGCGCGAAGCGGAATGGGGCCCTGGCGAAATGCTGCGGCGCGCCAATGTGGAGAACATCCGCACCGCCGCCGCGATCAAGGACAAACTCGCCATCGATCATGTGAACGGCGCCGAAGCGGCGATGGCCGCCTATCGCGCATTGGCGGAAGGCAAGGCCGCGCCCGAACGCGCCATGATGCTGTCGCTCTCGGACGGATAACGCCGATTTTGGTTGACGCGGCGCGCGCGCATTTCCAAGACCACCCCGCAATCAATAGGGAGCCGCCGCGGCGGCGCATCCGCGGGACGGTTGAATGAGCGATGCCCTGACGAAAACCCGGCGTGGGCCGCGCTCCATTTTGCGCGATTTCATGCGCCAGGAGGCCGCCGGCGGAATTGTCCTGATGGCGAGCGCGGCGCTGGCGCTCATCATCGCCAATTCCCCCGCAGCGCAGCTCTATTTCGACACCTTGCACCTTTATGTGGGCGGCTTGAGCATCGGCCATTGGGTCAATGACGGGCTGATGGCGATTTTCTTTCTGCTTGTCGGCCTCGAGATCAAGCGCGAGATGCTGGACGGCCAATTGTCGACATGGTCGCGCCGCGCGCTGCCTGGAATCGCCGCGATCGGCGGCATGGCGGCGCCCGCGCTCGTCTATCTCGCCATCACGCAATCGGCCCCGGAGCTCGCGCGCGGCTGGGCGATTCCGGCGGCGACGGACATCGCCTTCGCGCTCGGCGTGCTTTCGCTGTTGGGCCCGCGCGTGCCGGTCTCGCTGAAAATCTTCCTCACCGCGCTCGCCATTATCGACGATCTGGGCGCCGTGGTGATCATCGCGCTCTTCTACACGGACTCGCTTTCCATCGCGCACTTGGCGGCGGGCGGCGCGTGCGTCGGCGCGCTGCTTTTGCTCGGGCGCCTGCGTGTGAGCGCGCTTTGGCCCTATCTGGCGATCGGCGCAGCGCTCTGGTGGTTCACGCTGCAATCGGGCGTGCACGCCACCATCGCCGGCGTGCTGCTGGCGCTGACCATCCCGCTGCGCAAAAGTCCCTCCGCGCCGGACCATGCGGATTCGCCTCTGCACAAGCTGGAGCACGCGCTGTCGCCCTGGGTGGCGTTCGCGATCGTGCCGATCTTCGGCTTCGCCAATGCCGGCGTCTCGCTCACGGGCGTCACGCCGCAGACCCTGCTTGAGCCGCTGCCGCTCGGCGTGGCGCTCGGGCTTTTTGTGGGCAAGCAGATCGGCGTGTTCGCTTGCGCATGGGCGACCATTCGCCTTGGCCTTGCCGATCTTCCCGCCAACGCCACGTGGCGTCAGCTCTATGGCGTTTCGCTGTTGTGCGGCATCGGCTTCACGATGAGCCTGTTCATCGGGCTCTTGGCGTTCACGGATCCGATGCTGCAGGACGAGACCAAGATCGGCGTGCTGGCCGGATCGCTTCTGTCGGCGCTCGCGGGCTGGGCGCTCCTGGCGGCCTCCAAGCGCGAAGCGAGCCCTGCGCCGTCGCGCTGAACCGACCGGGACGTCCGCGCGTAGCAGGAACGCCATGGCGAAGATGATCAAGAAGGCGGACCTTGAGTCCAAACCCTGCGCGCGGTGCGGGCGGCCGATGGCGTGGCGGCGCAAATGGCGCGCCGTGTGGGACGAGGTGCGCTATTGCTCGGACCGCTGCCGCGACGATGCACGCAAGGCGCGCGCATGAGCGCGCTTCGCCTCGTCTTAGGCGATCAGCTTTCGGCGGACATCGCCGCCCTCGCCGACGCCGATCCCAAGCGCGACATCATCCTCATGGCCGAGGTGCAGGGCGAGGCGACCTATGTGCGCCATCACAAGCAGAAGATCGTTCTCGTGTTCGCCGCGATGCGCCATTTCGCTGCGGATTTGCGCGCCCGTGGTTTTCACGTGCGCTACGTGGCGATCGACGATCCGGAGAATACCGGCTCGCTGCTCGGCGAATCTGCCCGCGCGCTGAAGGCGACGAAGGCCGCGCGCCTCGTCGTGACCGAGCCTGGCGAATGGCGCCTCCATGCGGAGATGGAGACGTGGCGCGACACGCTGGGCGCGCCGGTGGAGATCCGGCCCGATACGCGCTTCTATCGCTCGATCGAGGATCACCGCGCCTGGTTCGCGGGCCGCGCCCATCCGCGCATGGAATTCTTTTATCGGGAGATGCGCCGCCAGCACAACGTGCTGATGGATTTGGGCGAGCCCGAAGGGGGACGCTGGAATTTCGACGCCGAGAATCGCAAGGCCCTGCCCAAAGGCGAAGCTGTTCCAGCGCCGCCGCGCTTCGCGCCGGACAAGATCACGAAGGAGGCGATGCGCCTCGCGGCGGAGCGCTTTCCCGATCATTTTGGAACGCTCGACGATTTCGGCTGGGCGACAACGCGGGCCGACGCGCTCAAGGCGCTCGCCTGGTTTATCGAGAACGCGCTGCCGCGCTTTGGCGATTATCAGGATGCGATGCGGCGCGGCGCGCCGTTTCTCTATCATTCGGCGCTCTCGCCCTATCTCAATCTTGGCCTTCTATCGCCGCGCGAAATGGTGGACGCGGCGGTGCGCGCCTATGCGCGGGGCGCTGCGCCCTTGAACGCGGTGGAGGGCTTCGTGCGCCAAATCCTCGGCTGGCGCGAATATGTGCGCGGCCTCTATTGGGCGCGCATGCCCGATTATGCGGCGTCCAACGCGCTTGAGGCGCGCGCCCCCTTGCCCGCCTTCTATTGGACCGGCGACACCGCGATGGAATGCATGGCCGACGTCGTGCGCGTAACGCGCGACCACGCCTATGCGCATCATATTCAGCGCCTGATGGTGGCCGGCAATCTGGCGATGCTGTGGGGCGTTGCGCCGCACGAAATCGAGGAATGGTTCCTGATCGTCTATGCCGACGCCTATGATTGGGTGGAGCTGCCGAACACGCACGGCATGGCCACCTACGCCGATGGCGGCGTGATGGCCTCCAAGCCTTATGCGGCGAGCGGCGCCTATATCAACCGCATGTCCGATTATTGCGGCGCATGCGCCTTCGATCCCAAGCAGCGCATGGGCGCACGGGCCTGCCCCTTCACCACGCTCTATTGGGATTTCCTGATGCGCCACGAGACGCGCTTCAAATCCAATCCGCGCATGGCGATGCCGCTGAAGAATCTTTCGCGCCTTGACAAAAAGGAACGCACGGCGATCGCGCGCGACGCCGGCGCGATCCGTTCGGGCGAACGAGCGCTCACGCGCGCGGCGGCCCAGACCGACCTTTTCGCGCCTGAGTGATCAATGCGCGATCTCTCGCAATTGCGTCTGCAGATAAGCGCGGAGCGCCAGGTTTTCGCTAAGCGCGATCGCCCGTTCATAGGCCACGCCCGCGCCTACGCGATCGTCGAGGCGGCGCAGCACGAAGGCGCGCGTGGCCCAATAAGGTTGATGTCTGGCTACGGTTTGAGGCTCGATCGCATCGAGCACCGCGAGCGCGGCGTCCGCCTCGCCCGCCTCGGCGAGCGCGGCGGCGCGGCCGATTGCAGCGCCGATAGTCGGCGCGAGCGCGCACAGCGCCTCATAGAGCACGGCGATCGCGCGCCAATTGACGCCGCCGAAACGCGCGCGCGCGCCGTGTGCGCTTTGAATGGCCGCCTCCAATTGAAAACGACCAATGCGCTGCATCGCGGCCGCGCGCACGAGCAATGACTCCGCCTCCTCCATCATGGCGCTGTTCCAGAGCGCGCAATTCTGCCGCGAGAGCGGGATGAAGGCGCCATCCGCGTCGCGCCGCGCGGGCGCGCGCGCCTCGCAATGCAGCATCAGCGCCAAAAGGCCGAGCGCCTCGGGTTCCTCCGGCAGTAGCGAGACGACGAGACGCGCGAGAAAAATCGCTTCCGCGCCCATGCCCCGCAAGGCGGCGTCCTCGCTGTCATAGGCCTCCCAGCCAAGGCCATAAGCCGCATAGATGGCGGCGAGCACCGCATCGAGCCGCGCGGGCAGATCACTCGCATCCGGGGCGGCGAACGGCACGCCGGCGGCGCGGATTTTCGCCTTGGCGCGCACCAGTCTTTGGCCCATCGCGGCGGGCGCGGTCAGATAGGCGGCGGCGATGCGCGCGGCGTCGAGACCGAGCACGGTCTGCAGCATGAGAGGCGTGCGCACGCCTTCATCGATCGCGGGATGCGCGCAGATGAACAGCAGCTTCAAGCGCTCATCGGGAAACATCGTCTCCTCCACCGCGCGCAGCTCCGCTTCCATGAGTTCGAGCGCCGCCTCGGCGCGGGCGGCCACGGCCGCGTGACGGGCGCGATGGCCGGCATTGCGCCGTGCGGCGGTCAACAGCCAGGCTTCGGGATTGGCGGGCGTTCCGCTGACCGGCCACACGCGCAACGCCGCGGCCAAGGCTTCGCTCAGCGCGTCCTCGGCGGCGGGAATGTCCCGCGTGCGGGCGGCGATGAACGCGATGAGCCGGCCATAGGAATCGCGCGCCGCGCGTTCGACCGCGCGGCGCGCCTCCTCGCTCATCCGCGCGGCTGCATCGGCGGCATCACCGGGCGGATTTCGACGCTCGCGGTGCGCGCGGATGGGCTCTTGGCCGCCCATTCGATCGCCGCGTCGAGATCGGGCGCCTCGATGATGAAATAGCCGGCCAATTGCTCCTTGGAATCGGCGAAGGGCCCGTCCTGCACCAGGCGCTTGCCTTCGCGCACGCGGATCGTGGTGGCGGTGTGCGGCGGCTGCAGCCCATCGCCGTTCACCACGGCGCCCGATTGCTGCAAGGCGCCGACATAAGCGCCCCACGCGCCCCAATAGGCCTCGGCCTTGGCGGGGTCTTCACGCTCGGCGAAATCGGCGGCCGTCTCATTCAGGATCAACATATATTGCATGGCGAATGCGCCCTTCTGGTTCACGCCGGGCCGCGCCCGGCGAAAGCGGCTCATCCGCCTTCACCGCCATGAGCCCCCGCGCCGCACCATTTCGACATGAGCGGTGAAAATTTCTAGCCCGACCGTCCCATCAAGGCCCGGCCGAGCAGAATAAGCGTCAGCGAGACCACCTCCACCAGGATCGGCTGCAGCGCCTCGGCCCCGCCCCCGGCGGTGACATAGGTGAACAAGCGCCCGACGAGGGCGAAACCCAAAAGCGCGATCGGCGCCAGCAATAGGCCGCGCCGGCCCGTCAACGCCGCGACGAAGCAGAACAGCCCCCACGCGCCAAAGAAGCCGCCCATATCGGCCCGGATCGTGGCGAGACCGAGCGCGCCCTCGCCGCTCACGCCGAGCGCGCCGGCCAATTCCAGCGGACGCGCATAGATCAGCGCGAAGATGGCCAGCGCCGCCAGCGCGTTAAGTCCGATGAGAATTCGTCCAATGATTTGCATATTCGCCTCCCCAAGAGCCGGAGCTCCTTCAGTCTCGCCATTGGCGATCGCGCACATGACGCTCGTTCCGACGGGACGGCGCACAATAGCGCCGCGGATGACCCGAAAAGTGTTTTCCTCCACCCAGCCAAGCATCAATCTTCGCGCGCGCGCCTGTGTCGAGCCCGTCATAAAAGCTCAAAAGGCGCTGAAAACGCCAGGCACGATACGGATTGACGGGCGTATCGAAAAGCGCGTCGCCCGCTTCGAAGACGACACGGCCGCAGCCTTGCGCGCAGGCCAAATCATTAGCCGCCATGTACGGCAGAAATTCTAAGCTCATGCGCGTCACGATCGGTTGAAGATACGAGGGCGCTCCGTGCGGAAAAGGCGCCGCGCTGAACGCGGACGGCGCGATCGCCCATATGCGCCCCACCCAGGCGAGCACATGGGGCGCGCGTGCGCGCATCAAGGCCGCTGGCGTGGGATCGGATGAAAAGTGCCGGAACATGCCGCCAAAGAAACCCAAATCCGCGCGGGTCGGCCGCGCGCCGAGAATGAACGGCTGAAGGCCAAGAACGGTGTTCAACGCATCCAGCGTATCCAGATAAAGCGCCTCGATCGAGGGCTCGGTCCGCGCATTGACGCCGTCCTGAAGCAAATATTCGCGTCTTTGCCGGGCCAGAATGAACAGGCGACGCAGAAAAAAGGGCGCGGGGATATCGCGCAACATGCCGCGCGCGAGGCGAGCGCTCATGAGCCGTGCATCGTCGGTGAAGCGCCAGCGATAGTACAGCGCCGGCCGCCACAGCCATTCGTCGCCATAATCCTCCAATAGATGGGCGATAAAGGCTGCACACGGATCGGAGGGCGTGATCAGGGGCGTCTCGGCCTCGAATGCATCGACAATGAGGGGCGTGTCCGTCAGCCAAGCGCCATTGGGCAATTCCAGCTGGGGCATTTGCGCGACGCCAGTTGCGCGCGCGCAGCGGCGGAAAGCGCGCGTATCCATTTGCTGGAGTCGATAGCGCTGACCGCGCATGCGCAGATAGGCCTCGATCTTGCCGGTAAAATAGGACAGATCGAGACCATGGACGACGATCTCTTCCTGCGGCGACGACTTTCCATTCATGGCGTGCTCGATGACGCTGGAAATCGGAACATGAACGCGCTGTACTGACGGCGATGCGCCCTATCCTGTCTCTTCTGCTCTACGCGGCGGCTCTGTGCGGTTGCGGGCAAGCCCAGCCGACGACATTGCGCGCGTGCGCGGGCGCGGAGGCCATCGGTACGGAGATCGCGGTGGAAGCCGGGCGTTTGACGCGGGGCGAGGCGCTTTTTTATGAGGAAGAGCGCTTTGGCGGCGCGGGCGACGTAGGCGCCTTCCGCATCGCCGCCACCGAAACCACGAACGCACAATATGAAGCCTTCGTCGCGGCGACGGGTTATGTGACATTGGCGGAACGACGCGGCGCGGACGGGGCGCCGCACGATGCGCCTTTGGGCGCCGCCGTCTTCGATCGCGCGACCGCGCAATGGCGGATCGACGCGGACGCGACATGGCGCGCGCCGCTCGGCGATGGAAGGAGGCCCGATCCGAACGCGCCGGTCGTCGCCGTCGCGTATGAAGACGCGCTGGCTTATGCGCGCTGGGCGGGGGCGCGCCTGCCCACCGAAGCGGAATGGGAATTCGCGGCCCGCGGCGCCGCGCCCGCCTTCGCGGCCCGCGAAGCCGAAATCGAAGCCGGCGCCAACACCTGGCAAGGCTTTTTCCCCGTGCGTGACGATGCGAGCGACGGCTTCGCCGGCGCCGCGCCCGTGGGATGTTTTCCCGCCAACGCGCGTGGGCTTTACGACACGATCGGCAATGTTTGGGAATGGACGTCCGACTGGTACGCCGTGGACGCCGCCGTGCGCAGCGAAAGGGACGCCGCCGCCCGCGATCCCGAGGGCGTGGGCAAGCGCGTGATCAAGGGCGGGTCGCACCTGTGCGCCGCGAATTTCTGCGCGCGCTATCGCAGCGGATCGCGTCAAGGCGGCGATCCTAGTCTCGGCACGTCGCATATCGGCTTTCGCATCGTGCGCGACATCAGCGCGCCAGCGCCGCAATGATGCGCCGCACCACCATGCCTGCTGCCTTCGCCGAAAGCTTCTGCTCCTTTCGCAGCCGCAGCCAGGTTTCAAAGGACAGTGTGACGTCGAACGCCTCGAAGCGCGGTGAATCATCGACAATGGATTTCGGCAGGACGAACAACAGCATTTCGCGCAGCATGCGCGTCATGTCGTCATGCTCGGCGCGCAGAAACGCGGACCGATAACGCTGCGAATCCGCGGCGGCCTTCACCGGCATGATTTCCTCAAACAGCCGCACGCGCCGCTCGACGAGCTTTTCCAGGCGCGCGCGCCAATTCGGTCCCTCGAGCGGCGTTTCGAGAATGGGGCGAATACGCTCAAGCATGACGGACTGCATTTCGGCATAGAGGCTGTCCATGTCGTTGAAGAGACGAAAGACGGTGCGTCGGCCCACATCGGCGCGTTCGGCGACGAGATCGGCGCTGGGCGCCATTTCGCCCTCCCGAGCCAGCGCCATCATCGCCTCGATGATCTTGCGCCGGGAGGCGTCGGCGCGCAGGCGCCTGCCATCATGCTTTTCCAGCACGATCTGATCGGGCCGTTTGGCGGCGGGCTTGGCCATGGGACGACGCGCTTTCTGTTTATTGACACTCAAAGTGCCATCACTTAAGACGTTGCGTCAAGAAGGCGCTGAAGGGCGCAAGGGGAGGGTCTCCATGCGGGCGGCCGCATCAAGCCTCGCGCCGCGCGTGATCACGAGCGGCGCCGTGCGCGGCGGCGTTCGCGCGGCCCATGCCCTGCGCCGGCGCATGAGCGGGGCGCGGCCGATGATCCATTATTTCCACCAGGCGGACGATCCCTATTCACACCTCGCCGCGCAAGCCTTGAGCCGGCTTTCCTCTCTTTACGATGTGGAGATCGCGCCGCATCTTGTTTCACCGCCGGATGCGGGCGCCGCGCCCGAGCCGGAACGCCTCGCCGCCTATGCGCGGCGGGACGCGGCCTTGCTCGCGGCGGCGCACGGCCTCTCTTTTCCAGTCAATGCGCAAGCGCCCTCGGCCGATCTTGTGGCGAAAGTTTCAGGGCGCCTTGCCTATGTCAGCGAGCCGAGCGCCTTTGCGCGCGAGGCGGTCGCGCTTGGCGAGCGCATGTGGCGCGGCGAGGCGATCGATGCGCCGCCGCTCGCTTCGCGAGAGGCCTTCGCCGCCGGCGACGCGCTGCGCGCGAGGCTTGGACACTATCTGGGCGCGACGTTTCATTTCGAAGGCGAATGGTATTGGGGTCTCGATCGGCTGCCCTATCTTGAGGAGCGATTGAAATTCGCGGCGCGCCCGGGCGCGGCGATCCCTGCCTTCCGCTTCCCGCGGGAATCCGAAGCGCGCGGCGCCGCCGGGGGCGTCACACTCGATTTCTTCCTCTCGTTTCGCAGCCCGTACACCTATCTGGCGGCGGCGCGCATCCGCGATCTGGCGGCGCGCTATGGCGCGGAATTGCGCTTGCGTTTCGTACTGCCGATGGTGATGCGCGGCCTGCCCGTCCCGCCCGCCAAGCGGCTTTACATCGTGCGCGACGCCAAGCGCGAAGCCGAGCGTTTCAATCTGCCATTCGGAAAAATCTGCGATCCCGTCGGCGCAGGCGCCCAACGCGGGCTCGCCGTGCTGCACCATGCGATCCGCGCCGAGGCGGGGCCTGAGTTCGCGGAGTCTTTTTTGAAGGCCGTGTTCGCCGAAGGCGTGGACGCGGCGACCGATGAGGGGCTCGACGCCGTCGCCAAGCGCGCGGGCCTGTCGCCGTCCTTCGTGCGCATCGCGCTCGCCGATGAAAGCTGGCGCGCCGTCGCGGAGGCGAACCGCGAGGAAATGTTCGCGCTGGGCGTTTGGGGCGTGCCGTCGTTTCGCGTTGGCGCGCGCGCGGCGCATTGGGGCCAGGATCGACTTTGGGCGGTGGAGGCCGATCTCGCGGCCGAGGCGCGCGCGCATTCGCGCCTTTTAGGAGAGCGGACACCATGATGCGATGGCTTCTTATCGGCCTTGCCGCGCTGGCGCTGATCGTCGGCGCCGTCGCCTACATGCAGCGCGACCAGATCGCGCTCACCATCATGCAGCGCGTGGCCGAACGCAGCATCGGCGCGCCGCGCATCGACGCGCTGGGCGAAGGCTTGCACGCCGGCTTTTGCGGCACCGGCTCGCCGCTGCAGGATCGCGACCGCGCCGGCCCATGCCTTGCGGTGATCGCGGGCGGGCGCTTGTTCATCTTCGACGCGGGCGATGGCGCGGCCGAGCAATTGGGCGTCATGGGCTTGCCGCCGGCGCGAATCGAGGCGGTGTTCCTCACGCACTTCCATTCCGATCACATCGATGGGCTGGGCGCGCTTTCGCTGCAGCGTTGGGCGGGCGGCGCGGCGACGGCGCCATTGCCGCTTTACGGGCCCGAAGGCGTCGCGCGTGTCGCCGCCGGCTTCAACGAAGCCTATGCGATCGACAGCACGTATCGCGTGGCTCATCATGGCGCGGCGGTGGTGCCGCCCGGCGGTTTCGGATTCGCCGCGCAGACCTTCGCCGCGAGCCCCGATATGGCGCTCGTCTATGACCGCGACGGCCTGCGCATCAGCGCCTTCAATGTCGATCATACGCCGGTGGAGCCGGCTGTCGGTTATCGAATCGAATATGGCGGGCGCAGCATCGTCGTCACCGGCGACACGGCCGCCTGCGCTTGCATCGCGCGCGCGGCGCGCGGCGCCGATCTTCTGGTGCACGAGGCGCTTTCGCCGCGTCTTACCCGCATCGTCGGCGCGGCGGCGCGCAAGAACGGTCAGGACGCTATCGCGAAAATCATGGCCGATATCGAGGATTATCACGCAACGCCCGAACAAGCCGCCGAGGCCGCGCAAGAGGCCGGCGTCGCCGCGCTCGCCATCACGCACATGGTGCCGCCCTTGCGCATGGCGCTCTTGGAGCGTCCATTTCTCGGCGAAGCGAAATCACTCTTCTCCGGCCCGGTCTGGGTGATGCGCGACGGCGATTTCGTCCACATCGCGCCGGACGGCGCCGTGACGCGCACACGCTAGGGGGAAGACATGAAACGTCTCGCCATCGCGCTCATCGTCGTGCTCATCCTGGCCGGCGCGGGCTACGCCGCGTTCGAGCGCTACAAAATCCACATTCCAGGCTTCATCGCCAAAATGCGCGATCCCATAGCGCCGGCCCAAACGATCAATTGGGCCCAAGGCCCCGCGGAAGCGCCCGCCGGCCCGCGCGCGCCGAACATCATCGTCATCCTGGCCGACGATCTCGGTTATAACGATATCAGCCTGCATGGCGGGCTCGCCGGGGGGCGCGTGCGCACACCCAATATCGACGCCCTGGCGCGCGAGGGCGCGCGCGTGGAAGCCGCCTACGCCAATAACGGCACGTGCTCGCCCACGCGCGCGGCGCTGATGACGGGCCGCTACCCGACGCGCTTCGGTTTCGAATTCACCGCCGTGCCGCCGCAACTCGCGGCCGGCGTGGCGCACTTTTCCGAAGGCGAAGGCGCGCCCGCGCCGATCTATCGCGGCGACCTTGTTTCGAGCCTGCCGCCCTACACGTCGCAGGGCGTGCCGGCGAGCGAGATCACCATCGCCGAAGCCCTGGCCGCGCGCGACTATCACACTATACATATCGGCAAATGGCATTTGGGCGAGAGCGGCGGCATGCGGCCCGAACAACAGGGCTTCGCCGAAAGCCTCGGCATCGCCGCGGGCGGGGGCATGTTTCTGCCGGCGGGCGATCCGCGCGGCGTAGAGGCGCGCCTGCCTTGGGATCCGATCGATCGCTTCTTGTGGGCGAACGCGCCCTTCGCCGTTCAATGGAATGGCGGACAGCGTTTCGCGCCGCCTACTTATCTGACCGATTATTTCACCGACGAGGCGGTGCGCGCGATCGAAGCGAACAGAAATCGTCCGTTCTTTCTCTTTCTCTCCTACACCGCGCCGCACACGCCGCTGCATGCGCTGCGCGAGGATTACGAGGCCTTGGCCGGGATCGAGGATCATACGACGCGCACCTATGGCGCGATGATCCTTTCGCTCGATCGCGGCGTGGGCCGGGTGATGGCGGCGCTCAAGGCCAATGGCCTCGATGAGAACACGCTCGTCATCTTCACCAGCGACAATGGCGGCGCCTGGTATCTCGGCCTGCCGGACATCAACAAGCCGTTCCGCGGTTTCAAGGCGAGCTTCTTCGAGGGCGGCGTGCGCGTGCCCTTCCTCGCGCGATGGCCTGGGCAAATTCCCGCCGGCGCCGTGGTGCGCGGGCTCGCCGCCAGCATGGATATTTTCGCCACCGCCGCCGGCGCGGCTGGCGCGGCCATGCCGTCCGACCGTGTGATGGACGGCGTCGATCTTCTGCCCTTCCTGCGCGGCCAAGCCAGCGTCCCGCCCCGCGAAACGCTTTTCTTCCGCTCAGGCCATTATCGCGTGGTGCGCCATGGCGATTGGAAGCTGCAGCTCTCTGAACGCCCGCAACGCACCTGGCTTTTCAACTTGGCGGACGATCCGCACGAGCGACGCGATCTTTCCGCCGCCGCGCCGGACCGCGTGGCCGCGCTGACGGCCCTGATCGAAGCGCATGAGCGGCAAATGCCGCCTCCGCTCTGGCCGGCGATTCTGGAAGGCCCCAACCGGATCGACGTGCCGCTCAACGCGCCATGGTCGCCGGAACAAGAATACGTCTATTGGCCAAATTGAGGACCGGGCCCCAATGAGCGAGACCTTTCTTAAATTGTACGGCGCGCTAGGCTCGCCCTATTCGATGAAGATGCGCGCGGTGCTGCGCTATCGGCGCATTCCGTTCGTCTGGGTGCAAGGGGGCGTGGCGCAAGCCGTCGCGGCCAAGCTCAAGGCGCCTGTCATTCCCGTGCTGGAATATCCGGACGGAACTTTGCAGAACGATTCAACGCCGCTGATCTACGATCTGGAAAAGCGCTGGTCGAATGGGCGAGGGATCGTGCCGGAGGATTCCGGCGATGCGTTCCTCGCTTTCCTCATCGAGGATTTCGGCGACGAATGGCTCACCAAAGCGATGTTCTCCTATCGTTGGCTGCGGCCCAGCGATCAGGAGCGGATGAGCACGTGGCTCTCCTTCGACGCCTCCGGCGGCGGGGGCCGCGAAAAATTCGAGGCGCGCGCCAGGATGTTCCGCGACCGCCAAGTGGGCCGCATGGCGCTGGTGGGCTGCACGCCGGAGAACGCTCCGCTCATCGAGGAAAGCACGCGCCGCGTGCTCGCGGCGCTGGAGGCGCATGTCGTCACTACGCGCTTCCTCTTTGGCGAGCGCCCGTCCCTCGCCGAATTCGGGCTTTACGGACAGCTCTCGCAATTGGGCGTCGATCCCACAGCGCACGACATGTACCGCGCGAATTTTCCTTATGCCTTCCGCTGGCTTTTGCACATGGACGATCTTTCCGGCCATGAAGGCGCATGGACGCCGGGGGCCGCGCGTGACAGCAACGTCCTGCGCGATCTCTTGCGCGTCGTCGGCGATGTCTATTTTCCCTTTCTCCTCGCCAATGCGCGCGCGGTCGAAGCCGGCGCGAGCGAAGTGCGCTTCGAGGCGCTGGGCATGCCTTTCGCGCAGGGGCCGTTCAAGTATCAAGTGAAGTGCCTTGCCGAATTGCGCCGCGCCTATGCCGCGCTGCCGGACGCGGCGCGCGCGGCGATCGATCCGCTGCTTGAAGAAACCCATTGCCTTGCGCCGCTGCGCGCGCACTGAAGCGAGTCCAACCAATGACCGACACGCCCGACGACGATGGCAAACCCACGAAGCGTGGCCTCGACCGCCGCTCCCTCATCGCCGGCGCGGCGATCGGCGCGGGCGCGGCCGGCGCCGTCGCGGCGGGCGCGCGCGTTGTGGAGGAGATCGGAAAGCCCTATCGCACGCCGCGCGCGCTCGCGCCTGGCCAAGCGGCGCGCATCGCGGATTCCTTCCGCGATTCACGCCCCGCCGCGCACGCGGAAGTGAAGGCGCCGACAGGTGCGCCGAACATACTCGTCATCGTGCTCGACGATGTGGGCTTCGCCGACCTTGGCTGTTATGGCGGAGAAATTCGCACGCCCGCGATGGACGCGCTGGCCGCGCAGGGCCTGCGTTATGCGAACTTCCGCACCTGCGCGATGTGCTCGCCCACGCGCGCGGCGCTGCTGACGGGCCTCAATCATCACAGCGCGGGGATGGGCTGGCTCGCGGACGTGGATGCGGGCTACCCCGGCTATCGCGGCGATCTCACGCAGGAGGCGGCCACGCTCGCGGAGGTCTTGCGCGACGCGGGCTGGTCGACGTTCCTGGTCGGCAAATGGCACGTGAATTACGTCGCCACGAATGGTCCAAACGGGCCTTACCATAATTGGCCGACCCAGCGCGGCTTCGACCGCGCCTATTGGTTTCAGGGCCATTCGACCGATTATTTCCGTCCATCGGAATTGTTCGACGGCGTGGCGCCCGTGGAGCCGCCGGACCGCGAGGATTATTTCGTCAATGACGATTTCGCGGACCGCGCGATCGCCTATTTGCGCACGCAGAAGGCGTTGACGCCGGACAAGCCCTTCTTTCTGCAACTCGCTTTTCCGGGGGCGCATTCGCCGCTGCAGGCGCGCGCGCGCGAACGCGACGCCTATAAGGGCCAATACGATCAGGGCTGGGATGCGGTGCGCGCCGCGCGCCTCGCCAAGCAACGCGCGCTCGGCCTCCTGCCGGAGACGACGCAATTGCCACCGCTGTCCATGGGCGCGGAAACCTGGGAGACGCTTTCGCCGGTGCAGAAGCGGCTCTACGCCCGCTACATGGAGGTCTATGCCGCGCTCGTCTCCAATACGGACGCAAACATCGCGCGCGTGATGGCGACGCTCGAAGATTTGGGCGTAGCGGACAACACGCTCGTGGTGCTGATCTCGGACAATGGCGGCTCGCCGGAGGGCACGCCCACCGGCACGCCAAATGTGTTCGCGCCCGCCTTCGGCCGTCCCGTTCCGGTGGAAAAGGCGGCCGAGCTTTATGAGGTGATGGGCGAGGACGAGACCTTTCCGCATTATCCGATGGGATGGGCCTGCGTCTCCAACACGCCCTATCGTCTTTATAAGCAATATGCGCATCTGGGCGGCGTGGCCGATCCGCTGATCGTGTCGTGGCCACGGCGCATAAGCGCGCGGGGCGAAATTCGCCGACAATTCGCGCATGTCGTTGATCTCTATCCGACCATCCTCGAAGCGGCGGGCGTTGAGCGGCCGGAGGCGTATCGCGGGCGGGCGCTGAAGCCGATCGAAGGCCAAAGTTTTCTGTCCACGTTCGCTTCGCCCGACGCGCCCACGCGCGCGGAGCAATATTTCGAACTAGGCGGCAATCGCGCCTATCTGGACGGCGATTGGCGCCTTGTGGCGCGTCATGAGCGCGGGCGTCCGTTCGAGGAGGATCGCTGGGAACTCTATCATTTGCCGACCGATCCGAATGAACTCAATGATCGCGCAAGCGCCGAGCCCGAGCGCGTGCGCGCGCTGGCGGCGAAGTGGACTGAAGCGGCGGATCGCTATGGCGTGTTCCCCTTGGACGACCGCAATCTGGTGCTCCGCTTGGTTCAAGAGCGGCAGGCGATCGGCATTCGACGCAATTGGGTGTTTCTGCCGCCGGTGGAGCGCATTTCGCGCGATGTAGCGCCCATCGTGTGCGGCCTCGCGCACGAGATCGAAGTGACATGCACGCGACGCGGCGACGGCGTGCTGCTTGCGCATGGCTCCAGGCATGCCGGCTATGCGCTTTACGTGAAGGACGGGCGGCTCTTCTACGAACAAAGCCTTGTGCCTTGGGTGGAGCGGATCGAAGGCCCGGCCCTGCCAACAGGCGAGCTGCGGATCAAATACGTGCAGACCATGCGCGCGCGCCCGTTCGACGGCGACGGCGCGCTCTATGTGAATGGACGCCGCCTCGCCACGCACCGCTTCGAGCGCGTGCTGTTCTCCACCTCCTATGACGGCTTCTCCATCGGCGCCGATCTCGGCAACCGCGTCTCGACCGCCTATGTCGGCCCCAACCCATTCCAGGGCGACATCGCGCGCGTGGAGATCGATGTCGACGGACGTCCGACCAATCTGATCGAGACCAATCGCTTCCTCAATGCGATGGGATTGCGCGTGTGAGCGAACGCCAAGCCGACATGATCCTGGTGCCCGCGGGGCGCTATCGTGTCGGCTCGGACGTGCATTATCCGGAGGAGCGGCCGGCGCGCGCGGCGGATGTGGCCGCGTTCCTGCTTGACCGCGCGCCGGTGACCTATGCTGCGTTCGCGGCGTTCGTGGCGAAGACTGGTTATGTCAGCCATGCCGAGCGCGCCGATCCGCCGGGCGCGGCTGTGTTTCAGATGACGCAAGGCCCGGTCGATCTCAACAATCCCGCGTATTGGTGGCGCTTCGCGCCGGGCGCATCCTGGCGCGATCCGCGCGGCGACGGCGCCGCGATCGATCCGCGCGCACCGGTGACGCAGATCGCGCTGGAAGACGCGCAAGCTTATGCCGAATGGCGCGGCGCGCGCCTGCCCACCGAAGAGGAATGGGAGGCGGCCGCGCACGGCGGGCGCGCCCATGGCGCCTTTGCGTGGGGCGAAGCATTCATGCCGAACGGCGCGCTGATGGCCAATGTATGGACCGGCGCCTTCCCCTGGTATTTCGCGCGCGAGGGCGCGCCGGGGCCATCGCCCATCGGCGCCTATCCGCCCAATGATTTTGGCTTCGTCGACATGATCGGCAATGTCTGGGAATGGACGCAGAGCGCCTATGCGCGTAACCCGGCGTGCGGCTGCGGCGGATTGGCTAAACCCGGCGCACTGATCACGCTGAAAGGCGGATCGTTCTTGTGCGCCGGCGAGTATTGCGCGCGCTATCGGCCGGCGGCGCGGATCGGCGTCACCGCCGACACCGCGACGATGCATATCGGCTTTCGCTGCGCGCGCGACGCTTGATGGAGGATGCCCATGCCGGAATTCATTCGCACGCCCGACAGCGCCTTCGAGAATTTGCCGGATTTCGCCTTCACGCCGCACTATCTGGAATGGGGCGGGCTGCGCACGCACTATCTGGATGAGGGCCCGCGCGATGGGCCGGTGGCGCTGCTGCTGCATGGCGAGCCGACCTGGTGCTATCTCTATCGCAAGATGATCCCGCCGCTCGTCGCGGCCGGCTATCGTTGTATCGCGCCCGATCACATCGGCTTTGGCCGCAGCGACAAGGTGATCGACGATCAATGGTATGTCATCGAGCGCCATGTCTCCCGCATGCGCGCCTTCATCGAACAGCTCGATCTGAAGAACGTCACGCTCTTCGTGCAGGATTGGGGCGGTCCGACCGGCCTCATCAACGCCGTCGCCATGCCGGCGCGCTTCGAGCGGCTGGCGATCATGAACACATGGCTGCACCATGAGGGCTACGAATACGGCCCCGCGATCCGCGCCTGGCGCGACGCGGCGACCAACCCGATGTGGCTGGCCTGGACTCGCGGCGATCTCCCCGTGGGCGCGATCGTGGCGCGCACCGGGGCGCGGCGTGAAAGCCTGGACGCTATCGAGCGCGCCTATGAGGCGCCTTACGCCGGCGATCCCAAGGCCAAGGCCGGCGCGCGGCGCTTTCCCTGGTGCTTGCCCTTCGCGCAGCCCGAAGCTGGCGCCGCGGCGGCGCAAGCGGCCGCGTTCGAGGCGCTGAAATCCTGGCGCACCCCGGTGCATTTCATCTTCGGCGATTCAGACCCGATCTTCACGCCGGATTGGGGCCGGCGCTGGGCGGCGCACATTCCGGGCGCGACGTTCGAGACGGTCGCGCGCGCGAGCCATTTTTGTCAGGAAGATGCGGGGCCCGAAATCGTGGCGGCGTTTCTCGCGCGCGCCAAGGGCTAGCCGGCCTTCATCGCCGCGAGCACGCGATCCAGCACGATCTGAACCTCGGTGGGCCATGCCTGCGCGCGCGCCTTCACGGCGAAGGCCGCGCGCAAATCCGCCGGCGCGGCCGCGATGGACGGCAGAAAAGGCCGCTCCGGCGCATCGCCGGCGGAGATCGCGGGAAAGATGCGCCCGACCTTGCGGCCGATCTGCGCCATGTCCTCATTGTACCACGCGGCGAATTTCCGCCGCTGCGCGATGGTCAGATATTCCACGTCGGTTTTGACGATCCCGCACTCGACCATGCAGGCCTGAAACAAGGCGGCCGCTTGCTGAAAACCGGGCCGCGGCGGCGGGGGCCACACCTCGACCGCGGCCGGATCCGTTGCGGCGCGGATGAATTCGGTACGCATCCAATTGAGGCTGGTGTTGAGCCGGCGCTCGGCGCGCTTGTCCGCGAGCGCCTGATCGAGGCCAAGCACCTCCAGGCAATCGCGCACGACATCGCCTTGCACGAGCGCGCGCGGATCAAGCGCACGCACCCAGATTTTGTCCCACCCGAATTTTTCCGCCCAGACGGATAAATTGGGCAGCACCGACACATGGTGCGAGGTCGCTTCCACGTAGGAATCTATGTCGCGCGGATTGCCGCCCTGCTTCACGTGCTCGGCATATTGCGAAACCATCCAATCGCCGTAGGGCCGCACATAGACGAGGATGCGCACATCGAAGGGGCGCAGGAGATCATGCGTGCCGCGCGTGAAATGATCCGGCCAGGTGGACATGATCTCGTTAGAGATCAGCAGCCGCCGCGTCGGGTTCGCCTCCGCATAGGCGACCACGTCGAGCGTGTTCTCCATGCCCTTGACGCGAGGATCGGCGTCCTTGAGGTGGCCGATGGGGAAATAGTCCCAGCCCGCCGCGCGCAGCTCCGCGTGCCGTTCCGCGAAAAAATCCTGGAGCGAGGTGGAGGCGGCTTTGTTGCGGCCTATATGCAGAACGATCATGCAGCGGCTGCGTTTTTCCACATGCGCCGGCGGCGCGCGCGCATAAAATAAGCAAAGGCCCGCCAAGTCCAGGGCCGCCGGCGCGCGGGCGGGCCTCCCTCTCCTGAAGCAGGTTTCCTGTTTCCACGCGCCTCCGCCTCGGCTAGCCAGGGCCGCTTATGGATACAGCCTCCCCCGCGCCCTCCGATCTGGTCGAAGGCTATGTCGACAGCGTCGCCGACGGCGCGGTGTTCGGCTGGGCCTGGTCGCCCACGCGTCCCCAGGCGCCGCTGGTGATCGAGGCGGTGCGCGGCGGCGTCGTGCTCTCCAGCACCGAGGCCCGGCTTTTTCGCGCCGATCTGCGCGACGCGGGCAAGCGCGGCGGCTGGTGCGCGTTTCGCCTGCCGCTGGCCGAGCATCTGAAGGCAGGCGAAGACTTGCACGTGCAGGTGCGTGCGCAAGGCGGCGCCGAACTCGCCAATAGCCCAGTCGTCGTCCATGCGCCCGCGCCCGCCAAACCAGCGCCGGCAAGTCCATCCCAGACTAGCGGTCCGTTCTTCACGCCGACGCCCCTCACCTTGCGGACCGAGGCGGGGGAGATCGGGGTGCTGGAAGGTTTCGGCCCCGGCGGGGTGCATGGCTGGGTCCATCCGGGCCCCACCAGCGCGCCAGCGCCAACGCTCACGCTGCACGAGAATGGCGAGGAGATCGCACGCATCCTTGCCGACGATTGGCGCTACGATCTCGCGGAGGTGCGCCAGGGCGATGGACGCGGCGCCTATTCAGGACGGCTTCCCGCGCGCCTGTTCGACGATCGCGAACATGCGCTTGAAGTGCGGATCGACGGCGCGGCGGGCGCCGCGCTGCGCATGCGCGCGCCGCCAAACCTTGCCCCGCCCGCGCCAGCGCCCTGGCCGCAGCGCCTCGCGCGCAGGCCGAAGGAGGCGCCCGCGGAGACGGTCTTTTCCTTCATCGTCGTCTTCTACAACATGAAGCGGGAAGCCGCGCGCACGCTCACCTCGCTGTCGCGCGCCTATCAGCACGATATCGGCGATCTTGGGTACGAAGTGATCTGCATCGACAATGGCTCGAAGGAGCCATTGAGCGAGGAATGGATCCGCTCCTTTGGGCCGGAGTTCCGCGTTTACACGCCCAATCGCATCGATCCCTCGCCGTGCCGCGCCATAAATGAAGCGGCGGCCACAGCGAAGGGCCGCTATGTGGCGGTGATGATCGACGGCGCGCACGTCTTGACGCCCGGCGTGCTGCGCGAAGCATGGGACGCGCTGGACGAAGATCCGCAAGCGGTCGTCGCGCTGCGCCATTGGTTCATCGGCGGCGATCAGCGCTGGTTCTCCGAAACGGGCTACAGCCGCGCGCAGGAGGATCTTCTGTTCGCGCGGATAAAATGGCCGCAAAACGGCTACGACCTCTTCCGCATCAGCGTGCCGATCCAGGAAAGCCCGCGCCATTGGTTCGACGGTTTGGCCGAAAGCAATTGCCTGTTCATGCCGGCCGAACTTTATCGCCGTATCGGCGGCCTCGACGAAGCATTCTCAACGCCCGGCGGAGGCTTCTGCAATCTCGATCTGTTCACGCGCGCGGCGGAGGCGAGCGGCGAACATGTCGTGCAATTGATCGGCGAAGCCAGCTTTCATCAATACCATCAAGGCACGACGACGAACGTCTCCGACGCCGACAAGGACCGCCAGGTGCGCGGCTATGAGGCCGCCTATCGCGCGCTGCGCGGACGCGATTTCCAGGCGATCTCGCCGGAGAAAATCCGCTTGCGGGGCGGCATACGTTCGCCCTTCGCGGTGATCGCGCGCCAGACGCCGCTGTTCGCCGCCGCCGTCGGCGTGACGGAAAAGGTTCGGCCCGGCGCGCTCAATCAGCATTACGAAACCGGCTCTCAACATTATCTGCAATCGGTCTATGCCGAGTGCGGACTGCACACGACGACCCGCTGGCTCGGATCGCAGGTGAGCCTTGCGCCCACCGATCTGGTGAGCATTCAGGAAATCATCGTCAAGGTGCGGCCCGAGCGCATCATCACCAATGCGCGCGAGGACGGGCTGCTGCGCTTCCTCGATTCCATGCTGACCTTGGCGGGTCTCGATCATGCGCGGATCCTCAACGTGCTTGGCGCCGACGGCGCGCCGGCCCCGTTCGCGCGCTTGGACCCGATTTTGTCGGATTTGACCGCGCCGGAGACGGAAGCCGCCCTGCGCCGCGCCATCGGCGCGGAGGAAAGCGTGCTCGCGATCTTTGAACCGGGCGAGGACGATTTCCTGCCCCTCGACAAGCTGCGGGCGCTCTCGCGCTTCGTCTCGCACCGCTCCTATCTGATTTATCTGCGCACGGCGCTGGGACAGCCCTGGCTCGGCTATTCCAAATATTGGCACCAGAAGACGATTCAATTGTTCGTCGACGAATCTGAATTCGCGATCGACCGCAGCATCGACCGCCATATCGTCACCTCCAATCCCTGGGGCTATCTCCAGCGCGTCAAGGGCCGCCACAAGGTGGAGGCGTATGACGCGAGCCTGGATTCGTTCGACACGCTTTAGAGGGCGCCATGCATCGCTTCTACAAACGCCATATCGGACCGCTGATCGAGGCCGCCGCACCCCGGCAATTGATGGAGATCGGCGCCGAGTTCGGCTGGAACACGCGCCACGTGCTGCGCTATTGCCGCGAGACGGGCGGGCATATCGACGTCATTGATCCCGTGCTTCTGCCGGACCTCGCCAACGTCCTTGCCCTCTATCCCGATGAACACACCTATCATCGCGCGAAGAGCGTGGAGGCGATTCCGCGGGCCCGTCCGGCTGACTTCGTGCTGCTGGACGGCGATCACAATTGGCGCACGGTGTTCGCGGAATTGACCTTGATCTTCGCGCGCAACGCCGAAGCGAAGCTCCCCCCGCCCATCATCGTCTTTCACGATTGCGGCTGGCCGTATGGCCGACGCGACATGTATTACAATCCTTCCGAGTTCAGCGAACGCGAGCGCCAGCCTTATGCCTATCGCGGGATGATCCCGGGCTGCCCGGACCTCGTCGACAATGGCATGAACGGACACCTCGCCAATGCGCTCTACGAAGGCGGCCCGCAAAACGGCGTGATGACGGCGATCGAGGATTTCATCGCGGCTTGCGGCGTTGAAATCGATTTCAAATTCCTACCCTTCTTCAACGGGCTTGGCGTGCTCGTGCCGGCGCAGCGATCGACGCAGCGCATTCGCGACGTGGTGGCCGGCTTCTATTCGTCGGATTCGCTCCTGCAAAGCTGCATCGAACTAGAGGAAGCGTGCATGCTGCTCAATTGCAGCATGAGCGAACACGCCATGCGGCTGACCCAGCGCACCGACGCGCTCAATCGGGCGCGCACCATCATCGGGGAAAAGAACGCCCTCATCGAACAATTGCGCGGCGAGTTGGAAGCTCTCCGCGCCAAGGTCCCCGCCTAAGTCGCCGCCTTCTGAAAATAGATTCCCAAGCCGTCGATCCGGTGAATGTGGACTTTTATGCGGCGCTCATCCAGGAAATCGTGGACCGCCGCTTTGCACGGATCCAGAAAATAATCGTCGACGATAACGTAGCCGCCCGGCGACAGACGATCATAGAGAAACCGCAACGGATCGATGGTCGATTCATACATGTCGCCGTCCAAACGCAGAATAGCGAATGATTGCGCGGGAACGGTGGGCATCGTGTCCTTGAACCAGCCTTTCAGAAATACAACCTGCTCATCCAAGAGGCCGAATTTCCTGAAATTGTTCATTACGGTTTCCTGGCTCACAGCCAGATCCTTGTAGGTGTGGAGATTGGAGCCCGCGTCCGCGGGAAAAGCTCCGTCATTAGGCGGGGGCAGGCCTTCGAACGAGTCCGCGACGTAGACTTTTCGATCGCCGATGTCATGGGCGGCGAGAACCGCGCGGGCCATGATGCACGCGCCGCCCCGCCAAACGCCGGTCTCGATGAAATCTCCCGGCACGCGATCCGATAGGACCTTTTCGATCAGCGTTCTGAAATTGCGCAGGCGCTTCAGGCCGATCATCGTGAAAGCCTGGGAGGGCCAATCCAACCCCGCCTCGCGCGCCTTCGGCTTGAATGTCCCGCCCAGGTGCGGATGAGCGGCGGTGAGCGGGGCGTCCTCCATCAAGATGCCGGTGAGGACGCGCTCCAACAAATCGAGATAGAGGGCGGCGGCCCCTTGACCATCTGATGTCCGACCAATCATGCGCCCTCTATCAAAGCCCGGCGCCGCTTTCGCAAGAGGAGTATTGACGCCGACGCCCATCCGTGGCGGCTGGGGCCATGCCCTATGTCGAGGCCCTGATCGCACCGCTGGTGCGGACCTTCGCCCCCCGCCGGATTGTGGAGGTGCGCGCCGGCCCGGAGGATGAGGTGACGGAGGCGCTTCGTGGCCTCGCCGCGCGGGAGAGCGCCGGCTTCGTTTCCGACGAACCGGGCGCTGAAGGCGACCTCATCATCCTACGCGTCACGCCAAATTGGCGCGCGGTGAGAGACGCGCTGGAGGCGGTGCGCGCGCGGGCGAATGAAGCTGGCGCGTCGTTTCCGCTTGTCGTCGCTTGGAACGCCGGCTGGCCCTATGGCCGGCGAGACCGCTATCCCGATGGCGATCCGGGCCCGCCCACGCCGCGTTGGCTCGTGCATGGCGGGCTGCGCCCAGGCCAGCGCGCGCCGACGCTTGGGCGCGGCCTTTATGCCGGCTTCACCCATGCGGGCGAAGAGTACGGGATCAAGAACGGCGTGCGCACCGCGATCGAGGATTTCATCTCCGATGCGCGCGAAGGCCATGGGCATATCGTGGCGCCGTGGCGCGGGGGCGCGGCGCTGGTCTATCAGCCGCGCCATCACGACATCGAAAAGGTTCGCGCGGCGTTCGCCGCCTTGAACGACCACGAGGCTTTCCAGCATTGGGACGAGGCCGCCGACGCGGCCTATTTTCACGCCTTGGCAGACGCCGAGGACGCCGCGCGCACCTATCCCCCGGCGCCCGAGCGGCCGGCGCCAAAGCGCGCCCGGGTGTTGCGAGAATTATTCGCCGATCGCGGCGCGGAAGCCTGGCGCGCGCTGAAACCAGCGCTGCTGCTTGCGCCGGAAACCAATCGGCTGAAACGCCCGCGCCTTGTCCGCGCGGCGGCGGCGGTGGCGGCGAGCCCGATCTTCGACGCCGAATGGTACAAGCGCCGCTACCGCGATGTCGCGCGCGGCAAGTTGAGTCCGGCGCGCCATTACGTGGCCTATGGGGCTGACGAAGGGCGCGATCCGGGCCCCTTTTTCTCAACCGCCCATTATCAGAAGCATTATCCCGAGCATGTTCGCGCGCGCGAAAATCCCCTCCTCGATTATTTGACCTGTGGGGCGGAGCTGGGGCGCAATCCCAGCCCCGATTTCGATTCGCGCTTCTATCTGATGACCAATCGCGACGTGGCGTTCCTGAAGCTCAATCCGCTGGAGCATTACATTCTTTATGGACGCGCAGAGCACCGCGCGCCGAAGCCAAGCGGACGCATTGTCCATGCGCAGAGCGTGACCGCGGAGGGCTTCGCCGCGATGCGCGCCGATCACGCCGCCGCGAACTGCATCGAATAAAGGCGCGAATAAGCGCCGTTCTGCGCGATCAATTCCTGATGCGTGCCGCTTTCAATCACGCGCCCCGCCTCAACGACGCAGATGTGGTCGGCTGAGACGATGGTGGCGAGGCGGTGCGCGATGATCATGGTGGTGCGCCCCTTCATCAAGCGCGAGAGCGCAGCCTGGATCGCGGCGTCGGATTCAGCATCGAGCGCGGACGTC
This sequence comes from uncultured Caulobacteraceae bacterium, assembly GCA_964563395.1. GTDB lineage: Bacteria > Pseudomonadota > Alphaproteobacteria > Caulobacterales > Aquidulcibacteraceae > JBEVOS01. Next base: position 62,052 of record CAZLWK010000017.1, read on the forward strand.
GGCTCATCCAAGAGGAGGATCGGCGCGTCTCGAAGGAACGCCCGCGCGATCGCGATGCGCTGGCGCTGCCCGCCGGAGAGCTTGCCGCCCAACTCGCCGACCGGCGTATCGTAGCCGCGCGCCAACGACAGAATGAATTGATGCGCCGCCGCCGATTTGGCGGCTTCGATCATCTCGGCCTCGGTGGCGCCGGGGCGCCCGCGCATGATGTTTTCCGCGATCGTGCCCTTGAAGAGAAAGGTGTCCTGGCTGACCAGCGAAATCTGCTCATAGATCGAGGCGCCCGTGACCGCCTGCAGATCCTGACCGTCAATCTCCACCACGCCGCGCGCCGGGCGCCAGAAGCGCAACACCATGTTGAAGATGGTGGATTTGCCGCTGCCCGATAGGCCCACCAGCGCCGTGGTCTTGCCGGCAGGCGCGGTGAGCGTCAGGCCGCGCAGGATCGGCTTCTTGGCCTCGTAAGCGAAAATGACCTTCTTGAGCGCGATCTCACCGCCCGAAATCTTCAAGGGCTGCGCGTCGGGCCGATCGACGATCTTCGGCTCCGCGTCGATCAGCGCATACATCATGCGCACGCCGACCGCCGCCGCCGCGAGCGAAATATTGAGGCGCGCCAGGCGTCGCGCGGGATCGCTCGCCATCACCAAGGCGGTGATGAAAGCGAAGAATTCGCCCGGAGTCGCGCCGGCATGGATGACCTGCCAACCGCCATAAAATATCACGCTGGCGACCGCGAGCCCGCCGAATATATCGATGAGCGGCGCGGTGGCGGCCTGCACGCGCGCGATGCCGTTCTGCAATCGCTCGACGGCGGTGACGGCGCCGCCCATCTGCGTGCGCAGCGCGTCCTCCAAGCCGAATGAGCGCACCACGCGTATGCCCTGCGAGGTTTCCTGCACGGCGGAGATGACCTCTGCCATGGAGTGCACCTCCTTGTTGAAGAGCTTGCGCACCTGTTTCATCAAATTGGAAACCGTGAGCGCGATCACCGGCACGCCGACGAGCACGATCAGGGTCAGCACGATGTCCTGAAACACCATGACGCCGATGAGGCCGATGAGGGTGAAGAGGTCGCGCCCCACCGAGACCGTCGCCAATTCGAGCGTCTGACGCACGGCCTGCGCGTTGAGCGTGATGCGCGTCACCAGATCGCTGGACGGCATGCGATGGAAGAACGCCAGATCCTGCTTGAGGATCGCATCGAAGATGCGCTGCTGCACATCGGCGACGATGCGATTACCGACCTGGGCCATCACCAATTCCTGGCCGTAAGTGGCTAGGCCCCGCGCCGTGTAGATGACGGCGATCGCGATACAGACCGTGATCATCACCTGCATGTCGCGGTCGATGAACACGCCATTGATCACATCGCGCATGATCCAGGCGCTGGCCGCCGTCGTGCCGGCGATGATCGCCATGAACACCATGGCCAGGGCGTACCGGCGCCAGAATTTGCGCCAATATTCCCGGAAAACGCGGGCGAAGATGGGCGCGTCGTGGGAATTTGGATTGATGGCCTGAAGAACCCGGCCGACCGCTGACGCCATAATGTCCGTCCGCGCCCCGCGGTCTGCCTGCGGCGCCCCGCGCCCGCCGCCCTCATGTCGGGCGTTTGCCGGCGGGGCGCAACCCCCGGCCATGCCTTCGGATGCGGCGCCTGGAGGGCTTCCTTGCCCAGCGTTCACGTTTGTCGCCTCCCTCGGCCTGCCAGCCTTGCCATGGCGGGCCCGGGCGCCTAGGCATAGCGGGTAGCTTAACACGGCCAGAGACCGGGGGGCGATGGCATGAGGGCGGCGCCGACTGGGGATGATGCGAGCTATGGCAGCCCTGCGGCTGAGCGGGCGCCTGGAATTAAGGCCGGCGACAGGGCAGACTCGTCGCGGATTGGTCCCGGTTGAAGCAAGCGCCCGCCCCCATTCCTGATCGCGAATTGCGTCTGGCGATCGACGCCGACACGCGCCCGCCGCCTGTCGAAGCGACAAGCGAATTGCGCGCGGCGCTCTCCGCGGCCGAGCAGCGGGCCGCCCAGTCGGAGGCGGATCTCGCGCGGCTTCAACAGGCGCTCAAGCGCCAGCGCCAAGACCTCGCCGAAGCGCACACGCTTACGGAAACGACCCAAATCCAGCGCAACAGACTGGCTTATTTCCTGTTGAACACCGGCTATTCAGCGCGGCGCGGGGCGCTGGGGCGCATCGCCAGGTTTCTGGAGCGCGCGCCGCTCGCCAAGCAATATCGGCTGATCCGGCGCTCGGGATTGTTCGATCGGAGCTGGTACAAGCGCACCTATCCGGACGTGGTCGCCAGCAAGCTCGATCCGCTTGTGCATTATCTCTTGTTCGGCGGCTATGACGGCCGGCGGCCCAACCGCGTCTTCGACAGCGCCTATTACATCGCCTCCAATCCGGACGTGCGCGCATCCGGGGACAATCCGCTGGTGCATTATGTGCGGGAGGGCGAGTCCCAAGGGCGTCTGCCCAGCCCCGATTTCGATCCCGTGGCCTATATCCAGCGAACCCCCGGCGCGGAGGGCCCCAAGGGGGCCGCGCTCGCGCATTTCCTGCGCAAGGGCCGGCTGAACGAGCGGGTGACGAAAGCGTATCGCCCGCCTGCCCCCGCCTGGAGCCTCTTCGAGGATGCGGCGCGGGCCAAGGCCGCCGCGCCGCAAGCGCCGATCCGGGTGGACGTCGTCGTCCCGGTCTATCGCGGCCGCGACGAAACGCTCGCGGCGCTCGCCTCCGTGCTCGGCGCGCCCACGCGCACGCCATATGAATTGGTCGTGGTCGATGATTGTTCGCCCGAGCCCGCGCTCTCGGAGGACCTTCGCCGGCTCGCCGAGCTCGGGCTGATCACCTTGCTGCGCAACGACGCAAATCTAGGCTTCGTCGGCGCGGTCAATCGGGCGATGCGCTTGCATCCGGATCGCGACGTCGTCCTGCTCAACAGCGACACGCTCGTCTTCAACGACTGGCTCGACCGCCTGCTCGCGCACGCCGGCGAGGATGTGGCCACCATCACGCCGTTCAGCAATAACGCGACGATCTGCTCCTATCCCGTGTTCTGCGAGAACAATCCGAGCGAGCTTGAACTGCCATTCGGCGCGCTCGATCTGCTCGCCGCCGAGGTCAATCGCGGCCGCAGCGTGGACGTGCCCACCGGCGTCGGCTTTTGCATGTATATGCGGCGCGCGGCGATCGAAGCGGTGGGGCTGTTCGACGAGGCCACGTTCGGCCGCGGCTATGGCGAGGAAAACGATTTCTGCGTTCGCGCGGAGGCCGCCGGCTGGCGCAACACCCATGCGCTCGACGTGTTCGTTTTCCATTCCGGCGAGATGTCGTTCTCGGCGGACGCGGCCGCGATGAAGCAGCGCAATTATCAGCGCCTCATCGCCCTGCATCCGACCTACGAAGCCTCGGTGCACGCTTACATCGGTCGCGACCCGCCCTCGGCCGCGCGCGCGGCGCTCGATCTGGCGCGCCTGATCGGCCGCAAACCGCAAAGGCCGGTGCTCATTTTCACGCATTCGCGGGGCGGCGGCGTGGAGCGCCACGTCGTCGATTGTATCGAGAAGCTGCGCGCGGAAGGCCGCGACGCCATCGTGGCGACGCCTGCTCGGGACGGGACGCATGCGCGCCTATCCGTGCATGGGCGCGCGTGCGATCTGCATAATCTTTCCGCGCTGGACTTCAGCGTTCTGGATGAATTGATCCCCCTCATCGGGGTGGAGCGCGCGGAGATTCACAGCCTGGTCGGCTGGTCGGCGACGGCGCCGCAGCGCATTCCCCGGATGCTGGCCGACAGAAACGTCACGTACACTTACACGCTGCACGATTACGCTCCGATCTGTCCGCAAATCAATTTCATCGGGCCAGGAGGCCTCTATTGCGGCGAACTCGGTCCCGCGCAGTGCGACGCTTGTCTGCGCGCCTTCCCAGCGTTTCCGTACGAAGTACATCCCGATCTGCCGCGCGCGGCGCCGCCGGCGATCGATGCCTGGCGCGCCGCGCACGCTGTGGCCCTGCAAGGCGCGTCCAAGCTGATCGCGCCGAGCGGCGATACGGCGCAGCGCTTCAAATCCTATTTCCCGGACCTGGACATCCATGTCGCGCCGCACGCGGAGGATGTCGCGCACGTTCCGTTCATCGCGCGACCTTGGGCGCCGGGCCAACCCGTGCGCGTCGTCATTATCGGCGCCATCGGCCCGCACAAGGGATCGCAGGTGCTGCTGGCCTGCGCCCGTGACGCGCGCGCGCGCGGCCTGCCGCTTCAATTCACGATCGTCGGCACCGCTGACATCATCTCCGCGCTCAAGACCGAAGGCGTCGAGTTCCTAGGGCCTTATCTGGAACACGAAGTGGGCGATTTCCTAACGCTGGCGGAACCGCACTTGGCCTTTCTGCCCTCGGTGTGGCCGGAGACCTATTCCTACACGCTCTCCATCGCGCGCAAGGCCGGCCTGCCGACCGTGGTGTTCGATCTGGGCGCGCCGGCCGAACGGCTGGGCGAGGACCCCAATGCGCTGCGTCTTGCGCTGGATCTCGCGCGCCAGCCCGAGCGCATCAATGACGCGCTTCTCCATTTCGCGCAGGCCCAGGCCCGCCCCGCCGAACCCGACCCTTCCCAGCCCGCCGCGCCCATGGCATAGGCGTGCGGCTTTATTCGCATTCAGGCGGGGACTGACATGAGGAACGGCATTATCGGCCTTGCGCTTCTGGCCTTGGCGGCGTGCAGCCAGGAGGCGCCGGAGGCGCCAGCCGCGCCTGAACTCGCGGTGCCGATGGGCGAGGCGCAGCGCGGCCGCGCAGCGCCCCCCGAATGGGGCGCGGCCCTGATCGGCCAGCCGCTGACGCAGGCCTATCCCACCGCCGTCACCGAGTGCATCGGCTGGGTCGATGTGGTGCTGCATCGTTACATGCAGGAGCCGACCGGCGTGCGTATCGCGGGCTGGGCCTGGAACGATACCGCGCGCGCCGCCTATCCGCGGATCGTCGTCGCCGATTCCAACGGCGTGATTGTCGGCGTCGGCGAAACCAGCATCGCGCGGCCGGACGTGGTCGCCGCCAAGCCCAACCAGGTCACCAACGAGATCAATGGCTGGGAAGCGGATGTCTCAACGACGTCGGGCGAAGTGCGCGCCTATGGCGTCAATGACGAGGCCAAGACGGCATGCGAGCTCGGCTCCCTGAGATTCTAAGCCGGCGCAGGCGCGGACGTCATCGCGCGTGAACCATAATCTCTATGCCGCGCTGGCGGACGGCTTCGCCGACGCGCGCCACGCGCCCTGCTTCTACGAGGACGGCGCGCCCGATAGGGTGATCACGTATGGCGTGCTGGAGGAGCACGTGGCGCGCATGGCCGGGCTGCTGCGCGCGAAGGGCGTCACGCCCGGCGACCGCATCCTGGCGCAGACGCCGAAAAGCGTGGCCGCTGTCGCGCTCTATCTCGCCACGTTGAAGATCGGGGCGGTCTACGCGCCGCTGAACACCGCTTATACGGCCGCAGAAACCGCCTATTTCGAAGCGGACGCCGCGCCGGCGCTCTTCGTGCGCGATGCGCGCGCGCTCGCCGAGGAAGCGCGGGGACACGCGTCGTTCATGGACACCGTCGATCGCTCAAGCGAGGATCTCGCCGCCCTCATCTATACGAGCGGGACAACCGGGCGATCCAAGGGCGCGATGCTCTCGCACGGCGCGCTCGCCGCCAATGCGCGCGCCTTGATCGAATCCTGGGCCTATCGCCGCGCTGACGTTCTGCTGCATGCCCTGCCGATCTTCCACGTTCACGGGCTTTTTATCGCCATGCATTGCGCGCTGATGACCGGCGGCGCCATGCTCTGGCTCGACAAGTTCGACGAGGACAAAGTGCTGAACGCACTGCCGCGCGCGAGCGTGATGATGGGCGTGCCGACCTTCTATACGCGCCTTCTAGCCGATCAGCGCTTCGGCGCGGCGCAGGCGGCCCATATGCGCTTGTTCATTTCAGGGTCAGCGCCGCTTTTGCCGAGCACGTTCGCCGCGTTCGAACAAAGGACCGGAAAGCGCATCCTTGAACGCTATGGCATGTCCGAAGCGGCCGTGATCACCACCAATCCGCTCCACGGGGCGCGCATTCCGGGCAGCGTCGGCTATCCGCTGCCGGGCGTGAGCGTGCGCATCGCCGACGGCGCCGAGTCCGGCCCGATCGAAATCAAGGGCCCGAGCCTCTTCCACGGCTATTGGATGATGCCGGACAAGACAGCCGGGGAATTCACCGCGGACGGCTATTTCAAGACGGGCGATGTGGGACGTCTCGATCCCGACGGTCGGCTCTGGATTTCCGGACGGGCGAAGGATTTGATCATTTCCGGCGGTTTCAACGTCTATCCGAAGGAAATCGAGCTGGTGCTCGATGAAATGGACGGCGTCCGCGAGAGCGCGGTGATTGGCGTGCCGCATCCCGATTTCGGCGAAGCGGTGGTCGCCGTGATCGAAGGCCAGGGCGAGGAAGAC
>CAZLWK010000018.1:0-66377 GCA_964563395.1 uncultured Caulobacteraceae bacterium
CGATCGATCCGGTCGGCGCGTGCGTCGGCATGCGCGGCGCGCGCGTGCAAGCCGTGGTCGGCGAGCTTCAGGGCGAGAAGATCGACATCATCCCCTGGTCGCCCGATCCGGCGACCTTCATCGTCAACGCCTTGCAGCCGGCTGAAGTCACCAAGGTGGTGCTTGATCCCGATGAAGGCCGCGTCGAAGTCGTCGTGGCTGAATCGCAGCTGTCCTTGGCCATCGGCCGGCGCGGGCAGAATGTGCGCTTGGCGTCGCAGCTCACGGGCTGGCAGATCGACATTCTCACCGAGGCCGAGGAGAGCGAGCGCCGCCAGAAGGAATTCGCCGCGCGCACGCAGCTTTTCATGCAGGCGCTCGACGCCGACGAGATGATGGCCCAGCTGCTGGCCACGGAAGGCTTCGAGACGGTCGAGGAGATCGCTTATATCGACCTTCAAGAGCTCGCCTACATTGACGGCCTCAACGAGGAGATCGCCGAGGAATTGCAGGCGCGCGCGGTGGAGCATTTGGAGCGCGTCGCCGCCGAACTCGACGCCAAGCGGCGCGGCCTGGGCGTGGAGGATGCGCTGACCCAGGTCCAAGGGCTCACCCTGCCGATGGTGGTGGCCCTGGGCGAGAAGGGTGTCACGACGCTCGAAGATTTCGCCGGTCAGACCGCGGATGATCTGCGCGGCTGGTTCGAGACCAAGAACGGCGAGCGGGTGCGCGAGCCGGGCCTCCTGGAGAGCTTCAATCTCACCCAGGAGCAGGCGGACGATCTGATCATGAATGCGCGCGTCGCGGCCGGCTGGATCGACGCGCCGGAAGCCGCGCCAGAGGAGGCGGCTCAGCTTGGCGCCGACGAAGCCGACGCATGATGGCGCGCGCCCGCACCTGCCGGGCGAAGGCCGATCGCGCGCAACCGCCCCATCCCGTGAGAAGGGGCGGATGCGGCGCTGCGCCGCCACGGGCGAGGAGCGCCACGAGCGCGATCTAATTCGCTTCGTGCTGGGGCCCGACGGCGTGATCGTGCCGGACGTGGCCGCCAAACTGCCTGGGCGCGGCGTCTGGATCAGCGCCTTGCGCGAGGCGCTAACCCAGGCCATCCGGCGCAATGCTTTCGCCAAGTCCTTGAAAGCGCCAGCGAAAGCGACCGGCGACTTGGTTGATCAAACGGAAAGGCTGCTCGCGCGGCGCTGCCTGGAGCTCCTGGGCCTCGCCCGGCGCGCGGGTGCGATCGCCATCGGCGCAACGGCGGTGGAGGCCGCGATCAGGGCGGGGCGGCCCAAGCTGCTGATCGAGGCGAGCGACGGCGCCGCGGACGGCCGCGACGCATTGTTGAAGCTCGCTTACGGCTTATATCGTGAAGAGCCGGCGCTGTGCGGATGTTTCACGGTGGCGGAATTGGGCATGGCGCTTGGGCGCGATCGTGTGATACACGCATGCCTGCAAGAAGAGCGTATGGCGCTGGCTTGGGCGGCAGAGTTGAGCCGCCTCTCTGGATTCCGCGCCATCGTTCCAAGCTCCTGGCCCGAATCCCGGCGCGCAAGCCGAGTGGGACCGAGCGGCGCCGCCACGGCGTCGAGCGATCTGGCCATGGATCAGACACGTGTGGACGAAGAACGAGAGCGATAAGGCTGCATGAGCGACGGCGCAGACACCAAGGACCAGACCCCAGGGCGTAAGCCGCTGACGCTCACGCGCACCTCGAATGCGGGGACCGTGCGGCAAAGCTTCTCCCATGGGCGCACCAAGGCGGTCACGGTCGAAGTCCGCGAAAAGCGCTCCATAAATCGGCCGGCCGGCGGCGCCGCCCCCGCGCCCGGTCCGGGCGTGCCGCCGCCGTTGCGCGCGCCCACGCGTCAGGAGCGCCCCGCGCCGGCGCCAGCCGCGCCCGCCGCGAAAACGCCGCCCGGCGGCATCACGGATGACGAAGCGCGTCGTCGCGAGGAGGCGGTGAAGCGCGCCCTGGCCGAGCGCCAGGAACGCGAAGCGCGCGCCCGCGAGGAGGAAGAGCGTCGCCGCGCGCTCGAGGAGGCGCAGCGTCGCCGTCTCGCCGAGGAAGAAGCCGTCGCCGCCGAATTGGAGGCGCAGCGTCAGGCTGAAGCCGCCGCCGCCGCGCGCCGCCGCGCCGTCGGCCCCCGCGCCGCAAGAGCCGCCGGCGCCGGCCGCCGCAGCGGAGGAATCGCTGCTCGACAAGCTCGGCGGCCGCATCAAGACGGCGCGCCGTCCCGTCGCGCCGCCGCCGCCGACGCGCAAGGGCGCGCCGCAGCGCCGCGAAGGCAAGCTCACGCTCGACATGGTGGAGCGCATCGCCGAGGGCGACGATGAGCGCGTTCGTTCGCTGGCCGCCTATCGCCGCGCGCAGCAGAAGGAAAAAGAACGCCGCGCCAAGCTGATGGGCGGGGGCGAGCGCGAGCGCATCGTGCGCGAGGTGATCATTCCTGAAACCATCACGGTGCAGGAATTGTCGAACCGCATGGCGATCCGCGTCGCCGACATCATCAAGTTCATGATGCGCCAGGGCACGATGGTCAAAATGACCGACGTGCTCGACGCCGATACCGCTGAGCTGATCGCGACCGAATACGGCCACACCGTGAAGCGCGTTGCGGAATCGGACGTTGAAACGGGCCTCGAAGGGGAGACCGATTCCGAGGAGGCGCTTCAGCCGCGTCCGCCGGTCGTGACGATCATGGGCCATGTCGATCACGGCAAGACCTCGCTGCTGGATGCTCTGCGTCAGACCGACGTCGTCAGCGGCGAAGCCGGCGGCATCACGCAGCATATCGGCGCCTATCAGGTGCGCTTGGCGGACGGCGCGCGCGTGACGTTCCTCGATACGCCCGGCCACGCGGCGTTCTCCTCCATGCGCGCACGCGGCGCACAGGTGACGGACATCGTCGTTCTCGTCGTCGCCGCCGATGACGGCGTCATGCCGCAAACGGTGGAGGCGATCAGCCACGCCCGCGCCGCCGGCGTTCCGATCATCGTCGCGGTGAACAAGATCGATAAGCCCGACGCCAAGCCCGAGCGCGTGCTCGAGGAATTGCTGCAGCACGAAATCGTCACCGAGAATTTCGGCGGCGAGACGCTGCATGTCGAAGTCTCCGCGACCAAGAAGATGGGTCTCGACAAGCTGATCGAGACCATCCTGTTGCAGTCGGAATTGCTGGAGCTGCGGGCCAATCCCGATCGCCCGGCAGACGCCGTCGTGATCGAATCCAAGCTCGATCGCGGCCGCGGCGCGGTCGCGACGGTGCTGGTCAAGCGCGGCACGCTCAAGCGCGGCGACATCGTCGTCGCCGGCGCCACGTGGGGCCGCGTGCGCGCCCTGGCGGATGAGCGCGGTCAGATGCTGCAACAGGCGGGTCCCGCCCAGCCCGTCGAGATCATGGGCCTTGAAGGCGTTCCCGAGCCCGGTGACATGCTGCAGGTCGTCGAAAGCGAAACGCGCGCCCGCGAGGTCGCCGATTATCGCCAACGCGCCAAGCGCGAACGCGCGGCCGTGGGCGGCGTCGCCAAGATGTCGCTTGAGCAGATGATGGCGCGGTTCAAGGATTCCTCCGCCAAGGAATTGCCGATCGTCATCAAGGCGGACGTGCAGGGCTCGGCCGAGGCGATCTCGCATTCGTTGGATAAGCTCGCGCATGAAGAGGTGCGCGCGCGCATCGTTCATGCCGGCGTCGGCGCCATCAATGAAAGCGATGTGCAGTTGGCGAAATCGTCCGGCGCGCCGATCATCGGCTTCAATGTTCGCGCCTCCAAGGAAGCCCGCGATCTGGCCGAACGCGAAGGCGTCGAGATCCGCTATTACGCCATCATCTATGACCTGATCGACGACATCAAAGGCGTCATGTCGGGGATGCTTGCGCCGCTCACGCGCGAAACCTTCCTTGGCAACGCCCAGGTGTTGGAGGTGTTTTCCATCTCCAAGGTCGGCAAGGTCGCGGGCTGCCGCGTGACGGAGGGCGTCGTGCGCAAGGGCGCGAAGGTGCGGATCCTGCGCGACAACGTGGTCATCCAGGAAATGGGCGTCTTGACCACGTTGAAGCGCTTCAAGGACGAGGTGAACGAAGTCGTCTCGGGCCAGGAATGCGGCATGAGCTTCGGCCCGTTCCAGGACATCAAGCAGGGCGACGTCATTGAGTGCTTCAATCTCGATGTGGTCGCGCGTTCGCTCTAGCGCGCTGACCTGCGCGCTCGCCCTCATCCTCGGCGCCTGCTCGGTCGAGGACAATAATCCGCAGACCGGCGGCATCAGGGCCTCCACCGTGGTGGAGCCTGAATTGCGCGTCGATTCCGTGCCGCAGGAGGAGCCCGCCGTGGCGCGCAGCCAATGGCGCATCGCCAACGAGCCCGCGCGCGACGTCACCGGCAATTTGCGCGTGAGCCTCGCCGGCGCGCGTGGGGGTCCGGTCGTGTTCGCCTTCGCCACGGGCGTCACGGTGCGCGCGCAGCCCATGTCGGTTTCGCCGTCTTCGGGCCGTTCCGGCGTCGCGGGGCGGAGCTTCGCCAGCCTTCATGGCGGCGATGAGCGCGTGGATACGCACCTCTATCGCGTGATCGAGGAGACCGTGTCGGGCTCCGCGCCGCGCGGCGGATTGTGCGGCGCCGTGCGCGCCACGCATCTGGCGGCGAGCGAATATGTCGATGACGGGCGCGGGCGCTGGGTGTTCAAGCTCGCCGCGTTCCGCGGATCGGGTCCGCCTGGCGTCAATGGCGTCGATCCGGCCTATTGCGCGACCTACGCTTATGAAGCGCCGTAATTCCGGCGCGGCCGCGCGCGGGCCGACACAGCGTCAATTGCGCGCCGGCGAATTGGTCCGCCATGCGCTGGTCGATATTCTCGCGCGCGGCGAGGTGCGCGATCCCGATCTCGTCGGCGTGTCGATCACGGTGGGCGAGGTGCGCGCTTCGCCGGATCTCAAGCACATGACCGCCTTCGTCGCGCCGCTCGGTCCGGGCGACGCCAAGAAGATCGCCGCCGCGCTCACGCGCTCACGCGGCTTTCTGCGCGGGCGGCTCGGCCGGCTTGTCGATCTGCGCTACACCCCCGAACTCCATTTCATCGCGGACGAATCCTACGACGAGGCGAGCCATATCGATGCGCTCCTGCGTCGCCCGGAAGTCTTGCGCGACCTGCACAAAGACGACGAGACCTGAATGGCGCGCCGCAAAAAGGGTCTCGATGTCGATGGATGGGTGGTGCTCGACAAGCCTGAGGATATGACGTCGACGGACGCCGTCTCCGCTGTGCGCCGCCTGTTCAACGCCAACAAGGCCGGCCATGCCGGCACGCTCGACCCGCTCGCTTCAGGCATTTTGCCGATCGCGCTTGGCGAGGCGACCAAGACCGTGCCGTGGCTGATGGAGGCGGAGAAGACCTATCTCTTCACCGTCCGTTGGGGCGTGTCGACGGCCACGCAGGATCGCGAAGGCGCGGTCACAGCGGAGAGCCCTGTGCGCCCGTCGCGCGCCGCGATCGAGGCGGCGCTGGCGCGCTTCGTCGGCGAGATCGAGCAGGTGCCGCCGGCGTTCAGCGCCGTGAAGGTAGATGGTGAACGCGCCTATGACCTGGCGCGGGCGGGGGAGGCGGTGGAGCTGAAACCCCGCGCTGTCGTGGTGCACGAGGCCGCGCTCGCGGAGACGGACGGCGAGGATTTCGCCACGTTCAGGCTGCGCTGCGGCAAGGGCTTTTACATCCGCGCGCTGGTCCGCGATTTGGCCGCCGCCCTGGGCGCGGAGGGGCATGTGCACCGCCTGCGGCGCACCGCCGTCGGCCCCTTCCGTGAAGAATCGTCCGTGACCCTCGACGAATTGCGGGATTTGAGCCATAAGGCCGCCGCGTTCGAACGCCTCCAACCTGTTGAGACCGCGCTGGCCGACATCCCGGCGCTGGCCGTCAACGAGGAGGACGCGTTCAGGCTCCGGCAAGGCCGGCCCATCGTTCTCCTTCCGCACGCGGTAGAGGCGCTTCGGCCGAAATTCCGACCCCGCACCATTTCCGGCCAGGATGCGTCCAGGGCGGTCGTGGCGTTCCATTCGGGACGGGCGGTGGCGCTGGGCGACGTGCGGGCCGGCAAATTCAAGCCGACCCGCGTTTTTCATTTGGCTGAGGAGTAGCCGATGTCGATCACGACGGAGCGCAAGGCCGCGCTCGTTTCCGAATATGGCGCATCGAACACCGATACGGGTTCGCCCGAAGTTCAGGTGGCCATTCTGTCCGAGCGCATCAACACGCTCACCGAGCATTTCAAAACCCACAAGAAGGATAATCATTCCCGCCGTGGGCTGTTGAAGATGGTGTCGCAACGCCGTCGCCTGCTCGATTATCTGAAGTCGCGCGATCAGGCGCGGTATCAGTCGCTCATCGAGCGCCTGGGCCTGCGTCGCTAAGCGCTTGGCCCTCTCTCTTGAGGGAGAGGGCGCCGGGGGCGGGGTGATCCTCCTCCTGCCGATCATCGTGCGCACTCTCGCGCAGGACCGCAAAGGTCGAGCTTCACCCCACCGCCATCTCCTTTCCATTCGAGGAAAGGAGAACAATGCCCCGTTCCGATCCGCGGAGCGGGGAACGCACGCGGCGTGAGCGGCAGGGGCCGCCCGCGCCAGGAGAGACCGTTATGTTCGATATCAAGACCGTATCGCTGGACTGGGCCGGCAAGAAACTCACCCTAGAAACCGGGCGCATCGCCCGCCAAGCCGACGGCGCCGTTTACGCCACGATGGGCGAAACCGCCGTTCTGGCCACCGTCGTCTATGCGCGCGAAGCCAAGCCCGGACAGGACTTCTTCCCGCTGACCGTCGATTATCAGGAAAAGACCTTCGCGGCCGGCCGGATTCCCGGCGGCTATTTCAAGCGCGAAGGCCGCCCCACCGAGCGTGAGACGCTGATTTCGCGCCTGATCGACCGCCCCATCCGCCCGCTCTTCGTCGATGGCTTCAAGAACGAAGTGCAAGTCATCGTCACGGTGCTGTCCTGGGACAATGAAAACGAGAGCGACATTCTCGCGCTTGTCGCCGCGTCCGCCGCATTGACGATCTCCGGCGTGCCCTTCCTCGGTCCGATCGGCGCGGCGCGCGTCGGCTGGATCGACGGCAAGCCGGTGCTCAATCCCACCATCGCGGAACAAGCGAAATCCGATCTCGATCTCGTCGTCGCCGGCACGGCCGATGCGATCATGATGGTCGAGAGCGAAGTGAAGGAGCTCTCGGAAGCGCAAATGCTTCAGGCGCTCAATCTCGCGCACAAGGGCATGCAGCCGGTGATCGACGCGATCATCCAGCTCGCTGAACAAGCCGCGAAGGAGCCGTTCGATTTCGAGCCGGTCGATCTTGCGCCGGTGAAGCAGAAGATCGCGGCTTTGGTCGGCGACGATATCGGCGCCGCCTATCGCATCGTGAAGAAGGAAGAGCGCCACGGCGCGGTGAACGCCGCGCGCGACAAGGCCAAGGCCGCGCTGGTCAAGAGCGAAGCCAATCCGGACGGCGTTGAAGGCAATCTCTTCAAGGAAGCCTTCAAGGAAGTCGAAAGCGACATCGTTCGCTCGCGCATCGTCAAGGACAAGGCGCGCATCGATGGCCGCCCGGTCGACAAGGTGCGGCCCATCGATGTGCAGGTCGGGTGCCTGCCGCGCACGCATGGCAGCGCGCTGTTCACGCGCGGCGAAACGCAAGCGCTGGTCGTTGCAACGCTCGGCACCGCCGAGGACGAGCAATATATCGATGCGCTGGGCGGCACGACCAAGGCCCGCTTCATGCTGCATTATAATTTCCCGCCCTTCAGCGTCGGCGAAACTGGCCGTGTCGGCTCGCCCAAGCGGCGCGAGATCGGCCATGGCAAGCTCGCCTTCCGCGCCATGCAGGCGGTGCTGCCGAGCCAGGAGCAATTCCCCTACACGATCCGCCTCGTCTCGGAGATCACCGAATCGAACGGCTCATCCTCGATGGCGACCGTGTGCGGTTCTTCGCTTGCGTTGATGGACGCCGGCGCGCCGATCACGCGCCCGGTGGCGGGCGTCGCCATGGGGCTCATTCTCGAGAGCTACGGCTTTGAGGTGCTCACCGACATTCTCGGCGACGAGGACCATCTCGGCGACATGGATTTCAAGGTCGCCGGCACGGAGAAGGGCATCACCTCGCTCCAGATGGACATCAAGGTCGCCGGCATCACCGAGGAGATCATGAAGGTCGCGCTTGAGCGCGCCTATGATGGCCGGATGCATATCCTTGGTGAAATGAACAAGGCGCTGTCCAGCTCGCGCGAAGGCGTCGGCGCCAATGCGCCGCGCATCGTTCAAATCTCCATCCCGACCGACAAGATTCGCGACGTCATCGGCACGGGCGGCAAAGTGATCCGGGAAATCGTCGAAAAGACCGGCGCGAAGATCAATGTGGAGGACGACGGCACGGTGAAGGTCGCGTCCGCCTCGCAGGAATCCATCGACGCCGCGATCAAATGGATCAAGGGCCTCACCAGCGAGCCCGAGATCGGCCAAATCTATGAAGGCACGGTCGTGAAGGTGATGGAATTCGGCGCCTTCGTGAATTTCTTCGGCGCGAAGGATGGCCTGGTTCACGTCTCGCAGCTCGCGCGCGAGCGCGTGCAGAAGCCGTCCGATGTCGTCAAGGAAGGCGACAAGGTGAAGGTGAAGCTCTTGGGCTTCGACGATCGCGGCAAGGTGCGCCTGTCGATGAAGGTCGTCGATCAAGCCACGGGCGAGGACATTGAAGCCAAGCTGAAGGACGAGAAGAAGGAAGCCGCAGGCTAATCCTTCCTCCATATCGAACGACAACGGCGGGCCCGCGAAGGCCCGCCGTTTTTGTATCTTCAGTTCGCCGAGAAACTAGCGCTCTTGGCGCTCGCTCTCCTGCTCGCGTCGCGGACGATCTTGGTCCTGACGCGGCATGTTCTGCTCTTGTTGGCGGCGATCGCTTTCTCCGCCTTGCTGTTGCTGCGGACGCTTTTGACGATCGTTCTGGTTGTTACGTTCGTTGGCCATTTCATACCTCTAAATCTGCACGCCTTGCGAAGGCGCTCTGGAAAAACGCCCCGGCGTCGGCGGCGTTCCGCCGAGACGCAGCCTGCAGCTTTGAGTTTATTGGCGCGGGCTTACGCGCCGGCCGCGATCCGCTCGCTCTCGTCCCACAACCGTTTGCTCGCCGCGTCGTCGCGCGCATAAGGCGCAAGCGCGCCGGGCTTTCGCCGGTCGAAATAGCCGCCCTGTTCACGCGCGGCTTCGGCGGAGGAGGCGAGCCAGATGAGCGTGTCCGCGCCTTTCTCGGGCGGCAGAGCCACGATGCTTGCTGCGCGCATGGCGAGCGTGGCGAGCCCGCCATTATTGGTTCCGAAATTCGACGCCACGAAGCCGGGATGGAAGCAGTTCGCAACGACGCCGCTGCCTTGAAGACGCCGGGCCAATTCCTGCGTGAAATAGATGTTGGCGAGTTTTGAGCGGCCATAGGCGCCGAACGCGGTGTAATTCCTCTTCGATTGCAGATCGTCGAACTGGATCGGCCCGCCGAAGCGATGCGCTTCGGAGGCGGTCGAGACGATCCGTGCGCCTTCGCTCGCCTTCAGCCGCTCGAGCAAGGCGTTCGTCAACACGAAATACGCCATGTGATTGACGGCGAACGTGCGCTCCAGTCCGTCCGCCGTTTCGCCGCGCGTGGTGAACATGGCGCCGGCATTGTTGGCGAGCACATCGATACGCGGCTCTGCTTCCGCGATCTCTGCGCCGACGCGCTTCATTTCGGCGAGCGTGGAGAGATCGCCCAAATACGCCGCATGCGCCGCCCGCGGGTTTGCGCGCTTCAGCTTGTCCATCAACGCATCTGCCTTGGCGCGGTCGCGTGCGGTGTACACGATGCGCGCGCCTTGGCCGGCGAGGGCGAGCGCGGCCGCCTCGCCAATGCCCGATGTCGCGCCGGTGATGACGATCGTTTTGCCGTTCAGGGACATGAAAGCTCCGGCGTCGGCAGTGCGACAAGAATTAGAGACCGATCCGCTTAGCGATCAGCGCGCCGACGCCCCAGATGGCGAGACCGGCGATGACGAGGAGCATGGCCTGCGTGGTAGGATCCAAGATCAATCCTCCAAATTCTTCAAAAGCGCGTGCAATGATATTTGCGTCGCAAGGAATATAGCAAACCCGAGTAGAATAGTTTCGAACGGAGCAGATTGCCCTATCAAGTGCTCACGCCTCCGCCCCTTCGGGCAGGCCGACGACGTGAAAGCCCGCATCGACATGCACGATCTCGCCCGTGGTCGAGCGGCCCAGATCGGAAAGCAGCCAGAGCGCGGCGCCCGCGATGCCTTCCATCGCGGTGTCTTCCTTCATCAGGCTCCAGGCTCTGCCGGTTGAAATGAGGCCGCGCCCGCCTTGGATGCCCGCGAGCGCCAGCGTCTTCATCGGGCCGGCGGAGATGGCGTTGACGCGGATGCCCTTGGGGCCAAGGTCGCGCGCCATATAGCGCGTCGAGGCTTCAAGCGCCGCCTTGGCGACGCCCATCACGTTGTAGCTCGGCAGCACCCGCTCGGCCCCAAGATAGGAGAGCGTCACCATGGATGCGCCCGGCTTCATTAATGGCGCGGCGCGCTTGGCGCAGGCCACGTAAGAGAACGCCGAGATGTCCATCGTGCGCAGGAAGTTTTCCCGGGTCGTGTTTTCCACGAACGAGCCGCGCAATTCGTTTTTGTCCGAGAAGGCGATGGCATGAACCAGGAAATCGAGCCCGCCCCAGGCGGTGTTCAAGCGGTCGAACACGGCGTCGAGCTGGGAATCGTTGGTCACGTCGCATTCGAGCAAAATCTGCGCGCCGATGCTCTGCGCCAGAGGGCGCACGCGCTTTTCGAGCGCTTCGCCTTGATAGGTGAAGGCGAGCTCCGCGCCCTGCGCCGAGAGCTGCTTGGCGATGCCCCAGGCGATCGACATGTCATTGGCCACGCCCATGACGAGGCCGCGCTTGCCGGCCATCAGATTGCCAGCCGGCATGTTCCAATCGTCCGCCATGAGCGCTCCATCTCTGCGATGAAGCGCACTTGCGGCAAGCCCGCCCCGCGGTCAAGCGGGGAGGGGCCGGGCGCTATTCGGCGGCGATCGCGGCCGCGCCGCGGTCTCGAAAATTGATCATCCGCAGATAGGCGATGCCTTCCTCGGCGATATCGTCGCCCACCATGCGGTCGCCCTCGGCCTTCAACTCGTCCATGTCCACATACATGGCGTAGAAGGCGCGCGTGCGGTCGGTGATGATGCCGGCGTTGAGGAGCGTCTTCACCAGCACGCGGAAGATGTTGGATTGCTCCTTCATGTTCTCGCGGCGGCGTTCGTCCGTCATCACAGCGCGGAACGCTTCCGTCACCTTCACCGGATCGAGCCCAAAGCTCTCATAGAAGCCCTGCTGCGCGATCGGGGCGGCGAGATTGAACAGAAGATTCTGGAAGCAGTGCGCGGCCCAATCCTCGACGACGGCGTGTTCTTCGGGCGTCAGCTTGGGGATCGTGCGGTCGGCCCAAATCTTCCCGAACTTGTGATGGAAGGCTTCGTCCGACATCACGAGCTGCAGCATCTTGCGGCCCAGCGGATCGCGCAGATTTTTGTAGAATGTCGCGAACGCGCCCATGGCCAGCCCTTCGACGAGAAGCTGCATGCCGATGATCTTCTTATAGACTTCGGGCGCGGAAATGATTTCGACGAGCAGACTCTTCAAGGTCGGCCCGCACTCGACGGGGCGGCCCCAGCGCGCCTTGATGTACTTGGCGAAGGCCGTCACGTGGCGCGCCTCTTCGCGCGTCTGGTTTGCGGCGTATTCTTGCGCGCCTTGATCCTTCAGCACATGGCAGAGCGAGGCGGAAAGATTGAGCGCGCCTTGCTCACCGTGGAGAATGGATGAGAAGCTGCGCAGCACGCTCTCATTGATGAAACGCGTGCGCAGCTTAGGGTCTTGCAATGCGTTGGAGACGTAATCCGTCTGCAGCGAAATCACCATCTCTTCCGGGACAAGCGGATCGTTTTCCATGTCCCAGGGCTCGTTGAAATCGATATAGGCGGGATCGAGCGGGTCCCAGAAATGGTCGTGCGTCGCGGAGATGATCTTATCGAAAGCGGTGGAGCGCGCATTGTAGCGATCGAGCTCCAGCATGCTTTCGAAATCGTCCGGCGCGACGGCGTCGTACATCGAATCCTTGGTGATGTTCTTGTCCGTCATCGCGTCCTCCATCCATCTTCCTTGGGCGGAAGCATCTCAAACGATGACGCCTGCGTCAATCGCAGCGGAAAATCACCTTTGGGCCGGGATCGGTCATGGCGTCGATCGCCTCCTCGAAGCGCGCCACTCGGTGCGTGACGTGCGCGGGGTGGAGCTTGCCGCAGGCGATGCAGGCGAGCACGTCGGGCAGGAGAGGGCGCGCCTGCACGCGGCCCGTGTGGTAGGTCAGCCCCTTATAATAGGCGCGCGTCAGCGGCACGGGCGTCGTCGCGCTCAGATGGATCGAGACGCTCGTGACGAAGCCGTTGGCGGCGCACGCGTTGATCGCGAGCCCAAGCGCGGCGGCGTCGCCGGCCGCCTCCACGACAATCTCGAATTGTTCGTCCGGCGTATGTCCCGCGAGCGGCGCAGCCTCAGCGCCCATCGCTTGTGCGCGCGCGCGGCGGTCGGAATCGTCATCGAGATAGAGCGTGCGCCCCGCGCCGAGCGCCACCGCCGCGCCGGCTGCATAGAGGCCCACGCTCCGCGCCAAGCCGCCGATCACCAAGACGCTTGCGCCTGGCCGCTCCTTCAGTTGCGCCGAGACGCCGCGCCAGCCGTCGGCGATGTTGTCGACCGCGCTGGCGGCCACGACGGGGTCAACGCCGTCCGGCAGCTTGACCAGCATGTGATCGGCGTAGGGCACGCGCATGAGATCGGACAGCGCGCCGCCAAAATCCACGCCGGATCCGCTGAGGCCGAAGGCGGCGCGGAAGGGAAGGGTCTCGCAGGAATTGGTCCAGCCGCGTCTGCAGGTCGCGCAGCGTCCGCAGGAAATCTGAAACGGCACGGCGACGATGTCGCCCGGTTTCGCGCCAGCGCTGTCGCCGACCTCGATCACTTCACAAATCGATTCATGGCCGAATGCGAACGGTCCTTTGAAGGGCACGACGCCGGTCGCGATATAGACGTCGAGATCGCACCGCGCGACCGCGAGCGGGCGCACCAGCGCATCCGTATCGTCCTGAAGCCGCGGCGCCGGCACGTCGCGCCATTCGAATTTGCCCGGTTCAAGAAAATAGAGTTGGCGCATCGGAATCACCCTTGCTTGACGTGCGTGCGATGGAGGAGCGCGAAGGTGATGAGGAGGTACAGCGCGATTGCGAGATGACGCGCCACCTTGTCGAGCGGGCCGCCCGCTCCATAGACGAGCGCTGCGTCGCCGATCGGCATGATCATCGCGGCGAGCGCGTACCATTTCAGCGCGCCAAGATCGCGTCGCACGATTAGGATCGCCGTGAAGAGACCAAGAAACGCCGCGCGCAGCGCATAGACGTGAACGAAGCCAATCGGCTCACCTGGCGCGATAGGTAGGCCGAGATAAGCCGAAAAGCCGATCGGATCGAGAAATGCCCGCGCCGTGTTCACCGCCATGAACACCGCGATCAGCGTGCTCATCCATATTCCCGGTGAACGCCAAAGCGCCAAAGGCGGACGCGAGTCCAATTGCGATACAGCCATGCGCGATCTCCCTTTGCGCGAAAGCTAGCGGGGAGGGGCGCTCGGGAGCGCATGCGCTCTTTTCCTTATACGTGACTTGTGTTCATCTATGGCGTGCCGCCCAAGACATTATCCCCTCATCCCCCGCCGCACGCCGCGCTGCGCGCCTTCTCCGCCGCCGCCGCGCGAGAAAGTTTTCGCGACGCCGCCTCAGACCTAGGCGTCACGCCGTCCGCCGTGAGCCATCAGGTGCGGGCGCTGGAAGAATGGGTTGGCGCGCCATTGTTCGAGCGCAGCGTGCGCAGCGTTCGTCTTACGCCGCTTGGCCGCGCGCTTCACACACGACTTGCTGCAGCGTTCGGCGAGGTCGATTCCGCGTTGCGCGCTGCGCGGCAAGACGCGCGCGATACAGTGCTGCGGGTGAGCGCGCTTTCTCTCTTCACGAATGCGTGGATGGCGCCGCGCCTCGCCGGGTTTTCCGCGCGTCATCCAGATTTGTCGCTGGTGATCGATACCGATAATCGCGTGCTCGATTTCGCGCGCGACCCCGTCGATGTGGCGATCCGCAACGCACCCGCGCCGGCGGGAGAGGGGCTCCTGGCGCGCAAACTGATCGATCTTCACGCCGTGCCGATTTGCACGCCCGCGCTTGCGGCCAAACTCCGCGTCCCGGCGGATCTGTCGAAAATGGTCCTGATCGAAATTTCCGCGCGGCGGGGCGGATGGAGCACATGGCTGAAGGCGGCGGGGCTCGAAGGCTTGCGGCCGCGGGCGCGACTGTCTTTCGACACCATCACCGTTGCGTTGGAGGCGGCGGCGCGGGGCCAGGGCGTGATGTTGGGGCTGGAGCCGTTCGTGTGGGATGCGCCAGCGGCCGCCGGGCTCGTCGCGCCGTTCACCGCGCCCCGCTTGAGCGCGGGGGCGTTCTTCGTGGTGCATCGGCGTGCGGATAGGGCGCGGCCGGCGGTGGCGGCGTTCGTGGACTGGCTCGCATCCGAGATGAAGGCCGATAATGCGCGCCTTCAGAGGCAAGCGCGGCTTCGGCGCGGCGCGGCCGTTAAGGCTTCTTAAGCATATAGATCGGCAAGCTTCAGCTCTGTTCCGGAGCGCCGCGATGTTGCGGACCAAGCTTGGCCAGACGGCGATCTTTTCGGGCTTTGTGCTCATCTGCGCCTTGGCCGTCGATTTCGTTGTCAATGTCGTCATCGCGCCGGGGGTTACGCCCTACACGCCTTTGATCACCGCGCTGATCGCGCTGACGATCGCGCCGCCATTTTGCTATTATCTCATCAGCCAGCGCATGAAGATGCAGGCGGCCCGCGATGAACTCGCCGTCATGCTCAAGGCGCGCGACGCGGCCGAAGCGCAAAGCGCGGCGAAGACAGCCTTTCTGGCCCGCATGAGCCATGAATTGCGCACGCCGCTCAACGCCATCATCGGCTTCAGCGAAATGATGCA
This sequence comes from uncultured Caulobacteraceae bacterium, assembly GCA_964563395.1. GTDB lineage: Bacteria > Pseudomonadota > Alphaproteobacteria > Caulobacterales > Aquidulcibacteraceae > JBEVOS01. Next base: position 15,127 of record CAZLWK010000018.1, read on the forward strand.
GGAAACGGCCAAATCCGATGCACGCATGGACGATGTGGCCGATCATGGCCGCGTGCTTGGCGCGGCGGCCAATTTGTTGGGCTTGATCGACCGCGTGCTGGATTACGCGACGCTCGAGGCAGGCCGCGCCAGCTGCGCCATCGGCGCCTTCGATGCGCGTGTGCTGGTGGAGGAGGCGATGTCCTTGGCGCGGCCCATGGCCATCGCGCAAGGCAATACGCTGCGCGCCGACATCGCGCCCGATCTGGGCGGAGGTGTGAGCGATGCGCAGAAGATTCGGCAATGCCTTCTGAGTCTCGTTTCCAACGCTGTGAAATTCACCAAGGCCGGCGATGTTCGCGTTCTGGCGCGGCGCGAAAACCGAAGCGATGGCGATTGGCTGGTGTTCGAGGTGCACGATACCGGTATCGGCATCGCGCCCGAACACATCGAGGCGTTGTTCGGCGCCTTCGAACAAGCCGATCCGTCATTGACGCGCCTGTTCGATGGCGCGGGCATTGGCTTGGCGCTCACGCGGCGTACGGCGACGCTGTTGGGCGGCGCGGTAAATGTGACGAGCGCGCCCGGCAAGGGCTCCGTGTTCACCCTGAGCGTGCCGGCGATTTACGCCGCCAACCAGTCCGAGCAGGCGGCGCGCGCCGCCGCTTAAGCTGCGTATTTCGTGAAGGCGAGGCTCGCATTCGTGCCGCCGAAGCCGAACGAATTGGAGAGCACGCACTCAAGCGCGCGCTCCTCGCGCTTCCGCGCGATCGGCAGGTCGGCGAAGGCGGGGTCGAGATCGTCGATATGCGCGCTTTCGCACACGAAGCCGTTCTTCATCATCAGGATCGAATAGATCGCTTCCTGCACGCCCGCCGCGCCGAGCGAATGGCCGGTGAGCGATTTGGTGGCGGAGATCATGGGCGCATTGTCGCCGAACACGGCGCGCACGGCCTCCATCTCCTTGATGTCGCCGATGGGCGTCGATGTGGCGTGCGGGTTGAGGTAATCGACCGGACGGTCAAGATCCTTCATCGCCATTTTCATGCAGCGCGCCGCGCCTTCGCCGGAGGGCTGCACCATGTCGAAGCCGTCGCTGGTGGCGCCATAGCCCGCGACCTCGCAATATATTTTCGCGCCGCGCGCCCTGGCGTGCTCCAATTCCTCCAGCACCAGCACGCCCGCGCCGCCCGCGATCACAAATCCGTCGCGGTTGACGTCGAAGGCGCGTGAGGCGCGCGCCGGCGTTTCATTGTAGCGCGACGACATGGCGCCCATCGCGTCGAATAGGACGGACAGCGTCCAATCCAATTCCTCCGAGCCGCCGGCGAACATCACGTCCTGCTTGCCCCATTGGATCATTTCAAAGGCATTGCCGATGCAATGAGAGGACGTGGCGCAGGCCGAGCTGATTGAGTAATTGACGCCCTTGATCTCGAACGGCGTGGCGAGTGTGGCGCTCGCGGTCGAACTCATGCTTTTCGGCACGGCGAAGGGGCCGACGCGCTTGGCGCCTTTTTCGCGGGTGGTGTCGGCGGCCGCCACGATCGCGCGCGTGGAGGGGCCGCCCGATCCCATGATGAGGCCGGTGCGCTCGTTGGAGACGTCGGATTTTTCCAGGCCGGAATCGTTCACCGCCTGGTCCATGGCGATGTAATTCCAGCCCGAGCCTTCGCCCATGAAGCGCATCACGCGCTTATCGACGACGTCTTCGGGGATGATCTGCGGTTCGCCATGCACCTGGCAGCGGAAGCCGCGCGCGGCGTAGTCCGCGGCCGCGCGAATGCCGGATTTGGCTTCGCGCAGGCTGGCCAGCACTTCCTGGATATTGTTGCCGATCGAAGAGACGATCCCCATGCCGGTGACAACGACTCGACGCATCCGTTTCCTGTCCCTCTGTCTGAACCGACGCCCGTTTTTCTCTGGTTCGGGCTGGCGAGCGTCGGGCTCCTGGTTTCAGCGCATGCCTTGCGCCAATTGATCGGCCGAGAAGAGCCCGACCTTCAAATCCTTCGCACTATATATGGGGGCCCCGTCCGCCAGAACGATTCCGTCGGCGACGCCCAGCACCAGCTTGCGCAGGATCACCTTCTTCATATCGATTTCGTAGCGCACGAGTTTCACGTCCGGCGTGACCTGGCCGCGAAACTGCACATCGCCCACGCCCAGCGCGCGCCCCCGCCCAGGCCCACCGGCCCAGCCCAGAAAAAAGCCGACCAGCTGCCACATGGCGTCGAGGCCGAGGCAGCCCGGCATCACCGGATCGCCCGTGAAATGGCAGGGAAAAAACCACCTGTCCGGGCGGATTTCGAACTCGGCCACCACCTTGCCCTTGCCATGGGCCCCGCCATCGCCGGTGATGCTGATGATGCGGTCGAACATCAGCATCGGGGGCAGGGGCAGCTGGGCGTTGCCCGGCCCGAACAGGCGCCCCTCGCCGGACGCGATCAGCGCTTCATAGTCAAACGAGCTGGGGTAGGCGGATTGAAGTTTCATCTGCGCGGAGCGCTACCAGCGGTAAGCCCCCCCGGCAAGAAGGGTCAGCGCCCGCCGCCTCAAAGGCCGGCGCAATCCTCGGCCCCCCACAGGCGATCGGCCTCCACCCATCCCACACGGCCGCCCACGGCGAGGCGGCGCCATTCCCCGTCGCAGGCCGTCAGCGCGCCCACCACGCCGGGCGCGAGCCGGGCCGCCACCTTGGCGGCGGCGCGGGGGCGGTGTCGCATGAGCGCGTCGCCTTCGCCGCGCACCATGGCGGTGCGCCGGTTTTGCAAGTTGGAGCCGTGCATCCAGACTTCCGCGCCATCCGGGTCGCGCACGCGCCGCCAGGGCCCGCTCTCGCCGGTGACTTCGAGCGGCAACCCGGCGCGCTCATAAATCCAGGCGATGTCGTGATCGAGGCCGGGGCCGCGTCGGCCATTGGCTTCATCGGCGTTCAAGCTGACCATGCGCGGCACAGGCAGGCCTGAATCGGGCCCGCGCCGGGGCGGATCGGCGGCCTGGGCGACCGCGCCAAAGAGTATGCAAAGCATAGCCGCCGCCTGAGGCGCGGCCGAGCGAAACCGGCGTCCCATGCCCATACCCCTGCCGTCGTCGCCGTTCCGGCGTGCGACGTGTTATCTGGATCGCCTCCTGCGTGTGCGGAGACGGTCTGGAGCATGCGCCGTAAGCGATGAAAGCTCATTTAACAGGCGCCATGGGACTCTGCGCCTTGGAGGCCGCGCCGGGCTGGTCTAAGCAGGCGCGAATAGCCCCCTCGGCCCCTCGCGCGAACGAGAGAACATGAGCGCCAAGAATCTCAAGGTCGTCGTCACTCGCAAATTGCCCGATCCGGTCGAAACCCGGATGCGCGAGCTTTTCGACGCCGAGCTCAATCTCGACGATGCGCCCATGAGCGCCGAAGCCCTGAAAAGCGCGATGCTGCGGGCGGACGTTCTGGTCTCCACCGTGACGGACCGGATCGACGCGCGCTTGCTCAGCCAGGCGGGCGAGCGTTTGAAGCTCATCGCCCAGTTCGGCGCGGGGGTGGACAATATCGATGTCGCCACCGCCGTTCAGCGCGGCATCGCCGTCACCAACACGCCCGGCGTTCTCACCGAGGACACCGCCGACATGACCATGGCGCTGATCCTGGCGGTACCGCGCCGGATCGTGGAAGGCGTGAAAATGGTGGAGGCGGACGCCTTCAATGGCTGGAGCCCGACGCACATGCTGGGCCGGCGCATTTGGGGCAAGCGTCTCGGCATTATCGGCATGGGCCGGATCGGGCAGGCCGTGGCGCGCCGGGCGGCGGCGTTCGGCCTGCAGATCCATTATCACAATCGTCGGCGCGTTTCTCAGGCGATCGAGGCCGAACTTGACGCCACCTATTGGGAGAGCCTCGATCAGATGCTTTCGCGCATGGACATCGTGTCCGTGAATTGCCCGCACACGCCCGCCACCTATCATCTGCTCAGCGCGCGCCGTTTGGCGCTGCTCAAGCCGCACGCCTATGTCGTGAACACGGCGCGCGGCGAAGTGATCGACGAGGCCGCGCTGGCGCGCATGCTGGAGCGCAAGGAGCTGGCGGGCGCGGGCCTCGACGTGTTCGAGCACGAGCCGGCGATCAATCCCAAGCTCAAGAAGCTCGCCAGCGTGGTGCTGCTGCCGCACATGGGTTCGGCCACGTTGGAAGGCCGCATCGATATGGGCGAGAAGGTCATCATCAACATCAAGACCTTCGCCGACGGCCACAAGCCGCCGGATCGCGTGATCCCCGCCATGCTCTAAGCAGAGCGCGGGGACGAATAAGAAGGGGAGGCGAAAATGGCGCTCATCGGCGGCTGCTATTGCGGCGCGGTTCGTTATGAAGCGGACGGCCCGCCCATGTTCAAGGCGCTGTGCTATTGCCGCGAGTGCCAGATCAATTCTGGCGGCGGGCCGAATACGTTCATGATCGTGGCGCCCGCTGGCTTTCGCTACACCAAGGGCGAGCCGCGCGGCTTCAAGCGGCCCGATCTTGAAAACGCCGTCACACGCGAATTCTGCGCCACCTGCGGCACACAGCTGATCACCCGCGCGCAGGGCGGCGCGATGGTGGTGCTGAAGGCCGGAACGCTCGACGATCCCTCGCAATATGGCGCGCCGCAAAGCGCCATCTATGTGTGCGATAAGCAAAATTATCACGTATTGCCGGAGGGCCTGCCGGCCTTCGACAAGCTGCCGGGATGAAGCGTCTCTTCCTGGCGTGTGGCGCGCTTGTGCTTGCGGCCTGCTCTTCGGAGCCTGCGGCGCCGCCGGTTCTCTATCTCACGTGTGAAGCATTCCCGGCCGACATGAGCGGCGAGACTCTCGCACGTCTTCACGGCGAGGCGGCGCTGTCCGAGGAGGTCGTCTCCGGTCCCGAAGGCGCGCAGACCCGCGTCACCGTTCTTTATGCAGCCGATCCCGCCAAGCGCTTGGAAATCGTCTGGAGCGATCCCGCGCGAAGGAGCGGATTCGTTTCCGCGAACACCGCCGGCGAGAGCAGCGAATGGATCGGCCCGGCCGGCATTCGCGTGGGTCAGGCCATGACCAACGTGCAACGCGCGAACGGCGGCCCGTTCAAGCTGTGGGGCTTCGATTGGGATTATGGCGGCTGGGTTTCCGATTGGAATGGCGGCGCCATCGCGCAATCCGCCGATGGATGTGTGACGACCGTGCGGTTCCAGCCGACAGTGACGCCTTACGAGAAAGTCATGGGAGATTCCGAGTTCGCCTCGGACGACGCCGATATGCGCGCCGCCATTCCGCGCGTTCAGGAATTCGGGATTCGCCGCTAAACACGCCCGCGGTCGCAGAAAATTTCGCCCCCGAAGCTTCTCACGGCTTTGTCATCGCCGTTTTCCCAACTTGAAGAGGCTCTTCAGCCGCCGTTCAGGTAGCAAGCCGCGAAGTGCGCACGCGGGGCTTGCGCCGTTCGCGGCGCGGGTGTGCACGGGAGCATTTCATGGTTCGCAGAATAGGCAATGACGACCGCAACATCTTGCGCGGTACGCTGAGCTCCGACGAATTGTTCGGACGCGGCGGAGACGACGATCTCTTCGGCCTCGATGGAAACGATTTTCTCGACGGCGGCTCGGGCGCGGATCGCATCTATGGCGGAGCGGGGTCGGATCGCATCTTCGGCAGAGGCGAAGACGACCTCATGTATGGCGACGCAGGCGCCGATTTCATCTATGGCGAGTCCGGCAACGACACCGCCTATGGCGGCGTGGGCGCGGACACCATCATCGGCGACGCCGGCAATGATTCGCTCTATGGCGACGCGGGCGCCGATATCATCTCCGGCGGCGGCGAAGATGATTTCATTGTCGGCGGAAACGCCGCCGATCTCAGCGTCGACAATCTCGATGGCGGCGATGGCAACGACATCATCTTCGGCGGCGGCGGCGGCGATCGCATCCTCGGCGGCGATGGCAATGACGATCTCAATGGCGACGCCGGCGACGATTTCATCTTCGGCGGCAGCGGCAATGACGACATCACCGGCGGCGCCGGACGCGACACCATTCGCGCCGGTTCGGACAATGACGTGGTTTTTGGCGGCGCTGGAGATGATTTCATCTATGGCGAAGGCGGCGACGATATCCTCCGTGGCGAAGCCGGCAATGATCTGATCGTCGGCGCAGGCGGCGGCGATCATCTCTATGGCGGCGCCGGCAATGACCGCATCATCGGCGGCGAAGGCGACGACACGGCCTATTTCTCCGCCGGCATCGAGAATTACGTATTCTCGCAAGGCGCGGGCGGGGCGCTCGTTGTACGTCACCTCAACGGAACGGATGGCACGGACACTGTGTCGGACGTCGATCAGTTGAGTTTCGGCGGCAGCGCGATCTCGTTCTCGGCGGCGTTCGAATTGATCGGCGTCGCGCCGGGCAATTACGACACGATCATCTGACGCTTGCGCGCCCGGGAGGCTTCGCGCCTCCCGGGCGCGTTTGTCAGGCGCTCACGCTCCATGCGCCCGGTCCGGCCGTGGCGCTGGCGGCGGATGTGAGTTTGGTGGCGCTGACGGGGCCGCGCGCCTGTGTTTTCACGTCGCTGACGGCGCGCCATTCGGCTTCGCAGGCTTCGCGCGTCAGCTTGAAATAGCCGTAGCCGCGATTGGTCAGATCCAAGAACGCCATGTGCGGATTGGCGCTCTTCATCATCGCCTCGCGTTCGCCCGGCTGCGCCTCGGTGAGCGCGCGTTCGAAGCCAGGGGAGGTGACCGAGCCGCCGGCGAACTCGATCGCCGCGAGCCGCCCGCCGCCGGAAGCCTCTAGATTGTTCACCCAGGTGTTGTGGCTGTCGCCGCCGATGATCAGCGCGTTCGCGCCGTGCGTGGCGCAGGCGTCGAGCAGGCGCGCGCGCGCCGCTGGATAGCCGTCCCAGGCATCGAGATTCCAGGGCAGGCCAAGCTGCGCGACGCGCTCGGCCATGGCGTACCAATTATTGCTGCTCGCGCTGGGCGGCAGTAGGCGCGTGATGCCGGCGGGGGCGCGTTGCTCGCCCACGACAAGCTGTTGCGCCAGCACCTGCCAGGTTTGGCCGCGACGTTTGCTGTCGCCCAGCGCGCGCGCCATCCAGCTTTCCTGATCCGCGCCGAGCAACGTGCGCGCGGGATTGTTGAGCTGGTCGCGCTGAAAGCGCTCCACGGCGGCGCGCATGTCGGCGCCCGGCGCCATCACTTGGGGCAGAAGATCGGTCTGATAATTGAGCTGCTTGTCACGGCCGACATAGCGCGTGTCCATCAGCACGATGCGCGCAAGATCGCCCCAATCGAGCATACGATTGATGGCGATGCTCGTCGTCGCCGCGCGGCGGATCGGCATCCAGTCGAAATAGGCTTTCGAGGCGGCCGCGACGCGATCAGCCCATGTTCCCTCCGTGCCTTCCTGATGGTTCTGCGCGCCATCCTTGTAGGTGTCGTTGGTGATCTCGTGATCGTCCCACACGGCGCTCAGCGGTTTGAGGCGGCGCAATTCCTGCAGATCCGGATCGGCATGGTAGGAGGCGTAGCGCTGATAATAATCCGCAAGGCGCACGGTTTCGCCGATCGGCTCGATCATGCGGCCGGGCACGGCATCCTGCGCGCTTGGATACATGCCGCGCGGGCCTTCATACATGTAATCGCCCAGATGCAGCGCAAGCTCGATATCTTCCCGCGCGGCGGCGTCGCCATAGGCGTGGAAATAGCCGTAAGGCAGATTTGAGCAGGAGAAAAACGCCGCGCTGAGACTTGCGGCGGCGCCTTCCGGCGCGGTGCGCGTGCGTCCGGTGACGGACGGGCCCGAGCCTGACAGGAATCGGTAGAAATAGGCGCGCCCCGGCTGCAAGCCGCGCGCATCCACTTTCACGCAATAATCATTCGCCGCACGCGCTTCGGCGCGCCCGCGCCGCGCCACGCGGCGGAAGCTTTCGTCCTCGCTGATCTCCCAGCCGATGCGGCCATCGCCCGCGCTCGGCTGGAAACGCGTCCAAAGAATGATCGCTCGCGACAACGGATCGCCCGAGGCGATTCCATGCGTGAACTGGCCTTGCGAAAAGCTGCGCGCCCAGGCGGGAATGGGCGCGGCCGCGAGGCTCGCCCCGGCAAGCGATGCGCCAGCCAACAGTGCGCGGCGGGAAAGCTGCATATTCGTCTCCTGTAGGGATTAGATCGGGGCCGCGGCGGCGGCGGTGTCCGCTGGCGCTGGCGGCGCGATGCGCGCGAGGAATTCAGCGACGACACGCGCGGACTCCTCTGGAATCTCTTCCATCGGCACATGGCCGACGTTCTCGAACTCGACATAGGTCGCGTTCGGTATCGTTTCGCCGAACCGGCGGCCATGTTCGACGGGAATGAGATTGTCCTGATCGCCGTGCAGAACGAGCGTTGGCGCGGCGATCTGCGCCATCAGCGCTTCGCTCGCCGGCACGCCTTGTTCGATATTGCGCAGAATGTCGCGATGTCCCGGCGCGCGCGACAGCTCCACATAGCGGTCGATCATTGCGTCATCGACCTTGCTCTGATCGGCGAAGGCCGCGCGAATGCCCTGCGCCACGAACGGCCGATTATCGAGATCGCGCAGCAAGGGCCCGATCAGCGGATGATTGATCAGCGAAAAGATGATCGGGCCGCGCGGATTGCGCGGGCCCTCGCGTGGCCAGCCGGCGGCATTCACCAGGATCAACCCGTTCAGGCGTTCGGGATGCACGATCGCGAAGCGCCAAGCGACGCCTCCGCCCATCGAATTGCCGCCGAGTACGAAACGCTCGAGCGCCAGCTTGTCGGCGAACTCGTGGACGATGGCGACAAAGCCTTCGCGCGAGGCGGCGTAGTTTTCCGGCGCGCGCGTCAGGCCGTGGCCCGGCAGATCGAGCGTGATGACGCGATAATGAAAGCCGAGCAGCGCGACCCAAGGCTCCCACGTATGCACGGAGGCCGAATAGCCGTGCACCAATACCACGGGCGGGCCGTCGCGATTGCCTTGATCGCGATAATGCAGGCGCACGCCGTCGCTCATCTCCATGTAAGCCGAGGCGGGCCCGCCATATTTGGCTTCCAGCGTCTCGTAAGGGATGTCGCCGCGGCGCAGGGCGAAATAACCGGCGACGGCCACGATCAGCGCGGCCAGCACGATCGCGCCCAGCCCGACCAGAATTCGTTTCATTCTTCTTGTCTCCCCGCGCCACCATCGCCGCCTCGCATGACAGGGGCAAGACAGTTTGACGTGTCCGCCGTCAGCCTTCGCCGCAGGTCGGGCAGGCGGGGTCGGCCGGCAGGCGCACGGTGCGCGTTTCGCTCGAAAGACCGTCGAACAAGAGGATGCGCCCAGCCAGGCTCTCGCCGGCGCCCGCGATCTCCTTGACCGCCTCCAGCGCCATCAGCGTCCCGGCGACCCCCGTCAGCGCGCCGACAACGCCTACCTGCGCGCATGTCTCGGCCTCGGGCGGAATGTCAGGCACGAAGCAGCGATAACAAGGCAGGCGCTCGGCGGGCGGGCGGCCCTTGGTGAGCCCGGATTTGAAGGTGGCGATCTGTGCGTCCCAGCGCCCCACGGCGCCGGAGATCAGCGGCGTGGCGAGCGCATGGCAGGCCGCATTGACCGCGAAGCGCGTTTTGAAATCGTCGCAGCCGTCGAGCACCAGCGAAACGTCGGCGAGCAGCATTGCGGCATTGTCTTCCGTTAGTCGCGTCGCATGCGTCTCCACCACCACATACGGATTGAGCGCGCTTATCGCTTCAGCGGCGCGCGCCGTTTTCGCGGCGCCGACGTCCCCCGTGCGATACAGGATTTGGCGCTGCAGATTGGACAGCGAAACCGCGTCGTCGTCGATGAGCCGCAGCCGGCCCACGCCCGCCGCCGCGAGATAGAGCGCCGCCGGCGCCCCAAGCCCGCCCATGCCGACGAGCGCCACGCAGGCGCGCTTCAAGGCCTGCTGACCTGGCCCGCCAATCTCCTTGAGCATGATGTGGCGCGCATAGCGCTCCCGCTCCTCGGCGGAGAGGCTCATGGCGCCGCGCACCCAATCCGCCGCCAGGGACCGGCGGCGATCGACGGGCGGTCAATCAAATCATACCAGAAGCGCGCGCCGATCGCGGGCGCGATGATGTAGTCCGGCGCTGGCTCTCCGGATTGCGGGATCGATAGGTTCCGCAGATCGGCGTCAAGCACAACGAGGTCGTCATTATTGCCGTCCCCTTCGGGCGCCGGCGCATCTTCGATCGCGGGATCGGCGATTTCGCCCAGGAACACGCGGCCAAATCCCATGCTCTGCACGAAGGAAAACCAGAAGACGTGGCCGCGCGCCTCCACCCGTATCGCCAGATCGCTGAACGCATTGACCGGGTGCGGCGTCTTCACGAGGCGCAGCGCGGCCACGCCGTCGGGCGAGGCGTAGAGCGCGCGCTCGGCCGGGCATGCTTCGCGCAGCGCCGCTGTCTCGGTGAAAACCGGGGTCGGCGGCAGGCTCGCGCACGCGCCGACGACAAGCGCGAGCGCGGCGCCGGCGAGTGGGTGCAGGCGCCTCACAGTCCTTCGAACAGCGCCGTCGACAGATAGCGCTCCGCGAAGGAGGGGATGATGGCGACGATCCGCTTGCCCTTGGCTTCCGGCCGCGCGGCGATCTTCAACGCCGCCGCGAGGGCGGCGCCGGAAGAAATGCCGCCGGGCAGGCCTTCCAGCCGCGCCGTTTCGCGCGCGACCGCGAAGGCTTCTTCGTTGGAGACGGTCAGCACCTCGTCGATCACGGCGCGGTCGACATTCTCCGGCACGAAGCCCGCGCCGATGCCTTGTATCTTGTGCGGCCCAGGCTGGCCGCCCGACAGCACTGGGGAGGCTTCCGGCTCCACCGCCACGATCTTCAAGTTCGGCAAGCGCGGCTTCAGCACCTGGCCGACGCCCGTGATGGTGCCGCCCGTGCCGACGCCGGAGACGAAATAATCGAGCGCGCCGCCCGTATCGTTCCAGATTTCCTCCGCCGTCGTGCGCCTATGGATCGCGGGATTGGCTGGATTGGCGAATTGCTGCGGCATCACCGCCTTGGGATTTTGCGCGACGATTTCCTTCGCCTTGGCCACGGCGCCCTTCATGCCTTCCGGTCCGGGCGTGAGCACAAGTTCGGCGCCGAGAAAGGCGAGCATCTTGCGCCGCTCGATCGACATCGTCTCCGGCATGACGAGGATCAGCCGATAACCGCGCTGCGCGGCGACGAAGGCGAGCGCGATGCCGGTGTTGCCGCTGGTGGGCTCCACGATGACGCTGTCCGCGCCCAGCTTGCCGTCAGCCTCCAGCGCTTCGATCATCGCCGCGCCGATGCGGTCCTTCACCGAGGCGATCGGATTGAAGAATTCCAGCTTGCCGATGATTTCGGCGTCGACGCCATGCGCCTTCGCCAGCTTCGGCAGACGCACCAGCGGCGTGTCGCCGATGGTCTCGGTGATGTTCTCATAGATCCTGCCGCGGCCGGGGGGCTTCAGCGCGCCTGAATCAGCCATCGGTGGCTCCTTCGCTGTTTTCCCAAGGGTTACAGGCTCCGTCCGGGCCGGCCAAGCGACACTTGCTGCCGGCTTGCTTTAGCCCTTCTCAAGTTCGTGACCGCCGCAAGGTCATGGCTGGCGCCGGCCGATGGGCGCCCTAAGCTGGCGGAAAACCAGATAGGGCAGGCCAGTTTGACAGACGCAACTCTCGGCGCCGCCAGCGCCCCCTCGGCGCCGGTCGTGAGCCCGGCTTACCGCACCTATGCGCTATGGCTTCTGCTGGTCATTTACATCTTCAATTTCATCGACCGGTCGGTGGTGAACATCCTGGCCGAGCCGATCAAGGAGGAGTTGAATCTCGCCGATTGGCAGCTTGGCCTGATGAGCGGGTTCGCCTTCGCCATTTTCTACACCGTGCTCGGCCTGCCGATCGCGCGGCTGGCGGAGCGGCGCAACCGGGCCGTCATCATCTCCATTTCGGTCGCCGTTTGGAGCGCGTTCACGGCGATCTGCGGGCTCGCGCAGAACTTTATCCAGCTCGTGCTGGCGCGGATCGGCGTGGGCGTGGGCGAGGCGGGCTGCACGCCGCCGGCGCACTCGCTGATCAGCGATTACGTGCCGAAAGAGCAGCGCGCCTCCGCGCTCGCCTTCTATTCCATGGGCACGCCGCTCGGCGGGCTCGTGGGGCTCGTCGTCGGCGGTCTGGTCGCGGACGCCTATGGTTGGCGCGCCGCCTTCTTCGTGTGCGGCATACCGGGCCTTTTCCTGGCCGTGCTCGCTTTCTTCACCTTGGTCGAGCCGCGCACCAAGGCGGCGATGAAAGCGATCCAAGCCGCCGCCCCAACCGCATCGGTGCGCGAAGTCGTGCGCGCGCTGATGAAGAAGCGCACTTTTTGGATGATTTCCGGCGCCGTCGCGATCATCGCCTTTCTCGGCTATGGCCACTCGGCCTTCACCGCGTCCTTCTTCCTGCGCGTGCACGGGCCAGAGGTCGCCGCGCTCGCCGCCGAATTTGGGCTGCAATCGATCGGCTTCTTGGGGCTCGCGCTTGGCCTCGTGGGCGGGCTTTCCGGCGCCGTCGGCGCGTTCGTCGGCGGCCTCATCGCCGACCGCTACGGCATGCGCGATTTGCGCGCCTATATGAGCGTGCCGGCGATCGCGGGCCTCATCTCCATGGTGCTCTACGCTTTCGCGCTCACGCGCGACAGCGCCGCGCTCACGCTCGGCCTCCTCGCCATCAATGGCGTGCTCGCTTCGCTGTGGTACGGCCCCGTTTACGCCACCGCGCAAAGCATCGTGCCCGCCCATATGCGGGCGACGACCGCCGCGGTGCTGCTCTTCATCGTCAATCTGATTGGGCTTGGCCTTGGGCCGCTGCTCACCGGCCTTCTCAGCGACGTGCTCGCCGCCTCGATGGGCCCGGGCGAGGGGATACGCTGGTCGCTGATCGGCACAGGAATCCTGGCGATCCCGGCTTTCTTCTTCTTCTGGATCGCGCGCCGCTCGATCCGGGAGGATGCTGTGGGCTAGCTCCTCCCCGTGGAGCCGAAGCCGCCCGCGCCGCGCGCGCTGTCCGGCAAAGTCTCCACCACGCGCCAAGCGCCCTGCGTCACCGGCGCGATCACCATCTGGGCTATGCGCTCGCCGCGGCGGATCGTGAACGGCTCTTGGCCGAGATTGATCAGGATCACTTTGAGTTCGCCGCGATAATCGGCGTCCACCGTGCCGGGCGAATTGAGGCAGGTGATTCCGTGCTTCAAGGCGAGGCCCGAGCGCGGACGCACCTGCGCTTCAAAACCGTCGGGCAGCGCGATCGTGAGGCCGGTGGGCGTCAGATAGCGCTCACCCGGTTGCAGAACGACCGGCGCGTCCTCCGGGATCGCGGCGCGCAAATCCATCCCCGCCGATTGCGCGGTTTCGTACGCCGGCAGCGCCAGCCCCGAAAAATGCGGCAGCGGCGCCACGTCGATCGTGATCGTCTGCATGTCTGACTCCATCGCTGCTGATGGCTTGAGTCGGGGCGCCGTGATAAGTTTCAGTCATGGACGATCTCGGCGCCCGTATCGAAGAAGAGGAGGATCAATTCCTGATGGTGAATATCCGTCCGGAATTGTCTGGCCTGCCCTTCATCGTCTGGATTTCAGAGAAGGGCGGCGCCCGCCATGATGTGCGTGTCAAGGTATCGCCAGGTCCGAGGGTCCGCGAATTCACGGCGACAGTTTCGGTTCGGCCGTTCATCGACGTTGTTTCGGGCGCCATGTCTGCCGAAGACAAGAAATTGCTCGCTCAATGGATTGAGCTTAATCAGAAAGCCATTATCGATTATTGGAATGGCGACATCCTCTATACGGACGAAGTCTTGGCTGCGCTCAAGAAGCTACCGCCGAGAAGCTAGCTAATTCCGCCGCCACGGCTTCAGCCAAGCGGCGCGCCACCTTTTCCTTCGCCATGCGCGGCCAGGTCTCCGCGCCGCTCCGGCGGTGGATCGTCACCTCGTTGTCGGCCCCGCCCATCACGTCGCCGCTGACATCGTTGGCGACGATCCAATCGCAGCCTTTCTTGGCCAGCTTGGCCTGCGCGAAAGCGTCGACGTCATGCGTTTCGGCGGCGAAGCCGACGACGAGCGCGGGCCGGCGCGGTCCCGGTTTCGACAACGTGGCGAGGATGTCGGGGTTCTCGACGAGGCCGATCGATGGGACCGCGCCCTTCGCGCCCTTTTTGATTTTCGAGTCGGCGCATGCGTCGGGGCGCCAGTCGGCGACGGCCGCAACGCATACGGCCGCGTCGGCCGGAAGCGCCGCCTCGCACGCGCCCAGCATTTCGAGCGCGCTCTCCACGCGGATGGTGCGCACCCCCGGCGGATCGGGCAGCGCCACTGGGCCGGAGATCAGACGGACGTCCGCGCCCAGATCGGCGAGCGCGGCGGCGATGGCGAAGCCCTGCTTGCCGGACGAGCGGTTGGAGATGAACCGCACCGGATCGATCGCCTCGATGGTGGGGCCGGCGGTGACGATGACGCGCTTACCGGTCAGCGGTCCCGCGCGCAGCAAAGCCAGGACCGCGTCGCGGATGGCGGGCGGTTCCGCCATGCGGCCCGGACCATATTCGCCGCACGCCATCTCGCCCGCATCCGGGCCGACGATGCGCACGCCGTCCGCCTCAAGCCGGCGCACATTCCGCTGAGTGGCCGGATGCTCCCACATCCGCACATTCATCGCCGGCGCGATCAGCACCTTTTTGTCCGTCGCGAGGAGGGCGGTGGAGGCGAGGTCGTTCGCATGGCCGTTGGCCATCTTCGCCATCAGGTCGGCGGTGGCGGGCGCGACCACGACGAGATCGGCCGAACGCGACAGCTCTATGTGACCCATCTCGGATTCATCGGTGAGGCTGAAGAGGTCCTCATAGACTTTGTCGCCGGTGAGGGACGCCACCGAGAGCGGCGTGACGAATTCGCGCCCCGCCTTGGTGAGAATGGCGCGCGTGGCGATCCCGGCCTTGGCCAGAAGCCGGATCAGCTCCAGGCTTTTATAAGCGGCCACGCCCCCGCCGATGATGAGCAGAACGCGCTTGCGGCCATCGCCGGCCGGCGCGGGGATCGGCCGCGCGGCGGGAATTTCCTCGGCCAGCAAGTCCGGCGCACAGACGACGACCGTCTCGCCGCGCCGGGTGACGCGCTGAGGGCCTTCCTCCAGCGCCTTTGTCACCAATTCGGAAAAGCGGTTCTTGGCGTCAGCGACGGCCCAGTCCGAAGGCGGCTTGCGGGGCATGGCGGCTCCTTCTGTCCAAGTTGGACAAAATACCGCGCCGGCGGCCCCTGCGATAGCCCCAGCGAAGGGCGGTTAGGCGATCTGTTCGACCCGCGCACGTTCGCACAGCGGATAAGTCGCCAGAACCGGCGCGATCGCCGCCCGCATCTCCGCGAACGCGCCGCCATACATGTAAAGGCTGGTCTCCGTCGCGCCGTCGTGATGGCTCATGACTTTCCCGCGCGCGCCCAGCGCGTCGTTCAGCATGTCGATCAGATCGTCGGGATTACAGGCCGCATAGGTTTCGTCCGGCAGGTCCGTGCCGTTCAAATGCAGCGCCAGTCCTTGATGCGCGCCGACGTCGATACGTGCGCCGGCATCCAGAACGATCGCGGAGCCGGAGGGCGCGCCGATCGTGCGCAGATGCTCGGCGAGCTGATCCAGCACGCTCTGGTCCAGCGAGACGAGCCGCAGCTCCAACTCGCAGCTTTGCACGCCCGCTTGAGGCGTAAACGACGTCCCGCTGCCGCACACTTCTCCCAGTCCCGTCTCGCGCAACCAGGCGTCAAGCGGGTCCTCGAAATGGTCGCCGCGATGGATCGGTTGAAGCCGCGCATTGAGGTGAAGCGTCACGACCGGTCGGGGATCCGTCTTGCGCTTGAACAGATTGAGCATGCGTCCTCGCTTGCATTGAGTGCGGGAAGAGCCCTAACGCAGTGCAATTGAAAATTGCTGAGCAAGCAATGTGAACGCCGCGTTTGCCTTGAGGTCGCGCCTCAGGGCGTCGGTACGGGCGCAGTGGCCTCCGGTGCGAGGGACAAGGGCGGCGCGGGCGCCTGTGGGATGGGCGCAGGCGGCGGGGCCGCCGGCTGCTCGGCCACCGGCTCCGGCTTCGTGGCGGCGGCGGGCAGGGCGATCTTGGGTTGGCCCAGGAGCGAAAGGATCAAAGCCGCGGCCGCGCCGGCGGCCGCCCCGATCCAGAAATGGCTCCATTGGAAGGGCGGGCGCACCACGGCGGCGCGGCTCTCCTCGATCGTGCGCGCCGCGCCTTCGAGTGCGATCAGGGCGTGCGGCAGCCGGCGAAGCGAGGCGAGCGCGTTCACCGCTTCATCCATGCCGCGCTTGGCCACGCCTTGGACGCCCAATTCGCGCGTCACCCAACGCTCGACGATCGGCCGCGCGGCGGCCCACATGTCGTGCTTGGGGTCGAGCCCGCGCGCCACGCCTTCCACTTGCACCATGGTTTTTTGCAGCAGCACGAGTTCGGGCCGCAGCCGCATGCCGAAGAGGTGGGTCACGTCGAACAGTTGCAGCAACAAGCGGCTCATGGAGATGCCGTCGGCGGTCTTGCCGAAAATGGGCTCGCCGATCGCACGCAGCGCCTGGGCGAATTCCTCCACGGTGAATTTGTCCGGCACGTAGCCGGCTTCGGCATGCACTTCCGCGACGCGGCGATAGTCGCGGCGCAGGAAGCCATAAAGGATTTCCGCCAGATAGCGCCGCTCCTTGTGACCGATGCGGCCCATGATGCCGAAATCGACCACCCAGAGCTTGCCGTCCTTGCCGTAGATGAGATTGCCCTCATGCATGTCGGCATGGAAAAAG
This sequence comes from uncultured Caulobacteraceae bacterium, assembly GCA_964563395.1. Classification (GTDB taxonomy): domain Bacteria; phylum Pseudomonadota; class Alphaproteobacteria; order Caulobacterales; family Aquidulcibacteraceae; genus JBEVOS01. Next base: position 31,924 of record CAZLWK010000018.1, read on the forward strand.
CCGTGATCGAGCGCGGCGGCGAGAAAGCCGCGCGTGACGGCGATGGCGAGCGAGGGGCGGTCGGCGCCCGCGCGATCGAGCGCGGCCATGTCGGTCAGCGGCGCGCCGTCGATCCATTGCAGCGTCATCACCCGCTTGGCCGAGCGGGACCAATCGATGTCCGGCACCGAGAGAAATCCATCGGCCGCCGCGACGTCCTTGAACTCCGCCGCCGCGCCTGCTTCGAGCCGCAGATCGAGCTCGCGCAGCAATGCGTTCGACACCGTATCGACGAATTGCACAGGCTCCAGCCGGCGTGAGCGCACGGAGAAGAATTCGATCATGCGCGCCGCGAAGCGCAGCGCGTCCATTTCCTTTTGCAGCTTGCGCTCGATGCGCGGGCGCAAGACCTTGATCGCCGCGACGCCCTCGCGATGGGGCAGGATCGCCTGATGCACTTGCGCGATCGAGGCGGCGGCGAGCGCATCGGAGATCTGGCCGAACAGCGTTTCCGTGGCGCCCAATTCGGCGTTGATCGTGTCGAGCGCGGCGTTGCGCGGGAAGGGCGGCAGCCGATCCTTGAGGCGGCCCATCTCCTGCGCAACGGTCACGCCGATCATGTCGGGCCGCGTCGCCAGGAATTGGCCGAATTTGACATAGGCCGGCCCGAGTTTCTCGAACGCCATGGCGAGGCGCGCGCCCACGGTGCGCGGCCGGCGCCGGCGCACGATGATGGACAGCGCGGTGTGCGTGGCGCGCAACGGCAGCGGATAGCGCTCATAATATTCGCTGGGCAGCAGCACGTCATAGCGCGCCAGCGTCAGCGCCACGCGCAGCAGCCGCCGAATATGATCGATCCAGGAGAACATGCCGCTTAAACCGCCCAGCCCCAATGCAGCGCGACCACGCCCGCCGCCAGATTGCGATAGGCGGCGCGGGTAAAGCCCGCGTCGCGGATCATGCCCAGAAAGGTTTCCTGATCCGGAAATCGGCGGATGGATTCCACCAAATATTGATAGGCCGCCCGATCCCCGGCCAAGAGCCCGCCCATGGCTGGAATGGCCTGGAAGGAATAGGCGTCATAAGCCGGTTGGAGCCCGCCCACCGCGATCTTCGAGAATTCGAGGCAGAGGAAACGCCCGCCCGGCTTCAAGACGCGTCGCGCCTCGCGCAGCACGGCGGGCACGTCGGTGCAATTCCGGATGCCAAAGCTGATGATGTAGGCGTCGGCATACGCGTCCGGAAAGGGGAGGCGCTCGGCGTCGGCGCAGACCCAGGAGAGCCCGTCCTCGCCGCGCGCCCGCCCGGCGGCCAGCATGGCGGCGTTGATGTCGACGACGTGAATCCTGGCGTCCGGCCGGCCGCGCCGCCGGGCGGCCGCATAGGCCAGGCGCTTGAGGCGGCGGGCGATGTCGCCAGTGCCGCCGGCGACATCGAGGATGATCTCCCCCGGCTGAGGGTTGAGCTTGGCCGCCGCCGAATCCTTCCAGACGCGGTGGAGGCCAGCGGACATCGCGTCGTTCATCAGGTCGTAGCGGGGCGCCACGCGCTCGAACACGGCGCGCACGCGCCCGGCCTTTTCAGGCTTGGGCACATCCGTGAAGCCGAAGGAGGCCGTTTCCTCGTTGTTCGCCATCGCGGCGGACCATAGCGGCGCGGGCCGGGCCGCGCTATGCGGCCCCATGGCTTTTCCCTCGCCTGCTTTTTCCTTTGCTGACCGGGGCTTGACCGCGCGTGCCTGAGCTGCCGGAGGTCGAAACCGTGCGCCGTGGGCTGGTCCCGGTCCTTGAGGGACGGCGCATCCTGCGCGCCGAGGCGCGCCGGCCGGATCTGCGTTTTCCGCTGCCCGCCGGGTTCGTGGAAAGGCTGCGCGGGCGCACCGTGCGGCTTCTGCGGCGGCGGGCGAAATATCTCATCGCCGAGCTTGATGACGGCGCGGCCTGGATCACGCATCTCGGCATGAGCGGGCGATGGACGATCGAGGGATTGGGCCGCCAACCGGGCGATTTCTATTACGCCGCTGCGCCCAATCCCACGCATACGCATGTCGTGCTGGAGACGGATGCGCCCGCGCTCTTGTCGTTCAACGATCCACGCCGCTTCGGCTACATGGACTTGGCGCGCGCCGATGAATTGGAAGCGCATCCCTTTTTCGCCGGCCTCGGCCCCGAACCGCTCGGCAATTCCTTCAGCGCCGCGCATTTGCGCGCCGCCTTCGCGGGGCGCAAGACCAGTGTGAAGGCCGCGCTGCTCGATCAGCGCATCGTCGCCGGACTGGGCAATATCTATGTCTGTGAGGCGCTGCATCGGGCGGGCGTTTCACCGCGCCGCGCCGCGGGGCGCATCGCCATGGCGCGGCTCGAAGCGCTCGCGCAAGCGATACGCGAGGTGATCGGCGAAGCGATCGAAGCCGGCGGCTCCTCGATCAGCGATTATGCCGGCGCGGACGGCGCGCTCGGCTATTTCCAGCACCGCTTTAGCGTCTATGACAGAGAGGGCGAGCCGTGCACGCGCTCGGGATGCGATGGGGCGGTCGTGCGCTTCGTCCAATCGGGACGGTCGAGTTTCGCCTGCAGGCGCTGTCAAACGTGACGTCGGCGCCGTCGACGGAGGGCGTTCGCCATGGCGAAACTTCAAGATCTGCAAGCGCTGCGCGCGATCGTGCCGGAGGCCAATCCGATGGTCGCGATGAAAGTGCGCGAATCCTTGGACGAGCAGGGCGTCGATTTCATCGCGCGCGCGCCTTTCCTCATCATGTCGACGATCGGCTCCGACGGCCTGCCCGACGTCAGCCCAAAGGGCGATGAGCCCGGCTTCGTGCACGTCGAGAACGCCGGCAGCATCCTCATTCCCGATCGGCCTGGAAACAATTTGGCGTTCGGCCTCAGCAACATCATCGCCAACGGCAAGATCGCGGTGATTTTCATCGCGCCGAACGCTGGCGAAACGCTGCGCGTGAGCGGCGTCGCGAGCCTGCATGACGATCCGGACATGTGCGAACGGCTGTCCGCGCGCGGCCGGCCGGCCAAATTGTTCATTCGCGTCGCGATCAAGCGCGCCTATTTTCATTGCGCGCGCTCCGTGTTGCGCGCTGGCCTCTGGGACAGCGCGACCTGGGGCGCGCCGCACAAAATTTCATTCGGGCGCGTCATGCGCGAGCAGCTTCAGCTTGAGGAGAAGGCGGTGTCGCTGATCGACGCCAATGTGGACGCGTCCTATAGGGATTTATGAGCTTACTTCTTCGTCCCTTATTGTTCGTCGCCGCGTTCATCTGCGCTGCGCCCGCGCACGCGCAGGATAATTTTCTCTCCATCGCCGAGGACATGCCGGCGCCTGCCGCGCTCGTCGAAACCGCGCCCGCCGTCGCCTTCATGGGACCGGAAGGCATGGTCATCGCCACCACCGCGCAGGGCGCGATCGAGGAGGGCGCCGTGCGCGCCTTCTACGCGCAATCCTTGCCGCAGCTCGGTTGGTCGCAGGCGCCCGGCGAAGCCTTGGCCTTTCGGCGCGGTCGCGAGCGCTTGGATATCGTGCTCGAGACCGGCGCCGGCGGCGCGCCGCTCACAGCGCATTTCACGCTCGTCGCGCGCGCGCCTGCGGCGCAATAGGCCCTGCCGTTCGATTGACGCGCGCACCCCTGAAGCGCTATACGCGCCGGCTCCACCTTAAACAGAAGACCGCATCCGAATGGCCAACACGTCCTCAGCCAAGAAAGCGATCCGCCGCGACGCCCGCCGCACTGCGGTGAACAAGGCGCGCCGCTCGCGGATGCGGACGTTCTGGCGCGGCGTGGAAGAAGCCCTCGCCAAGGGCGATCAGGGCGCGGCCCAGGCGGCCCTCCAGGCGGCGGAATCGGAAACCATGCGCGCCGTCTCCAAGGGCGTGCTGCACAAAAATACGGCGTCGCGGAAGGTGTCGCGGCTCACCAAGCGCGTGAAGGCGCTGGGCTAGATTCGCCCGGCGCGTGCGCGCCTTGACCCCAAAATATTGGTGTGGTCGAGGCGCTTAGCCCACAATCTATACAGCGAGTTTCACAGTGTCGCAGGCAGTCAAAGCCGTCCGGTTTCGGACGGCTTTTTTGTGTTTGAGAACAGTAGCTTTGCCTTCTCCACAGCAAATAATCCTCAATAAAATCAACACTTAGAGCCGTTGCGAAACCTAAACGACTATTAATGCATAGAACGGTCACATTAGGCCGTTTTAGCCATTGCCAAGCCGCGCTCTCGGCGCCAGTGTCATCCCCAGATCGGCGGGCGGGACGCTCCTTCGACATGTTCTTCCAATTGGCGCGCAGGCGTCGGGCTAGGTCCAAACTAGCGCGATTGGGAGAGCTGTGTCCGAAGCCGGCGCGAACGCAGGCTGATGTCACGGGCGGCTGATGGACGAGGTTCCGGGAGACTGGAATCGGGTTAGACGGGGGTCAAACCAATGTTTCGCAGTGAAGAATGGTCTCGCCGGGCGCCGGCGGGGCACGGGGCTCTGCGTGCCTGGGATCAGGTGCGCAAGGAATTGCTCTCGGATTTTGGCGCTGACGTGTACCGGGTCGCTGTGGCCCCTTTGCGCCTCATCGGCGAGTGGAACGGCGCGCTGGTGTTCCTGGCGGAGACCGAGACCGCGCTCTCCAAGCTCAGCTTGCGGCAGGATCGCATCGAGCAGCGCTTGCGGGCGCATCTGCCTCAGCTTCAACGCATCGAGTTTAAGCTGGAGCGGGATTTGCCGGAGGACGTGCGCGCGCTGCTTTTGGCTGCGCCGGAGGTCGAACCCGCGCCGGCCCCCGCATCGAACGCGCCGCACCCGCTGTCCTATACGTTCGACAGTTTCTGCATGGACCCGACCAATTTCCGCGCGCTCACCGTCGCGCAGATGGTCGCCAGCGGGGCCGGCATGGCGTTCCCGCTCACCGTGATCTACGGCCCGCCGGGCGTGGGCAAGACGCATCTGCTCAATGCGATCAGGCACCAGATCGAGGCGGGCGGTTCGGGGCGGCGTACCCTGCTGCTCTGGTCGCAAGAATTTCTCGAACGGTTCCAATCGGAACTGCGCGGCAAGCGCGACGCCTCGTCCTTCAAGGACATGGTGCGCGATCCGGACGTGCTGCTGATCGACGACATCCAGCGCATCTTCGGCAAGAAGGCCACGGAGGAGGAGGCAGCCGCAACCTTCGCCATCATGACGTCGCAAGGCCGCCAGGTGGTCGTCACAGCCGATACCGGGCCGGACGGATTCGCCGGCCTCGATGAACGCCTTCAGCGCCAGCTGAAAGGCGCCACGGCCTGCGAAATCACAGAACCGGACGCGCCTTTGCGTCGGCGCATTCTTGAGGCGCGCGTGGCGCATTATGCGCGCCTGTCTCCGGGGTTCCGCGTTGCGTCGGACGCGCTCGACATGATCGCCGAGCGCATGGAGGTCACTGGCCGCGAACTCGATGGCGCGGTCGGCCAATTGCTTGTGGAAGCTCAAGTATCGGGAGGGCTCGAAGTGTCACTGGAAATCGCCGAAGCCGCCTTGCGCGGAAAGCTCACGACCGGCGCCGAAAAGCGCGTCACGATTCAGCTGATCCAGAAAGTGGTGGCGGCCCAATATGGCCTGACGGTGGATGAATTGCTCACCCGCACGCGTCAGCAGGCCATCGCCCGCCCGCGCCAGATCGCGATGTACCTGTCCACCACCCTTGGGAAGCGGTCGCTTCCCTATACGGGGCGGAAGTTCGGCGGCTACGATCACACGACCGTAATGTTCGCGCGGGACAAGTTCCGCGAGCTCGTCGCGCAGGACGAAGGCGTGCGCAACGAGATCGACGAGATCATCCGCCGTATCCGGCGTGAGAACAAGGACTAGGCCCGCCGCCCCGGCGCGCCCGGCCATAAAGAACGCTTGGGCGCGGCCGGACGCTTCTGCTAGCGTCTCTGACCCCTGAGTCGCCGCAGAATCCGCGGCGGCGCGGGCGTTGGCGACAGGAGCGGTCGGCGCCGAACGCGCGCGGCCGCGCAAGGGCAGGACGGTGCGATGCGGTTGAGTGTGGAGCGCGCCACGCTGTTGAAGGCGCTCAATCATGTGCAAAGCGTGGTGGAGCGGCGAAACACGATCCCCATTCTGTCCAATGTGCTGCTGACCACGCAGGACGGCGCTGTCCGCCTCACCGCCACCGATCTCGATATCGAGATCGCCGAGAGCGTGCCGGCCGAGATCGAGCGCCCTGGCGCGGCGTCCGCGCCGGCGCACTACCTCTATGATTTCGTCCGCAAGCTGCCCGAGAGCCAGCCGGTGCGGCTGGACGTGTCGGGCGACGATCCGCGCCTCTTCATTTCGGCCGGTCGTGCGCGGTTGCATCTGCCCGTGCTGCCGGCAGGGGATTTTCCGTTGATGCCGGGCGACGGCTTTGAAACGCGATTTGAAATCCATCCCACCGAACTGGCCGGCCTGATCGACAAGACGCGCTTCGCCATCTCCACGGAGGAGACGCGCTATTATTTGAACGGCATCTATCTGCACACTGTGAAGAGCAAGGACGCTGACGTTCTGCGCGGCGTCGCCACGGACGGCGTGCGCATGGCGCTCAAGGATGTGCCCGCGCCGCAGGGCGCCAAGGGCATGCCGGGCGTGATCGTGCCGCGCAAGACGATCAATGAATTGCGCCGTCTGCTCGACGCGGCCAGCGATGTGGTCGAAGTCGCCGTTTCGGCGCAAAAGATCCGTTTCGCCTGCGGTGACGCGGTGCTCACATCGAAGCTGATCGACGGCTCCTTCCCCGAATACAGCCGCGTCATTCCGAAGAACAATGATCGCAAGCTGCGCGTCGATAACAAGGAATTCAAAAGCGCGGTGGATCGCGTCGCCACCGTTTCTGCCGAGCGTTCACGCTCCGTGCGTCTCGCCATCGAGGCGGATAAAATCACGCTCACCGTCAACAATCCCGACGCCGGCATGGCGACCGAGGAGGTCGGCGCGGAATTTCACGGCGGCGATCCCATGGAGATCGGCTTCAACGCGCGTTATTTGATCGACGTCGCCGATCAGATCGAAGGCGAGGCCGCGTTGTTCGAACTCGCCGGCGATCCTGTCGCCCCTACGCTGGTGCGCGACGAAGCCGACGAGGACGCGCTTTACGTGTTGATGCCGCTGCGCGTGTGACCATGACTTCGCCAAGGGGAGGGGGCGCATGACCCATCTCTCCGTCGTGCGGCTCGCCGCCACAGATTTCCGCAATCATGCCGCGCTCGATCTGTCGCTCGATCCGCGCCCCGTCTGCCTGTTCGGCGCCAATGGCGCGGGCAAGACCAACATCCTGGAAGCGTTGACCATGCTCGCGCCCGGTCGCGGTCTGCGCGGCGCGGGCGTGACGGAGCCGGCTCGCCAGGGCGCGGAAGCAAGCGCCCGGCTTTGGTCGGTGTCGGCGCGGCTCGATCTCGACGGGGAGACACTGACTTTGGGCGCCGGCGCCGAACGCGGCGCGGACGGCGCGGTGAAGCGTGTTGCGCGTCTGGATGGCCGCAACGCAACGCAAAGCGATCTGGCGCGCGCCGCGCGCATGGTCTGGCTCACGCCGGCCATGGATCGATTGTTCACCGGCCCCGCAGGCGATCGGCGGCGCTTTCTCGATCGCCTGGTCATGGCCAGCGCGCCGGAGCACGGCGTCGCGGCGGGGGCTTATGAGCGCGTTCTCAAGGAACGCCAGCGTCTGCTGAATGAAGGCGGCGCCGACGCCGCCTGGCTTTCCGCGCTGGAGCGCGAGATGGCCGCGCATGGCGCCGCGCTCGCCGCCGCCCGCGTCGATGCGGTCGCGCGGCTTTCGGCGGCCATAGCCGCGCGCGCGGAAGGCGCGTTTCCAAAGGCCGCCGTCTCGCTCGCAGGCGCCTTGGAGGCGCAATTCGAGGCCGGCGCGGCCAGCGCCGACGTGGAGGCCGATTTCGCCGCCCTGCTTCGCGCGATGCGCGGGCGCGACGCCGCGGCCGGCCGCACGCTGGACGGTCCCCATCGCGCTGATCTCGTCACCCGCCATGCCGGCAAGGACATGCCCGCCGATCTTTGCTCCACCGGCGAGCAGAAGGCGCTGCTGATCGGCGTCGTCCTGGCCCATGCGCGCGCCTTGGCCGATGACGGCGCGCCCTCGCTTATCCTTATCGATGAAGCGGCCGCCCATCTCGACGCCGCGCGCCGCGCCGCCTTGTTCGAGGAATTGCTCGCCGGCGCCGGACAGGCTTGGCTTTCCGGCACGGACGCCAATTTGTTCGAAGCCTTCGGCGCGCGCGCGCAGCGCATCGAGGTGAGCGACGGCCGCGCCCGTATTTGCCCCTGAAGCTCCCGCGCCGCGCGAAGGGATTTTCGCGCGCGCGCAAGTGTGGGACATAAATATCGCTGGGGGACCAAGGGGCGGGGATGCCCCGCGGGAGAGGGGACGATGTTCTTGCTGCGCCTGCCAGTCGCGCTGGCCTTGCTCGCGCTTGTCGCGGTCAGTCTTTTGGGCGCGGGCGTCACCACCGCCACGCGTCTCGAGGTCGCTCAAATCGCGGCCGTATCCGCCGAGGCGGAGGCCTATGGCCAATCCACGACCTGGCTGCAGGCGGGGCTCATGTACGCCGCGGCGCTGAGCTTCTTCATCGCCATGGTGCGCCTCTTGCGGCGCACGCATGGCTTTTGGCCGTGGCTCGTCGGGTTCGCGCTCTATGGCGCGGCGTGGGCGCTCGCGCACAGCATCGACGAATGGAGCGCGCTCATCGCCGCCACGCCGCAATTCGGCGAGGTGACGGCCGAGAACGCCGGCCAGATCGCGATCCAGGCTTTGGATCAAGGCGTGCTGCCGCTCGCGGTCAGTCTGGTGACGGGCCTTCTCATCCTTGTGATCGATGCGATCGACGGCCCGATCGAGAACGACGACAGACCGTGACGCTCGAAAGCGTTCTGGTCTGGGTGCTGCGCGCCTGGGGCCTTCTCTATCTGCTCGCGGGCCTCTGGGGCATGCGCCAAAGCTTCTTTTGGGGCCGGCTTGAGCCGGACATGGACAAGCTGCTGGACATGATGGACGCGATGCGGGCGGACACGGAGGGCCAGCCGCCCGCGCCGCCGCGCAAGACCGATCACAACAGGCACTGGTGGCTGTTCTCCGGGTGCGTGCTCTTGGCGCTCGCGGGCGGCGCCATGATCGTCGCGCATCGCAGCGCGGCGGTGCTGCTTGCGCTGCTGATCGTGCATCAGATGATCTATTTCATTCGCCAGCGTCGGCGCGAACTCACGGCCGGCGGTCCGGAGGAGGCGGAGGAGGCGCGGCCCGCGCAATCCACCGTCAACGGCTTCTTCGTCGCGCTCGTCATCGCACTAATGACGGGCTGGCTCTATTGGCGCGGCGCGCTCTTGTAACGGCGGCGGTTGACCGGGGCGTAGTGCGGCTTATGTCTCGCGCGCAGAGTTTCTTCGCGCGCCGAACGCCGCGCCGCCCAGCTCCGGAGCATTCATGTCCAGCTATGACCTCGTGATCATCGGGGGCGGCCCCGGCGGCTACAATTGCGCGATCCGCGCCGGGCAATTGGGTTTGAAAACCGCCATTGTCGAAAAGCGCGGCGCGCTCGGCGGCACCTGTCTGAATGTCGGCTGCATTCCCTCCAAGGCGCTGCTGCACGCCTCGGAATATTATGAAGCGGCCAAGTCTTCGTTCGCCTCCATGGGCATAAAGGTTGAGAATGTCGGCCTCGACCTCCCGAAAATGATGGCCCAAAAGGAAGAAGCCGTCGAAGGGCTCACCAAGGGCGTCGAGTTCTTGATGAAGAAGAATAAGGTCGATTACTTGATCGGCGCAGGGCGAATACTTGCCCCCGGTCGGGTTGAGGTGGCGACAGCCTCCGGCGACAAAAATGTGCTTGAAACCAAGACCATCGTCATCGCCACCGGTTCGGATGTCGCCCCGCTGCCGGGTATCGCCATCGACGAGGAGCGCGTGGTCTCGTCCACCGGGGCGCTGGCGCTGACGAAAGTGCCCGCCCGGATGCTGGTGATCGGCGCGGGGGTGATCGGCTTGGAGCTGGGTTCGGTTTGGCGCCGGCTCGGCACGGAGGTCACGGTGGTCGAATATCTCGATCGCGTGCTGCCGACGACGGACGGCGAAATTTCCAAACAAGCCTTAAGGACTTTTCGTAAGCAGGGCATCGCCTTCGAGCTCGGCCAGAAGGTGGTTGGCCTCGAAAAGCAGAACGCCAAGCTGTCCGTGTCGATCGAGCCCGCCGCCGGCGGCGCCGCGCGCACTTTGGACGCCGATATCGTTCTCGTCGCGATCGGGCGGCGTCCGTTCACGACCGGCCTGGGGCTGGAAAACGTGGGCGTCGCGTTCGATCAGCGCGGCTTCATCGAAACCGATCATTTCCAGACCAACGTGGCGGGCATATTCGCGATCGGCGATTGCACGCACGGGCCGATGCTGGCGCACAAGGCCGAGGAGGAGGGCGCGGCCGTCGCGCAAATCATCGCCGGCCAATGGGGCCACGTGAATCCCGACATCATTCCGAACGTCGTCTACACCAAGCCGGAAATCGCCAGCGTCGGCAAAACCGAAGAAGAGCTTAAGGCGGCGGGGATCGCCTACAAGGTCGGCAAGTTTCCGTTCACCGCCAATAGCCGCGCGCGCACCAATCACGAGACCGAAGGCTTCGTGAAAATCCTCGAGGACGAGGCCACCAAGCGCATCGTCGGCGCGCACATGATCGGCGTGGGCGTGGGCGAACTGATCGGCGAGATCTGCGTGGCGATGGAATTCGGCGCCAGCGCCGAGGATGTCGCCCGCACCTGCCATGCGCACCCCACCATGAGCGAAGCCATCCGCGAGGCCGCGAAAGGTGTGGATGGTTGGACGATGCAGGCGTAACGCGCTGCATTCCTAACAAACCCTAACTACACGCGGCGTCGCGCGCGCGCTTCACTGCCCTCGTCAATGCGGGGGAGAGATCAGATGCAGGTGTTGCGCGCCGAGCGGCTCACGCTCATCGCCTACGACGCCGAGCTCGCCGTTTTGCAGGCCGACGATCCCGCGCGCTTCTTCGATCGCGTGAACGCCGAGCCGGTCTCGCCCTGGCCGCCGCCGCCTTTCGATGTGGACGCGATGGAATGGGTGCGCGCCTCGCTCGCCGTCGATCCAGACGGGGTGGGCTGGTACGGGTGGATTATGGCGCTTGAACCGCAGGACGACGGGCGCCGCGTGCTGGTCGGCGCCGCGGCCCTGCTCGGTCGGCCCGAGGCGGGCGAGGTCGAGCTCGGCTTCGGCGTGCTGGAGGCGTTTCGCGGTCATGGCGTCGCTTCCGAGGCGGTGCGGCTCCTGTCGCGCTGGGCGCTAGAGAATGGCGCGCGCCAGGTCGTCGTTCACGTCGATCAAAGCGATGAAGGCGGGGCGCGCACGCTGGCGCGCAACGGCTTTAGCGATACGCGCCAGCCGCCTTATCCCGGCGTCGCGCGCTGGGCGTTGGCGCTTTAGCGCAAAGAAAAACGCCGGGCTCTTGGCCCGGCGTTCATTCCCTCAAACGGCGGCGGGAGACGCTCGCTCAGCGCCTCCCGCCTTGTCTGATGCTCTTAGCGAGCCATCGGCGCGGCCGGGGCGACGGGCGCCTTCGGCTTGCGGACGATGCGGCGGCGCGCCTTCACCGGCTTGCGGGCGGCGGGCTTGCGGGCCTTCTTCGTCATCGTCTTGGCCTTGCGGACCGTCTTCTTCGCCTTGCGAACGGTCTTCTTCGCGGCCTTACGCGCCGTCTTCTTCACGGCCTTCTTGGCGGCCTTGCGGACGGTCTTCTTCGCAACGGCCTTGCGGACCTTGCGAACGGTCTTCTTCGCGGCGACCTTCTTCGTCGCCTTCTTCGGCGCCTTCGCCTTCTTTACCTTCTTAGCCATCTTCATTTCCTATCTGTTACTAGTGTTGGTACTGGGTTGGGTGGGAGCTCTTTGTCTCTCCAGGATCGTTTTTTCCGCTATATTGGTTTTCAATTGCTTTCTATTTGAACGAAGACTGTTCTTTTTCGAGATCAGATTTTTTGCGCGAGTTGAACGCGCGCGAATGCTTTGGAACCCTTGCAAAATAAGGCTTTTTGCGTTGTCGCGATGCGCCGAAAAAGTCACGCGCGCGGGTGCGCGGCGCGATAGAGCTGCAAAATTTTTTCTGGCGTCACCGCCGCATAGCCCTGTGTCGTCGACAGCGATTCGTGTCCGAGCAGCTCTTGAATCGCACGCAAATCGGCGCCGTTCGCGAGCAGATGCGTGGCGAAGGCGTGCCGCAAAGCGTGCGGCGTGGCGGAATCCGGCAAGCCCAAGCGCGCGCGCAGACGCGCCATCAGCGCTTGCGCCATGCGCGCCGACATCGGCCCGCCGCGCGCCGCGCGGAAGAGCGGCGCGTCCGCGGTGAGCGCGAACGGCGCGAGCGCCGCATAGCGCGCGACCGCCTCGCGCGCCGCCGGCAGAATCGGCGCGATGCGCTCCTTGCCGCCCTTGCCGCGCACGCGCAGCGCATCGGGCAGAGGCTGATCGGCGCCGGTGAGCGCCAGCGCCTCGGAGATGCGAAGCCCCGTCGCATAGATAAGCGTGATCAGCGCCGCGTCGCGCGCCGCGACCCAAGGCGCGCCCTCGGCAGCCTCGGCTTCGGCGATGAGATCGGCCGCCGCCGCCTCGCTCACGGGTCGCGGCAGCAGCTTCTTGAGGCGCGGTCCGCGCACCAGGCCGAGCCGTGCGTTGGCGACGCCATGGCGCCGTTCGAGATAGCGGTAGAAGCTGCGTATCGCGGCCAGCGCCCGCGCGCGCGAGCGCGGCGCAAGCGGGGCGGGGCCTTCGGCGCGGTGGGCGAGATAGGCGCGCAGGTCCTGCGGTGTGAGCGCGGCGAGATCGGCCGCGCGCGCTTCCGCGCCCAAATGCTCCGCCAGAAATTCCAGAAACGAGGCCACGTCGCGGCCATAGGCGTCGAGGCTGCGCGGGCTCATCCGCCGCTCGTCGCGCGCGTAGGCCAGAAAGTCCTTGAGGAGCGCGTGCGCCAGCATCGCGCCAGCTATCGCGCGCCGCCCTCAACATTGCGTGAAGGAATTGTTCGCTTCGACCGACCGCCCGCATGCGATATGATGGGTGGATGGCTGACGATCTCTATGACCGGGATTTCTTCGCCTGGACGCAATCCCAGGCCGAAGCGTTGCGCGCGCGCGGCGCCGGCGCCAATGCGCTCGATTATGAGCGCCTTGCCGAGGAGGTCGAGGACATGGGCAAGCGCGATCTGCGCGAATGCGTGTCGGGCGTGCTGGTGATCCTAGAGCACCTCTGGAAGTTGGACGCGAGTGTGCAGGAGCGGCCCAAGGCGGGGTGGCGCCGCACCGTCGCCGTACAGCGAGCGGCCTTGTCGGATGTGCTGACCGCAAGCCTGCGCCAACAGCTGGAACAGCGTCTGGACGCGATGCACGAAGACGCGTTTGGCATCGCCACGGCCGCGATGGAGGCCGAGGAGCCGGGTGCGCCGCCGCTCGATCCTGCAAGGCGTTGGTCGCTCCCGGAAATTCTTGGCCAATAGCGCCGACTCCCCGACGCGCCTACATCGTCTCCCATGAGCACGGCCCGCCGACGCGCCTTGGAGGCTTTGAAGGCCCGCCGCGCCCCCATGCCCGCGCCGCTGTTCGAGGCGCCGCCCGAGGATCGGGGGGAGGCGGGTCTCGACAAGGTGGCGGTCTTGTTTCCGCTGCCGCTGCCCGAGCCGTTCGATTATCGCGCGCCGAGCACGCTGCAGCTTGCGCCCGGCGCGCACGTGATCGCGCCGATCGGGGCCCGCTTGGTGCGCGGCGTCGTTTGGTCGGTGGAGCGTGCGAGCGCCGCCGCCGCCAATCTCAAGGCGATCGAGGAGGTGCTCCCCGGCGCGCCGGTGCCGGAGATGTCGCGTCGCTTCGTTGACTGGGCGGCGAAATATCTCGTGGTCCCGCCCGGCAATCTGTTGCGCATGGTGGTGCGCAGCCCGGATGCGCTGCTGCCGGCGCCGACTTATTCCGTTTATCGCGCCGCCGAGGCGCCGCCAGCCCGGCTTACCGATGCGCGCGCCCGCGTCCTCGCGATCGCCGCGGAGGAGGCGCTCACCGCCGCCGAACTCGCGCGCCGCGCGGAGGTGTCGGGCGCCGTGGTGAAAGGATTGGCGGATGCTGGCGCGCTGATCCGCGAAGAGCGCAGCGAAGATCCCTCCTTTGCCGAGCCGCACTTGGGCGCGGGCGGCAACGCGCTCTCCGCCGATCAGCGCGCGGCGGCCGATGCGCTGATCGCAGGGCTCGGCGCGTTCAATGTCACGCTGCTCGACGGCGTCACCGGCTCGGGGAAAACCGAGGTTTACATGGAGGCGATCGCCGCCGCTTTGGCGCGCGATCCCGCCGCCCAGGCGCTCGTGCTGCTGCCGGAGATCGCGCTGACGCAGGCCGTGCTGGCCCGTTTCCGCGCCCGCTTCAACGCCGATCCCGTCGAATGGCATTCCGGCATCAGCCAAAAAGCGCGCCGCCGCGCCTTTCGAGAAATCGCCGAAGGCCGGGCGCGGCTCATCGTGGGCGCGCGTTCGGCGCTTTTTCTACCTTATCCCCAGCTTGATGTGATCGTCGTCGATGAAGAGCACGACCCTTCGTATAAACAGGAGGAGGGCGTTGCGTATCATGCGCGCGACCTTGCGGTCGCCCGGGCGAAGCTTGGGGGCTGTTCAATCGTCTTGGCGACCGCAACCCCATCTCTTGAAACATTGGTGAATGCGCAGACGGGCCGCTACGGCCACGTCGTGCTGAAGGCGCGACATGGCGCGGCCGTGCTGCCGGATGTCACGCTTGTCGACATGCGCCTTGAGCCGCCGGAAAAAGGGCGCTGGCTTTCGCCGGCCTTAACGCGCGCGCTTGCGGAGACCTACCAGCGCGGCGAGCAAGCGCTGCTCTACATCAATCGGCGTGGTTATGCCCCGCTGACGCTCTGCAAGGCGTGCGGCCACAAAATGCAATCGCCGGATTCGCAGAATTGGCTCGTGGAGCATCGTTATTCGGGCCGGCTCGTCTGCCACCTCACCGGCTATTCCATTCCGAAACCGAAGGCGTGCCCCAAATGCCTGGCGCCCGACACGTTCGTCTCGATCGGACCGGGCGTGGAGCGCGTGGAAGAAGAAGTGCGCGAGTGGTTTCCTGATGCGCGCGTGGAGATCTTCTCCTCGGACACCGCGCCCGACGGCGAGGCCGTGCGCGCGATCGTGGGGCGGATGGAGCGCGGCGAGATCGATATCCTCGTCGGCACGCAGATCGTCGCCAAGGGCCACAATTTTCCTGGCCTAACCCTTGTCGGCGTGGTCGATGCCGATAGCGGCCTCAAGGGCGGCGATCTGCGCGCCGGCGAGCGGACGTTTCAACTCATCAGCCAAGTCGCGGGCCGGGCCGGCCGCGCCGAGCGGCCGGGGCGCGCGATCATTCAAACCTATGCGCCCGACGAGGACGTGATGCGCGCGCTCGCCGCGCAGGACCGCGACGGCTTCCTCGCGGCCGAGGTGGCGAACCGGGAAATCGCGGGCATGCCGCCTTATGGACGTCTATGCGCGCTGATTGTCAGCGGGCCGGACGAAGCCGCCGCCAATGAGGCCGCCGACGAGATCGGCCGCGCCGCGCCGGCGGGGGAGGGCGTCGATGTGTGGGGGCCAGCGCCGGCGCCGCTCACCATCGTGCGCGGGCGCCACCGGCGCCGCTTCCTGGTGCGCGCCGATCGCGGGGTCGATCTTTCCGCTTTCATGGCGGCCTGGATGAGCCGCGTGAAAATCAAAGGCGCGGTCCGCGTCCAGATCGATGTCGATCCCTATTCGTTTTTGTGAGTGTTGCTTTCCCCGGCGTGCGGGGCTTCACCGTGCTGAAAACAGGGGACGCACATGGCGGGCTTTGAGCAATTCGCGGGGAGAGAATGTCCCGCCTGGTATAAGACCCCGCAGCTCGGGATCTTCATCCATTGGGGCATGTTCACGATCCCGGCTTGGGCCCCGCGCGGTAAATCGATCACTGAATTGTTCCGCGACGATTACGACAACGCCTTCGCGCTCGGCCCATACGCGGAATGGTACGCCAATGCGATGAAGGTGGCCGGCAGCCCCACGGCCCGCCGCCATGCGCAGATGTATGGCGATGCGCCGTATGAAGCGTTTCGCGCGCCGTTCGAGGCCGCCGCCGAGGCGTTCGACGCAGACGCCTGGGCCGATCTCTTCGCCAAAGCGGGCGCGAAATACGTGGTGCTCGTCACCAAGCACCATGACGGCTATTGCCTCTGGCCCACGAACGTCGCCAATCCGCATCGACCGGGCTGGCATGCGCGGCGCGATTTCGTCGGCGAACTCGGCGACGCCGTGTGCGCGCGCGGCATGCGCTATGGCCTCTATTATTCCGGCGGTCTCGATTGGACCTTCCGGCACACGCCGATCTCGAATTTCGGCGACATGTTCGCCTGCGTGCCCACCAGCGACGATTATCGCGCCTATGCCGGCGCGCAGGTGCGCGAGCTGATCGCACGCTACAAGCCGGACGTGCTTTGGAATGACATCGCCTGGCCCAACAAGGCAGACGTGCCGCAATTGTTCGCGGATTATTACGCCGCCGTGCCGGAAGGCGTTGTCAATGATCGCTGGATGGGGGAGGCGGCTTTGTTCGAGAGTCTGCGCGATCCTGCGAACCTTGAGAACTTCAACGCAATGCTCAAGGCGCGCACCGCCGGCAGAAGCGAAACGCATGCGCCGCCGCCGCCGCATTGCGATTTCCGCACCGTCGAATACGCGACGGGCGAGGGCCTCGGCGATCAGAAATGGGAATCGACGCGCGGGCTCGGCCTCGCCTTCGGCTACAATTCAAATGAAGACACCAGCGATTACATGGATGGGCCAGCGCTCATCGCGCTTTATGAAGACGTGACGCGGCGCGGCGGCAATCTCTTGATCAATGTCGGGCCGCGCGCGGACGCTTCGATCCCGGATGAACAGCGCGCGCCGCTTATGGCGCTTGGCGGCTTGATCAGCCGCGCCTGAAATTCAGCCGCGCGCAGACGATTGACGGCGCCGCCGGATAGATCACATCGGCGCCGCTGGCGTCGGTTCCAGCCTCGAACGGCGCATTGAGCGCGACGATGCGGGTGATCCCGTCCGCGCCGTCATGCATGCCGATGGCGTGCACGCCTTGCGGCGCGCAGAGCGCGCCCGCCGCTGAAACCTCGCGCGCGCGATAGAGCGCAGGCGTCGCGTCCGGCTCAAGGCGCATCAATTCCGCCAGCGGTCCGCCCGCCGCCTGCGCCATCAGATCGTGCGGCGTGTGATTGGCCTCCTCGAACACCAGAACGCGCCCGTCCTCGAACGCCAGCTCCAACAGCACGAACGGATCGGCGCCGCGCGCTGCGGCCGTTGCGATGCGCGTGCGCGTCACGATCGGGCCGGCGGTGAGCAGCGTCGCCGCGTCCGTCGCGGTGAGGCGCAAGCTGTCGCGTGTGGTTTGCGGCGCCGTCGCGCAGGCGCAGAGCGCGACCGCGAGGAAGAGGGGCTTCAGGAGCTTCATGTTTTCGCTTGGCCTTGCGCTTTCTTGCGCCGCGCCCGCGCGAAGATGTTGAGCGCTTCGATCCCCGCCGAGAAGGCCATGGCTGCATAAATGTAGCCCTTCGGCACATGGAAGCCGAAGCCTTCGGCGATCAGCGTCATGCCGATCATGAGCAGGAAGCCAAGCGCCAGCATCACCACGGTCGGATGCTTGGCGATGAAATTGGCCAGCGGATCGGCCGCCACCAGCATCACGAACACGGAGACGAGCACCGCCGTCATCATGATCGGCACGTGCTCGGTCATGCCCACGGCGGTGAGGATCGAGTCCACCGAGAAAACGAGATCGAGCGCGATGATCTGCGCGATCGCCGCGCCGAAGGTCAGCGTCGCGCGCGAGGTGTCGAACACCTGATCTTCGTGACCCGGCTCGGGATCCACATTGTGATGGATTTCCTTGGTCGCCTTCCAAACCAGGAAGAGGCCGCCGGCGATCAGAATGAGATCGCGCCAGGAGAAGGAATGGCCGAACGCGGTGAAGATCGGCTGCGTCAGCTGCACGATCACGAAGATCAGCGACAACAGCACCAGGCGCATGATCAGCGCGAGGCCGATGCCGATGCGGCGCGCGCGTTGACGCTGTTCTTCCGGGAGCTTGTTGGTCAGGATCGAAATGAACAGAAGATTATCGATCCCGAGGATGACCTCCATCGCAATCAAGGTCGTCAAGGCGACCCAGGCGGCTGGGTCGGCAAGCAGCGTTGCGATGTAATCCATCAAGCCCTCTTCTGGCGGCGCGCCGCAATGCGTCTAGCCCGCAATGCGCCTTGCCTGCAACGCCGCTTCCCCGGCCGCCGCCGCGAAGGCGAGCGCGGCGGCGACGCCGGCGGCGATCTCAATGCGGTTGAGCTGCGCCGCCACGCCTTCTCTCCGGCCGCTCTCGACGGAGATCGGCAGACGCATCAGCGCCGCCGGCGGCGCGTTCGGCGCGGCGAGGAGGGCGTAGAAGCAGCGATTATAGATGTATCCGTCGCCATCGGCGTCGGAGCGCACGCGCGCGCCGGTCAGCGCGAGGGCGCGCTCCAGCCTGCGCGCATCGAGGCTTGGCGCGCGCACGGCGGGGCCAATCGGGTCCAACAGGCGGCCAGGCCACGTCTGGCCGTAATCATCGGCCAGCGGCGCGGCCTCGTTGCGCGCGAAGCGGGCAATCTTCATCGCGCCAAGGCCGCGCCGCGCGCCAAACAGGATCACCGCGTCGTTGGCGCGGCTTCGCTCAAGAACCAGTTCAGCCGCGCGCCACCAGCACAAGGGCGCGGCGAGATACTCGACCTCCGCGCCGATTGGGCGCCAATGCTCGCGTTTCAGAAGCTCCAGCGCCTCGAGCGCGGCGGAGCTGGCGGCCCAGGCGGGCGGCGCGAAAGCGACGGCGAGCACTTTACCCACCGTATCGTTTTCACGACACCAGTGTGACGCTCGCGTAAATGCCGGCGCCGAAGCTTGGCTTTATTTCGGCCTATGCCTGCCTTTCAGCTTTGCGCATGGATGTCGCGATCCTTCGTTTCGGGCCAGAAAAGAAGGAAAATCAGCGCGGCGAGCCCGGTCACGATCACGGGGAACCACAGCCCCGCATAGATGTTGCCGGTCGCTGTCGAGATCGCGAACACGGTTGGCGGCAAGAGCCCGCCAAACCAGCCGGTGCCGACATTGTAGGGCAGGGACATCGCCGTGTAGCGAATGCGCGTTGGGAACAATTCCACCAGCGCCGCCGCCTGCGGCCCGTAAAGCGCCGTCGCCGCCACGACGAGAACTACGAGCACGCCGAGCGCCAGCCAGAAATCGAATTGGGCGGGATCGGCGCTGGTCGGATAGCCGGCGTCCGCCAGGGCGGCCTTCAATCTCGTCTCGAACGCGGCGCGCATCGTGCGCGTTTCGGCCATGGATAGGCCCACCGCGCTCACGCTTTCCACAACGATCGAATCGCCGATGCGCACCTGCGCGGCGAGGCCCGACGGCGCCGGCACGGTCGTGTAGTTTACGCCGGCGTTCGCCAGCGCGCCCTTGGCGATGTCGCACGAGGTCGCGAACTGGCGCGCCCCACCGGTGAGATCGAGTTGGAATGAGCAATCGGCCGGATCGGCCGCCACCACAACAGGCGCGGAGAGCGCGGCCGTATCCAGCGATGGATTGACCGCGCGCGTCAGGAGATGGAACGCGGGAAAGCAGGCCAGCGTGAACAGCACCATGCCGAACAGCATGATCGGCTTGCGGCCGACGCGATCGGAGAGCCACGCGAAGAAGATGTAGAGCGGCGCGGAAATCAGCACCACGATGATCATCAATTCGTTGACGGTGCGCTGATCGAGCTTGAGCGTGCGCTCTATGAAGACGGGGGCGTAAAAGTGCGTGGCGTACCAGGAAACGCCCTGCGCCATCATCAGACCGAACAGCGCGAGCAGCACGATCTTCAGATTGCGCCATTCGAAGAAGCTTTCGCGGAACACCGCGCGGCTCGCCCCGCCTTCGTCCTTCATCTTTTGAAAGGCCGGGCTCTCCTCGAGCTTGAGGCGAATCCAAAGGCTGATGCCGAGCAGGCCGATCGACACCAGGAACGGAATCCGCCAGCCCCATTCACGGAACGCTTCCTCGCCCATGATCGTGCGCGTGAGGAGAATGACGCCCAGCGCGCCGACAAGGCCGAAAGCCGCCGCGCTCTGGATGCCGGCGGTCGCCGCGCCGCGGCCGTTCCGCTTGGCGTGTTCGGCCACGTAGATCGCCGCGCCGCCATATTCGCCGCCGAGCGCGAAGCCTTGCAGGATACGCAGGAAGATAAGGAGCGCGGGCGCGGCGATTCCGATTTGCGCCGCCGTCGGCAGAAGGCCGATGGCGAAGGTGGCGAGGCCCATCATCGAAATGGTGATCAGGAACGCGCCCTTGCGGCCCTGGCTGTCGCCGATCTTGCCGAACACGAGGGCGCCGAACGGGCGCACCACCAGGCCCACGGAAAAAGTCAGCAGGGAGAAGATCAGCGCCTGCGCATCCGGCAGCCCGGAAAAGAAATGCGCCGCCATGATCGTTGTGAGCGAGCCATAGACGAAGAAATCGTACCATTCGAAGATGGTGCCGGCCGAGGATGCGACGATCACGAGCCGCATCTTCTTCGGATCGGTCTCCGGGATTGTCCCGGCGGCCGCAACGTCGCTCATCCGCTCCCCCTCTTGGCGCGGAACGCGCGCCTTTTGTCGCGTATGCGCGGCCAGGGGCGGCGGTTGTCAAGCCCGAACGGCGCGTGCTATCCCGCGCCCGCGTTGAAAGACCCCTGCGCCGCCGCGCACGCGGGCCTTTTGGCATATGGGCGAAGTTTTCTTCCATTTTTCAAGGTTTTGCGCGGATCGCGCGGCCTTCAATAAAGAGGCTCAAGTGGCTGAGACCCGCAGCGGCGACGTGAAGGAGGGGGAAGCCTCCGAAGCCGCCGAACGCTACGCCCAGGCCGCGTTCGAACTTGCCCTGGAACAAAACGCCCTGCCCGCGCTGGACAAGGATTTCGCCACGCTCGGCGCCGCGTTCAAGGAAAGCGCCGATTTGCGCGCCGCCGCGGCCTCGCCGCTGATCGATCCGGCGGAGAAGGCGCGCGCTTTCGCGGCAGTCGCCGAGAAGCTCGGCATGAGCCTGCTGGGGCGCAATCTGGTCGGTGTCGCCGCTCAGAACCGGCGCGCCGCCGACCTGCCGGCCATCGCACGGGCCTTCCGCAAGCTCTATGCGCGCCATCGCGGGGCGCAGAGCGCCGAGATCATCAGCGCCCGTCCGCTGGCCGAATCGGAAAAGGCCGCCATTATGGAGGCGGTGGGCGCCGCCGCCAAAACCAAGATCGAAGCCGACGTGACGATCGATGAAAGCCTCATCGGCGGCTTCGTCGTCCGCCTCGGCTCGCGCCAGTTCGACGCCTCGCTGAAAGCCAAGCTCGCGAGCCTCAAGCTCGCCCTCAAACAATCCGCCTGAAGGAAGCACGCATCATGGACGTCCGCGCCGCGGAAATTTCCGCCATCCTCAAGGAACAGATCAAAGGCTTCGGGGCCGAGGCGGAAGTGGCCGATGTCGGCCGCGTCCTCTCCGTGGGCGACGGCATCGCCCGCATCTATGGCCTCGACAACGTGCAGGCCGGCGAGATGGTGGAATTTCCCGGCGGCGTCAAAGGCATGGCGCTCAATCTTGAGCGCGACAATGTCGGGGTCGTCATCTTCGGCGAGGACCGCGGCCTGAAAGAAGGCGACACCGTCAAGCGGCTTGGCGAAATCGTCGACGTGCCGGTCGGCAAGGGCCTCCTGGGCCGCGTCGTCAATCCGCTGGGCGAGCCGATCGACGGCAAGGGCCCGATCCAGGCGGCCGAGCGTCGGCGCGTCGACGTGAAGGCGCCGGGCATCATTCCGCGCAAGAGCGTGCATGAGCCGATGCAGACCGGCATCAAGGCGATCGACGCGCTGATCCCGATCGGCCGCGGCCAGCGCGAGCTGATCATCGGCGACCGCCAGACCGGCAAGACCGCCGTCGCGCTCGACACCTTCATCAACCAGAAGGGCGTCAATTCGTCGGGCGACGAGTCGAAGAAGCTCTACTGCATCTACGTCGCCGTCGGTCAGAAGCGCTCGACCGTCGCGCAGATCGTCCGCGCGCTCGAGGAGAACGGCGCGATGGAATATTCCATCGTCGTCGCCGCGACCGCCTCGGAGCCGGCGCCGCTGCAGTATCTCGCGCCCTACACCGGCGTGACGATGGGCGAGTTCTTCCGCGACAACGGCATGCACGCCGTCATCGTTTATGACGATCTGTCGAAGCAGGCCGTCGCCTACCGCCAGATGTCGCTGCTGCTGCGCCGTCCGCCGGGCCGCGAAGCCTATCCGGGCGACGTCTTCTATCTCCACTCGCGCCTCCTGGAGCGCGCCGCCAAGCTGAACGACGATCAAGGCGCGGGCTCGCTGACGGCGCTGCCGATCATCGAAACCCAGGCCAATGACGTCTCGGCCTACATTCCCACCAACGTGATCTCGATCACGGACGGCCAGATCTTCCTTGAAACCGATCTCTTCT
Source organism: uncultured Caulobacteraceae bacterium (assembly GCA_964563395.1). GTDB lineage: Bacteria > Pseudomonadota > Alphaproteobacteria > Caulobacterales > Aquidulcibacteraceae > JBEVOS01. The sequence goes on from CAZLWK010000018.1 coordinate 54,485, forward strand.
TCCAGGGCATCCGCCCGGCGCTGAACGTCGGCATCTCGGTGTCGCGCGTCGGCTCGGCCGCGCAGATCAAGGCGATCAAGCAGGTCGCCGGCCCGCTCAAGGGCGAGCTCGCCCAATATCGGGAAATGGCGGCTTTCGCGAAGTTCGGCTCCGATCTCGACGCCGCCACGCAGCGCCTGCTCAATCGCGGCGCGCGGCTGACGGAATTGTTGAAGCAGCCGCAATTCTCGCCCGTTCCGGTCGAGGAGCAGGTGGTCATCATCTATGCCGGCACGCGCGGCTACACCGACCGCGTCGCGGTCGCGGACGTGCAACGCTACGAGCGTGAGCTTGTGTCGTTCATGCGCACCAAGAAGGGCGCGCTGCTCGACGCGATCCGCACGCAAAAAGACATCAAGGGCAAGCTCGAGGACGACATCAAGGCCGCGCTCGAAGAGTTCGCCGGCATGTTCGCGGCGTGAGGGAGCGATGCCCAGCTTAAAGGAGTTCCGCAATCGGATCGCCAGCGTGAAATCCACGCAGAAGATCACGAAGGCGATGCAGATGGTGGCCGCGGCCAAGCTCAAGCGCGCCCAGGGCGCGGCCGAGCAGGCGCGCCCCTACGCGGACCGCATGGCGCGCGTGATCGCCAATCTGGCCGCCGCCGTGCAAGGCGACAGCGCGCCGCCCTTGCTTCGTGGGTCTGGCAAGGACGACGTGCATCTCCTGGTGGTGATGACGAGCGAGCGCGGTCTCTGCGGCGGCTTCAACACGCAGATCGTGCGCCGCGCGCGCGAAGCGATCGTCGAGCTTCAGTCCGCCGGCAAGACCGTGAAGCTCCTGTGCGTCGGCAAGAAGGGGCGCGACCAGCTGCGTCGTCTCTACGCGCCGCTGATCGTCGATTTCATCGATCTGTCCGGCTTCCGCGCGATCGACGCCGCGCCCGCCAAGCTGGTGGGCGACAAGGTGCGCGAGATGTTCGAAGCGGGTCAGTTCGACGTCGCCACGCTGTTCTACTCGCAGTTCAAATCCGTCATCGCGCAAGTGCCCACTGCGCGTCAGCTCATTCCTGCCCGCGCGCCCGAGGGCGTGGCCCCGCCGGATCTCAAAGGCGCTTCCTACGAATACGAGCCCGGCGAAGCGGAAATTCTTGAGGCGCTGCTGCCGCGCTATCTCGATGGCCAAATCCTCCAGGCGCTCCTGGAAAACCAGGCTGGTTTCGCCGGCGCGCAAATGACCGCCATGGACAACGCCACGCGCAATGCCGGCGAACTCATCAAGAAGCTGACGCTGCGCTACAATCGCCAGCGTCAGGCCAACATCACCAAGGAGCTGATCGAGATCATCTCCGGCGCGGAGGCGTTGTGATGGCCCGCGCGCTCGCTCACATCTTCGCGGCGTTCCTGGCCGCATCGCAGATTGCCCGAGGAAGAAACCATGTCCGCTAATCAAGGCCGCATCGCCCAGGTCATCGGCGCCGTCGTCGACGTCGAGTTCGAGGGCCCCTTGCCCGACATTTACAACGCGCTCGAAACCGAGAATCGCGGCCAGCGCCTGGTGCTCGAGGTCGCCACCCATCTCGGCGAAAACACCGTGCGCACCATCGCCATGGATTCCACGGACGGTCTCGTGCGCGGCGCGCCGGTGCGTGACACGGGCGGCCCGATCGCCGTGCCCGTGGGCGACGGCACGCTCGGCCGCATCGTCAACGTCATCGGCGAGCCGATCGACGAAGCCGGCCCCGTCCAAGCGACCACGAAGCGCGGCATCCACCAGCCGGCGCCGGCCTTCGTGGATCAGCGCACCGAGCCGGAAATGCTCGTCACCGGCATCAAGGTCGTCGATCTCCTGTGCCCCTATGCGAAGGGCGGCAAGATCGGCCTGTTCGGCGGCGCGGGCGTGGGCAAGACGGTGCTCATCCAGGAGCTGATCAACAACGTCGCGAAGACGCATGGCGGCAATTCGGTGTTCGCCGGCGTCGGCGAACGCACGCGCGAAGGCAACGACCTCTATCACGAAATGATCGAGAGCGGCGTGAACAAGCATGGCGGCGGCCAAGGCAGCCGCTGCGCGCTCGTGTTCGGCCAGATGAACGAGCCGCCGGGCGCGCGCGCGCGCGTCGGCCTCACCGGCCTCACCATCGCCGAGCATTTCCGCGATCAGGGCCAGGACGTGCTGTTCTTCGTCGACAACATCTTCCGCTTCACGCAAGCGGGCTCGGAAGTGTCGGCGCTGCTCGGCCGTATTCCTTCGGCGGTCGGCTATCAGCCCACGCTCGCCACCGAGATGGGCGCGATGCAGGAGCGCATCACCTCCACCACGAAGGGCTCGATCACCTCGGTGCAGGCGATCTACGTGCCGGCGGACGACTTGACCGACCCCGCGCCGGCCACGTCCTTCTCGCACTTGGACGCCACCACCGTTCTCAACCGCGCGATCTCGGAGAAGGGCATCTATCCCGCCGTCGATCCGCTCGATTCCTCCTCGCGCATCCTGGAGCCGCGCGTCGTCGGCCAGGAGCATTACGACACCGCGCGCCGCGTTCAGGAAATCCTCCAGCGCTACAAGTCGCTGCAGGACATCATCGCCATTCTCGGCATGGATGAGCTGTCGGAAGAGGATAAGCTGGTCGTGGCCCGCGCCCGCAAGATCGAGCGCTTCCTGAGCCAGCCCTTCGACGTCGCCGAAGTGTTCACCGGTTCGCCCGGCGTGCAAGTGCCCGTGAAGGACACCGTGCGCGGCTTCAAGGGCCTGTGCGACGGCGAGTTCGACCATCTGCCCGAACAGGCCTTCTACATGGTCGGCTCGATCGAGGACGCGATCGCCAAGGCCCAGCGCATGGCCGCCGAAGCGGCGTAAAGAGGACGCGAGATCATGGCGGAAGGCGCGGCGACACATCGGCCTTCCTCCATGCGCGCCAAGCTGCGCGCCTTCCAGAAGGCGCGCACGGCGCAAACCTCGTCCACGCTCGCGCTCGATCTTGAGACGCTGCGTCACGCCGATCTCGATTTGGCGGTGAAGGCGGGCGGGCTGTTGGCGTTCAACGGCCTCATCATCGGCGCGGGCATCCAGCCGATCGCCGCCTCGCCAGGCGCGCCCATCGCCGTCGATCCCTTCACCGATCCATGGATCGCCGCGCTGACGGCGCTTGGCGTCATTCTCATGTCGGTGGCCGCCGCGCTTTGCGTCAGCGCCATCCTCATCAATGAGGATTTCGACGATCATGGCGTCGAGGAAGACGCCGAATCCATTCTCGTGCGCCTGGAGGCCGCCTATTGCGCCGCGATCGATGCGCAGCGGCGTCTCCTCCTGCGCGCGGGCCGCTACACCTATGCCGGCGGGGCGGTGACGGCGGCGGCCTTCCTGTGGGCTTTGCTCGACAAATGGATTTGAGGTTTACGCCCGCGCCGACTCGCGCGCCTCTGGCGTCATGCGAACCGCCGCCGACCTCGCCGCCTTTGTGATCGTTCAAGGCTGCCTGCCGATGATCGCGGGCCGCAGGCCCGATGCGCCCCCGCCGGAAGGCGCGTTGATCGCCGCCGCCGAGCGCGCCGCTCTGGGCTTTACGGGGCCGGGCTTCGCGCTCGCGTACGAAACCGCCGATGGGCGCATGGTCGTCGATTACGGAGCCGAGACGGCCACGCTGCGCCTCCCGGCGCTTCAACGCGCCACGGCGCTGGAAATTCTGAGCGCCGCTCTTGCCCGCGCCCCTGGCGATCTGCAGCAGGCGGAAGAGCCTTCGGGGCCGGGCGGGGCGGTCTTGCGCACCTATCTTCTGCGGCTCACCGAGCGGCGCTATGCGCGGATCGCTGCGTCGATCCCACCAGGCGAGACTGGTCCCCTTGAGCTGCGCGTCACCGGCGTCGCGGCGATTGGCTACACCTCCCCGCGGGCCGAGGCGGCTTGACGTTGATCGCGCGCGGGGCGATCAACCCGCCGTCTCCAACCGGACTGGAATTCTCCCTTGGCCGATAAGCTCATCTTTTCGCTCGCCGCGCCGGAACGCGAATTGTTTCATGGCGAGGTGGATTCGGTGATCGTGCCGGGCGTCGAGGGCGAGTTCGGCGTGCTGCCCGGCCACGCGCCCATGCTGTCGCTGGTGAAGCCTGGCGTGCTCCGCGTGGTGGACGGCGCCGAGACGCGGCGCATCTTCGTCAATGGCGGTTTCGCGGATGTGACGCCCGAGGGCCTCACAGTGCTCGCCGAGGAGGCGATCGATCTGGCGCGCGCCGAGATCGACGTGGCCAGCCTCGATCGCGCCATGGCCGACGCCGCGGACGATCTGCGCGACGCCGCGACCGACGGCGCGCGCACGGCCGCCACGGCAAAGATCGCGCGCGCCGAGGCGCTGAAGGCCGCGCTGGCGCAGGGCGCCGCGCACTAGAATTTCTTGTCAGGACGGCGCCAAATTGCGCCAAGACTTGTCCGACGCGCCACAAATAGAATCCGCCGTAATTCTTTAGCAGGGCATGTCGCTTGCGCGCTTTTCCTTGTCCGAACACCGGACAAGGCGCGGCGAAACCCTTCGTCACGCCTCCAACAAGGAAGGAGTGACCAGTGAATATTGGATCCATATCTGGTGGAGGGATGCCTTCACTTGCGCAAATGCAGCAAATGCATCAGCGACTATTTGGTGAGGCGGATACGGATGCTTCCGGTGCGTTGTCGCTTGATGAATTCAAATCGCTCGGCAAAAACGCGCCGATGCAGGGGATCGGCGGGCAGAATATGCCGAGCGCCGACGAAATGTTCGCCAAGCTCGACGCCGACGGCGACGGCGCTCTCACCGCCGCCGAAATGGAGCCGCCGCAGCCGCCGCAAGGCGCTTTCAGCGACGACATGATGAGCGCGCTCCTCGGCATGCAGGAGGAGGATTCGGCGGCGACATTCTCCGCGGAATCCTCCGCCGTCAGCCTCCTGCAATCCCTGCTCGCGCAGCTGAAGCAGGAAAGCGAGACGAGCATGCTGTCCATCTCGGCCTAAACGCATGGCCAAGCCCTCTCCCGCGCAAAGGCGGGGGAGAGGGCTTGTGCCGGCGCGCGGGGCTAGAGAGAACCGCGCGTGTGATCCATCCTCATCTCTGGCCAGCCGTCATCGGCGCGGCGTTCGGCCTGCCCGTGCTGGCGCTGGCGATGTGGCGGCTGTTTCGGCGCTGGGATGGGCTGCGGCCGCGCACGCGCTGGACGCTGCTGGTTCTCCTCGGCCTTGTGGAGGCCGGCTATTGGCTGAACGTCTATGCGTGGCTGATCGAGCCGAACCGGCTCGTGGTCCGTGAGGTCGTGATCGAAACGCCGCATTGGCGCGGCGCGCCGCTGCGCGCGGCCTTGATGGGCGACGTCCATATCGCCGGGCCGCACATGCGCGCCGCCCGCGTTGAGCGCATCGTTCGGCGCGTCAACGCCGAACGCCCGGATATCGTGTTCCTGCTTGGCGACCATGTGGCCGGCCATACCGCGCGGGGCCGGCGCGGCGGCGCCGAGAATCAGGAGATCGAGAACGGGCTCGCCGCGCTCGCCATGCTCGATGCGCCGGCCCTCGCCGTGATCGGCAATCACGATGTCTGGTATGGCCGCGATTTCATCACCCAGGCTTTGACCGAGGCGGGCGTCGGCGTGCTTTGGAACCGCCACGCCATCGTGCCCCGCGCAGAAGGGGAATTCGTGGTCGCCGGCCTTGAGGATCCCGTCACATCGCGCCCCGATCTGCGCGCCGCCCTCGATGGCGCGCCGAGCGATCTCGACATGATCGTGCTCGCGCATTCGCCCGATTGGTTTCCGCGAGAAACCGTGCCGTTCGGCCTCTATTTCGGCGCGCACACCCATTGCGGCCAAGTCACCATACCGTTCGTAGGTCGGCCGATCGTGCCCTCCGATTATGGCGAGCGCTATGCCTGCGGACGGGTGGATGAGAATGGCCGCACGCTCTATGTGACGGGCGGCGTGGGCACGAGCCTCTTGCCGGTGCGATTTCTCAATCCGCCGGAAATCGTGATCATCACGCTTAAAAGCGCGGGGGAGTGAATGGGCGGCGTATCCGACGCGGTGAACATCGACGATCTGCGCGCGCTGGCGAAAAAGCGCCTGCCGAAAATGGTGTTCGATTACATCGATGGCGGCGCCGACGATGAGATCACGTTGCGCCAAAGCGTGTCGCGCTTGCGCGCCTATCGGCTGGTCTGGGATGCGCTGGTCGATATCGCCGCGCTCGATCTCTCCACGCGCGTGCTCGGGCAGGATTTGAAGCTGCCCTTCTTCATTAGCCCGACAGCGACCTCGCGCCTCTTTCATCATGAGGGCGAGCGCGCCGTGGCCGCCGCCGCGCACAAGCGCGGCATCGCCTATTCGCTCTCCACCATCGGCTCGACCTCGATCGAGGACGTCGCCGCGATCAATCCCGGGCCGAAATTCTTTCAGGTCTATGTCTGGAAAGATCGCGGTCTTGTGAAGGAGATTCTCGCGCGCGTGCGCGCGGCCGGCTATGCGGGCGTCATCCTCACGGTGGATGTGCCCATCGCCGGCAATCGCGAACGCGATCCGCGCAATCGCTTCACCATCCCGCCCAGCATCAACGCCACCACCGTCACGCACATGTTGTCGCGGCCGGAATATCTTTGGAACATGGCCACGCATCCGCGCATCGGCGCGGCCAATTTCGCCCATCTCAGCGCCAAGGACATGGACGGCGGCGTGATCGGCTTCATCAACAGCCAGTTCGATCGCAGCGTGACCTGGGACGACGCCGCCTGGATGCGCGACGCCTGGGGCGGCCCGTTCGCGATTAAAGGCATCACCCATGCCGAGGATGCGCGCCGTTGCGCGGAGATGGGCGCCGCGGCCTGGATTTCCAATCATGGCGGGCGTCAGCTCGACACCGCGCCGGCGACGATCGACGTGCTGCGCGAAGTGGTCGAAGCCGTCGATGGCCGGACGGATGTGATTTTCGACGGCGGCGTGCGCCGTGGCACGGACATCGTCAAAGCGCTGGCGCTTGGCGCAAGCGCGGTCGCGATCGGGCGCGCTTATTTGTTTGGTCTCGCGGCGGGCGGGCGCGCGGGTGTCGAACGCGCGCTGACCATTCTGGAGGAAGAATTGCGCCGCGACTTGATGCTGGTCGGCTGTCCGCGCGTGCGCGATCTGACCCCTCGCTTCGTGCGGCCGCCGGTCTGATCAGGCGAGGGCGAGAATCTCGGCCGGCGTTCTGATCAGACGATCCGGCGCCTGCGCGGCCAGCAAAGCTTCGGTCGCATAGCCCCAGATCACCGCGCCGCACGCGATCCCAGCGGCGCGCGCAGCCTCGATGTCGCGCACTTCATCGCCGATGGAGATCGCCTCGCCGGCGCTGACGCCCGTCGCCGCGAGCACGCGGCGGAAATTGTCGGCCTTGCCGAACATCGCCGCATCGCAATCGTATACGGAAAATAGCCCGGCCAATGGGCCGAGCGCGCGGCGCACGGCCTCGGCGCTGTTAGAGCTCACCGCCGCCAGGATCTTGCCGCGCCCATGCAGGTCGCGCAGCATTTCCGGGATGCCGGAAAAGAGCGGCGCGGGCGCCGCTTCCTTGGCCCGCGCGCGCACATGATCGACGATCTCGGGCAGACGTTCGGGCGGCAGCCGCATGGCGCGGAAGATCGCGTGGCTGTCCTTGCCGCGCAGCGCCTCCATTTCTTCCGGCGGGAGCGCGCGATAGCCGAATTGGTCCGCCGCGGCGTTCAGCGTCTCCACCATCCAGGCGGCGCTGTCGGCCAACGTGCCGTCGAAATCGAAGATGAAAAGGCGATAGCGCATTGCGTGCTCGGCTTAGGGCTTGTGGACGCGCAAATGAAGCGCAAAGCTTCCGCCAAACCTTAGGGAAGGAGCGCCATGCGCGAGTATGCGGATCATGACGGCTTGGCGCTTGGCGCGCTGGTGGCCAAGGGCGAGGTGACGCCGGCTGAACTTGTCGAAGCGGCGATCGAGCGGATCGAGCGGCGCAATGGCGTGCTCAACGCCGTGGTGCACAAGGCCTATGACGAAGCGCGCCGGGCCGCGCGCGGCGCCTTTCAGGGCCCGTTCGCCGGCGTGCCCTTCCTGATCAAGGATTTGGGCGCGCAGGTCGCCGGCTGGCCGCGCACCTCGGGTTCACGCTTCGCCGCGCACGTGGTGGACAACGATGACAGCGCCCTCGTGCGGAAGTTTCGCGCCAGCGGCGTCAATTTGATCGGCAAAAGCAACACGCCCGAATACGGCATCACCGGAACGACGGAGAGCGTGCTGCTCGGGCCTTGCCGCAATCCCTGGAACCCGGAGCACATCGCCGGCGGCTCCTCCGGCGGTGCGGCCAGCGCGGTGGCGGCCGGCATCGCGCCGTTGGCGCATGCGAGCGACGGGCTCGGCTCCATCCGCATCCCGGCCGCGTGCTGCGGCCTTGTGGGCCTCAAGACGACGCGCGAGCGCACGCAGGAATATCCCGATCCGGACGATGTCGTCGTCGGCCTCGGCGTCAATCACGTCGTCAGCCGCAGCGTGCGCGACAGCGCCGCCATGCTTGATTGCATCGATGCGCCGCTGCCGGATTCGCCCTATGCCGCGCCGCCAAAGACGGGGCCGTTCCTCGACGAAGTCGGCAAGAGCCCTGGCCGGTTGCGCATCGCCTGGTCCAGCCAGACGCCGAACGGCAAGCCGATCGATCCGGAAATTCAAGCCGCGCTCGAAGCCGTCGCCGACATGTTGAAGCATTTGGGGCATGACGTCTTTCCGCGCGATCTCGACGTGGATCTGCGCGCGCTCTATGCGGCGCGTGCGCCGATCTCCGGCGCGGCCTTCGCCTCCGGCATGCAAAAGCGGATCGCCGCGTTCGGCCGCGAGCCCGCGCCCGATGAGCTCGAGCCGCTCACATGGGCGTCCTACAAGGGCGCGCTCAAGGTAAGCGGGGCGCAGGCGATCAGCGGCTTTCAGGAGATGCGCACGCGCTGCCGCGAAGTGCTTCGCCAATTCAAACATTTCGACGTGTTCTTGACGCCCGTCATGGGAACGCCGCCGCCGAAGATCGGCTATCTCGGCCCCGATCAGGACCCGCGCGAATTGATGCGCCGGCAGGCGGCGGTGTTTCCGTTCACGCCGCCGTTCAATTTCACCGGCCAGCCCTCGATCTCGCTCCCGCTTGCCTGGTCGAAGGAGGGCCTGCCGATCGGCATGATGTTCACGGCACGCTATGCGGACGAAGCCACGCTGTTCCGGCTCGCCGGTCAGTTGGAAAAGGAAGCGCCTTGGGCGGGCAGGAAGCCGCCGATCTGGAACTGATTGACGCTGCTCGCGCGGCGTCACCATGGACGCCTTGCCGGGTGAAGCTCTACTCTCGTCCCAAAAGGGAGGAGACATGAGCGCGCCGGGCGCCGATCCTGCATTCGAGGCGGCGCTGTCGCGCGTCTGCGCCCGCGTGCTCGGCGCGCCAGCGGAGAAGGCGCAGCGCCTCTCCGGCGGCGCCAGCCAGGAAACATGGGCGTTCGAAGTCGCCGGCAAGCGCTACATTCTGCGGCGTGCGCCGCAGGGCGCGCCGCCTTCCGGCAGCGGCATGGCCATCGGCCTTGAAACCGAAGCGTCCCTGATGCGGCTGGGCGCGGCCGCCGGCGTACCCAGCCCGGAAGTGCTGTACGTGCTCTCGCCGGACGACGGTCTCGGCAGCGGCTTTCTGCAGACCTTCATCGAAGGCGAGACGCTGGGCGGACGCATCGTGAAGGAAGCCGCCTATGCCGAGGCGCGCACCTTTCTCGCGCGCCAGTGCGGCGAAATTCTCGCGCGCATCCACGCCATACCGCTGGAGAAGGTTTCCACGCTGCCGCGCCGCACGCCGGCCGAGCAGCTCGCCGGCCTTGAGGAGATTTATCGCGCCGAAGGCTGGCCGCGCCCAGTGTTCGAACTCGCTTTCAAATGGCTGGCCGCGCGCCTTCCGGAAACGCCGCACACAGTGAAATTGGTGCATGGCGATTTTCGCAACGGCAATCTGATCATCGGGCCGGACGGCGTGCGCGCCGTGCTCGATTGGGAAATCGCCTATATCGGCGATCCGATGGCCGATCTCGGCTGGCTCAACACTAATTGCTGGCGCTTCGGCGCGATCGACAAGCCTGTCGGCGGCTTTGGTCAGCGCGAGGACTTATTCGCCGGCTATGAGGCCGTGTCGGGCGCGCGAGTCGATCCCGAGCGCGTGCGCTTCTGGGAGATCATGGGCTCGCTGCGTTGGGGCGTGATGTGCACGCTTTCGGGCGCGGCCTTCAAGGCGGCGGGCGGGATCACGCCGGTCGATCGGCCGATGATCGCGCGGCGCGCCAGCGAGAACGAACTCGATCTCATCGATCTGATGATGGGGCTTTGAGCGATGCAGGATCATCCAAGCGGCCTCGCGATTCTGGAAAACACGATCCGCCATCTGCGCGAGAACGTGATCCCAACGCTTTCCGGTCGCGCCTTGTTCGAGATGCGCGTCACGGTGAGCGCGCTCGATCTGGTCAAGCGCGAATTCAGTCTCAAGCCCGCGAGCGACGCGGCTGAGCAGGCGCGCCTTGAGGCGTTGCTGGGCCAAACCGGCGCGCTGCATACGCTCAACGAAGCGCTCTGCGCGCGGATCCGCGATGGCGCGATGAACGCAGACACGCCTGGGCTCATGGCGCATCTGCGCCAGACCTCGATCGAAAAGCTGGCCATCGACCAGCCGACTTATTCCGCCTACCGCCGGGCGACGGCGCCGCAATCATAGGGAGACGCGACCATGGATTTCTCGGTACCGAAGGACTTGCAGGATTATCTCGCCGAGCTCGACGATTTCATCGAGCGTGAAATCAAGCCGATCGAGAATCGCGACGACAATATCCGCTTCTTCGATCATCGCCGCGAACATGCGCGCACCGATTGGGACAATGACGGCCTGCCGCGCAAGGAATGGGAAGAGCTGCTGGCCGAGGCGCGCGCCGTCGCCGACAAGGCCGGCCATTTGCGTTTCGCCTGGCCCAAGGAGTTGGGCGGCAAGGATGGCTCCAATCTCTGGATGGCGGTGATCCGCGAGCATTTGGCCGCCAAGGGGCTCGGTCTGCATAATGATTTGCAGAACGAACATTCGATCGTGGGCAACAATCCCTTCATCGTCATGTTCAAGGAATTCGCCACGCCCGAACAATATAAACGCGACGCGGAGAAGATTCAGAACGGCAAGATGCGCACCGGCTTCGGCCTCACCGAACCCAATCACGGTTCGGACGCCACCTTCATGGAGACGCGCGCCGTGCCGCACGTGAAGGATGGCAAGAAGGGCTGGCTCATCAATGGCGAGAAGATGTGGACGACGGGCATGCACGTCGCCAATTATCTAATGTGCTTCGCGCGCACCGATGGAAAAGACGGCGACGCGCTCGGCATCACCTGCTTCATCGTGCCGACGGAAACGCCCGGCCTCAAGGTCGAGGAATATTATTGGACCTTCAACATGCCGACGGACCATCCGCGCGTGTCATTGAAGGATGTGTGGGTGCCCGAAGATTCCTATTGGGGCGAGATCGGCAAGGGCCTCTCCATCGGTCAGAGCTTCGTGCACCAGAACCGCATCCGCCAAGCGGCGTCATCTCTCGGCGCGGCGGTCTATTGCATCGAAGAGAGCGTGAAATACGCCCGCAAGCGTAAGCCGTTCGGCAAGGCGCTTTCGGAAAACCAGGCGATCCAATGGCCGCTCGTGGAGCTCGCCACGCAATGCGAAATGCTGCGTCTCCTGATCCGCAAGACGGCATGGCAGATGGACAACATGCCCCACAAACAGATCGAGCGTGAAATCTCGGACAAGGTGTCGATGTGTAATTATTGGGCGAACCGGCTGTGCTGCGAAGCCGCCGACCGGGCGATGCAGGTGCATGGCGGCATCGGCTATTCGCGCCACAAGCCGTTCGAGCACA
>CAZLWK010000019.1:0-64261 GCA_964563395.1 uncultured Caulobacteraceae bacterium
AAGGCAAGCTTGGCGGTCAGGCGCAGGTGCCGGGCGTCGCCGGCACGTGGAAGGATTTGACCGACACCGTGAACGTGATGGCGGCCAACCTCACCGAGCAGGTGCGTGGCATCGTCAAGGTTGTGACTGCGGTCGCCGAGGGCGATTTGACGCAAAGCCTGACTGTGAAATCGAAAGGCGAGGTGGCCGCGCTCGCCGACACAATCAACAATATGACCCGCACGCTCGCGACGTTCGCCGATCAGGTGACGACCGTTGCGCGCGAAGTGGGCGTTGAGGGCCGTTTGGGCGGTCAGGCGCATGTGCCCGGCGCCGCCGGCACCTGGAAAGACTTGACCGGCAACGTGAACCTCTTGGCCGCCAATCTCACGACGCAGGTGCGCTCCATTGCGGAAGTCGCGACAGCCGTGACGAAGGGCGATCTGACGCGCCTCATTCAGGTGGATGCGCGCGGCGAGGTGGCCGAACTCAAAGACAACATCAATACGATGATCGATAATTTGCGTCTTACGACGGACCGCAACACCGAGCAGGATTGGCTGAAAACCAATCTCGCGAAATTCACCTCGATGCTGCAGGGGCAGCGCGATCTGGGTTCGGTGGGCCGCTTGCTGCTGTCCGAGCTCGCGCCGCTGGTGGACGCCCATCAGGGCGTGATCTATCAGATGGTCAGTGATGACGGCGATCAGGTTCTACGCCTTCTGTCAGCCTATGCCGATGACAGTGAATATCGCCATCCGCTGCATTTGAATGTGGGCGAAGGACTTGTCGGCCAGTGCGCGGCGGATAAGCGGCGTCTCCTCATCAATGACCTGCCATCGAACGTGGTCCCAATCCGCTCGGCGCTGTTCAGCGCGCCGCCGCGCAATGTGATCGTCCTGCCGGTCCTTTTTGAGGGCCAGGTGAAGGCGGTGATTGAGCTTGCAACAACGGCCAGCTTCACCGAGCTTCAAACCGCGTTCTTGGAGCAGCTCACCGCCTCGATCGGCATCGTCCTCAACTCGATCGAAGCCACGATGCAAACTGAAGACCTCCTTCAGCAATCGCAGCAGCTCGCGGGCGAATTGCAGGCGCAGCAAAGAGAGTTGCAGCAGACCAACGAGCAATTGGAGCAAAAGGCCCAGCAGGTGGCTGAGCGCAATGTCGAAGTGGAGCGGAAAAATCAGGAATTGGAGCAGGCGCGCCGCGCGCTTGAAGAGAAGGCGGCGGAGCTTGCGCTCACATCGAAATACAAGTCCGAATTCCTAGCCAATATGAGCCATGAGCTGCGCACCCCGCTCAATTCGATCCTCATTCTCGGTCAGCAATTGAGCGATAATCCGGAAGGTAATCTCACGGGCAAGCAAGTGGAGTTCGCGCGCACCATCCATGGCGCGGGCACCGATCTGCTCAACCTCATCTCCGACATTCTCGATCTGTCGAAGATTGAATCGGGAACCGTGACGGTCGAAGCGGAAGAGATCTACTTCCAGAGCCTCTTGGACCGGGTCGCCTTGCCGTTCCGCCACGAAGCTGAGAATCGCGGCTTGACCTTCACCGTCAATCTGGACCCGAATATCGGGCGAAGCATCATTACGGACTCAAAGCGATTGCAGCAGGTTTTGAAGAATCTTCTGTCGAACGCCTTCAAGTTCACGGAATCCGGCGGCGTTCGCCTCGATCTTCACGCCGCGGCGGAGGGCTGGAACGCCGGCCATCCCATCCTGGCGCAGGCGCCCTTGGTTGTGGCGTTCAGCGTATCCGATACCGGCATCGGCATTCCGCTGGAAAAGCAGCGGATCATTTTCGAGGCGTTTCAACAGGCGGACGCCTCAACCAGCCGGCGGTATGGCGGAACGGGCCTTGGTCTTGCGATCAGCCGCGAATTGGCCTCGCTCCTCGGCGGCGAGATTCAGCTTCGATCCGTGCCCGGCGAAGGCTCCACGTTCACGCTCTATCTCCCGATCGCGTATGTCGGCGCGAGCGTGCCGCCGCGTCCCGTCATCGCGTCCGGCGCGGCTGCCGCGCAACAATTGACGGCATCCCGCGCGACGAATGTGGAGCGCGTCCCGGATGATCGCGGCGTGATCCAGGACGGGGATGAGATTTTGCTAATCGTCGAAGACGATCCGCACTATGCGCGCGTGGTGGCGGATCTCGCGCGCGACAGGGGACTCAAGGTTTTGGTCGCCGCGACGGGCGTTGAAGCGATTGAACTCGCGCGCGCCTATCGCCCGACAGCGATCTCGCTCGATGTCTTCTTGCCTGACATGCTGGGCTGGACGGTGTTGTCACGGCTGAAGCAGGAGCCGGCGCTGCGCCACATTCCCGTGCAGATGCTGACACTGGATGAGGATCGCCAGCATGGCCTCGCGCGCGGCGCTTATGCGTTCGTGACGAAGCCGGTCGAGGCTGAAGCCTTGAGCGGCGCCATAGAGCGGGTCTTGTCCTTCTCCAAACCGCGACAAAGGCGTCTCCTCGTGGTGGAGGATGATCCGACCGAGCAGATGGCGATCCGGGAGCTGCTCGCGCACGACGACGTGGAGATCGCGGCGGCCGGTTCGGGGCGCGAGGCGCTCGCGGCGCTGAAGAGCGAGGATTGGGATTGCGTGGTGCTCGATCTGCGCCTGCCGGACATGTCCGGCTTCGACGTGCTTGAACAATTGAAGCAAGAAGCCGCCCCTGATGTGCCGATCGTCGTCTTCACGGGCAAGGAATTGTCCGCCGAGGAGGACGCCCGGCTGCACACCATGGCGCGCAGCATTGTCGTCAAGGGCGTGGAATCGCCGGAGCGGCTGCTCGACGAGACCGCGCTCTTCCTGCACCGTGTCGTTTCCGATTTGCCCGCCGACAAGCAGCGCATGCTCGAGCGGCTCTTGGAATCCGATGAGGATTTGGTGGGCCGCACCGTGCTTCTGGTGGATGATGACGCGCGAAATATCTTCGCGCTGTCCAGCCTGCTGGAGCGTCGCGGGATGAACGTTTTGACCGCGACGACGGGACGAGAGGCCGTCGAATTGGTGGACGCCGAGCCGTCGATCGCTCTGGTGCTGATGGATATCATGATGCCGGAAATGGATGGCTATCAGACCATGCAATTGATCCGCTCGAAGCCCTTGCATCGTCGCTTACCGATCATCGCGCTCACCGCTAAAGCCATGAAAGGGGATCGGGAGAAATGTCTGGAGGCCGGCGCTTCTGATTATCTCGCCAAGCCGGTGAACACCGAGCAATTGCTTTCGGCTTTGCGGATGTGGCTGCACCGGTGATGGGCGAGATGAAGGCGGCGATGGCGAAAGCCAACATCCTGCTGGTGGATGATTTGCCTGCGAAGCTTCTGAGTTATGAGGTGATCCTGAAGGATCTTGGCCATAATCTGATCATGGCGCACTCGGCGCGCGAAGCGCTGGAAGTTCTGCTGAAGAATGATGTGGCGGTCATCCTGATCGATGTGTGCATGCCGGACTTGAACGGTTTTGAACTGGCCGAGATGATCCGGGAGCATCCGAGGTTTCGCGATACGGCGATTATCTTCATTTCGGCGATCAATGTCTCGGAATTGGATAGCCTCAAGGGCTATGAGCTTGGCGGCGTCGATTACGTACCTGTCCCGGTGGTGCCGGGCGTTTTGCGCGCCAAGGTGCGCGTGTTTCTCGATCTCTATCTAAAGACGCGTGCGCTTGCGCAACTCAACAACGAGCTCGAGCGGCGCGTGGCCGACCGCACGGCGGAACTAGAGGCGGCTATCGCCCGCCAGGAATTATTGGCCCGCGAGGTCGATCATCGCGCCCGTAACGCGCTTGCGGTCATCCAATCGATCGTGTCGCTGACGCCGCCCGATGGGCCCGACTTTGTGGATGCCATCAAGGGGCGCATCCGGGCGATGGCGACGGCGCACAATTTGCTTTCGGAGACACGTTGGCGCGGCGCCGATCTTCTGCGTCTGATGCGCGAGGAATTGGCGCCGTTTGACCATGGCGAGCGGGTTGTCCTCAGCGGGGCCGCCGCTTCTATCGCGCCAACGGTCGCGCAAAATCTTGCGCTCGTTTTGCACGAGCTTGCTACGAACGCGGCGAAATACGGGGCCTTATCGCATCCGGAAGGACGCCTTTTCGTGTCCTGGAGTGCAGATGGAGAGCACATGACGATCGATTGGCGCGAGGAGCAGCCAAGCGAGGTCGTCGCGCCGACGCGTTCAGGTTTTGGCTCGCGCGTGATCGAGGCGAGCGTGAAGGGGCAATTGGGCGGCGAGATCCGCCGTGACTGGCTTCCGTCTGGGCTGGCATGCAAGCTGACGCTGCCGCTCAGCCATTTCGATTTTGCGTCCGCCACGCCCAAAAGGATCGGCGGCTCGTTCGGCCCTGCGGAGGTAGAGCAGGGCTGCGTTCAGGGGAGGCGCATCCTCGTCCTTGAGGATGAGCCGATGATTGCGATGATGACGAGCCGCATGATCGCCGACCTTGGCGGCGAGGTCGTGGGCCCATTCGCAAGCGCGGAAGCCGCGCGGGCCGGGCTGCAGCAGGCGCCCGACGCCGCCTTTCTGGACGTGAACATTGACGGGCGCGTGGTGTACGATTTCGCTGCAGAGCTTCAAAAGCGCGGGGTGCCGTTCGCATTCTTGACGGGATATCATGCGGGCGCGGTCGATCAGGCTTTCCCCACGGCTACGGTTCTGACCAAGCCGGTCTTGCCGGAGGATATCGCGGCGTGTCTTGAGCGGCTGCTGCCGCGTCGCGCCGCAACTGGGGTGTCCGCTTGACTGGTCCGGACTGCGCGCCGCCAGATGGGCGTGGGTCCGGGAGGCCGGCTGTCGCGACCGAGGAGCCCGTTTTTTGAGTCGCCGCCGCGAAATAAGCCAGCAAGAGCCCATCGGTGTCGAGCGCTTGCTGCACACGATAGAGCGCCTCGCCGCGAGCCGACGCATGGAGGATGTCGTCGACGCGCTGCGCGACGGCGCGCGGGCCCTTATCGGCGCGGATGGCATTTGCCTCGTCCTGCGGGACGGCGACGAGTGCGTCTGTGTCGGTGAGGACGCGTTGTCGCCGCTCTTTTCCGGTCAGCGCTTCCCGATGTCGGTCTGCGCGTCCGGGCGCGCCATGCTGTCGGGAGACATCGTCGTCGTCCCCGATATCATGGCCGACGAATCTTTGCCGCGCGCCGCATATGCGCAGACCTTCGCGCGCAGTCTTGCGGTGGCGCCGATCGGTAAGCCGGAGGCGCAAGCGGCTCTCGGCGCCTATTGGGCGCATATCGGCGTTCCATCCGATCACGCCATGAGCGTTCTGCAGGCCCTTGCACGCACCGCCACGACCGCGCTTGGCAATATCCGCTTGATGGCGTCGCTGTCGCAAGCGGAGCAGCGCATGACGCGCGTTCTCGATAGCGTATCCGATGCCTTTTACGCGATCGACCGTCATTGGCGTTTCATCGCGTTCAACGCCGCCGCGGAGGCCTATTTCGGCGCGCCGCGCGAGGCTGTTCTTGGCGAGACGATGCAGCGTCTGTTTCCGCAGGGGCGCGGCAGCGCATTTGAGGAGGCGTGTCAGGCGTGCATGCAGGGCGGCTCGCCGGTGCGCTTCGAGATGCAATCGGCGCTGCGCCCGGACAGGATCGTCTCGATCCGCATCGCGCCCATTCAAGACGGCGTCGGCGTGGCGATCGCCGATGTCACGGCCCAGCGTCAGGCGGAATGGGCGCTGCGCGACAGCGAAGCGCGTTTCCGCGAGGTCGCGAACGCGGCGCCCGTTCTCATTTGGGTCTCCGACGACACAAAGGCGTGCACCTGGTTCAATGAACCCTGGCTTCGCTTCACCGGACGCACGCTGGAAGAGGAATTGGGCGCGGGGTGGCTGGAAGGGGTGCATCCCGACGATCGCGAGGTTGTGCGCAATGCCTATGAGGCCGCGTTCGACCAGCGCCAATCCTTCACTCTGGAATATCGTCTGCGCCGCGCCGACGGGCTCTATCGCGACATCGAGGATGTGGGCGCGCCTCGCTACGATCCCCTGGGTCGCTTCCTCGGTTATATCGGCGCCTGCAACGACGTAACCAGCCGCAAGCGCGCCGAGATCGAAGCGGCCGAACGCGCGGCCGAATTGGAGGCTGTTCTTGATGCGGCGCCCGCCGCGATCTGGATCGCCCGCGACGCCGCCGGGCGCCACATAGACGGCAATCGGTTCGCCCGCGCGATTCTGCGCATGCCGGAGGGGTTCAATCTTTCGAAATCGCATCCCGAAGCCGCCGCGCAACTCGCGCATTTCCGCGTGCTGGACGCCGCCGGCCAGGAAGTAAGGCCGGACGATATGCCAGTTCAGCGCGCGGCGCGGGGCGAGCGTGTGGTGGGTTTTGAGGAGACGCTCGTTTTTGACGACGGCCAAGTTTCTCACCTTATCGGCGAGGCGGCGCCTCTTTTGGACTCGGCGGGGCGGCCGCGCGGCGCCATCGCCGCCTTCGCGGACATTACATCGCTTAAGGAGGCGCAAAAAACGCTCCATGAGCGCGAGCAAATGTTCCGCACGCTCGCGGAGACCATCGGGGATGTTTTCTATGTCACCCAATTGGAGCCCAGGAAAATTCTCTATGTGAGCCCTGCGTTCGAAAGCATTTGGGGCAGGAGCGTCCAGGCGCTTTACGCGGACGCTGACCTGTTCTTTGAAAGCGTCCATCCTGAAGATCGCATGCGCGTGCGTGCAATGAGCGCCCCGCAAAATTCAGGCAAGCAGATCGAGATAGAGTATCGGATCGTTCGACCGGATGGCGAGGTGCGCTGGATCCTCGATCGCGCTTTTCCAGTGGAGGGAGACGCCTCTCGTTCCGTCGGTCTTGCTGAAGACATAACCGAACGAAAAATGCACGAGCAGCGGCGCGAGTTGTTAATCCATGAATTGAACCATCGGGTGAAGAACACGCTGGCCGTGGTGCAGGCGATGGCGTTTCAATCCTTGAACGCGCCGGATCGAACGATAGCCCTCGCCGCGTTCGACGCGCGCCTTCAGGCGCTCGCGGCGGCGCACGACGTGCTCACCCAGCGGCGCTGGGAGAGCGCCGATCTTGAAACGGTGGTGCGCCGCGCCATGGAAGCGCATGCGCCGGCCCCGGATCGGCTAAGCATAAGCGGCCCCAATGTGCAGCTTGCGGCCCGCAGCGCGTTGGCGTTTTCGCTCGCCGTGCATGAGCTCGCGACCAATGCCGTAAAATATGGCGCGTTCTCGCGCGCGACGGGCGCCGTGAGCGTGAGCTGGACGATCGTCGATGGGCGATTGCTTTGGGAGTGGCGGGAGGAGGGCGGGCCACCCACGCAGAAGCCCGCGCGCTTTGGTTTCGGCCTTCGCCTGATCGAGAGAGGTCTCGCCCATGATTTGCAGGGACGCGTCACGGTGTCGTTCAGCCCTTCAGGCCTGCGCTGCGTGGTCGACGCGCCCTACGACCCGGACTCCGATCATGCGCTGCAAGGGGATGTCAGCGATGTCTTTGCCTAGAGGGGATGGATGATGGGGCACCGATCCGTGCTCATTGTCGAGGATGAGATGTTGGTCGCGCTCTATCTCGAAGATGCGATCACAAATCTTGGCTGCGATGTCGCCGGCGTAGCAGGACGTCTGCCCGAAGCGCTTGCCTTGGCGCGGGAAGGCAATTTCGACTTCGCTCTGCTCGATCTCAATTTGAACGGCGCGAGAACCTATGCCGTCGCCGAGGTCTTGCGTCACAGGGGCGTCCCATTCGCCTTCGCCACGGGCTATGGAGAGCCTGGCGTCTCGCGCGAATACGCCGATGTTCCGGTCTTGCCCAAGCCGATCCGTCTCGAAGCTCTGGCTTCGCTTCTCAAACAAATCTGATCAATTCAGCGTGCGGGCCTCTGGCGCGGGCCGCGCTGAAGCCATGGCGGGGCGGGGAGGACCGTTTGGGAAGCCTGAGCGATCGCTGTAATCGCGCGGCCGGCCGGAGCGTCCGTGCTGGGCGCTGAGCAGCGCGGCGCAGGCAACGTCCAACGCGGCGATCACCAAGACCGCGCCCAGTGCGCGGTCAAGGCCCTTGTGGTCGGCCTCCCGCGATCTCTTCGCCGCGAGCAGCAAGCCGGCGTCTAATACATCGCCCGCGATGCGCGCGCTCACGCCCGCGGTGTGCCCGGGCGCCAAAGTCATGAAGCCGCTGGCGATTTCACGCGCGCCTAAGGCCCGGATGAGTGCCGCCTGATCGTCCAAGTTCAGAGCACGCGCGATGCGGCGCGCGCCAATGATTTCAACCAAGCCGAGACCGAGCGAGAGCCAGCCAAGCGCGCGCGCCAATTTGTCCGCGCCGGTGAGCGAGCTTGGGCCGCTTGTGATCACCTTGGGATCGCCGGCGGAGCGATCGAAGTCGCCGATCCGTGTCATGAGGCTCATCGCTAGTTCCTTTGCGCACGCGTCAGGGCTTCAAGACAACCTTGACGCAGCTGTCTTTCTTGTCGCGAAACGTGTTGTAGAGTTCCGGTCCGTACTCGAGCGGGGCGGTGTGCGTGATGACGAAGCTGGGGTCGATTTGACCTTCTTCGATGCGGCGGATGAGATCGTCGGTCCAGCGCTTCACGTGCGTCTGTCCCATCCGCCATGTCAGACCCTTATTCATGGCTTGACCCATGGGAATCTTGTCGACGAGGCCTGCGTACACGCCAGGAATGGAAAGTACGCCGCCTGGCCGGCACGCATAGATCATCTCACGAAGAACGTGCGGGCGATCCGTCTCCAGCATGAAAAGCTGCGAGGCGTAATCGAACAGCGTGTCCGGCTGCAGAAAAGTGACGTGCGATTCCATGCCCGTCGCGTCGATGCACTTTTCAGGGCCCTTGCCGTCGGTGAGATCGTTCAATCTCGCGAGGGTGTTCTCCTTCTTGAAATTGATGGTGACGGCGCCCGCCGCCGCCGCCATTGAGAGCCGCTCTGGCAGGCAATCGATCGCCACGACGTGTTGCGCGCCGAGCATCAGCGCGGAGCGGATCGCCATTTGTCCCACCGGCCCGCAGCCCCAGATCGCCACCGTATCGGTCGGCTCGATGTCGCATTGCACGGCGGCCTGCCATCCCGTGGGCAGGATGTCGCCGAGGAACAGCGCCTGTTCGTCCGTCATCGTGTCAGGCACTTTGATGTGTGTTTGATCGGCGAAGGGCACGCGGATATATTCGGCCTGGCCGCCGGGATAGCCGCCGGTGAGATGTGTGTAGCCGAACAGGCCCGCCGTCGTATGGCCGAATACTTTGTCGGCGAGGGCCTTGTTGCGATTGCTCCTCTCGCACGCTGAAAAATTGCCGCGCTGGCATTGCTCGCACTCGCCGCACATGATCGTGAACGGCACGACGACGCGTTCGCCCACGCGGAGCGCCCCATTGATTCCGGCGCCCACTTCCACCACCTCTCCCATCATTTCATGGCCCATGATGTCGCCGGGCAGCATGGCGGGGATGTAATTGTGAAAGAGATGGAGGTCGGAGCCGCAGATCGCGCAGCTCGTCACCTTGATGATGGCGTCGCGGGCGTCCTCGATGCGCGGCTCCGTCACTTCATCGCAGCGTATGTCTTCGCGGCCGTGCCAAACCAGCGCTTTCATGTCCGTGCCTTTTTGGAGCGTGCTCAGTCGGGGAGCTCTTTCGCTCAACGTGCGCTCGCGCGTTCGGTTCACTAAAATCGGCGCCACAATCATTTCGGCGCGTGGCTTTCCATAGGGTACGCTCGCCGATACATCTGGGCGTCAGACCTGGAGCCCATCCCTGAGCGCGAAACTCACCCTCGTCGTCGCTGTCGCCGAAAATGGCGTGATCGGCGCGAATGGCGATCTGCCATGGCGTTTGGCGACGGATATGGCGCAATTCCGGGCCTATACGATGGGCAAGCCCGTGCTCATGGGGCGCAAGACGTGGGACAGCCTCCAGCGCAAGCCGCTCCCCGGGCGCGCCAATCTCGTCTGGACGCGCGATCCGGGATTTCAGCCCAAGGGCGCGCTCGCCTTCTCCGATCTTGGCGTCCTCTTGGCCGCAGGGCGCGCCTTGGCGAGGGATGAGGCCTGCATCATCGGCGGCGCACAGCTTTACGCGGCCGCCTTGCCGTTCGCGGACCGGGTGCGCCTGACGGAGGTGGCGCTCCGCCCGATGGGAGACGCGCACTTTCCTGGCCTGGACGATACCTGGCGGGAAACGGCGCGCGAACGCGTTCCGCGAGGGCCGGACGACGACGCGGCCTTCACCGTTCGGATTCTGGAGCGCAGCGCCTGACTTGCCTTAGCGGACGGCTTATCGCCCGCCGGCGGCGCGGTTAGACTGGCCGCAAATAGAGACAGGGAGCGCGCCATGGATTTCGAAGTGCTGGCCGAGGGGCTCAAATTTCCCGAAGGGCCGATCGCCATGCCGGACGGCTCCGTGATCTTGGTCGAGATCGCGCGCGGCGCGCTGACGCGCGTCTGGAACGGCAAGTGCGAGGTGATCGCGGAGCTCGGCGGCGGGCCGAACGGCGCCGCGCTCGGTCCGGACGGCGCGGTCTATGTCTGCAACAATGGCGGCTTTGAGTGGACCGACCGCGAAGGCATGCTCATTCCTGGCCACGCCGCGCACGATTATGCCGGCGGGCGGATCGAGCGGGTCGACCTCAAGACCGGAAAGTTCGATCGCCTTTATGACAGCGTCGCCGACAATCGCCTCTCGGGGCCGAACGACATCGTGTTCGACAAGCAGGGCGGGTTCTATTTCACCGATCTTGGCAAGACCTATGCGCGCACGCGCGATCAGAGCGGAATTTATTACGCGAAGCCGGACGGATCGCTCATCCAGGAATTGGTCTATGGCGGCATCGGCTTCAATGGCGTCGGTCTCTCGCCCGACGAGAAGCACCTTTACGCCGCCGAGACGTTGAGCGGCAAATTGTTCACCTGGCCGATCAATGCGCCCGGCGAGATCGAGCGCGGCGTGTTCGGCGGGCGCGTTGTGGCCACGCAATCGGTGCATTGCTATTTCGACAGTCTGGCCGTGCAGGCCAACGGAGACGTGTGCGTGGCGACCATCCTCAATGGCGGGGTGACGACGATTTCGCCCAGCGGGGCCTCCAAGCATCGCGCCTTTCCCGATATCCTCGTCACCAATATCTGCTTCGGCGGCGCGGACATGAAGGACGCCTATATTACGCTCTCCAGCACCGGCAAACTCATCAAGACGCGCTGGGACGAGCCTGGCCTCAAACTCAATTTCAGCGCATAGGGCGTTTTCTGAAGAAGTGGAAACCGGTTCTTCGGTTAGAAAACGCCCGCATTCAATATATGGAGCGCCATATGATCGTCGTGCACCATCTCAACAATTCGCGGTCTCAGCGCGTACTCTGGATGTTGGAGGAGCTCGGCCTGTCCTACGACATCGTCTTCCATCAGCGCGACGCCGTGACCAATCTTGCCCCGCCCGCGCTGAAGGAGGTGCATCCGCTCGGCAAATCGCCGGTGATCGTCGACAATGGGCGCACGATCGCGGAAAGCGGCGCCATCCTCGACTATCTCGCGCGCTGGCATGGGGCGGTGAAAATGGGCGTGGGTCCCGATGATCCAAACTGGCCCAATTATCTCCATTGGATGCATTTCGCGGAAGGCTCGGCGATGCTGCCGATGATGCTGCTGCTCTATACGAGCCGCTTGGGCGAGGGCGCCGCGCCGCTCATGCCGCGCATCACCTCGGAGATCGAGAATCATCTATCCTACATCGACAAATCGCTCGAAGGCCGCGATTTCCTCGTCACCGATTTCCTTACCGCCGCGGACATTCAAAACAGCTTCGTTCTGGAGGCGGCGCAATCCTTCGGACAGGCGGGCGCCTATCCCAACATTCAGCGCGTGCTGAGCGCATGGCAGGCGCGGCCCGCCTACCGCCGTGCGCTGGAGAAGGGCGGGCCTTACGCCTTCGGTCCAAAGACCTAGCGGTTAAGCTCGTTTGCGTGGCGGCCCCGGCCGGCGCCCGGACAGGATCATATCTGCGACCTCCGCGACTCGGCGCATTTCAGTGGCTGGCGTTTTGGCGGACGCGATGCGGTGGGCGAATGCACGCTGCGCGCCAGGCGTTAGCCCGGCCCAGGCGACGGCCAACTTCTTATTCCGCTTAAGCGCGTCTTGCAGCACGGTTGGAGTGTCCACCGCGTTCTGATCGTCCACGCTGAATCGCATCTCGACGATGTCACCGACCTTCGCCTCCGCCGCCTTGTGGAAGCGCTTGGAAAGAATGAAATACCAGCGTCCGCTGCTCCGCTGCCACGCGCCTGCGACAGGCAGGTCAGCGACTTCGCCAACCACACGCAGTCGTTTGGTGCGCGGGAAGGACAGCGCCGTTTCCATCTCCCTCGGGAGGTAAAGCACTGTGTAGGCGTAGCGATCAAAGGGCAAATAGGCGATGGCCCCCTCGAAGGCGAACGGGAAGTGCGTCATGCTCACTTTACGTCGGGCCGCGCCGCCGGATGCCTCCGCGCGGTCCGTTTTTGAAAGCCGACCTCGCGCGCCGGGGGCTAGTTTCCGTACGAACAAGGCCGGAGGTGGTATGGAGTTCTTGGCGAAAACCGCCTGGATCGCGTTGGCCCTGACGCATGCGCCGCCGGCGATCGTCCTTTTCCGACCGGATCTTGCCGCTCGACTCTATGGCGTTGGCGGCGAAGACGGCGCGGGTCTTCTCTTGACGCATCGTGGCGCGCTTTTTCTGGCGATCGCCGCCCTGTGTGTGTTCAGCGTGTTTGAGCCGGCCTTCCGGCGCGCGGCGAGCGTCGCCGTCTCCATCAGCGTGGTCAGTTTTCTCGTGCTTTACGTCCGCGCCGGCGCGCCGGCGGGGCCGCTTCGGACGGTGGCGCTTGTCGATGCGGCCGCGCTCGCGCCGCTTCTCTTGACGTTATGGGCCACGTGGCGGCCCGTGCGTCTTCTCGGTCAGACGGCATGAAAAAGGAGGGCGGCGCCCGCCGCTTCGACACAGAGGTAAAAGACGGACAGCCGCCCGATGGCGCGATCGATCAGGGCCGACGCGAATCGTCCCGCCGCCATGCCCGCGAGCGCGCCGGCCACGGTGACGAAAATTCCAACGCGCAGCGCCGGCGCGAAGATGGTCAAGGCGAGCAAGGCCGCCATGGCCAGCCCGAAGCCTCCATAGACGGCGCGCACTTCGTTGCGCCCGGCTGCGCTCAAATCGGGAATGTCGAATTGCTCGGTGATGCGCGCGGGCGCCACGAGGGCGGCGCACCCCATGAACGCGAAACAGGTCGCGCCAAATGCTGCTACAATATCTCCGTAGGTCAAGGTTAGCATCCCGTGCTGAATGAGCAGCATTCTTCGCAGACTTCGTGCCCATCGCGCTTTCAAGAACCGCTTGCGCCGCGCATTTCGATGGCCGCGGGCAGGGCGCTCTATGTCGGACCAGGGCTTCAACTCGCGCCGCACCGCAACGCCGCGGCGACGTTGGCGCTCGCGCTCGATTCACCGTTCCTGCTCACGAGCGCGGGCCTTGTCCGATCATGCAATGCAGCGTTGATCGCGCCGAACACGCGCCATCATTTGCGCGCGAGCGGCCCCATGGCGTTTCTGTATCTGGATGCGTTGAGCGACGATTACGCTGCTCTCTCCGATGCGGACATTGAAAGCGGCGCAGCACGCCTGCGTGGGCATTTCGGCTCGAATGCGTCGGATTGGACTCTCGCCGCCATCGGCGCCGCGCTCGCTATTCCACAACGCGCGCAAGCAGACCCACGCATCGCCGCGATCGTGCGGGCAATCGATGAGGCGCCGCAGGATTTCACGCGCATCGCCGATGCGGCGCGCGGCGCCGGTCTGTCGCCGTCGCGCTTTCAGCACCTGATGCGCGCCGCCGTCGGCATGCCGTTTCGCCGCTATCGCTTGTGGCGGCGCATGGGAACGGTTCTGCGGCGAGCCGCCGCCGGCGAAGACCTAACGCAAGCGGCTCTGGACGCGGGGTTCGCGAGTTCAGCTCATCTCAGCGCGACGTTCAAAGCCATGTTCGGCGTCGCGCCCTCCGCTTTGATCGCGCGCGGCGTGCGCATTGACTGGATCGATTGAACGCCTTCACTCAAAGCGGATCGTCGGCGCCGGCTTGCCAGCGTGCGCCGCATTGTCGAGCGCCGCTTGCGCCATTGCGAGAAAGCGGCGGCTGATCGGATGGTCGGGCGCGGCGGCGACGAGCGGGCGGCCTTCATCGCAGCTGACGCGCAGATCCATATCGATAGGAATTTCGCCGAGGAAGGGCGCTCCGATCGCATCGGCGGTGCGGCGCGCGCCCCCCTCGCCGAAAATCGCCAGACGTTTCCCGTCCGCTGTGTCGAGCCAGGCCATGTTTTCGACCACGCCCAAGATCGGCGTGTGCGTCTTGTCGAACATGGCCACGCCGCGCCGCACGTCCGCGAGCGCCATTTCCTGCGGCGTGGACACGATCACGGCCCCCGCCAGTTGCACGCGTTGCACCAGCGTCAATTGCACGTCGCCGGTGCCCGGCGGCAAATCGAGCACAAGCACGTCGAGCGGTCCCCAGGCCACTTCCTCCAGCATTTGGCGCACGGCGCTCGTCGCCATCGCGCCGCGCCAGACCATGGGCGTGGCCGGATCGACCAGATAGCCGATGGACATCGTCGCCAGCCCGTGCGCCTCGATCGGGCGCAGCATTTTGTCGTCGCCCATGGCGGGTTTGGCCGCTTTCACGCCCATGAGCGTCGGCGCGGATGGGCCATAGACGTCGATGTCGAGAAGGCCGGTCCGCTTCCCCAAGGCGGCGAAGGCGGCGGCGAGATTGACCGCGACCGTGGATTTGCCGACGCCCCCCTTGGCGCTGGCGATAGCGATCACGGCCTTCACGTCCTTGAGCCCAGATTCCGGCTTGCGCGCGGATGCGGGCGCGGCGTGCGCGGTGAGCACGACCGTGACGCTCTTCACGCCGCGCACCGCCAGGAGCGCCATTTCAGCCTCCTGGCGCGCCTTGGCGAGGCGCGGCGCGATCCCTGGCGGCGCTTCCAGCGTGGCGATCACCTTGCCGTCGGGCGATAGATCGAGCGAGGCGAGATAGCCCGCGCTAACCAAACCTTTACCGCTCGCAGGATCGTGAACGCGATCGAGCGCCGCCCTTAGGGCGTCCTGCGACAGCGTCAATGGGGTGTTCATGCTTGATCCGTAATGGCTAGGGCCTCATATCCGGCGCGCGCTTGAGGCGCGCAAGGGCTGCGAGAAACGCGCCTTGAGGCGAAGGTAGAACGCGAATGCCGTGGAACGACAATGCCGGCGGCCCAGGTCAACGCGGCCAGGGCGATCGCAATTCGGGAGACCGCAATTCCGGCGACCGCGGCTCCGGCCCTTGGGGCGGAGGCCCTCGAAATCCGTGGGGTCAGCCGCCGCGTCAACCGCAGGGCGGGGGCGGGCAAGGTCCCGATCTTGAGGACATGCTGCGCCGCTGGCGCGAGCGTTTTCGTGGCGGCATGGGCGGCGGTTTCGGCGGTGGGCGCGGTCCGGGTCGATCGGGCGAGCCGACGCGCCGCAACATCAATCCGTCCACCATCGCCGGCGTGGCCGCCGCGATCTGGCTCCTCACGGGCGTCTATATCGTGGACGAAGGCGAACGGGGCGTCGTCTCCCGGTTTGGCGCTTACGAATATACGGCGCTGCCGGGCCTGCACTGGCACTTGCCCGTGCCCTTGGAGAGCGTGCGCGTCATTTCCATCCAAAGCCAGCGCACGATCGACATCGGTGTGATCGAAGGGCCGGCCGGCGACAGCGAAAGCCTGATGATCACCGGCGACCGCAACATCGTCGATATCGATTTCCGCGTGATCTATCGCCTCTCTGACGCGCGCGCCTATCTCTACAATGTCGTCAATCCGCCCGAGGCGGTGCGCGGCCTCGCCGAGAGCGCGATGCGCGAAGTGGTCGGTCAGCGCGAATTGCAGGAGATCATCACGGTGCAGCGTGCGGCGGTCGAGCAGACCGTCGAGGCCGAATTGCAGCGCGCGCTCAATTCATACGAATCCGGCGTCGAGGTGCTTCAGGTGCAGCTCTTGAAGGCCGCGCCGCCCGCCGACGTCGTCGATGCGTTCAACGAAGTGGTGCGCGCCGGCCAGGTGGCTGAAACCGCCATCAACGTGGCGACCCAATACGCCAACGAAGTTGTGCCGCGCGCGCGCGGCGAAGCGGCCCAAATCACACAGGCCGCCGAAGCCTATCGCGAACAGACCGTGCGCGACGCGAACGGCGAATCCGCGCGCTTCGCCCTGGTCGAGGCGCAATATCGCGCCGCTCCGGCGGTGACGCGCCAGCGCCTCTATCTGGAGGCGATGGAGCGCATCTATCGCGACGCCGACACCGTGATCATCGATCGCAACGCCGGCGCCATTCCGTTCCTGCCGCTCGACCAAATGCGCCGTGGGGCGCGTGGTACCGGCCAGGCGCCCTTGCCGCCGCCGGCCACGTCCGCGCCGCCGGCCCAACCTCAAGCTGGAGCCGCCCGCTAATGCGCCGCTCGCTGCCTTTTCTTCTCGTCGCCGCCGGCGCGCTTTTGCTCGCCATCACGCAAACGATCGTGGTCGTCGATCAGACGCAACAGGCGCTCGTCCTGCGTTTCGGCCAAATTCAGCGCTATCTCAATGTCGGCGCGGAGGGCTCGCCGGGCCTCTATGTGAAGGCCCCCTTCGTCGAAAACGTCGTCATGTTCGATAAGCGCAATCTGGGCTTCACGCTCACCGAGCAGCCCATCATCGCGGCCGATCAGGAAAACCTGATCGTCGATGCGTTCGTGCGCTGGCGCATCTCCGATCCCCTGCGCTTCTATCAGGCCGCGGGCGATGAGGCGGCGGGCGTTGAGCGGCTGGAGAGCTTCACCCAATCGGCGCTGCGCCGCGTGCTGGGTTCGGCCACGTCGAACGAAATCATTTCGGGGCGCCGCTCGGCGCTGATGCAGGCGATCCGCGTCGATCTCAACCGCGAAGCGGCGACCGAGCTTGGCGTCGCCATCGTCGATGTGCGCATCCGCCAGGCCGATCTGCCGCTGCAAACGCAAGAGCGCGTGTTCGAGCGCATGCGCACTGAGCGCCAGCAGGTCGCCGCCGGCATTCGCGCGCGCGGCGAGGAGCAGGCCGCCCGTATCCGCGCCGACGCCGATCGTCAGGTGACGATCATTCAGGCGACGGCGCGTGAGACCGCCGAGCAGACGCGCGGCGAGGGCGACGCGGAGCGGGCGCGTATCTTCGCGCGCGCCTATGGGCGCAATCCCGAATTCGCCGCCTTTTATCGCTCGCTGCAGGCCTATGAGCGCGCGGTGCCGGCGGGCACGCCGCTTGTGGTGCCGCCGGACAGCGAATTCTTCCGCTACATGCAGCGGCCGGATGGGCGCCGCTAGGCGCCGCCGCTGACGAAGTCGCGCTTGCGGTAGCCCTGGAAAAAGAGCGCGGCGGTGAGATCGGCGTGATCGATCCGCGCGCGCGCCTCGGCCGCCACGATCGGTTTGGCCCGGTACGCAACGCCAAGGCCCGCCGCCTTGATCATGTCGAGATCGTTCGCGCCGTCGCCGATCGCGAGCCCGTCGGCGGGCGCCGCGCCGTGACTTGCGGCCTCCTCCTCGAGCGCTTGAAGCTTGGCCGCGCGCCCGAGTATGGGCTGCGCCACCGCGCCCGTCAGCGCGCGCCCATCGTCCAGGAGCGTGTTGGCGCGATTGGCGTGAAAGCCCGCCCAGGCGGCCACGCGGTTCGTGAAGAACGTGAAGCCGCCCGACACGAGCACGCAGCGCGCGCCATGGGCGGCCATCGTGCGCACCAGCGTTTCCGCGCCGGGATTGAGGCGCACGCGCTCCTTGTAGCAGCGCTCGAGCGCGCCAAGCTCAAGGCCCTTGAGCTTGGCCACGCGCGCCGTCAGCGCCCCTTCGAAATCCAGTTCGCCGCGCATGGCGCGTTCGGTGATGGCGCTGATCTCGGCTTTCAGGCCGGCATAATCCGCCAGCTCATCGAGGCATTCCACGTTGATGATGGTGGAATCCATGTCGGCGACGAGCAGCCTCTTGCGCCGGCCTTCGGTCGGAAGAAGCACCCAATCGACCGGCAGGCCGGCGACGGCTTTGCGCGCTTCCTCCACCAGCGCGAAATCGACGCTCGGATAAATCCATTCCGCCGCCTCCCAGGGGCTCAGCACGTCCGGCGGCGGCAGGCCGCGCGAGAACGCGACGCGGCCCAGCATGAGCAGCGCTTCGCGATAGCTCGGCTGGTCGGTGGCGACGAAAGTGAGGGCGTGTTCGGTGTTGGTCAAAGATTTTCCAGACGGCAAGCGTTGCGACGGGGTAGAGCGCGCGCCATGAGCGCGCTCCTTATCTTCGGGCCGACCGCCAGCGGCAAGTCCGCCCTGGCGCTGGCGCTGGCGCGGCGTTTGGGCGGTGAGATCGTCAATGCGGATTCAATGCAGGTCTATCGCGATCTGCGCGTGCTCACCGCCCGGCCCGATGACGCCGATCTCTCCGCCGCGCCACATCACCTCTATGGGGTCGTGGACGCCGCCGAGCGCTATTCGACCGGGCGCTGGCTGAAGGACGTCGCCGCCGCGGTCGCGGAGATCGCCGCGCGCGGGTCGGCGCCGATCCTGGTCGGCGGCACGGGGCTCTATTTCAAGGCCCTGACGGAGGGCCTCGCCGCCGCGCCCGCCATCGATCCGAATGTGCGCGCCGCGCTCGCGCGTGCTTTGGCGGATGAAGGCGTGGCCGCCATGCATGCCCGGCTCGCCGCGCGCCATCCCGTCAGCGCGGCGCGCATTCGCCCGAGCGATTCCGCGCGGGTGATGCGCGCGCTCGAACTGGCGGAGAGCGGCGTCGATCCCGCCCTGCTTGAAACGCGCGCGCAGCCGCTCCTTCGGTCCTGGCGCGGCTTGGCGTTGGCCCCGGATCGCGCCGCGCTCTATGCGCGGATCGAGCGGCGCTTCGCGGCGATGCTGGCCGGCGGCGCCCTTGAGGAGGCGCGGGCGCTGTTCGACCGCGCTCTCGATCCCGCGCTGCCGGCGATGAAGGCCCATGGCATGCCGCATTTTTCAGCTTATTTTCGCGGCGAGATCAGCCTCGAGGCGGTGGAGGCGCGCGCCGCGCGCGACACGCGCCGCTACGCGAAGCGCCAATTCACCTGGATGGCGCATCAGCTGCAGCCGGCCTGGCGGGTCCTCATCCCGCCCCAGGAGGAAGCCGACATCGCCGCCCTGGCGCGTACCCTGCGGCTTGACGGCGCGGACGCCGATCCATAGGTTCCCGCACGATGAACGCGAAAGCCCTCATTCTTGTAAGCGCGGCGCGCCCCCGGCCGGTCCTTTAAGGACCGCCGCCCCGGCGCGCGCATGAAGGCCCCCAAAAGGGGCCTTTTTCTTTAGCTCCTCACCCCATGATTTTCCGCCCGAAGACGCCACGATGAGACAGACGGAGACCGAGATGGACGGCGCCCAAAAGCCCCAAAAGGCGGCCCCAGCCCGCACGATGAGCGGCGCGCAGATCGTGGTGCAGGCGCTCATCGACCAGGGCGTCACCGACATTTTCGGCTATCCGGGCGGCGCGGTGCTGCCGATCTACGACGCGCTGTTCGACCGCGAGGATGAGATCCGTCACATTCTGGTGCGCCATGAGCAGGGCGCGGGCCACGCCGCCGAAGGCTATGCGCGCGCGACCGGCAAGGTCGGCGTCGCGCTCGTCACGTCCGGCCCGGGCGCCACCAATGTCGTCACGCCGCTCGCCGACGCCTTGCTCGATTCCATTCCGATCGTTGTGTTGACCGGGCAGGTCGCCACCCACCTCATCGGCTCGGACGCCTTCCAGGAATGCGATACGGTCGGCATCACGCGCGCCTGCACCAAGCATAATTGGCTGGTGAAGGACGTGAACGACCTCGCGCGCGTGCTGCACGAGGCGTTTTATGTCGCCGGCTCGGGCAGGCCTGGGCCCGTCGTCGTCGACATTCCGAAGGACGTGCAATTCGCCGCGGGCGCCTATGTCGACAAGGAGGTGGTGCGCCTGCCATCCTATACGCCTGCGCGCGCCGCGAGCCCCACGCGCATCGAGGACGCGCTCGATCTGATGGCGCAGGCGCGCCGGCCAATTTTCTATACGGGCGGCGGCGTGATCAATGCGGGGCCGAACGCGAGCGCGGCGCTGCGGGCCCTGGTCAAGGAGACCGGCTTTCCCATCACCTCGACTCTGATGGGGCTCGGCGCGTTTCCGGCGTCCGATCCGCAATGGCTGGGCATGCTCGGCATGCATGGCAGCTGGGAAGCCAATCACGCGATGCACGATTGCGATCTGATGATCAATATCGGCGCGCGCTTCGACGACCGCGTCACCGGAAGGCTCGATGCGTTCAGTCCGAACTCGAAGAAAATCCACATCGATGTCGATCCCAGCTCGATCAACAAGAACGTGCTCGTGGATGTCGGCATCGTCGCCGACGCGGGCGTGGCGCTGGAGGCGCTGCTGGCGGGCTGGCGCGCGCGCAACCGCAAGGTCGACGCTGCGGCGCTGAAGAATTGGTGGGATCAAATCGCGACCTGGCGTGCGCGCAACGGCTTCGCCTACAAGCCGGATTCGAACGTGATCAAGCCGCAATACGCCATCGAACGGCTTTATCAGGCGACCAAGGACAAGGACGTCTACATCACCACCGAAGTCGGCCAGCACCAGATGTGGGCGGCGCAATTCTTCCACTTCGAAAAGCCCAATCGCTGGATGACGTCGGGCGGGCTGGGCACGATGGGCTATGGTTTGCCGGCCGCGGTTGGCGTGCAAGCCGCGCACCGCGACGCGCTTGTCATCGACATCGCCGGCGAGGCCAGCGTGCAGATGACGATGCAGGAAATGTCCACCGCCGTGCAGCACGACCTGCCGATCAAGGTGTTCATCCTCAACAATGAATGGATGGGGATGGTGCGCCAATGGCAGCAATTGCTGCATGACGGGCGCTATTCGCATTCCTATTCGCACGCGCTGCCGGATTTCGTGAAGCTGGCCGAGGCGTATGGCGCGGTCGGCCTGCGCTGCGACAAGCCCCGAGATCTCGACGCCGCGATCCAGGAAATGATTTCGGTGCGCAAGCCGGTTTTGTTCGATTGCCGCGTCACCAAGGACGAGAATTGCTTCCCAATGATCCCGTCCGGCAAGGCCCACAATGAAATGATCCTGCCGGACAATTTCCGTGGCGACGAAATCGACGAAGAAGGCAAGATGCTGGTGTGAAGCCAGCCGAGGTGATGCGATGCATTGGATGAAGCGTATTGTCGCCGCGTTCGCGCTGGCTCTCGTCGCCGCGTGCGCCAGCACGGGCCCTGGCGCGCCGGACGCGCCGGCCTACAGCGCCGCCGATACGCTGACGCTTGAGCGCACGCGCTGCTACGGCTTCTGTCCCGATTACACGGTGACGATCAATGGGGAAGGCGCGGTGACATATGAGGGGCGCGCCTTCGTTGGAATCACCGGCCGCCAGACCGCCCAGGCCGACCTCGTGGAGACCGCGCTCCTGTTCACCCAGGCCGACGCGATGGGCTTCTTCGCGCTGCGCGACGAATATTCCGCCAACGTCTCCGATCTGCCGTCCTATCGGGTCACCTATGTGCGCACGGGCCAGCGCAAGAGCGTCACCGATTATGGCGGCGCCATGGCCGGCATGCCGGCCGAGGTGCGCGCCTTGCAGGACGAGATCGACCGTGTCGCGCGCACCGCCCAATGGGTCGCGCGGGATGGACAAGCCGCGCCGGGCAAGTAACAAGCCTCGCTCATGCCCCCGCGCACCGATCAGCCCATTCAAAGCCGCACGCTCGCCGTGCTCGTGGATAACGAACCCGGCGTTCTCGCCCGTGTCGTCGGTCTTTTTTCCGCGCGCGGCTACAACATCGAGAGCCTCACCGTCGCGGAGACGGATAAGACCAGTCACGCCTCCCGCATCACCATCGTCACCTCTGGTCAGCCGATCATTCTCGATCAGATCCGCGCCCAGCTCGAACGGATCGTCTCCGTGCGCCGGGTCATCGACGTGACCAACGATCCCGCTGGAGTCGAGCGTGAATTGGCCTTGGTGAAGGTGCGCTCGAAAGGTCCTGAACGCATCGAGGCGCTCAGGGTTTCGGAGATTTTTCGCGCCAAGGTCATCGACACGACGCTCGAGAGCTTCATCTTCGAGATCACCGGCGCGTCCAGCAAGATCGATTCCTTCGTCGAGCTGATGCGCCCGCTGGGCCTCGTCGAAGTGAGCCGCACCGGCGTTCTGTCGATCCATCGCGGCGCCGATACGCAATAGGCGGGGAGGATTGCCGATGCGTGCCTTGTTTGCGTTTCTCGTCGCATGCCTGCTCTGGAGCGCGCCAGCCGCCGCGCAGAACATGAGCTTGCGCGCGCCCGATTGGGCCGCCCGCCTTGTCGCTTCCGATCTTTTGCCGACTACGGGCGGGCGTCCCGTGCTGGCCGCAGAGGGCGTCGATCTCGCCGTGCGCGTCACCATCGCGCCCTATCAGGGCGGCGTCGCGCGCGTTGTGCGCTACGAGGCCGGAGACCAAGATGCGAAGCTCGTGTTGCGCCGTTTCACCGGTCATCCAAGCGCGGGCTGGTGGCTCTACGGGCCCGATACGCCGCGCGTGACGGCGCCGCCGGCCGCCATGCGCGCGGAAGTCGAGCGTCTTGCGCGCGCCGCCATCAGCGCCATCAGCATGGGCGCGCAAGCGGGCCCGCAATCATGCCCCACCGGCGCGCGCGTTTTCTTGGAGCTGTATGTCGGCGGTCGCACCGGCAGCGTGACGCGCGAATGCGTCGGCCCCGACGCCGCAAGTCAGCTTGGGCAGCTTTTGTCGCGTGCGGCGGGCTCGGAAGACGAGCCCTCGCTCGCCGAAGCCGCGCGCGCCGAACTCATCGAAGCGGACGCCGCCTTCGCCGCGCGCGCCGAGGCGGAAGGTCCGGCGGCCGCGTTCGGCGCATTCGCCGGCGCCCAAGCGCGATTCTTCGGCGCGGGCGCCGCGCCCGTGCAGGGACGCGAGGCGATCGTGGCGGCCATGGCGGCCTTGCCCGCCGGCACGCGGATGAGCTGGGCGCCGGACGGGGCCCAGGTCTCCGCGCGCGGCGACATGGGCTATACGTGGGGCCGCGCGACCGTGACGCCGCCGGATGGTCCCCCCCAGCAGATCAATTATGTCACCGTCTGGACGCGCGATTTTGACGGCGCCTGGAAGTTCGCGGCCGATATCGGGGTTCCCGCGACAGACTAAAGCTGAGCGATCAGCGCGCTGTTCGCGCTGAGCCGTAGCTCCACGCCATCCAATGCCGCCGCGCCGATCCGCTCCAGCACGCGCGCGCCGGCGAGACGCGCATCAAGGTGCGTCGCGCTCGCTTCGCCCAGATTGAACACGCAGAGCAGCGTTTCATTCGTGGCGGCGCGCTCAAACGCGAGCAAGCCCGCGGGCGCATCGAGCGCGCGCCAGTCGCCGCCATGCAGCGCCGGATGCGCTTTGCGCAGCGCGATCAGCCGGCGCGTGAACGCGAGCATGGAGTGCGCATCGGCTTCTTGCGCGTCCGCGGCCAATTCCTTGTGGCGCGGGTCGAGCGGCAGCCATGCGTCGCCGGCCTCGGTGAAGCCGGCCATTGGCGCGTCCTTCAGCCAGGGCATGGGCGTGCGCGCGCCGTCGCGGCCAATGCCCTTTGGCCAGAAGGCGATGGCTTCAGGATCGCGCAGACGCGCGAACGGCACCTCCGCTTGCGGCAGGCCAAGCTCATCGCCCTGATAAAGAAAGATCACGCCGCGCAGGCATAAGAGCAGCGCCATGATGAGGCGCGTGCGCCCCGCGTCATCGCCGGCCAGACGTGTGGGAAAGCGCGGCACATCATGATTGGAGAGGCTCCAGGCGGGCGCGCCGGCGCTTTCGTCCCAACCTCGCATGGCGTCGATAAAGATATCGGGCGTGGCCGCGCGCTGGCGCAACAAGAAGAAGGAATAGGCGCTGTGCAAGCGGTCTTCGCCGTTCGTGTATTCGCGTTGGCGTATGAGCGGCTCTTCATCCTCGATCTCGCCTAGGAGGAATTTGTCGCCGTATGAATCCGCGAGCGCACGCAGGCGCGCCACGAAGGCCAGCGTTTCGGGTTGCGAGCGCGTGTGGAGATGGCGCTGCATCTGATGTGGGCGAGGGGGCTTTTTTGCCTGCGCGATCGGGGGATTGTCGCGCAGCGCCGCGTCCTGGATCAGAAAATTGATCACGTCGAAGCGGAAGCCGTCCACCCCCCGGTCCAGCCAGAAGCGCGCCACGTTCAACAGCGCATCGGCCACGGCCGGATTGCGCACATTGAGATCCGGCTGCTCGGGCAGGAAATTATGGAAATAGTATTGCCGTCGGCGCGCATCCCAGGTCCAGGCGGGGCCGCCAAACATCGCTTGCCAATTATTGGGGGGCGATCCGTCCGCCTTGGCGTCGGCCCAAAGATACCAATCGGCCTTCGGATTGTCCCTGCTTTGACGGCTCTCCTGAAACCAGGCGTGCTGATCGGAGGAATGCGAATAGACCTGATCGATGATGACCTTCAGGCCCAACGCGTGCGCGCGCGCCAAGAGCGCATCGAACGCGGCAAGATCGCCGAACAGCGGATCGACGTCGCAATAATCGGCGATGTCATAGCCATAATCCCTCATCGGCGAGCGGAAAAAGGGCGAGAGCCAAACGCCGTCCGCGCCAAGCCGCGCCACGTGGTCGAGGCGCGCCGTCGCGCCCCTCAGATCGCCTACGCCGTCGCCGTCGCTGTCGGCGTAGCTGCGCGGATAGATTTGGTAGAAGACGCCGCCGCGCCGCCAATCATGGGTCATGGATCATCCCGCGAATCCGCCGTCGCGAAGGAAGGCGATTTCCTCTGCCGTGCTCTCGCGTCCAAGGCAGAGATTGCGATGCGGAAAGCGGCCGAACCGGGCGATGATGTCCGCGTGGAGGGCGGCGTATTTGAGATAATCGGCATCGCCCAACGCGGTGAACAGCGCCATGGAGCGGGCTTGATCTTCCGGCGCCTCCGAATGTTCGAACGGCAGATAGAAGAAGCAGCGTAAGCCTGGGTCGAACGCCTGATCGTGGCCTTGGGCGATCGCCGCGTCGGCGGCCTGGCGGGCGAGGCCGTCCGTGGCGAAGGCGTGCGCCGAGCCGCGATAGAGATTG
The DNA here is from genome assembly GCA_964563395.1 of uncultured Caulobacteraceae bacterium. GTDB lineage: Bacteria > Pseudomonadota > Alphaproteobacteria > Caulobacterales > Aquidulcibacteraceae > JBEVOS01. The sequence continues at coordinate 25,126 of CAZLWK010000019.1, forward strand.
CGCGGCGCCTGGTCGGTGAGAAGGATCAGCGCGAGCGCCCCTTCGGCCGTGCGCACCCAATCGGCATAGGCGCCGCGGGCCGCCTCGTGATGGGCGTCCTCGAAGCGGCGGCGCAGGGATTCGTCGAACGCGGCGTTCTTGGCGAACCATTTCTCGCGTCCCGCGCCGATCCAGAAGGCGGCCATTTCGCGCGCGAGGGGAGGGACGGTCATAGGGCGGGCCTCGGCTTGACGTGGGCGCGAAAAGACGGTGGTTAGCGCCTTTCCTCATCCCGGAGAACCCTGCCCATGCGCGTCTATTATGACCGCGACGCCGACCTCGCCCTGATCCAGTCCAAGAAGGTGGCCGTGATCGGCTATGGCAGCCAGGGTCATGCCCACGCGCTCAATCTGCGCGACAGCGGCGTGAAGGACGTGATGGTGGCGCTGCGCCCGGGTTCGGCCAGCGCCAAGAAGGCCGAAAGCGAGAAATTGAAGGTGGTCTCCGTCGCCGACGCCGCCAAGAACGCGGACGTCATCATGGTGCTCGCGCCCGATGAGGCGCAGGCGGAGATCTACGCCGCGGACATCGCGCCGCAGATGAAGGCGGGCAAGACGCTGCTGTTCGGGCACGGCTTCAACGTGCATTTCAAGCTGATCGAACCGCCGGCCGATGTCGATGTCGGCATGGTCGCGCCGAAGGGGCCCGGCCATACGGTGCGCGGCGAATATTTAAAGGGCGGCGGCGTGCCGTGCCTTGTCGCCGTGCATCAAAATCCGAGCGGCAAGGCGCTGGAGCTCGCGCTGTCTTACGCATCCGCGATCGGCGGCGGCCGTTCCGGCGTCATCGAAACCAATTTTCGCGAAGAGTGCGAGACTGACTTGTTCGGCGAACAGGCCGTGCTGTGCGGCGGTCTTGTCGAGCTGATCCGCGCCGGTTTCGAAACGTTGGTTGAAGCGGGCTATGCGCCGGAGATGGCGTATTTCGAATGCCTGCACGAGGTGAAGCTGATCGTCGATCTCATCTATGAGGGCGGCATCGCCAACATGAATTACTCGATCTCCAACACCGCCGAATATGGCGAATACGTCACCGGGCCGCGCATCGTCACGCCGGAGACGAAAGCCGAGATGAAGCGCGTATTGGAGGACATTCAATCAGGCAAATTCGCCCGCGACTGGATGCTGGAGAACAAGGTCGGCCAGCCTTATTTCAAGGCGACGCGCAGGCGCGCCAGCGAACATCAGATCGAGGCGGTGGGCGAAACCTTGCGCGGCATGATGCCGTGGATCGCTAAGAACAAGCTGGTGGATAAGGCGAAGAATTAGGGGCGGGCGATGGCGGAGGAGAAGAGCTTCGACGCGTTGTTCAACAGCGATCCTGATGATCGCTTCGCGTTCATCGCCCCGCCTTTCTTCCGCAACCATTCCGCGATCGCGCAATATCCGCCCGAGGTCAGCGGACACTATCTCCTGCGCACGCTCTCGCGCCGCTTGGGATGGGAATCCCTACGCGGCCGGCGTCTGTTCGATCTGGGGTGCGGCGTCCGCTTCACGCGCACGATCGTCAATCTCGATCTCGAGATCGGCCTCTATGCAGGCGTCGATGTGCATGCCGAGGCCATTGCTTGGCTGAAGGAGCACGTGCGCGATCCGCGTTTCTTCCATGCGCAATTCGAGGCGCGCAACACGCTCTACAATCCGCAAGGTCGCACTGACACAGAGGAGGGTGCGCTCGCGGCGCTGGGGGCCCCGATCTGCGAGGCGGCCTGCATGTTCTCGGTGATCACTCATCAAGCGCCGGACGAGGCCGCTCTCACCTTTAGGCAATTGCGTCACGTAGTGGAGCATAGCGGGCGGCTCTACTTTACAAGCTTCGTCGATCCGAGCGTTGAAGCCTATCGCGAGGCGCGCCCGGACAAGCCAGGGCTCGTCAGCACCTACAATCCCGATCTCTTGATGAGCCTGGTGCGCGGCGCTGGCTGGCGGATAGATTCCATTTATCCGAAGACTCAATTCCAGCAGACGGCGTTCGTCTGCACACGGCTGGATTGATCGTGCCAATCCCGCCTCCGCCGCATCAGGGCCGCTGCTTGTGCGGGGCGGTGCGCTATCGGCTCGATGCGCGACCGCTTGCGATCAATGCGTGCCATTGCATTGATTGCAAGAAGCTCACCGGCGCGACGAACCTCTTGATGATTCTCGCGCCGCGTGCGGCCTTTTCCGCATCCGGCGAGACGCAAGCTTTTCGCAAATTGGCCGATAGCGGTCGCGCTATCGACATTGTGCGCTGCGCCGCGTGCGGCGTTCGGCTGTGGCACGAGCCGCTGGCCAATCCGGAGCTCGTCTTCATCGCCGCCGGAACGCTCGACGATCCCACTTGGGCGATCCCCACCTCTCATATTTGGACTGAACGTGCCTCGTCCGGCGTCGTCATCCCCGACGGCGTTTTCGCCTGCGAAGGCCAGCCGGCGACCCGCCAAATGCTGATCGACGCGTTCACCCGCGTTCACGGCCCCTGAGCAGGCACAACGCGCAGCACGCGCGCGGGCGCGCTCCCGCCCTCAAGCAGATTCCCGGTGGTGAGCACGATCAAACCATCCGCGCCGTCGCTGAACACGGCGGTGCAGCCATCGCAGCCTTGCTCCAAAATCGGAGATACCGCGCCGTCTGGCTCCACGCGCAGCAAGGCCGCGCCATGCGTCGCCGCGGCGATGGCGCCGTCGGCCAGGAACGTGAAATCGTCCACCGGTCCGGGCGCGGCGTGCATGAGGAGCGGCCCAGCCGGCCTGTTCGCCGTGATCGGCACGGAGAAGATCGCGCCGCGCGAGGAATTGGAAATGTAGAGGAGGCTGTCCTTGCGCTTGAGCCCGTTCGCGCCCGGCCGGTTCGGCGCGAGCGCCGCGTCGGGCGTCAGAAGCGCATCCTCGAGCCAGACGCTCAGCGCGCCCGTCTCCGGTTCGTAGCGCCAGATGCGCCCGGCGAGCGAGTCCGCGGCGAGGATCGCGCCGTCATCGAGCGCGACCATGCCGTTGAGAAAGAGCGCCTCCGGCGCCGGCGTTTCGCGCACGATCACGCCGCCAGAATCGAGCACCAGGAAGCGGTTCGTCGCGGTGAAGGCCGGACCTTGCGTGAAGGGCGCGCCATGCGCCGTCAGCACGAAGCCTTCGCCATGCGGCAGCACCGCGACGGGATGGTGCGGCAGCGACGTCAGCGGCGCCGGCGCGCCCGCGCCAGTCCAGCGCAACAGGGTCCGATCTAGATAGCTTGTGAAGACGAGGCCGCCCTCCGCCGGCGCGTAGCCGTTCTCCAGGAAGGCGCCGTGCGGATAGGCGGCGATCTCGCTGACCAGCGTCTCGGCGCGCGCGGGCGCGCGCTCCACCGGCATGCAAGCGCCCGCCAAGGCGGCGCACGCCGTCAGGGCGGCGAGTGTTCGAACCATGATGCGTCCCTCCGCGCGCACTATGGGCGGGGCGCGCGGTTCGCCGCAAGGATTGGTTTTTTCGCGCCTGTCACGCTTAGTATCGGCAAAGCCTTGCAGAGGCGGAGGAGGAACACATGCCCGATCAGAAGCTCGTCCTCGTCGACGATCCGCGCCCCTACGTGCGCCGCTTGACGCTCAATCGGCCCGACAAGCGCAATGCGCTCTCCAACAATTTGCGCGCCGAGCTGTTCGCCGCGCTTGAAGCGGCCGATCGCGACAAGGACGTGCGCGTGATCGTCCTTCGCGGCGCGGGCTCGTGTTTTTCGGCCGGCTATGACCTCTCCGCCGAGGGCGCGCGCCAGGCGCCGCCCTTCTATACGGCGGGCGGATCGGGTTTCTGGGCGCGGCATGTCGTGGAGGGGTGTTTCCGCATTTGGGATCTCGCCAAGCCGGTGATCGGCCAGGTGCATGGCTGGTGCCTCGCCGGCGGCTCTGAACTCGCGGCGGCGTGCGATCTGCTCTACGTCGCCGAGGATGCGCAGATCGGCTACCCGCCGGTGCGCAATATGAGCCCGCCCGACAATCAGTTTCACGCGTGGTATTGCGGCCTTCGTCCGGCGATGGAGATGATGCTGACGGGCGATGCGATGAGCGGGATCGAGGCCGTGCAGGCCGGCTTCGCCAATCGCGCCTTCGCAGCTGAAAAGCTGGAGGACGAGACGCTGGCCATCGCCGAGCGCGTGGCGAAAATCCCAACGGATGTGCAGCAGATGAACAAGCGCTCCGTGCATCGCGCCATGGAGATCATGGGCCTGCGCGCCGCCGTGCGCGCGGGCGCGGAAATCCAGGCGCTCGCCCTCACCACGGAAAGCTCGCAGGCGATGTTCGCGAAGTTCCGCGAAGGCGTGAAATCCGCACTCGACGTGCGCGACGGCGCCTATGGCGATTATCGGACGGGCGAGAAGAAGGACTCCTAATTCACCTGCCGCGTCCGTCCTTCCCAGAACGGCGCGCGCAATTCGCGGCGTAGAATCTTGCCGGAGGGATTGCGCGGCAGCGCGGCGATGAAATCGACGCTCTTGGGGCATTTGTAGCTGGCGATTTGCGTGCGTGCATACGCGATGATGTCGGCGGGCGTCGCGGCCGCGCCCGGCTTCAGCACCACCATGGCTTTTACGGCTTCGCCCCATTTGTCGTCGGGCACGCCGATCACGGCGACATCGGCCACGGCGTCGTGCCCGTAAATCGCGCTTTCCACCTCGGCCGGATAGATGTTCTCGCCGCCCGAGATGATCATGTCCTTCACGCGGTCATGGACGTAGAGATAGCCGTCCTCGTCCAGATAGCCCGCATCGCCGGTGCGCAGCCAATTGTCGCGCTGCAGCGTCTGTTTCGTGGCTTCGTCCAGATTGTAATAGCCGTTCATGTTGGCGAGCGAGCGGGTGGCGATTTCGCCCACCGCGCGCGGGGGCAGCACGTTTCCTGCTTCATCGAGAATGGCGATCTCCACGCCGGGCAGCGCCTTGCCGGCCGAGCGCATGCGCTCTCCGCCCGCCGGATCGTGATCCTCTGGCGGCAGCGCGCAGATCGTGCCCGTCGTCTCCGTCATGCCGTACATCTGCACGAAGCCGCACTTGAACACCGCCATCGCCTCGCGCAGCAGATCGAGCGGAATCGGCGAGGCGCCATAGAGCAGATATTTGAGCCGCGAATAATCGACCTCGCGCGCGCGGGGCTGGCTGAGCACGATCTGCATCGCGGCCGGCACCATGAAGAGTTTGGAGATGGAATAGCGCTCGAAGAAATCGAGCACGCGCGTGGGGTCGAATTCCCGCATGACGACGCCCTTCGCGCCGTAATAGAGCCCGGTTATGCCCCAGCCCGTGCCGCCGATATGGAAGCACGGCATGGCCACGAGCGAGACGTCGCTGTCGGTCCATTTGTTCCATTCGGAGTTTGCTTCCGCCTGCGTGCGGCGCAGCGCCAGAAAGCCGCGCGTCGGCAGCATCGCGCCCTTCGGCTTGCCGGTGGTGCCGGAGGTATAAAGCTGAAGCGCGGTGTCTTCCCAGCCGGGCTGGCCGCCCGGATCGGTCTCGCTCTGGGCGTCGCGGAGCGTTTCGTAAGAGGTCCAGCCTGTCGCGTCCCGCTCGACCGAGACATAGAGCGCCACAAGCGGCAGGTCGGGCCGCAGCGCGTCCGTGCTGTCCAGAAATTCGTGGGTGACGAACAGCGCCTTCGCGCGCGCATCGTTCAAGATGTAGACGATCTCCGGTCCCGCGAGGCGCCAATTCACGGGCGTCAGCACGGCGCGCGCCTTGGCGCAGGCGCAGAGGAGCTCGAAATAGCGGTCCGTGTTCTTGCCCAGATACGCGACGCGGTCGCCAGGACCGATGCCGGCTCCGATCAAGGCGTGCGCCACTTGGTTGGATTGCCGATCCAGATCGCGGAAGGTGGTGACGCGGTCCTCGAATTCGAAGGCGGGCTTATCGCCCTGCGCACGCGCCTGAACCCGGGCGATGTCCGCCAAGGATTTGATTTCCCCCGTCTCCGGCATGCGTTTCCTCTTTTGTTCTCGCCGACTAAAAAACCAGCACGCTTGACGGTTTAGAGCATACCTGTCTTTTTTACGCCAGCGGCGGCGCAAGAACCGGCGCCTAGGGAGTTCATGCATGGCCGAGACGAAGGTCGTCGCGGAGGATTTGCTCCATTTGAAGCCGGAGGGGCCGCGCCTTGTGGGCGGGCGCGCGAAGGATACGGGCGAATACGTCTTTCCGATGCCGACCGGGCCGCGCGCGGCGCGCTTCGACAAGGTGGAGCTTGCGCCCGAGGGCGCGCTCTGGTCCTACACGATCCAACGCTTCCCGCCGAAGCCGCCCTTCATCGGCGATGCGCAGAATTTCAAACCGTACGCGGTCGGCTATGTCGAATTGCCCGGGCAAGTGATCGTCGAAAGCCGCATCAAGGCCGAAAATTTTAACGCCCTGAAGATCGGCATGAAGATGCGGATCACAACCGAAGCCTTCGCCAAGACGTCCGATGGCGCGGACATCATCACCTACGCATTCGAACCCGCCGCCTGAAGGAGAACATTCATGAGCGATGTCTTTGTCGTCGGCGCGGGCATTCATGCCTTCGGCCGCCATGATGGCCTCACTGGCCTCGATCAGGGCGAACTCGCCGTGCGCGCCGCGCTCAAGGATGCGGGCCTTGAATGGAGCGACATGCAATTCGCTTTCGGCGGCTCCTCCGCGAGCGGCAGCGCGGATTCGCTGTTGCCGCGCCTGGGGCTCACGGGCGTTCAATTCATCAATGTCGCCAATGGCTGCGCCACGGGCGGCTCCTCGCTTCTGTCGGGCTATTGGGCGATCAAGTCCGGCGAATTCGATATCGGGATCGCGGTCGGCTTCGATAAGCATCCGCGCGGCGCGTTCAACGCCGATCCAGTCGCGTTCGGCCTGCCCAAATGGTACGGTGAGACGGGCATGATGCTGACGACGCAATTCTTCGGCATGAAGATTCAGCGCTACATGCAATTGAACGGCATCAGTTCGCGCACATTGGCGCTGGTGGCGGAAAAGGCGTTCTCAAACGCTGTGCACGCCCCCCACGCTTGGCGGCGCGAGCCGGTCGACGCCGACACCATCCTCCAGGCCGAGCCGGTCAATGATCCGCTCACCAAATACATGTTCTGCAGCCCGTCCGAAGGCGCTGTGGCGCTGATCATCGCGTCGGAAAAGCGCGCGCGCCAAATGGGCCGGGCGAATGTGCGCATGCTCGGCGCTGCGGTGCGCACCCGGCCGGAAGGCTCGTTCGAAGTATTCGCGCCTTCGCTCAAGGTGGAGCGGGGCAAATCGCCCACGGAATTGGCTGCGAAAGCCACATTCGAGATGGCCGGTCTCGGTCCGGAAGACATTCACGTGGCGCAGCTGCAGGACACTGAAAGTGGCGCCGAGATCATGCACATGGCCGAAAACGGCTTCTGCAAGGACGGCGATCAGGAGCGCCTCATCCAGGACGGCGACACCCGCATCGGCGGCAAGCTGCCGGTGAACACCGATGGCGGCTGCATCGCCTGCGGCGAGCCCGTCGCGGCCTCGGGCCTGCGCCAAGTCTATGAGAATGTGGTGCAGCTGCGCGGGGAGGCCGGCAAGCGCCAGGTGGAGGGCGCCAAGATCGCCTATAGCCAAGTCTATGGCGCGCCTGGGCTCTCCGCTTGCGCCATCCTGGGGCGTGCGTGATGGGCCGCCTTGCAGGAAAGGGCGCGATCGTCCTTGGCGCCGCCAGCCGCGGCAATATGGGCCAAGTGATCGCGCGACGCTTTCTCGATGAAGGCGCGAAGGTCGTCGTGGCCGGCCGCAAGATGGATGAGCTGGAACGCTTCGCGAAGGAAAATGGCGCCGTTGCGCTCGGCTGCGACATCACCAAGCGCGCGCAAGTGTTCGCGCTCGCGGAGGAAGCGAAGGCGAAGCTCGGGCGCGTCGATATCGGCGTGAACGCGACGGGCTGGGGCTTCGTGAAGCCCTTCCTTGAGAACACGGAAGAGGAATTGCAGCAGATCACCGATCTGCAATTCGTCGGGCCGTTCTTCTTCTATCAGGCGCTGCTCACGCACATGGAAGATGGCGGCTCGATCATCCAGATCAGCTCCGCCACCGCCACGATCATGTTGAACGATCACGCCGCCTATATGGGCACCAAGGCCGGCGCCGACCATGTGATCCGGTGCGTCGCCAATGAATTCGGTCATCGCGGCATCCGCGCCAACTCGATCTCTCCTGGTCTTACTGACACGCCGATGACCGCCGGCGCGAAGGCGACGCCGGGCCTCTTCGATGCCTTCAAGAGCGCGTATCCGCTGGGCCGTATCGGCACGTCGGAGGATATCGCCGCTGCCGCCGTGTATCTGGCCAGCGACGAATGCTTCATGACCGGCCAAAATTTGCAGGTGAATGGCGGCCTCACCCTGCGCCGCAATCCGAACCGCGACGAGATCCAGGCTTCCGTCATGCGCGCCATGGCGGCGGCGCAAAAACAATAGACCCGTTCCCGAAAAGTGTTCAGCGGTTTTCGGGTGAGAACGGGTCTGCCTTTTAAGTAGAGACGCGTCCGCACCGCACGGGCGCGCCGGGAGGGAACATGACCGTCGAGCGCAAGCCCATCGTCTGCCGTGTCTGCCACGCGCAATGCGCGCTGCTGGTCGATTTCGAGGACGGCAAGCCGATCGCCGTGCATGGCGACAAGGATAATCCCGCCTACCACGGCTATTCCTGCATCAAGGGCCGGCAAATCGCGACTTTGCCCTATCTGCCCTCGCGCCTGACGCATTCGCTGAAGCGGCAAGAGGACGGGACTTACGCGCCGATCGCGTCCGATCAAGCGGCGATCGAAATCGCGGATAAGATCAAGGCGATCGTCGATCAGCACGGGCCGCGCAGCGTTGCGCTCTATATCGGCACGTTTGGCTATAACAATTTCGGCGCCCAGGCCTTCGCGCTCGCCTTCATGCAGGCGATCGGGTCGAAGATGGTGTTCACCAGCGTCACCATCGACCAGCCTGGCAAGGGCGTGGCCGGCGCGCTGCACGGCGCTTGGATGGCCGGTGTGCCGATGGTCGATGAATGGGATGCGCTGCTGCTCGTCGGCACCAATCCGATCGTGTCGATGAATGGCGGCCTCGGCATGAACCCCGCGCGCCGGCTTCATGAGGCGCAGAAGCGCGGCATGAAGCTTGTCGTCATCGATCCACGCGTCACCGATTGCGCGCGGCAGGCGGACATTCATCTGCAGGGACGCCCTGGCGAAGACCCGGCGATCCTTGCCGGTTTCGCGCGGCTTTGGATCGAAGAGGGGCTCATCGATCACGCCTTCATCGACGAAAACGCCGACGGCTTCGCCGCTTTGAAGGCGGCGGTGGCGCCGTTCACCCCGGACGTGGTGGCCGCGCGCGCCGACGTGCCGAAGGACACATTCATCGAAGCCGCGCGCGCGCTCGGAACAGCGAAACGCGGCGCGGTGTCCGCCGGCACTGGGCCGAACATGTCTGGGCGCGGCAATCTCGTGGAATATCTGGTGCGCTCACTCACCACGCTGCGCGGCTGGTGGCTGCGCGAAGGCGATATCAAGCGCAATCCCGGCGTGCTCATCGAACCGTTTCCGGCGATCGCGGCGTCGGCGGGGCCCGCGCCGGCCTGGGGTTTCGGGGAAAAGCTGCGCGTGCGCGGCTTGACCGAATGCATGTCCGGCCTGCCCACCGGCGCGCTGGCCGATGAAATCCTCACGCCGGGCGAAGGCCAGATCAAGGCGCTCATCTGCCTTGGCGGCAATCCGATGCTGGCGTGGCCGGATCAGCTGAAAACGCACGAAGCGATGAAGGCGCTCGATCTGCTCGTCTGTTTCGATCCGCGCCATTCCGCGACCGGCCGCATCGGCCATTACACGATCGCGGTGAAGCTGCCGATCGAACTGGAAGGCAACACGGCGCTCAATGAATTCCTCGGCAATTTTGGACCCGGCTGGGGCTTTGATCTACCTTATGCGCAAGCGACGCCGCCGCTCATGGCGCCGCCGCCCGGATCCGATATCGTGGAGGAATGGGAGACCTTCTACGCCATGGCGCAACGCCTTGGCCTGCCCTTGAAGGTGAAGACGTTCTCCGTTCTTGATCCAAAGAAAGCCGCCACGCTCGCGACCGATGTCGACATGGCCAATAAGCCGAGCGAGACGGACATTTGGCGCATGGTCACGCGCGGTTCGCCCATCCCTTATGATGAGGTGCTGAAGCATCCGAATGGGCACGTGTTCGAAGTGCAGGGCGTGCCGGTGCGTCCAAAACCCGAAGGGTGGAGCGGCAAGCTCAATATCGGCCAGCCGGTGATGATGGGCGAGCTTGAAGACATCGCCGGGTCGCCACCGCCCACGGCGGATAAGGATTTTCCTTATCGCGTGATCAGCCGACGCCTCCACGACGCGCACAATTCAAACTGGCACGAAGCGCCAGTGCTGCGTCGCAAGCGTCCCTACAATCCCGCCTTCATGAACCCGGCCGACATGGCCGCCGAAGGCATCACCGAGGGCGATGTGCTCGAAGTGGAATCGGCGCGCTCCACCATCTTGTGCGTGGCTGAGGCCGCGCCGGACGTGCGCGCGGGCTGCATCTCCATCACGCACGCCTGGGGCGCCAATCCGGACGAACAGCACGATCCGTTCCTGGACGGCGGCAATACGGGGCGGCTCTCTTACAATGATCGCGATTTCGATCCCTATACGGGCATTCCCATCATGAGCGCGATCCCGGTGCGCGTTCGCCGCTCGGCTGCGGCGGTCGCGGCGGAATAGGAGGCAAGGCCATGGCCGACGGCGGCATGAAGCGCAAACCCGGCGAAGCCCGTTGCGAGGGCCCTTCGCTCACCGACATTCTCGCCACGGATTCCCGGCCCGTGCCGGATTTCATGGTGCAGGAATCGTATGAATTCATGGGCGCCGAGCCGCTCTCGACTGAGCGCTACACAAGCCGCGAGTTCTTCGAGAATGAGCTTGAGAAGATGTGGCCACGCGTTTGGCAATTCGCCGCGCGCGAGGAGGAATTGCCCGATCCGGGCGATGTCGTCGTCTACAAGCTCGTCGACAAGAGCTTCCTAATCATGCGCCAGGACGATGGCGGTGTGAAAGCCTTCTACAATGTGTGCCTCCATCGCGGCCGGCTACTGCGCACGGACAGCGGCTGGTCGAAGGAGCTGAAATGCCCCTTCCACGGCTTCACCTGGAAGAATGACGGGTCATTGAAGGAAATCCCGTGCCAATGGGATTTTCCGCACCTGAAGAAGAACAAGATGAATTTGCCCGAGGTGCGCGTGGCGCGCTGGGGCGGCTATATCTTCATCAATGAGGATCCGAACGCATTGCCCTTCGAGCAATGGGCGCACCCGCTGACGCAGCATTTCGCGCGCTGGCGCCATGAGGAATGCGTGACGGTCGCCTGGGTCGGCAAGGTGGTGCCGGCGAATTGGAAGGCGACGATGGAAGCCTTCATGGAGGCGTGGCACTCGGTGATCACGCACCCGCACATCCTGCCGTTCACGGGCGACGCAAACACGCGCTACGACCATTATGGCGACCATATGAACCGGGCGCTCACGCCTTTCGCCGTGCTCTCCCCGCACCTTTATGGCAAGAATCTACCCGAGCAATTCATCGTGGATGAATTCTTGAAATCGAACGGCCGTGGCGGCGAAACCGCTGATTTGAGGGTTGAAGTGCCTGAAGGCGCGACCGCGCGCGCCACGATGGCGGCGGCAAATCGCGAACGCTTCAAGGAAATGACGGGGCACGATCACGATCACGCCACCGATTCTGAATTGCTGGACGCGTTCACCTACAACGTGTTCCCGAATTTCGGGCCGTGGGGCGGCTTCATGCCGAACATCGTCTATCGCTGGCGGCCTTGGCCCGATCAGGACAAATGCCTCATGGAGGTGCGTCTCCTTATGCGGATGCCCCCCGATGCGCCGAAGCCGCGCGCGGCGCCGATGCGTTTCCTCACCGATGAAGAGCCTTGGGGCGCGGCCGGCGATTTGTTGAGCCCGGCGCTCGCCGCCGTGTTCGACCAGGACATGGCCAATTTGCCTTACGTGCAAGATGGCATGAAGGCCTCGAAGAATAAGAAGATCGAGCTCGGCAATTATCAGGAAAGCCGCATCCGGCATTTCCACCGCACGCTCGACAAATACCTTGAGGGCTAACCGCAATTTGGAGAACAGCTATGGCTGACGATGCAAGCCCACGCAAAGCGTGGTGGCTCTCTGGGAATTTCGCGCCCGTCGATTCCGAGACGGAGGCCTTCGATCTCAAGGTTGAAGGCGCGCTGCCGAAGGAGCTCACCGGCGTTTACATGCGCAATGGGCCAAATCCCGCGCGCGCGCCCACCGGGCATTGGTTCATGGGCGATGGCATGCTGCATGGCGTGCGCATCGAGAACGGGGCGGCGCGCTGGTATCGCAATCGCTATACGGCGACGAACCTCCTAAAATCCGGCGCCAGCAGCATGGATATGGGCGTTCTGATGGATCGCACCATGTCCACCGCCAACACCGCCTTCATTCGCCATGGTGGGCGCATAATGGCGCTCGAGGAGGGGCATTTTCCTTACGAGATCAAAAGCGACCTTTCGACGGTCGGTCCGGTCGATTTTGGCGGCAAGCTGACAAGCTCCTTCACCGCGCATCCTAAGATTTGCGCCGAAACCGGGGAGATGTACGCCTTCGGCTATGGCGCGATGCCGCCCTTTCTCACCTATCATCGCTTCGATAAGGCGGGCCGCCTGATCGCCAGCCATGAGATTCCGGTGGGCGGGCCCACCATGGTGCACGATTTCAACGTCACGCGCCGCCACGTCGTGTTCATGGATCTGCCAATCGTGTTCGATATGGCGCTCGCCATGCAGGGCGGCATGCCGTTCCGCTGGAGCGACGATTATCCCGCCCGGCTCGGCGTGATGCCGCGCGACGGCACGCCGGCCGATCTCAAATGGTTCGAGATCGAGAAATGCTACGTCTTCCATCCGATGAACGCATACGATGAGGGCGACAAGATCGTCATCGATGTGAGCCGCTATGAACGGCTTTGGGACAAGACGTTCATAGATAAGCCGGCCACGCTCCATCGTTGGACGATCGATCTGAAACAGGGCGTGGTGCGCGAGGAAACGCTGGACGATGTGGCGTGCGATTTTCCGCGCGTCGCCGATGACGAAGCTTGCCTCAAGCACAGCGTCGGCTACGCGGTCGGCGTCGCTGACGAGACGGTGGACGGCGTGGTGTTGACGAACAAGGTCTATCGTCGTGATTTCCGCACCGGGCGCCTTGAACGCTATCAGTTCGCCGATGGCGAGTTCATCGGCGAGGCCGCCCCCGCTGGCCGCGATTATCTCATGGCGTTCACGCACGATGAAAACGCGGGCCAATCCTCGTTCGTAGTCTTGGAGGCCGCTCACATCGACAAGGGGCCGATCGCCCGCGTTCGGTTGCCGCAGCGCGTGCCCTACGGCTTCCACGGCGCCTGGTTCGCGGACTGAGCGCACAGATCACCGCGCCCGTTCAGCGCCGCGCGCTGGACGGGCCGGCTGCTCTCTTCACGCGGTGAAGAAATCGGCGCGCGGCTTACCCGTCGGGTCATAGACAGGCTCGCTGATGTCGAAGCGATATTTCTTTGTCACGGCGTTGCGGATTTCAAAGCCGCGCATATGGCCGAGCATGCCGAAATAGTGCTGTCCGGCGAGGTGCCTGGCGAGGCTCGCTTCATCGCGCCATTCCTCGAAAACGTAGATGCGCCCGGGAAGATTGAGGTCCGCCGTCCAAGCGTAGTGCAGGCAGCCATCCTGCGTCAGCGCGCCTTCAATGAAGGGAACCGCGCCCTTGAGCGCCTCGTCGCGCTTGGCCGGATCGACATCGACCAAGCCATTGATGACAATCCCACCCATCAGGCTTTCTTTCCTTCAACGACCGTTTCCGCTTCGAGCATGGAATAGGCGCGCGAGGCGAAGCGCCAGGCGCCGCCCTGCTTCACGAACGTATCTTCATACGTGCCAATGACGCGGCGTACGCCGCCATCGACGCCATGGAGCGTCTCGAACGTGTAGCAGCGGCCGTGCGCGCGATCGCCTTCGATGGTGAGCGCGCCCGCCTGCGCGGTGAAGGCGACGAGCTTGTAGGCGCTCATGGCTTGCTTCCACATGGCCACGATCGCCGCGCGTCCCTTGAAGTCCTGGCCCATGAGGGTCCATTGCGCGTCCTCCGCCCAGGTGGCGCCCCAGGCTTCGGAATCGTGACGAAAAACCGCGTCGCTGTAGGTGTCCCACAATTCGCGGATTGCGAGCCGATCCTCGGCCGCGCCTGAAAAGCTCATGACGCGCTCCTTACGGCTTGCTGAGATAGCGCTCGAGCATCAAATGATGCTGGCGAATGCGCATCTCGGAATAACGCCCGAAATGCACCACGCCGCTCATCGAGGCGTTGAGGCCATCCTGCACATAGGGAAGGTTCGCCATGTCCTGTTCGAAGATATCGCTGAGCGGGCCCAGTTCCGGCGCCTCGCGCCAGCTCTCGTCATTCTCCAGGAAATGCATCGGCACGGGCGCGGGGCGCGGTCCGTTCTTCGGCGCACGCTTGAGGCGGATCACCTCCATCAGCGTCTTTTCGTGATTGAGGCCCACGGGGCGCCAGCGATAGACGAGATTCGGCGCAAAGCCCGCCCAGAAGCTCATGTTCGGGAACACGTTGTAGAGGATCGCATCGAGCATCTCTGCGTCGGACTTGTCCGAATAATCGTGCCCGTCCTCGGCGCTCATCGTCTGGCGGAAGATATCGGCCGCGAAGGCGCGCGCGGTCATGCCTTCGGGCACCTTCATCGTCGCATCGCCGCCGCGCGTGCGGCCTGACGTGGCGAACATCGCCGCGATGATGTCGTCCTGGCTGATGATATCTTTTTCAACGAACGGGCTCGGCACGCCACTTGCCGATATATGGCGCGTGATGTGGTCGGAGAGGATGTCGTATTGCGAATTCTCATCCGCAAGGTACGGCAGAATTTGCGGGTGCGTGGTGAGGCTGTGATGCGATTCCATGAAGGCTTCGCTCACCGCCTTCCAATTGGCGTTGATGATCTTGCCGACATGCACCGCCTTCACGCAGTCCTCGAGCCGCCAACGCTCGAAATGGCGCGGCAAGGGATCGAGCACGCTTTCAAGCGGCGGGGCGTTGCGATCGAAATTGATGAAGACGAAGCCGCCCCACGTTCCCACTTTCGCTTCCGGGAGGGACAACGAGGAAGCCGGCGCTTGCGGGAAATCCCAGGGCATCGGATTTTCCGCGAAGCTGCCGTCCTGGTTCCAAGTCCAGCCATGATACATGCAGCGGAATTTTTCCTTGCAGCCGGCCGATGTGACGAGCTTGCGGCCGCGATGCAGACATGAATTGGCGAAGGCTTTGATCGTGCCGTCGCCCTGACGCACGATGAACAGCGATTTTCCGACGACATCGTAGATTTGATAATCGCCGGGATTTGGAATCTCCTCTTCGCGGCAGGCATATTGCCAGCAGCGCAGCCAGAGCTTTTCCACTTCGGTGCGGAAGAAGGCGGGATCGGTGTAGCGCGAGACCGGCACCGGCGCGGTGCCCAATTCCGGCACGCGCTCTTCGCGCAACACGTCCGGCACGGGCCGCGTGTCGAGGTCGAGCACTTCCTGATAGGTCAGCCCCGCGCTGCGCTCCTCGCCCTTGCGCGCCAAGCCGGTGACGCCTGATCCGTCCATGCTTTCCTCCTGCCCATCTTCGAAGACACGGTCTGCCGCCGGCCCGAAAAAACATTCAAGCTTGTTTTTTTTATTCGATTGGTTGTAGCACGCAAGATGGCAAGACAGCCAGAGGGCTGCGTAAAGCCGGGAGGAGATTCATGTCCGCCGCCATCACGCCCATTCGCATGCCGAAATGGGGCCTCTCCATGCAGGAGGGCAAAATCGTCGAATGGCAGAAGCGCGAGGGTGAAGCTGTCCGCGAGGGCGAGGATCTGGTGGACGTCGAGACGAGCAAGATCACCAACATCTATGAAGCGCCCGCCGCCGGCACGCTCCGGCGTATCGTGGCGCAAGCAGGCGACACGCTGCCGGTCGGCGCGCTGCTTGCGGTTATGGCTGACGGCGCCGTCAGCGATGGCGACATCGACGCCTATATCGCCGAGTTCAACGCCAATTTCGTGATCGAGGCGGCCGAAGGCGGCGAGGCGGGTTTGGCCACGCGCGAGATCGAGGCGGCCGGTTCAACCCTGCGCGTCGGCATGGCCGGCCAGGGTCAGGATGGCGTTCCCGTGCTGCTGATCCACGGCTTCGGCGGGGACATGCAGAATTGGACGCTTTTAATGGAGCCGCTGTCGGCTGATCGGCCCGTCTATGCGCTGGAATTGCCGGGGCATGGGCAGTCTCAAAAGGCGGTGCCCGACGCGAGCATGGCCGGCCTCGCCAAGGCGACGATCGCCGCGCTCGACGCGCTGGACGTGAAGGCCGCGCACCTGGTCGGCCATTCCATGGGTGGGGCCGTGGCGCTCGCCGCCGCCTTGGCCGCGCCTGGCCGCGTCGCCTCGCTCACCTTGATCGCCAGCGCCGGCCTGCCGGGCGCCGCCGTGAACCCCGATTACCTCAACGGCTTCATCGATGCGCGCCGCGCGCGCGATCTGCAGCCCGTGGCGGAGATGCTGTTCGCGGACAAGGCGATGGCGAGCAAGGAGCTCGTTGAGCAATTATCGCGCTTCAAGCGGATCGACGGCGTTGAAGAAGCGCTCTCGGCGCTGCGCGACGCGATGTTGAACGGCGACGAACTGGCCGGTCTCGCCAAGCGCGTGGGCGAGATCGCCGCGCCGCTTCTGGTGATCGCCGCCAGCGCGGATGAGATCGTCAGCGGTCCTGATCAGTCCGCGCTGCCGAAGGCCGCGCGCTTCCTTATGATCGAGGGCGCGGGTCATTTGCCCCAGATCGAGCGCGCCGACGCCGTCGCCGCCGCGATCAAGGCCCATATCGGCGCGGCCTGAGGTCGCTTCAGGCGGGCGCGCCGCCCCCGCCGGTGCGCTTGGCGATCCATTTGTCGAGTTCGGTGTCCACGCCCTGCGTGCGCATGATCGCATATTGCTGCAGGATCGAGAGCACGTTCGACCAGGTCCAATAGATCACGAGACCGGCCGGGAAACTGGCGAACAGGAACACGAACAAAACCGGCATCCAGCGGAAGATCGTCGCCTGGATCGGATCAGTGGGCGGGGGATTGAGCGCCTGCAGCGCCCACATCGTCACGCCATAGCCGATCGCCCAGGGGCCGATCATCAAAAACGTCCCCACCAACGGCCAACCGCTGGGATCGAACGGCAAAAGCCCGAACAGATTGACGATGGTGACAGGGTCGGGCGCGGAGAGATCGCGAATCCAGCCGAAGAACGGCGCATGACGCATCTCGATGGTGACGGTCAGCACCTTATAGAGCGCGTAGAACACCGGAATCTGCAGCAGGATCGGCACGCAGCCGGCCACGGGATTGATCTTCTCGGTTTGATAGAGACGGATCATCTCCTGCTGCTGGCGCTGTTTGTCGGCGGCGAAGCGATCCTGAATCTCCTTCATCTTCGGCTGGATCTTGCGCAGCTTCGTCATCGCCAGATTGGACTGGTAGACGATCGGGAACAGCAACAGCTTGATCACGATCGTCGACAGAAGGATGCCCACGCCGAAATTCCCGGCGAATTTGCCCATGAAATCCAAGAGCGCAAAGAACGGGCGCGTCAGGAAGAAGAAGAAGCCCCAATCCACCGCCTTGTCGAAATCGGGGATGGTCAGGTCGCGCTGATACGCGCGCAAGAGATCGACGCGCTTGGCGCCGGCGAACAGGCGCTGCGTGTAGGTGATCTCGCTCCCGGGCTGCAGCGTCCGCCAATCGCCGCGATAGGCGGCGCGATAGCCGATCGTGTCATCGTCGAGGCGGCTGTCATAGAAGGCGGAAATGCGTTCGCTTTGGTCGGGCACGAGCGCGGTGAGCCAATAATGGTCCGCAAGACCTAGCCAGCCGCCGGGCCCGGCGAGTTCCAGAATGCGCTGATCCTCGCCGACGCGGCCGCGCGCGCGGTCGCGGGCATGCTTGGTGGCCTCTTCATAGCGCTCTTCGTGCAGGCGCGGTTCGGGGCCGAACACGCCCGTCATGCCCTGATGGACGATCTGATTGACCTTATAATCGCCCGGCAGATTTTCCCGCCGCACCGTGCCGAACGGGCGCACCTCGCGCGCGCTCTGGCCGTCATTACGCACGCGATCCGTGATCGTGAACATGTAATTGTCATCGACCGCGATCGTGCGCGTGACGACCACGCCGTCTTCCGTCGTCAGCGTCAGCGTCACCGGCGTTTCAGGCGTGAGGCGCGCATCCTCGGGCGCCGTCCAGCCGCTGAAGGAATCGGCCATTGTCGATGCGCTCGCGCCTTCGCCGGCGCGCGTCTCCCAGCCGAAGAACGCATCCTGCCCGCGCGCGCCGGCGCTCGGCGACAGTAGCCGCACCTCGGCGCTGTCACGCTCCACGGCGCGCCGATATTGTTTGAGATTGAGATCGTCGAGGCGCGCGCCCTGCAAGAGGATCGAGCCGTCCACGGAGGGCGTGTCGATCGGGATGCGGCGCGAGGCGACGGGCGGCGCGGCGGCGGACGCGGACTGCGCCGGCGCGGACGCTTCGGCGCGCGCGGCCTCTTGCTGGGCGACGGCCGCCTTTTCGCGGAGCGCTTCCTGGCGCTGCGGCGCGCCGACAAACACTTCGTAGCCCAACAGGACGACGAGCGAGAGAACCATGGCGAGGATCAGATTGCGCGTATCGCCTGGTCCTGTGGGGCCGCGGGGCTGCATCGATGATCGGCTTTCGGATGAAGGACGGCGGTTGAGGCTAAGGCGCGCTGGGCGCCGCCAATTCGGCGCGGAGGCTTATCAGCGCGTTTCGAACATCGTCAAGCAAGGCGGGCCAAGGCGCGGCGGCCGCGTCGGCACGGGCCACGAACACGTAATCGACGCCCGGCAGGCCAAGCTCGGGCAAGGTCTGGCGGGCCGCTTCCCGCAGGCGCCGCCGCGCCCGGTTGCGAACCACCGCCCCGCCGATCTTTCGCGTGGCGGTAAAGCCCGCGCCCACGTGAGCGCCGTCCGGCGCTGGCCGGCGGCGGGCCTCCACGATCACGTGTCGGCGAACGGCTTTGCGGCCTTTTTGCACGAAAAGAAATTCGGCCCGCTTCCTCAAGCGGGCGATGGGCGCCTCAGTGCTCGGGAGCGAGGCCAGCGTCAGGCGGACAGGCGCTTGCGGCCCTTGGCTCGGCGGCGGGCGAGAACTTTGCGGCCAGCGGCCGTCGCCATGCGCGCGCGGAAGCCGTGACGGCGCTTGCGCACAAGCTTGCTCGGCTGAAAGGTCCGCTTCGTCGCCACTTTGGGCCTCACGCATGTTCAAGTTAAGAGCGAGGCGGATACAATGGGGGGGCCGGAAGGTCAAGCGCGCCCCGGCTGGCCCCAGCGCCCAGATACGAGAACGCGCGCCCAAGGGCGCGCGCTTCGCGCTGCATTGCTGCAATTCGGCTTAAGGAATGAGAGCGGAGGCGACCGCCGCCTGCTCGAATACCATTCCCATGGCGCCATAGCCGATCGCAAACGTCACTGCGATAAGCAGAAGGCCGACCATACAGTCTCCCGCGTCACGCATCTTGTTCATTCGCGATCTCCCTGTGCGCCTTGGCCGTCTTCGCGGCGTTAACAGCCCTTATAGATTGCGCTCCTTTGCCGCGCCTGACAAGCCCGATTTTGCATCCAAGCATGTCTGTGCCGGCAATTTCGCAGGGGTCGGTGCAAGGAGAGGGCCAAACCGGCCCAGATTCCTGACGTAGGCGTCAAGAATTGCGCGCTAGATCGGCATCCGCAGGATTTCCTGATACGCCTGGATCACCTGGTCGCGCACCGCCATCACCGTTTCGAGCTGGGTCTCCGCCGCCGCGATGGCCGTCACCACGTCGACGATGTCGCCCTGGCCGGCGGCCACGGAGAGCGCCTGGGCTTCCGCCGCGCCCGCCGCCTCGCCGGCGTTGCGGATGGCGTTCTGAACGAGCGCGCCGAAATCGACGCTTTCTCCCGCGCCGCCTGCCTCCGGCTGGGCCGCGCGCGCGGCGTTCTGATAGGCCCGTGCGGCGGAAAGCGGATCGATCGCCATCTAATGTCTCCTAGCGGCGCAAGAGATCGAGCGTGCGCGAGGTCATCGCGCGGGCGGCTTCGACCATGTTGAGATTGGCTTCGTAGGCGCGTGTGGCGTCGCGCAGATCCATCATTTCCACCAGCGTCTCCACGTTCGGCAGGCGCACATAGCCATCGGCGTCCGCGGCGGGATGGGTGGGGTTGAATTCGCGCCGGAACTCGCTCTGGTCGGCGACCGCGCCGACGACGCGCACGCCCTGCACGCCGCCGGACAGCGTTGTCGTCTCCAGCAGCGGAATGCGGCGTCGGAACGGCTCGGCCTCGGGTGAATCGCCCACCGAATTGGCGTTGGCGACGTTTTCGGCCGCGATCCGCATGCGCACGGTCTGCGCGCGCATGCCCGAGGCCGCGGCGGCGAGGGCGGCGTCGATATCGCTCATTCAGCCCCTACCTTCCCGGCGCGCGCGCGGCCATGCGCACCAATTGCAGGCCCTTTTGATAGAGCGCCACGCCCGTTTCGAACGCCATCCGCGTCTCCGCGGCGCGCATGCTCTGCTCTTCGAGGACCACGGAATTGCCGTCCATGGTCGTTTCGGAATCGGGACGCTCCACCGGCGTTGGACGCGGCGATCCTCCGCCGCCCGCGCTCATGTGCAGGGCGTGCGTGCGTGTCATGGCGGGGGCGCCTTGACCCGCGCGCGCGGCGAGGGCGCGTTGAAACGCGCTGGTGTCGAGATCGCGCGGCGTGAAGCCGGGCGTGGCGGCGTTGGCGATGTTCTCCGAGATCAGCCGCTGGCGCGTGCTGAGCTGCGTCAAGCGCTCCCGCAGCATACCGAAGAACGACATGTCGTTGACGTTCACGCGCGACCGACTCGGCAAATTCTGCCGCCTCTCACGGGGACCGCATCACAAGACGGTTAATCACAGCTTAAAAATCGAGATGCGTTAACGCCTGATTCACCAATGCGGCCCAGTCGGATCAAGCGCTCGATGGCGCGCCCCAGAACGGGGTCTGAAGGAGGCGGCGTTGGACCTGATCGACGCGGCGCGCATGGTGTTCGCGCTTCTGTTCACTTTGGCGCTGATCGCCGGCGCCGCATACGTTGCGCGCCGTTTCGGCATGCTCGATCCGCGGCGTCCAACGGCCGGCGAGCGGCGGCTGCGCATCACGGAAAGCCTCATGCTTGACCCGCGCCGCCGCCTTGTCGTGGTGCGGTTCGACGATCGCGACTTGCTGCTGCTCCTGTCGCCCGCGGGCGATCGTTCGATCGCGGAGACGCCCGCGCGCGTCGGCGAGGCCTCGTCATGATTCGGCGCGCGATTTTTCTCCTGGCGGGGCTTTGCCTTCTCGCCGCGGTTCCGGCGAGCGCGCAAGCCGTTGAGCCCGCGATCAATGTCAATTTGGGCACCGGCGAAGGATTGACCGCGCGCGTGCTGCAGCTCGCCGCGCTGATCACCGTCCTGTCGCTCGCGCCGTCAGTTCTGATCATGACCACGAGCTTCGTGCGCATCGTCGTCGTGCTGTCGCTGTTGCGCACGGCGATCGGTCTGCAGCAGGCGCCGCCGAACGCCGTGATCGTTTCGCTCGCGCTGTTTTTGACGGCGTTCGTGATGATGCCGACCTGGAACACGATGTATCAGGATGGAATCGGGCCGGTCATGCGCGAGGAGCTCGAACTCTCCGAGGCGATGCCGCGCATCACCGCGCCGCTCAAGGAATTCATGGTCGCCCATACGCGCACCGACGATCTGGCGCTGTTCGTCGATATGGCCAATTTGGAAGAGCCGCCGGCGAGCGTCGCCGACACGCCGTTCATGGTCGTCGCGCCCGCCTTCATGATTTCGGAGCTCAGGCGCGCCTTCGAGATCGGCTTCATGCTGTTCATCCCGTTCCTCATCATCGACCTTGTGGTGTCGTCGCTCTTGATGAGCATGGGCATGATGATGATGCCGCCGGTGACGGTCAGCTTGCCGTTCAAGATCATCTTCTTCGTGTTGGTGGACGGCTGGCGTCTCGTCGCCGGCTCGCTGGTGGAGAGCTTCGCGACGGGGCCGCCGGGCGCTGGCTAGCCGGCGAGGCCGAGATCGGCCATCAGACGCGCGGTGAAATCGTCATAGCCACGGGCGCGAAGGGTGCGCAGGCGGGCATCGCCGAACAGCTTTCGCCACCACCGCATCCGCGCCTCCAGCCCATCGCCGCGCCGCTATCCTGCGGCTTGCCTCGCATGTCATTACGCGCACGGCTTGATTGCGGTTTCGCTAAGTGCGGCGAAAAAGTTTCGCTAAGACGCCGTTAACCAAAGCGCCGCTTGGTCGTTCGATGTCGGCAAAAACTGCCGGGCGGAGGGCGCATGACCGGCGCGGAAGTGCTCGACCTGGGACGCGAAGCGATCTGGCTCACCGTGCTGATCGCCGCCGGCCCGATGCTGGTCGGTCTGGTCGTCGGTCTTGTCGTTTCGCTTCTGCAAACGCTGACGCAAATTCAGGAGCAGACGCTCGTCTTCGTGCCGAAGATTCTCTCGATCTTCCTGGCCTTGCTCCTGTTCATGCCGATCATGGGCGGCCTGCTTGGACGCTTCACGAGCGACGTGTTCGTGCGCATCGCGGCGTATTGAGGTGGAGACGTCGCTCGAACTCTGGGGCGTGCCGGTTTGGGCGGTCGCCTTGATTTTCGCGCGCCTCGGCGCGGCCTTGATGCTTCTGCCTGGCTTCGGCGAAACCATGGTGCCCGCGCGCGTGCGTCTCGGCTTCGCGCTGGCTTTCGCCATTTGCGTGGCGCCGGCGCTCGCGGGGCTCGTGCCCGCGATGCCGACGGATGTGTGGGCGCTCGCGGGCCTCATCATCGGCGAGGTTCTTATTGGGCTCGTCATCGGCGGCTGCGCACGGCTCTTGATGGGCGCGCTGGCCACTGCGGGCGCGATCATGGGCTTGGAATCGGGCCTCTCCTTCGCGCAGACCTCCGATCCCACGTTCGCCGGCAGCGGCCAGATCTTCGCGGTATTCCTCGGCCTCATGGGCGCGACGCTCGTCTTCTCCACCGATCTCCACCACGAATTCCTGCGCGGCCTCGTCGGCAGCTATGACGTGTTCAGCCTTGGCGCGGCGACGCCCGTGGAGGATGCCGCCGCGCTCGCGGTCGATATGGTGTCGTCCTCATTTCGCGTGGCGTTTCAGATCGCCGCGCCCCTGATCGTGGCCGGCATCGTCTTTCGCCTTGGGCTCGGCGCGCTCGCGCGCCTCATTCCCACCATTCAAGTGTTTTTCGTGATCATCCCGCTGCAATTGCTCGGCAGCTTCGTGATCATCGCCATCGGGCTGTCGACCGGCATGCTGGTCTGGCTCGATTCCCTGTCCGATTACGCGCGGAGCCTGCGATAATGGCCGCCGAGGACGATGACGAAAAAACCGAGGAGCCTTCCCAGCGCAAGCTGGACGAGGCGCGGCGCAAGGGCGACATCGTCTATAGTCCCGAGGTCGGAACCGCGCTCTCGCTGCTCGCGGCGACGATCTTCGTGGCCTTCCTGGCGGGGCCCATGGCCGTCGCGTTGGGGCGCGGCTTCGTCGGCTTCATCGCCGCGCCGGATGCGTTCGCCGCCGATCCCGATGCGCTTTTGTCCATCGCTTGGGAATCCTCGTTAAAACTCGCGCTCGCGCTTGGCGGTGCGGCGCTGCTCTTCACCGTCGCGGGCCTCGCTTCGCGCTACGCGCAGGATCAGCCGACGTTCACCGGCGAGCGCCTCAATCCCAAGATCGACAAGCTGAGCCCCGTCGAGGGCTTCAAGCGCGTGTTCGGCAAGGCGGCGTTCGCCGCCTTCCTCAAGACGCTCGCGAAGTTTCTGATCGTCGGCGCGGCCATGGTGATGGCGCTCTGGCCGCGGGACGCGTCGCTGGAGCGGATGAGCCTCCTAGATCCGATGGCGATCCTGCCTTTCGTGCAGGACAAAGCCGTCACGCTCATGATCGCGCTGGCGAGCGCTGCCGGCCTCCTGGCGGCCATCGATTACGTCTTCACGCGCCAATCCTACATGCAGCGCCAGAAGATGAGCCGGCGCGAATTGAAGGAAGAGGCGCGTCAGAGCGAAGGCGATCCGATGGTGAAGATGAAACTTCGCCAGATCCGTCAGGAGCGCGCGCGTCGGCGGATGATGGCCAATGTCCCGCAAGCCAGCGTCGTCATCACCAACCCGACGCACTATGCGGTGGCGCTCAAATACGAGCAGGGCGTGACGGCCGCGCCCATCTGTCTCGCCAAGGGGGTGGATGCGGTGGCCGCCCGCATCCGCGAAACGGCGGAGGCGCACGACATTCCGATCATCGAGGATCCCCCGCTCGCCCGCGCCCTGTTCGCCAGCGCCGACATCGACGCCCCGATCCCGCGCGAACATTATGAAGCGGTGGCCAAAGTGATCGGGGTGGTCATGCGTTTGGCGGCGCAGCGCCGCAGGGGACGCACGCCGCCGAATCGGCGCTAAAAGGGAGATTGGAGACAAGCGGGTTCATGACCGACCAAACGGACTTCGCAGCGCCGCGGGCAGGCCGCGTCGACCTGTTCCAGGTCCTGTTCTGGTGCGCGCTCGCCGTCGGCGTCGCCGCCGCCGGTTTCGCGGTCACCGCCGGCCCCACGGTCGGGCGCGCGGGCGCTATCTTGCTGATTTTGCTGGCCGCGACCGGGATGGTCCTGTTCGTCTGGCTGTCGCGCGGCGCGGGCCGCAGGCACGGCGCCTTCCCAGAGCGCGGCGCGATCGAAGCGCATTCGCTGTCCGCCCATCGCAGCGATTTCCTCGTGCTCGACGCGCTGGATGAGCCCGCCCTGGTGACGGACGCGAACTTATCCCCAATAGCCTCCAACGCCGCCTACGCCGCGCTCGCCGAGGAGGCGGGCATTTTGGGCGAAAGCGATCGCCCGCCGGCGGTGAGCCGCCTGTTCGGCGCCGATCCCATGCTCTCGGCGCCGATGTTCCGCCTGTCGCGCGCGGCCCAGGCGGGACATACGCGTCGCGAGGAGCTGCCGCAGACCCAGATCGGGCCGGCCGGAGAGCCCGTGCGCTATGAGGCGAGCGTGGGGCCGATGAGCGGCGGGCGGGTGCTTTGGCGCCTGCGCGAATTGCCGGCGGCGTCTGAGGCCGCGCCAGGCGATGAGGCGCGCCGCCTTTTCCTGGACGACGCGCCGATCGGCTTCTTCGCCGCGCGCGCGGATGGCGCCGTCACCTATATGAACCGCGCGCTGCGCGCCGTGCTCGGCGTCGGCGACGATCCCGCGCGCTTGCGCGTGCGCGACATCATCAAGGAAGACGCCAGCCGCCTCGCGCGGCGCGACCGGCGCGGCTTCGGGCCGACGCGCGCGCAGGTGACGCTGCGCGGGCGCGACGGGATGGAGAGCCCGGCGACGACGCTCTCCTTCTGGTCGGGCGGCGAGAAGGACGGCGCCATGCGCGCCTTCGTGCTGTTCGCCGATCAAGAGGCCGCCCCGCTCGCCAGCGCGCCGGCGACCGTGCGCGAGCGCGAAGCTGCTGACGGCGTGTTCGAACATGCGCCGTTCGGCGCGGTCGTGCTGGACGGCGCCGATCCGGCCGCGGCGGCGATCCTCGACGCCAATCCCGCGCTGATGGAGATGACGCAAGGGCGCGCCGCGCCGGGCGCCGCGTTCGCCGATCTGTTCGACGCCTCCGAAGGCCCCGCCGAACTCGCCGCGCGTCTGCGGCGCGCGTCCAGTCAACCGATGGAGTTCCAGTTGGCGACGACGCCGCCGACCGCCGCGCACGTGCAATTCGCGCGCGCGCCGGACGGCAAGGGCCTCGCCTATATCGTCAACGTCACCGAGCAGCGCGAGCTCGAACAGCGCTTGGCGCAGAGCGAGAAAATGCGCGAGATCGGCATGCTCGCGGGCGGGGTGGCGCACGATTTCAACAATCTGCTCATGGTGGTGATGCAGAATTGTGATTTCCTGCTGCGCCGCCATCCCGTCGGAGATCCCGATTTCCAGGAACTGCAGGAAATCAATCACCACGCCATGCGCGCCAAGGAATTGAGCGAAATGCTGCGCGCCTATGCGCGCCAGCAGACGTTCAAGCGCGAAGTGTTCGAGTTTTCGGACTTTATCGTTTCGGTGCAGGAATTGCTGCGTCGCCTGCTCGGCGCGGCGATCAAGTTCGAGATCAAGTATGGCCGCGATCTGCCGCTTATCAAGGCGGACAAAGCGCAGCTGGAGCGCGTGCTGGTCAATCTGGCCGCCAATGCGCGCGATGCGATGACGCCGAAAGGCGCGGGCGTGCCGCGCGACGGGCGGCTGACGATCCGGCTTGAACGCGCCACCGCCGAGGATGCACGCGCGCGCGGCTACAATCCGATCGAGGACGGCGAGTATCTTCTCGTCGAGGTCGAGGATACCGGCTCGGGCATCAAGACCGAGGACCAGGCGAAGATTTTCCGTCCGTTCCATTCCACCAAGGAGGACGGCAAGGGCACCGGCCTTGGCCTCGCCACCTCTTACGGCATCATCAAGCAATCGGGCGGCTACATTTTCTTTGATTCCGTGCTCGGCAAAGGCACCACCTTCCGGCTCTATCTGCCGGCCCACACGCCCAGCGCCGAGGAGACCGAGGACCTTGCCCGCAAGCAGCGTGAATCCGTGCACCGCCCCATGACCGATGTCGCCGGCACGGGCCGCATTCTCCTGGTGGAGGATCAGGCCGGCGTGCGCCGCGCCATCGCGCGCAATCTCGTCGAGTGCGGCTTTGAGATCGTGCAGGCGGAGAACGGCGAGGAGGCGCTTGAGGTGCTCGGCCATGAGCCGGGCGGCTTCGATCTGATCATCTCTGACGTGTCGATGCCGCTGATGACCGGGCCTGAAATGCTGCGCGAGGCTGGGCCGAAAATGATCGGAAAGGCGAAGGTGCTGTTCCTTTCCGGCTACGCGCCGGAGAGTTTTGAGAGCACGCTGCAGGAATTCCCGGTGGCCTATATGTCCAAGCCGGTCGGCATGCCCCAACTCGCCAAGCGCGTGAAGGAATTGCTGGCGCAAGCCTGAGGCGCGTGTCAGCGGCGCGCGCGAAAGAAATCCTTCAGCAGCGCCGCGCTTTCCTCCGCCCGCACCCCGCCACGCACGCTCGGGCGCCAATGGCAGGTCGGGCTTTCGAAGAAGCGCACGCCGCTCTCCACAGCGCCGCCCTTCGGATCGGACGCGCCATAGACGAGGCGGGCGATACGCGCATGGCTGATCGCGCCCGCGCACATCGCGCACGGCTCAAGCGTGACGTAGAGCGTAAGGCCGCCCTTCAAGCGATAATTGGCGAGCGCCGCGGCCGCCGCGCGCAGGGCGCGGATTTCGGCGTGCGCGCTTGGATCGCGCGAGGCGATGGGCGCATTGCCGGCGCGCGCGATCACCGCGCCGCTCTCGGGATCGACGATGACGCAGCCGATCGGCGCTTCCCCGGCGGCGGCGGCGGCGCGCGCCTCGTCCAGCGCGAGGCCCATGAAGTGGTCATCGCTCATGCGGGAACCAAGAGATCGCGCGTCACCGGCATGGCGTATAGCGTTTCAAAGCCGTTCGGCGCGATGGCGTCCCGATAGAGCCGGCGCGCCTCTTCATTGGAATGGCGCATGCCGGCCTCGGTCGCCCGCTCCCAGGTTTCACGGTCCGGCCATTGCGCATAGGCGATATAAATTCCATCACCCGCCGCGTGCAGCCGCGAGCCAAGCCCGCCGAATTCCTGTTTTATGGCCTCCGTGCCCGCGGCCCAGCCGGCCTCGAACTGCGCTTCCCGCCCTGCTATCACCCGCCACCGATAAATCACTGCGAACATGACTGAGCCTCAAAGAGCCGGCCTTGCGGACGTCGCGGGCGAGCGAATCGCCAAGATGCTGGCCCGCGCGGGCGTTTGCTCGCGCCGCGACGCCGAGCGCCTGATCGCGGAGGGCCGCGTCAAGCTCAACGGCAAAGTCCTCGATACGCCCGCCGTGAAGGTGACGGAAGCCGATCATGTGGTGGTGGACGGCAAGCCCGTGCGCGCGGCCGAGCCGACGCGGCTCTGGCGCTATCACAAACCCGCCGGGCTGGTGACGACCCATCGCGACCCACAAGGGCGGCCAACGGTGTTCGCCGCGCTGCCCGAAGGCATGCCGCGTGTCGTCTCCATCGGCCGCCTGGATTTGACCTCGGAAGGCTTGCTGCTGCTGACCAATGACGGCGCGCTCGCGCGCAAGCTCGAATTGCCCTCCAATGGCTGGGTGCGCCGCTATCGCGCGCGCGCCTTCGGCCAAGTGACGCAGGCTGAATTGGATCAGTTGAAGGACGGCGTCACCATAGCCGGGGTGCGCTATGGCCGCATCGAGGCCAAGCTGGAGCGCCAGCAGGGCGCCAACGCCTGGATCGCCATCTCCATCGCCGAAGGCAAGAACCGCGAGGTTCGGCGCATCCTTGAAGACATCGGGCTCAAGGTGAACCGGCTGATCCGCGTCGCCTACGGTCCGTTTCAGCTTGGCCTTCTAAAGCCCGGAGCGGTGGAGGAAGTGCCGCGCAAGGTCATCCGCGAGCAGATCGGTAAAAGCGCGGCTTAATGCGCGGCCGGCGCGGCGTGACCGCCAAGGATGGCGGGCATCGCCGGCACGATTTGCGGGAAGAAGATGTGCGCGTCCTCCCACACCATGCGCACCGCCGCGAAGACGATGACCACGATGCCGAGGATGGCGATCCAGCGGAACCGCTCGATCACCCGCGCGATGACTCCGGCCGCCACGCCCATGAGCACGACTGAAAGGATAAGGCCGAACGCCATGATTTCCGGCGAGTGGCGCGACACGCCCGCCACCGCCAGCACATTGTCCAGCGACATCGACACGTCGGCGATCACGATGGTCAAAAGCGCGCGCGAGAAGCTCGCGGGCGGTGCGGCCGCCTCCGCCACCTCTTCGGCCACATGCGCGCCTTCGGCGGGATCGGCGAGGCCGCTTGGCGGGCGATGGGCTTGAAGGTCCTGCCACATGCGCCAGGCCACCCAGAACAACAAAATCCCGCCAAAGAGGAGGATGCCGCGAATTTCCAGAAGCTGCACTGTGATCAGCGCGAACACGATGCGCAGCACAAGCGCGCCGACCACGCCCCAGAAAATGGCCTGGCGCTGCTGCTTCGCCGGCAGGGCCGATGCGGCGAGACCGACGGCGACGGCGTTGTCGCCCGCCAGCGCGAGGTCGATCAGGATCACCTGCACGAGGGCGGCGATGTCGGCGGCGGTGAATTCCAAGAGCGTCCCCGTTTGGCGTGGGCGCGTTTCTTGCGGCGCGCGCGTCCGGGGTCAAGGCCGGGCCGCGTTCAGCGCCAGCGCAGCGCAGGCCATGATCCCGGCCGCCCAGAGACCAATGATGAGGGCGAGTCCCATTCTTGATATGGGCCGGGCCGTCCGGCTCGCCGTCAGCCGATGCTCGTCCATGAGCGCGGGCGGAACCAGCTTGAGGACGAGCCACGCGCCGAGCGGCACGAGCACGATGTCATCCAACAGGCCCAGGATGGGGATGAAGTCCGGAATGAGATCGATCGGCGAAAGCGCGTAAGCGGCGACCAGCCCGGCCAACAGCTTCGCGTGAAGCGGCGTGCGGGGATCGCGCGCGGCGAGATAGAGCGCATGCGCGTCGCGCTTGAGCGCCCTGGCCCAGGCGCCCACCGCCTCGATTGCTCGTTTCATTGCTCCTGGATCGGCTTGCCTTCCGCGCGGCGCATCGCCGCCACCGCCTCGGGATCGCGCGCCAGAAGGCCGGCGAAGGCGGCGCGCTCTTCGGCGAGCCCGGCGCTCAAGGGCCGATCCAGCGCTGCGCGCACGAGGCGCTTGGCGGCGGCGAGGCCGCCAGCGGGCAGGCGCGCCAGGGCCTTGGCGCGCGCCACGGCGTCAGCGCGCGCGTCGGCAGCGAGCGCGTGAACGAGGCCGAGCTCCAGCGCCTTGTGCGCGTTGACGGTCTCGCCCTCCAGGATGAAGGCGAGCGCGCGGGCTTCGCCGATCAGGCGCGGCAGGCGCTGCGTGCCGCCCCCGCCTGGGAATATGCCGATGCGCGTCTCGGGCAGGCCGATCGGGCCGGCGCTCGCGGCGGCGATGCGCAGATCGCACGCCAGGGCGAGTTCGAAGCCCCCGCCCATGCAGGGCCCGTTGATGGCGGCGATCACGGGCTTGTCGCAAGCGAAGATCGCGTCGGCGAGATCGTTGAAATCGGGACCGGCGGGGCCGGGCGGCGGTGCGGGCGTGCGTCCTTGCAGGATGTCGCCCCAGCGGACCAATTCCTCGACGTCGTAATGGCGGATGAACATGTTCGGATCGCCGCCCGTCAGCACCAGGGCCCCGATCGTGGGATCGGCGGCGGCGGCGTCGAAGGCGGCCTTAAGTAGCACGACGCCGCGCGCGGTCATCGTTCCCTTGGGCGCGTTGGAATAGGCCAGGATCGCCACCGGCCCGTCGCGTTCGCTTGTCACCTTCGCCATCGGCGCTCTCCTTCGCGCCGCACGCTAAACCGCTCTTCCCTCGCCGCAAGCGGCGCCGCATGGGAGAGCAATGCGGATCGTCGCGGGACAATTCAAAGGACGCGCGCTGGCGACGCCGGAAGGGCGCGCCACGCGCCCCACCAGCGACCGCACGCGCGAGGCGGTGTTCAACATTCTGGAGCACGCTCCATGGGCGCGCGGCGTGGAGGGCGCGCGGGTGCTCGATCTCTTCGCGGGCTCGGGCGCGCTTGGGCTTGAAGCGCTGTCGCGCGGGGCTGCCTTCGCCCTCTTCGTGGAGACGGACGAGGCCGCCCGCGGCGCGATCCGCCGCAATGTCGATGCGTTCGGCTTGTTTGGGAGCACGCGCGTGCATCGGCGGGACGCCACCGATCTTGGCGTGAAGCCGGCGGGGCTGGGCGCGCCTTTCGATCTTGTGTTCGCCGATCCGCCTTATGGCAAAGGTCTAAGCGAGGCGGCCTTGGCGCGGCTTGGGCCCGGCGGCTGGATCGAGCAAGACGCGCTGATCGTTTTTGAACATGGCGCGGGCGAAGCGGTCGCGCTGCCCGATTTCGACGTGCTGGATGAGCGCGCTTATGGCGCGGCGGCGATCAAATTCCTGCGGCCAAAGCCGGCGGGCGCTTAGGGCGCGGGCGCTTCGCCGGTGCGCTTGGCTTCCAGCACGTGGCCGAGCACCAGGCGCGCCTCCACATCGGTCGGCGCGATCGCGATCGCGGCGCGCGCGTCGCGCTCGGCGAGATCGTGCGCGCCCTGGCGCATCCGCGCGGCCGCGCGCAGGCGCAGCGCCAGCGCGCTGTTCGGCGCCAGATCGAGCGCGCGGTTGAGATCTTCCTCCGCGCCGCGCCAATCCGCGCCCAGCGCGTGGGCCAGAGACCGATCGATAAGGAGATCGACCCGCGCCGGATCGTCCGCGCCTACAAGCGCCAAAGCGGCGCCGAAGGCGGCGAGGGCGCGCTCGCGCGCGCGTGCGATGAGGAAGGCGTTGCCCGCTTGTGACAGCAGCTCGGCCCGCTCTTCAGGTTCGGCGTCTTCGGCCAACGATTCGAAGCGGCGCCCGGCCTCGTCGGCGCGATCGAGCGCCACCAGCGCCATGGCGGCGCAGCGATAAGGTTCGCGCGTGCGCGTCTCCGCGCCCCACGCCATCGCCTCCTCATAGGCGCGCGCTGCGTCCGTTTCGATCGCCGCCACGCAGGCGGCGAAGCGGTCGGGCGGCGATGGTGCGGCCTCAGCCTGGAGCAGCGCGAAGGGCAAGGCTAGGGCGGCGATCAGCATCCGCCCTGCCTGCCCGCGCCGTGCGGCCAAATCGCGGCGCCTCAGCTCAGCGGCCGGTCCATTTCGGCGCGCGCTTTTCAGCGAAGGCGCGCGGTCCCTCCTTCAAATCCTCGGATTGGAAGAGCGCGCGGATCGCGGGATAGGCGTTTTGCCCCTTGATGGCCGCCTCCAGCGTCGGTTCGTCGAGCCCCTTGAGCGCGGTCTCCTTGGTGGCGCGCACCGACATGGGCGAACATTCCAGGATAAGGCCGGCCCATTTGCGCGCCGCGCTCATCAGCTCGGCCTGCGGAACCACTTCATTGACGAAGCCCAGCGCCGCGCCTTCGGCCGCGCTCACGCGGCGCGCGGTGAGCATCATCCCCATGGCGCGCTTGAGCCCGATCTGGCGCGGCAGGCGGTGCATGCCGCCGGCGAGTGCGGCCAGCCCAACCTTTGGCTCGGGCAGCGCGAACACGGCGTTGTCCGAGGCGACGATAAGGTCGCAGGCCAGCGCGATCTCGAAGCCCCCGCCCATCGCCACGCCATTGACGGCGGCGATCAGCGGCTTGTTGAGGTCGAACCGCGAGGTCAGCCCGGCGAACCCGCTGGGCGGGGTGCGCATGTCGCCGCCCTTGGCCTGGTGGGTGAGATCGTTGCCGGCGGAAAAGGCGCGCTCGCCCGCCCCCGTGACGATGGCGACCCATTGGTCGGGATCGGCGGCGAATTGGTCGAAGGCGTCATGCAGCTCGAAATGCGCCGGCGAGTGCAGCGCGTTCATTTTTTCAGGCCGGTTCAGCGTGACGATCGTGAGCGGACCCTCGCGCTCGACCGTGATGAATTCATAAGCCATGACGTCGCCTCCTTGTGCGGCGCCCGCAATGGCGGGGCGGACGCTGCGTCCGTCAAGCCTCGCCGGCTCAGCCGCGTCGCACGGGCACGCCGAGGCGGTAGCCAAAACCCGCCGCGGTGACGACGATCGGCGGCGGCGCATCGAGATCCCCGCCCATCTTCTTGCGAATGCGGCTGACCAGCGCATCGACGGAACGGGGATCGGCGCGGCCGTCGCTGCGCGTCACCGCTTCGCTCAGCACGTCGCGCGACACGATCTTGCCGCCCGCTTCCGCAAGCCGGGCGAGCAGGTCGAACTCGCCGCGCGTCAAGGCGGCGATCGCGCCGTTTTCATGCGTGAGCGTGCGCCGTCGCAAATCCATCGTCCAGCCGCCGAATTGCAGCCGAGGCGATTCGGAGAAGGCGCGCCGGCGCAGAAGGCTGCGCACCCGCGCGGCCAGTTCCGCCAGATCGATCGGCTTGAGCACGTAATCGTCCGCGCCGTCATCAAGGGCGGCGATGCGTGCATCCCGGTCATCGAGGATGGTGACGATGATGAGGCCCACGCCGGTGGCGCTCAATTCCTTCGTCAGCGTCATGCCATTGAGGCCAGGCAGTCCCAGATCGAGAATGACGATGTCGGCGGGCTGCGCCTTGAGCGCGGCGCGGCAGGCGAACACGTCCGCCGCCATGCGCACCTCGTGGCCGTCATCGCTCAGCACGCGGGCGATTGATTCCCGCGTGAGGGCTTCGTCCTCGACAACAATAATGCGTGCGCGCTCGACCGCGTTCGTCATGACCCACCGACTTGCGACTGTGCCGCAACGCCGATCGTTTGTTGTGAATGGAATGCGAACAACTCACAGGTGTGCAAGAGTGATCGCGCGCTTAATCTTGCGGCGTGCGGAATGATCCGTCACCGCTAAGTCAGTTGGAGAAAGTCGTCGTCGGGGCGGACACGATGATCGGCCTGGAACAAGCGGGCGCGCTGCATGCGCCGCGCGCGCTTCATGGACGCGATGAAAGCCTCTTGGCGCTGCTCGCGGCGCTGGAGGCGGACGGCGTGCGCGGCGTTATCGTGCGGGGGCCGGCCGGGGTCGGCAAGACGGCCCTTGTCGAGATGGCCTTGTCCCGTTTGGCGCGCGGGGGCGCGCTCACCGGCGCCGGCAAGCACCCCGAAGGCGAAACGGCGCGCGATCTTGCGCCCTTGATCGAGGCGTTGGAGGCGGCCGTGGGAGCCGGGCTCGACACGCTTTACGATCCCGACAGCGGACTATCGACTTTGCGCCAAGCCCTCGGCGCGCGCGCCACGGCGTTGGCGACGTTCTCTTCAGGTTTGCTGCGCGGACTCGCCGATTCACTTCATGGCGCCGCGATCTCCGCCGCCGCCGCGGAGGAGAATGTCGCGCTCGCGGTGCTGACCGTGTTGCGCTGGCTGGAAGGCTTCGAACAACCCATCGTTCTCTTTATCGACGATTGGAACAGGGCCGGTCCGCGTGCGCGCGCGCTCTATGAGCGCTTGCTGCAGGAGGCGCCGCCCTTGGCGCGCATCGTCGCGGCGGAGCGCGTGGCTGCAGATGCGCCGCACCCGCCCGTGCAACGCCATGATTTGTTCGTGATGGATTTGGGGCCGCTGCGCCCAGCCCACGTCCGCGCCGTCGTGCGCGACATGCTTGGCGGCCAAAACGACGCTGCGGATCGCCTCGCCGCCAATTTCACCCAGGAACGCAATCTTCCGTTCGACATCGTGCAAACCGTGCGGCGGTTGGAGGCCGCCGGCGCGCTGCGTCTTCTGGACGGAGAATGGCGCTTCGACGCGCATGCGGCGACGCCGGTATTCGCGGAAAATCTATATGAGGCGATCGGCGCGCGTCTGGAGGCGGCGCCGCAATCCGCGAAGGATTTGGCCGCCGCCTTGGCCGTGTTCGGCGAAGCCGCCGACCTCGCGGACGTCGCGGCCGCCGCCGAGCTCGATGCGTCCGAAACGGCCGAGGCGCTCGGCCATTTGGGCAAGGCCGGTCTCGTCGTTTCGCGCGGTGTGCGCATCGCCTTCGCGCATGACCGCATTCAATCCGCCGCAATCAGCGCAATCGACGCGGCCGCGCGCGCCGATATCGCCGCGCGAATCGCCGATCGCTTGCGCCGCACGGGTGCGGGCCAGGAGGGCGGCGACAAGCAGCAATTGATGCTGCGTCGCTGCCTGGACGGCGGGCTCGACCGCGTCGATCCGCTGCTCTGGGCGCCGCTCTTCGCCTTGGGCGCCGAGGCCGCGCGGCGCAGCGCCGACCAAAACGCCGCCGATACGTTCGCCGAAAGCGCCTATGCGCTCGCCAAGCGCACCGGCCGCTTCTCGCATGCAATCTTGTCGGAGGCCGCCTTCGCCGCGATCGGTCGCGGCGCGCATGAGGCGGCCAAGGTGCGCGCGGACGCCATGCTCGCCGCCGCGCAAACGCCGATCGAACGCGCCGAAGCCGATGAGATGCGGGTGTTCGCCGCGCGGATGGCCGGCGACACGGACGGCGCCATTCGCGCCGCGCGCGAAGGCTTGACGCGCGCGGGGCTGCGCACACCGGAGAATCCCACCTGGATCGACGTGATCGCCTCGGTGCTGCGCGTACGCTTCATGAGCGTCGCCCGCGCCGAGCGCGTGAGCCCCATGGGCCCATCCGAACTCGCGGCCGAAGCGCCGATGATGCGCGCGATCGGCGCCATCGGCACGCTGCTGTTTGAAAAGGACATCAAGCTTGCGATCGTCTTGTGCGCGCGGGCGGTGCCGTTTCGGGTCGCGGCGGGATCCGCTGTGGGCGCGGCGGCGCTTGCGGTCACGTGCAGTCTGATGGGGGCTTCGCGCCGCGCGGAGCGATGGTCCGAGCGCGCCTTGAAGCTCCATGCGCCAGGCCAGCCGCTGCGCGCGACGACGTTGCAATTCGCGGCGCGCTCCGGGCTTTGGCGCACGCGCTCGCGCACGCAATTGCGCTCCATCGCCGAGGAGGTGATGTCCTTGGCGTTCGAGGAAGGCGATCTTGGCATCGCCGCCTACGCCAATCGCGACCGCGTGCACGATGCGCTGCTGAGCGATCTGCCCTTGGAGCAGACGGCGGCGCTCGCCGATCGCGCCCTTCAGCTCGCGCGGCGTCTGCGCGATCATTCGACAGCCTCCACCATCGCCGCCGTGCGGCAATGCGTGGAGCTTTATCAGCGCGGCGGCCCAACGCCGTGGCGCATGGAAGGCGAATTCTATTCGCCCGCCGAACTCGATTATGCGCGCGGCGCGCGCTTGCGCTCGATGGGCCGCACTCTGGTCAGCCTTGAAGCGCAATTGGCGGCGGTGTTCGGTGTCCATGAGGTCTGCGCCGCGCTCTACAACGAGCATCGGGCGTTGCTCGAAACCGGCAAAAGTCTCGTCGACTTTCCAACCTGGACGTTCAACACCGGCATCTCTTTGTACCGTCTTGGCGAAGCGCCGGCGGATCACGCCTTGCGCCGGCTGCAGGTCGCCGCGCGCCGCAATCCGCGCGACAACAAGCATCGGCTATTGGCGCTTCGCGCCGAGCGCTCTCTGGCGCTAGGGCGCAAGGGCGAGGCGGTGAGCACGTATGCGCTGGCCGTCCAATATGCGCGTCAATCGGAGTGTCTGATCGAATATGGCGTCGTCGCCGCCGCCGCCGCCGAAGCGGCCCAGCGCGCCGGGCATGGCATAGCCGCGGCGCGCTTCGACGCCGCCGCGTCCGACGCGTGGTCGCGCTTCGGCGCGCACGCGGTCGCGCTCTATAGGCGTCGGGCGGAACCTTCCCTGCAAACCTATGCCGCGCGTGCGCAGCCGCCCGCCGAGCCGCTCGACAGGCGCGCCCAGGAGATCGCGCGACAGGCTGCGGAACGGGCGAACGCGGCCAAGTCACGTTTCCTCGCGATGATCGGCCACGAATTGCGCACGCCCTTGCAGGGCATGCAGGGCTTGGTGGATCTGGCGAACGATCCCGGCGATCTCGATCTGGAGGAATTACGCGGCGCGCTCACGCATCTGCGCGTTCTCGTCGGCGACCTGACCGATTGGGCCGCGCTCGACGCGGACGTTCTGCGCCTCACGCAAAAGCCTTTCAGCATTATCACGGTGGTGCGCGGCGTGGCGCGCCAGCAGGCGGCGCGCGCGCCCGATCGGCATGTGCGTTTGACGGTGAGCGGCCCCAATGCGGAGGTGCTCGGCGATGAAGCGCGTTTGCGGCAAGTGCTCACAAATTTGGTCGCCAACGCGCTTGCGCATGGCCAAGGCGAGGTGGACCTCACCGTGCGCATCGACGCGCCGCCCGACGGGCCCGTCGCGGCGACGTTCGAGGTCGGCGATGAGGGCCCTGGCCTTGCGCCGGCTGAATTGGCGCGGCTGTTCGAACCCTTCGAAAGGGGCGCCGTTAGCGGCGAGGGGCTTGGCCTCGGTTTGGCGATTTCGCGGCGCCTGGTGATGCTGATGGGCGGCGATCTAATCGCCGAGATGGACGGCGGCGCGCGCTTCTCCTTCAAGGTCGCATGGCCGCCGGCGGCGACGCGGCGCGCGCAAAAGCCGGATGCGCCGTCCCGCGTGCGTAGCGGTCGCGTGCTCTTAGTGGAAGACAATGCGCTGAGCCGACGTGTCCTGCGTGGAATGTTCGAGGCGGCGGGCAGCGAGGTGATCGAAGCGGTCAGTGCAGGCGAAGGCGCCGCGGCCGCGCAGCGCACCGCCTTGGACCTCTGTGTGATCGATTATCGGCTTCCCGATTTCAACGGATTGGCGTTGGCGCGCCGCCTGCGCGCCGGCGGCTATACGGGGCGTATCGTGATCGCCACCGCCGGCATGGAGGACGGCGCCGAACAGCCCGATCCCGCCCTGCACATCGAAGCCGTGCTCACCAAGCCGGTTTCCTTCGCGGATGTCGGCGCGCTCGTGGGACAGAAGATGGAGCGGGACGCGCCGCCGCCGCGCATCTTTGAGCTCCGCCTGGCGCTCGGCGCGGCCGCGCAGGACATTCTCAAGATGGCGGAGCCGCAAGCGCACGCCGCGCATGCGCGGCTGCGCGCGGCGTTGGCGCGCGGCGAACGCGAGGCGGCGGCGGAGGAAGCGCATGCGCTGCGCGGTCTCGCGGCCCATATCGGTCTGCATGATTTGTCTAACGCCGCCGGCGCCCTGGAACAGGATTTGCGCGCGTCGCGCGATCACACGGAATCGGCGCGCGCTTTCGACGCCGTTTTCATGCGCACCGATTGGACGGCCTTCGCTTTGTCTTCGTAGGGCGCGCGCGCGTTGTTCACACCGCGTCCATGGCGCGCGCGTCATGAGCGCGTAATCTAAGGCTGGATGCGCGGCGGCGTCGTCTTGAGGGCGGTCCTTTCGGATTTCAGGGGGCTGAGCGCGGGCCGCGCATCCGTCTTTACAATCCAAGTGGAATTACACTGTGCGCAGAACGGGGCCGTCATCGCTTGCCCGTGCGGCGTCCCGCACGCGCGCATAAAGCGCCAGGATTGGCGCGCTCGGCTCATAAAGTTCGATGAAATGCCCGAATTGGGCGGTCGCATC
This sequence comes from uncultured Caulobacteraceae bacterium, assembly GCA_964563395.1. Taxonomy (GTDB): domain Bacteria; phylum Pseudomonadota; class Alphaproteobacteria; order Caulobacterales; family Aquidulcibacteraceae; genus JBEVOS01. The sequence continues at coordinate 63,367 of CAZLWK010000019.1, forward strand.
CATCATCGCGAACCGCACCGCCCCGCCGCCGATCTCCGCGTACAGCGCCTCTTGAAAACCCGCTCGCTCATGCGCCGCGATGGCGGCGTCGAGATCGTCGACGAACAGGGCGACATGATGCAGCCCGGCGCGTCCTTCGGGATAAAGGTCGCGGAACACGGATGCGCCTTTGTTGTTCTGCTGCACGAACTCGATCATCACCTCGCCCCATTGCCCATAGGCCGATGAATGATCGAGTTGTGCTGGCGCGCCGCGATGCCGGCACAAGCTGAGCGGCACGTTCTCGGCGATGAAATAAGGCCCCGATCCGAAATGCGCCGCGTGCGCAATCGCCGCCGCGCGAATGTCCGGCGTGAAATAGGCGATCTGTCGGATCGGCAAGCCGAATGGGCCGCGGGCGTTCATGCGATCATATAATCGCCGCGCCCGCGCGCCCCGCAAGCACCGTTCAGCGCTTCAGATTGAACGCAAGCCCCACAAGCAGCCCGACGCCCGCGGCGATGCCGAGCGAAGCCAGCGGATGCTGGTCCAGCGAATTGACCAAGGCGCGCCGGCCTTCGCGCACGTCGTCGCGGACGTCATCGGCGATCCGGCGGCTCGAACGCCCCAGCGAGGCCCCAATGGCGTGCGCGGCGGCGTCGGCGTCGCGCCCGGTATGGGCGATGTCCATGCCCAGTGTTTCCGCGGCCCGGCGGACCGTGCGGGTCAGATCGTCGCGAACCGCATCGAGCGTATTGGAGTCCATGGCGATATCCTCGTTCAAGCGCCCCCAAGGCCAGCTTAGGCTGGCCCGCGCGGGGCGCTTTGAGCGGAATCAACCATGTCCGAGCATGGGAGAATTGGCTGGGGTGCTAGGATTCGAACCTAGGAATGGCGGTACCAAAAACCGCTGCCT
>CAZLWK010000020.1:0-63201 GCA_964563395.1 uncultured Caulobacteraceae bacterium
CGGTGGGTGTGGCGGCCACGGTGTGGCCGCTGATCGACCAGATGAACCCGGCCGCCGATACACGCGCCTTGGCGACCACCGAGGTCGATCTGGCCGCGATCACGCCTGGTCAGCAGATCGTCGTCACCTGGCAGGGCAAGCCCGTGTTCGTGCGCCACCGCACGCCAGAGGAAATCTCCGCCGCTCAGCGCGACGATTACGCCAACCTCAAGGACCCCCAGCGCGATTTTGAGCGGCTCGTGCAGGACGATGGTCAGCCCGGCAAGGCGGAATTCATCGTGCTGCAGGCGGCGTGCACCCATCTTGGCTGTATTCCGACTTTCGCGGAGGGCGATTTCGGCGGCTGGCTCTGCGCCTGCCACGGCTCACAATACGACACCTCGGGACGTATTCGCCGCGGCCCCGCGCCGCTGAACCTGGCGCTCGCGCCTTACGTCTATCTCAACGACACCTCGATCCGGATCGGCTGAGCCCATGAGCGGACATTCCACGTACACGCCCAAGTCGGGCTTCGAGAAGTGGCTGGACTCGCGCCTGCCGATCATCCGGCTCGCGCACGATTCGTTCGTTTCCTATCCGACGCCGCGCAATCTCAATTATTTCTGGACGTTCGGCGCGATCCTCTCGTTCTGCCTGGTCGTCCAGATCGTCACCGGCATCGTGCTTGCGATGCATTACGTGCCGCACGTCGATCATGCGTTCGACAGCGTGCAGCGCATCGTGCGCGACGTGCCCTATGGCTGGCTGATCCAGTCCGTGCACGCCGTCGGCGCCTCGATGTTCTTCTTGGCGGTCTACATTCATATGTTCCGCGGCCTCTATTACGGCTCCTACAAGGCGCCGCGCGAGGTGCTGTGGATCCTGGGCTGCATCATCTACCTGTTGATGGTCGTCACCGGCTTCCTCGGCTATTCGCTGCCCTGGGGCCAGATGAGCTTCTGGGCCGCCACCGTCATCACCAACATCCTTGGCGCGGTGCCCGTGGTCGGCGAAGGCGTGAAGACGTGGCTGATGGGCGGCGGCGCGATCGATAATCCTACGCTCAACCGCTTCTTCTCGCTCCACTATCTCCTGCCGTTCGTGATCGCCGGCGTGTCGATCCTGCACGTCTGGGCGCTGCATGTGACTGGCCAGAACAATCCCGCCGGCGTCGAGCCGAAATCGCCGGAAGACACGGTACCCTTCACGCCCTTCGCCACGGCGAAGGATTTGGTCGCGGTCGGTCTTTTCGCCATGCTGTTTGCGGTGTTCGTGTTTTACATGCCGCGCGCGCTCGGCCACTCGGACAATTATATCCCGGCCGATCCCCTGGTGACGCCGGCCCACATCGTGCCGGAATGGTATTTGCTGCCGTTCTACGCGATCTTGCGCGCCATCGATTTCAACATCGGCCCGATCGATTCCAAGGTCGGCGGCGTCATCGCGATGTTCGGTTCGATCGCGGTTCTGTTCGTGTTGCCCTGGCTCGATACGTCCAAGGTGCGCTCGATGCGCTACCGGCCGATCGCCCGCCAATTCTTTTTCATATTCGTGGTGGTCTGCATCGCGCTCGGCTGGTGCGGCGGTCAGATGCCGGCGCAACCAGTCATCCCGTCGGCGCCGTATCGCGCCACGCTGTCCTGGGTGGAAGGCGGTTCAATCGTGACGCAGCCCGTTCGCGCGGCGTCCGATGCGGAAATGGCCGGCGCAATCGCTGGCGCGGAAGCATCCCTCCGTGAACAGGGCGCACAGGTTGTGTTCGTCCAGCGCAGTTCAGCGACCGACGCCACGGCTCAAGGCGCCGTCGGCGGCGCGCTCCAGAGCGCGGCCGTCGAGGCGAAGGATGCGGATGCGCTGGAAGAGGCGATTTCCGAGCGCAAGGCGACGCTGCCCGCGGGCGCGTTCGTGGAGGTCGTGCGTGAAACGCCGTTCGTGTTCACGGTCACGGTCTTCTCGCAAATCCTCACCGCCTATTATTTCGCGTTTTTCCTGATCATCCTGCCGCTTCTGGGTCTGCGTGAAACGCCCAATCGCGTGCCGGAAACCATCGCCAAGTCCGTGGGCGTCGACGCGCCGGCGGCGCAAGGGGCCTGAAGCATGCTTCGTCGTCTCGCTTTCGCTTTCGCCGCATTTCTGTCGATTGCTCCCACGGCTCTCGCCGCCGGGGAAGCGCACGCGCCAGAGCCCTACACGTTCAGTTTCGAGGGTCCGTTCGGCACGTATGATCGGGCCGCCGTTCAGCGCGGTTTCCAGGTCTACAAGCAAGTGTGCTCGGCCTGCCATGGCATGAGCCAGCTCTCCTATCGCAATCTCGGCGAAGAGGGCGGGCCCATGGCCGCCTATCGCGTGCGCAACATGGAGACCGGCGAAGAAGAGATCACCACCGCGCCGCATGGCCATGGCGCGCGCATGATTGAAGCGAACGAGAACCCTTTCGTTCGCGCGATCGCCGCCGAATACATGGTCCCGGCGCTTGACGATCTCGGCCAGCCCACAGATCGCACGGCGCGCCCTTCCGACAAGTTCCGCGCTCCGTTCCCGAATGAAGTGGCGGCGCGCGCGGCTAATGGCGGCGCCTTGCCGCCGGATCTTTCGGTTATCACGCTGGCGCGCGCCGGCGGCCCTGAATATGTCCGCTCGCTCCTGCTCGGCTACACCGAGGAAATTCGCGACGGCAAATACGTCAATGAATATTTCCCCGGCGGCCTGATCGGCATGGCGCCGCCGCTCGTGCCCGACATCGTCCAATATTCCGACGGCACGCCGGCCACTGTCGAGCAAATGGCCGCGGACGTGACGACGTTCCTCCAATGGGCAGGCGATCCGCACATGGAGAAGCGCAAATCCGCCGGCCTCCAGGTTTTGATCTTCCTGGCCGTGCTGACGCTGCTGCTCTACATCGCCTACAAGCAGGTCTGGCGCGGCGTGAAGCATTAGTCCTCAAGCGCGCTGCGGAGCGGCGCATGAGCAAGTGGGTGTTCGGCATCATCGGCGGCTCGGGGCTCTATGAGATCCCCGGGCTTGTCGGTGAGTGGCGAATCGTCGCCACGCCCTGGGGCGAACCTTCCGACGCGCTTTTCGTCGGCGCCCTTGGCGATGTCGGCCTCGTATTTTTGCCGAGGCATGGGCGCGGTCATGCGCTTAGCCCCTCAAGCATAAATTATCGGGCGAACATCGACGCCTTGAAACGCTGCGGCGTGACAGACGTGCTTTCACTCTCAGCCTGCGGCTCGTTGCGCGAGGATTACGCGCCGGGCGATTTCGTCATCGTCGATCAATTCATCGATCGCACCTTCGCGCGTGAAAAGAGCTTCTTTGGCGCGGGGTGCGTGGCGCACGTCTCCATGGCCGATCCGGTGTGCGCGCGATTGGCGGGCTTGGCCGCCGCAGCCGCGGAGAAAGCCGGCGCGAAAGTGCATCGCGGCGGAACCTATCTGGCGATGGAGGGCCCGCAATTTTCTTCGCGCGCGGAATCGCTGCTTTACCGCTCTTGGGGTTGCGACGTGATCGGCATGACCAACATGCCGGAGGCCAAGCTCGCCCGCGAAGCGGAGCTGCCCTACGCCTCGATCGCCATGGTCACCGACTATGATTGCTGGCGCGCGCCGGACGAGGAGGCCGTCGTCGCCGACATCCTCAAGGTGCTCGCCGGAAACGTGGAGCGCGCCCGCGCCAGCGTCCGCCATCTCGCCGAAGCGCTCGCCGGCGCGGCGCGGACGCCATCGCCGATCGATACCTGCCTCGATGGCGCGATCATTACTGCGCCGGAGGCGCGTGATCGCGCTCTTCTCGCCAAGCTCGATGCGGTCGCGGGGCGCGCGCTGGCGCGCGCTTAGCCGAGTTCGCTCTGGCTGCGGACAATGCGGCCTACGAGGCCGTAGCTCACCGCTTCCTCGGCGGCCATCCAATAATCGCGGTCCACGTCCTTCTTGATCCGCTCGATCGGTTGGCCGGTGGCGTCCGCGAAAATGCGATTGAGCCGTTCGCGCATGCGCAAGATTTCGCGCGCCTGAATTTCAACATCGGACGCCATGCCGCCCACGCCGCCGCGCGGCTCGTGCAAGAGGAAGCGCGTATTGGGCAGGCAAAAGCGGTCTTCCCGCGGGGCGGCGCAATAGATCAGCGCCCCCGCGCTCGCCACCCATCCGGTGCCGAGCATCCGCACGCGCGGCTTCACGAAGCGGATCGCGTCATGGATCATGTCACCGCTTTCGACGTGGCCGCCGGGGGAGGAGATCACGAAGGTGATCGGATGGTCATTGTCGCTGGCCAGGGCGAAGAGCCGTTCCGTGACACGCCGCGCCTGTTGATCGTTGACTTCCCCAGTCAGCATCACGACGCGGGCGTTGAACAGCGCCTTCTCGATAATGGCGGGGGCGGGGATTTCCGGCTTGTCGTTCTCGTCGTCGGCGAGGCGCGTCATAAAGGGGCTCCGAGTCATGTCGGGAACGTAGGGCGCGGCGGGCGCCGGCGAAAGGGGCCGGCGCTGAAGAACGTTATGGCAACAGAGGCAGAGGCCGGTAGGATCGGTTCATGTGCGGCAAGTTCACCCAGATGTATTCCTGGCGCGAGGTGCATGACTTCTTGACCCCGCCGGCTGGGCCCGCCCTGGACGAGACGCCGCCCGCAATCGTCGTGACGCCGATGCGTTTTGCCTCCGTGTTGATTCTCGGCGCCTCGGGGACGCCGGAAATCGCGCAGATGCGCTGGGGCTTCGCCGATAGGCGCGCCGCTAATCCCGCGCGGCCGAAGCACATGCATGTGCGGGCGGAGACGATCGATGAAAAGCCGACCTTCGCCGAAGCGTTCGCGCGGCGGCGCGGGCTTGTCGTGGTCTCCACCTTCAATGAGGGCGAAGAGCTGGCGAACGGCAAGACACGCCAATGGGTGATCAGACCAAGGGATGGCCGCCCCCTCGGCATCGCGGTCATTTGGGAGGAATGGCGCAATGGCGAGGAGGTCTTGCGCACTTTCGTGCAGGTCACCACGCCCGCCAACACGTTGATCGGGGCCATCACCGATCGGATGCCGGCCATTTTGCCCCGTGAGGATTGGCCGCTCTGGCTCGGTCAGGAGGCGGCGCCGCTGGCGGAGGTGAAGGCGCTGTTGCGCACGTTCGAGGATTGCGGCGCCTGGGATATGCGGCCCCAAACGCCCACGAAGGGGGCGAAACCGACGCCGCCGCCGCGCGCGGAATTGTTTTAGGCCACAGGTTTGCCTCGGTCGGCGGCGCATGCGTTTATGCGCCCATGGACCTGCAATCCGCCATTCGCACGATCCCCGATTACCCCAAGCCGGGGATTCAGTTCCGCGACATCACCACCTTGCTGGCGGACGCGCGCGCGTTTCGGCGCGCCGTCGATGAATTGGTGCAGCCGTTCGCGGGACGGCGCATCGCCAAGGTGGCGGGCATCGAGGCCCGCGGCTTCATTCTCGGCGGCGCCGTCGCGCACCAATTGTCGGCTGGTTTCACACCCGTTCGAAAGAAGGGAAAGCTGCCGGCGGCGACACTCCGGCAAACCTACGCCCTGGAGTACGGCGAGGACGAGGTGGAGATTCATGTCGACGCCGTGAGCGCCGGCGAGACCGTCTTACTCGTGGATGATCTCATCGCGACTGGCGGTACGGCGGAGGCGGCGATCAAGCTCTTGCGTCGCGGCGGGGCCGAGATCGTCGGCGCCGCCTTCGTGATCGATCTGCCGGAATTGGGCGGGGCCGCGCGTATCGAAAAGCTGGGCGTGCCGGTGCGCGCGCTCGTGCAATTCGAGGGTCATTGAAGCCTAGTCGTCGTCGTCGTCGCCGAGGGTGAATTCGCCAGCCCGCACGCGCGCCGGCAATTCGGCGCAGAAATCAGCGACGACGTCGACGCCGTATTCCTCGACCATGTCGGCCAGCGCCGCGTAGATCGCCACCGAAGCCAGCATTTCCATCTGCACGCCCTTGGTGAGCGCCTTGTCCCACGCGTCCAGGATCAGATCGAGCGCCAGAGCCTTCTGTGCTTCGTCCGTCAATTCTTCGGCCATGTCAGTCTCCATTGCGCGCGCCGAGCGCGCCGGCGATCCGCAGGCCGCGCGCCCGCAGCTCGGCCTCAACTTGGCGCGCTACTGGATCACAGACGGGGAAGCGCACGCTTTCGTTCCGATAGCCGTCATTGAAGGCGTCCGCCAGCGGTTGGCGAAGCTGCGGCTCACGGTCCAGCACGCCGCGCATATAGTCGCGCCAGCGCTGATCGTCTCGTCCCGCGCAGGTGATGCGCAGATAATGGGCCCCGCCGAGCACTTCGGCGAGGTCGATCAGCTGTTGCTGGTACCAGGCCTCGCTGGTCGTATCCTCTCGGCGCGTTTGCGCCGCCGCCGGCGCGCCCAAGGGGACCGCCAAGGCAAGGGCCAGGAGGAGGCGATGCGCCAAAGCCATTATGTCCGCCTAGTCAGGAATCGCGGCGTTACTGTGGACGTGGGACGCCATGCTGCGTAAGGGGGCGGCGGCCGACAGGGAGCTTCGTCCACATGCCGTCGCTGCGCTTTGCAACCTATGACGTTTTCACCGCGCAGCGGTTCGCCGGCAATCCGCTTGCCGTGGTGTTCGGCGCGGACGGGCTCTCGGACGAGGCCATGCAGGCGGTGGCGCGGGAGTTCAATCTTTCCGAGACCGTGTTCGTCCAAACGCCGGCGCAGCCCGCGCATACGGCAGCCATCCGCATCTTCACTCCGACCCTTGAACTGCCCTTCGCGGGTCATCCGACAATCGGCTGCGCCATCTGTCTGGCGGAGGAACGCTTCACCGATGGACCGCTGGATAGCCTCATCATGCTGGAGGAGAAGGTTGGGCTCGTCCGGTGCGCGGTTTCCCGCGGCAGGGATGAGGCGCCCTTCGCGGAATTCGTGGCGCCGCGCCTGCCGTCCGAAGTCGGGCCCGCCGCGGAGGATGCGCTGTTCGCCGAAGCGCTGGGTCTGCGCGCCGAGGAGATCGGCCACACGCGCCACATTCCCTCGATTTACACAGCGGGCGTTCCCTATGCTTTCGTGCCGGTGGCCTCGCTCGATGCGCTGGCGCGGGCGCGGCCGCAATCCGGCTTCGATTTGAGCCGACTTGGCGCGCGGGACCTCTATGTTTATGCGCGTCTGCCGGAGTCGAGCCCGCATGCGTTTCGCGCGCGGATGTTCGCGCCTGCATTGGGCATTACGGAGGATCCGGCCACTGGTGGCGCGGCCGCCGCCTTCGCGGGCGTGGTCGCGCGCTTTGAAACGCCAGGCGATGGCGCGAACGCCTTCCCGATCGAACAGGGCGTTGAAATGGGGCGCCCTTCCTTGATCGGCCTCACCATTGAGATGGAAGGCGGGGCGCTGCGCGAGACGCGCATCAGCGGCGGCGCCGTGAAGGTGAGCGAAGGCGTGATCTTCGTGTAAGCGCTTAACGCGCCGCAAGGCCCGTGACGATATAGACGCGGCTTTCCGCGGCGCGCGCGCGCAAGGGCGCGATAGCGCCATAGGAACTCGATTCATAAAATGCGCGCGCCGTCGCGACGTCTGGAAATTCTATGATCACCACGCGCTCCGCCGGCGGCGCGCCCTCGCGCGGATCAAGCGCGCCCCCGCGTACGAGATAGATTCCGCCGAAATCGCGCACGATCGCGGTGACGGCGGCGGCGTAATCGCGATAAGCGGCTTCGTCGCGAACGGCCATTTCAGCGACGATGTACCCTTTCGGTTGCGCGGATGCGGCGTGTGGCGTGGATGCGCACGCGCCAAGCATGATTGCAATGGCCAGGGGTACGGCGACGAGGCGCGCGCGCATGGCTTTACGCCAACGCCTTTTCGCGCAGGCGTGCGACGCGCGCGATCGCTTCGTCCGCTTCGGCGAGGATGCGTCTCACGATGTCGCCCGCGGGCAGGATGTCACGCACACCGCCGGCCGATTGGCCCATGGCGAAGCACGAACGATCCTCGTCCAGGCCTTCGATTTGCCCGCCAATGCCGCCCATCACGCCCGCGCGACTGGAGAGCATGGCTTGTGCGGGAAACGGCTGGATATCCTGCGGCCGGCTTTCCCAATCTTCGACGTACGGATTTTTCTTCACGCGCATCGGCTTGCCCGAATAGCAGCGCGTGCGGATCGTCGATTCATCAGAGGCCTCGATGATCGTGTCCCGATACATGGCGCCCGCATGCGCCTCTACGCTCGCGATGAAGCGCGTGCCCATCCACACGCCCTGCGCGCCGAGCGCCAGCGCGGCGGCGAGGCCGCGCCCGTCATAAAGGCCGCCGGCCGCGACGACGGGGATTTTGACGCTTTCGACCGCTTGCGCGACCAACGGCATCGTGCCGACCAGACCGGTATGCCCGCCGCCTTCGCCGCCTTGGCAGATCACGGCGTCGCAGCCGGCCTGTTCGGCTTTGACCGCGTGCTTCACCGCGCCGCAAACCACCATCACATTGAGCCCCGCCTTTTTGAGGCGCTCCATGATCGGCATGGGAATGCCAAGGCCGGCGATGAAGGAGGAGGCGCCTTCATTGATGATATGGTCGATCGATGCGGTGAGGGATTCCGGCGAGGCCGCGAGCAGATCGACGCCAATGGGCTTGTCCGTGAGCTTGCGCACGGCGCGCATTTGATCGCGCACGAATTCCGGCGTTTGCCCCGCCATGCCCAGCACGCCATAGCCGCCCGCGTTTGAAACGGCGGCCGCGAGTTCGGCGTAGGACACCCCGCCCATCCCGGCCAGCATGATCGGATGCTCGACCTTCAACAGATCGCAGAGCGGCGTCCTGAGCGGCATGATGTCCTCCACATTATTCTGCGCGTATCGAAGCCCTCTTTCCCCAGCGCGCGTCAAGCGCGACGAGGCTTGCGCGGCAAGGTCAAACCGCGCCACAGAGGCGGACGGGGAGGCTAACATGTACGATTATGGCTTGATCGGCCCGGTTCTGGCGCTTGCCGGCTGGACCTTCGTGATGTGGCTGTGGATGTACGCCACGCGCATTCCGGCGATGCAGAAGGCGAAGGTCGATCCGCAAGAGATCGCGCGAACGGGCAAGAAAGTTGATCTGCCGCCGCAGGTGAGCCGCGTGGCGGACAATTACAATCACCTGCATGAGCAGCCGACGACATTCTACGCCATCGCCCTGGCGGCGGAGATCGCCGGCCTCGCCGATCCTTTGAATGTCGGTCTCGCCTGGGGCTATGTCGCGATCCGCGTCGTGCATTCCCTGGTGCAGGCGGGCCCCAACATCATCATGCTGCGCTTTCTCATTTTCACGATCGGCACGGTACTGCTGATCGGTCTCTTGGCGCGAAGCGTCATGCTTCTGATCGGCTGATCATTTGACGGCGTGCGCTTTTGCTTCGATCCAATCCATCGCCGCGAACAAGACGCCCGAAGCCACGAACGTCACGTGGATCACGACGTACCAGGTGATCTGTTCAGCGGTGTATTGTTCGATATTCATGAAGATCTTGAGCAGATGAATGCCGCTGATCGCCACGATCGAGGCGATCAGTTTGATCTTGAGGCCCGAAAAATCCAGCGTGCCCATCCATTCTGGCCGATCGCGATCGCCATGCGCGGCGTCGATCTTGGAGACGAAATTCTCATAGCCCGAGAACAAAATGATCAGCACCAGATTGCCGGCCAGGGACAGATCGACGAGCGTCAGCACCAGCAGGATGACATCCGTTTCGTCCATGGTGAGGACGTGCGGCGCCTGCATCAGCAATTCGCGGAAGAAGGTGATGATAAGGATCGCCAGGGCCGCGATGAGTCCGAGATAGAGCGGCGCCATCAGCCAACGGCTGGCGAAGATCAGATTTTCCACCCCGCGTTCGATCGGGGAGGTCTTGTCTGGCAAAGGGCGGGTCAGATCGTCCATGGGCCTGTGCTCTAGTGGGATCGGGGCTGGCCGCCAACGCGGCGCCCCGCACGGGCGAGAGGCCTTAGCGCAATCCGATTGACACCTGCTTTACGGGTCAGCCCCCCGCCCAGATCGGCGGCTTGCGCGCCGCCCAGGGCGCGGCGGCCTCCAATTCGTAGGCGAGTTCGAGAAGGGTCCGCTCCGCGCCTTTGGGCGCCATGAAATGCGCCCCTAGCGGCATGCCGTCCGAAGCTGGAAAGAGCGGCAGCGAAATCGCGCAGCCGCCGCCCGCGTTCGCCATGGGCGTATAGCGCACATAATCGAGCACGCGTCGGAACCCCACATCGAAGGGCAGCGTCGGCGCCATTTCGCCGATCATCGGCGTCACGCGCGCTAAGGTCGGCGTCAAGATCACATCGAGGTCGGCGAACATCGCGGCGTAGATCGCGTCGAATTGGGTGAGATAGGCGACGGCCTCGCCGACGCCGCCCGGGCCTTTCGACGCGGCATGCGCCGCCAATTGCAGTGTCAGCGGCTCAAGAATGTCCTGCGGCGGTTTGCCGGGATTGAGCCGCTGCATCTGCTGAACGGCGTCCGCCGCGCCGGCGGCCCAATAGAGGATGAAAGCGTCGATAAAGGCCTGTCCATCGAAGCTGGCGGATATCTCCCGAACTTCATGGCCAAGATGCGCGCAGAGCACGGCGGCGCGTTGCACGCTCACATCCGTTTCCGCGTCGGGCGCAGCGCCGGTCGGATCGCGCACCATGAGGCCGATCTTCAATCGCTTGGTTGAAGCGCCGCTCACCAAGCCAGTCGCCGGATAGAGCGCGCCTTCGCCGCTGCGCTCCGTCGCCGCGAGCCAAGCGGCCGTGTCGCGAACGGTGCGGCTGACGCAGCCGTCCACCCCGATCGACACCGGACTTGGATCGGGTGCGCCGACCTGGCGGCCGCGCGATAATTTAAGCCCCACCAGCCCGCAGATCGCGGCGGGAATGCGCACGGAGCCGCCGCCGTCGCTGGCGTGCGCGATGGGGGTGACGCCGGCCGCCACCGCCACCGCCGCGCCGCCGGACGAGCCGCCCGCTATGCGCGCCGGGTCCCAAGGGTTGCGCGTCACGCCGGTGACGAGCGGCTCGGTCGTGCAGGTCAAGCCGAATTCCGGCGTCGTCGATTTCCCGATCGGCACCACACCCGCGCGCAGCAAGGTCTCGACATAGATATCATTTGCTTGCGCCACATTGTCGGCGAGCGCGCGCGTGCCCTGCATGAATTTCACGCCGGCGAGCGGGTTGAGGTCCTTGATGAAGGTGGGCACGCCGGCCAGTGGGCCGCTCAGCGGTCCGGCCGCGCTGGTGCGGCCCAGATCGTAGGCCGGCGCCGCGATGAAATTGAGTTGCGGATTGACACGCTCGGCGCGCGCGATCGCGGCTTCTGTCGCTTCAGCGGCGCGCACGGCGCCAGTGCGAATTTTCGCGGCGAGGCCGACGGCGTCGTCATTTCCAAGCGCGTCGCCGGCACGGCGAGGATGCGAGGCGCACGCCGCCAGAGCCCCCGTCGCCGCAGCCCCCGCCAGCACGGCGCGTCTGTTGAAAGCCATGAGATCCTCCCGCGCCGGCTCGCTTGCTTTTGAGCGGCTCATCGCGGGATGCTTGCAAGCCCGGGCGCGTCGCGCAAGGACAAAGCATGGCGCGGATACGGGCCGATCTTTTGTTGGTGGCGCGCGGCTTGGCGGAAAGTCGCGCCAAGGCGCAGGCCGCCATCGCGGCGGGCGGGGTGCGGGCCGATGGTCGCATCGTTCAGCGCGCGTCCGATCCGATCGAGCCTGATGCGCGCCTTGAGGTTACGCCGGCTTTCCCATGGGTGTCGCGCGCCGGCGTGAAGCTCGACCATGCGCTGCAGGCGTTCGGCGTATCGCCCGCGGCGCGCGTGTGCCTCGACATCGGCGCTTCGACAGGGGGATTTTCGGAAGTTCTGTGCGCGCATGGCGCCGCGCGCGTTTACGCGGTCGACGTCGGGGCCGATCAATTGCACCCACGGGTGCGCCTCGATCCGCGTGTCATTTCGCTCGAACAGCGGGACGCGCGCGCGCTGACTCAAGAAGACATCCCAACGCCGCCAAGCCTCATCGTTTGCGATGCGAGCTTTATCGGCCTTTCAAAGATACTGCCGGCGCCGTTGCGTCTTGCCGCGTCGTCCGCCGACCTCATCGCATTGGTGAAGCCGCAATTCGAAGCCGGGCCTGGCGCCGGCAAACATGGAATTCTCGCTGCGGCGGATGCGCGCCGCATCGGAGAGAGCGCCGCGCGCGGCTTGGACGGTTTGGAGGGCTTCGCGCTGCGCGCGCTTGTCGAAAGCCCAATTCAGGGCGGCGACGGCAATGTCGAGCTCTTGGCGCATTATGCGAGATAAAATACGCCCCGGCGTGCAGCCGGGGCGCGAGGAGGGGAGGAAAAATTAGCGCTGAGGGCGCCACTGCCCATCGGGGCCGCGGCACATATAGACGTTCTCGCGATAGGCGTAGCCGTCGGGGTCCTGCGTCACCACCTCGCCCCAGCGGCAATCGCCGCCGCCATAGCCATAGGACGAGGGCGTGTAGGCGGGGCCGCCATAGAGGCCGCTGCCGTCATTGTGGTAAGGCTGCTGATAGGGTTGTTGGTAGCCTTGCTGATGCGGCGGCGCGCAGCGCGCCGTCGACCTGCCGATCGCCGCGCCCGCCGCGCCCCCGACAACCGCGCCAAGCACGGAGCCGTCGCCCTGATTGCCCCGTCCAGCGACATTGTTGCCAAGCACGGCCCCGGCGATGGCGCCGATCGCGGCGCCGGCGATGGTCCGCCCGGTGCGGCTGTCGCGGCATTGCTGCTCATAGCGGGTCTGATCCGCCGAAACATAGCCATAATAGGGCTCAGCGGCCGCCGGCTGGGCGGCCAGCAGAGCCGTTGCGAGCGCGCCGGCGGCGAGCATTGCTTGACCACGCATGGGATACTCCTGTTCCTCGCTGCCGATCATGAGGAAGGCCGGCTGAACCCAACATGAAGCGCCCGAACCGTTTCGCTCGGCCGCGGCCGCGCTTGCCTGGACCGCCGCCGTCGGTCAGCGAGCGCGTGCTGGAGATCGCGGAGGTCGGCGGGCGCGGCGACGGCGTGGCGGCGGGCCCGGACGGTCCGATCTACGCTCCGTTCGCCCTGCCTGGAGAAAGCGTGCGCGCCAGGATCGTCGGCGACCGCGCCGAACTCGTCGCCATCGAGCGGGCGAGCGCCGCGCGGGCGACGCCGCCTTGCGCCGTCTTCGGCTTATGCGGCGGCTGCCAGCTGCAGCATTGGGCTGAGGCGCCTTATCTGGCTTGGAAGGAGGCGGAGGTGCGCCAAGCCCTGGCGCGCCGGGGCGTTTCGGCCCCGATTGCGCCGATCACGCCCGCCTGGGGCGAGGGGCGACGGCGCGCTGCGTTTCATGCCGCGCGGGTGCAGGGGCGAGTTCTGTTCGGATTCATCGAAAGGGGCGGCGCGCGCATCGCGCCGCTGGAGACCTGCCCCGCGCTCGCTCCCGCCTTGGCCGCCGCGATGCCCGCGCTGACGCAGATCGCCGCGCTGCTTGCGCCAGAACGTGGCGAGATCACCTTGCACTGCCTGCTCACGGATACGGGGGTCGATTGCGATGTGAAGGGGGCGCGTCGGCCGGAGCGCGATGCGTGGTCGGCCGCCGCGTCGGCGGCCGCGCCCTTGGCGCGCCTGACGTTGGACGGCGAGCCGCTGGCGCTCAATCGCGCGCCGCGTCTGACAATGGACGGCGTTGTCGTCGCACCGCCGCCTGGGGCGTTCATGCAGGCGACGGCGGCTGGCGAGGCCGCGCTCGCCCGCCTCGTCGTTAATGCGTTGAGCGGCGCAAAACGCGTCGCCGATCTCTTCAGCGGTCTTGGCACCTTCGCGCTGCGGCTCGCCGCGACCGCGCCCGTGGATGCTTATGACGGAGAGCCTGCTCTGCTGGCGGCGCTCAAGCGCGCGGCCGATGAGGCGGGCGGACTCAAGGCGGTGACGACGGCGCGGCGCGATCTCTTGCGCACGCCGCTCTCGGCGCTTGAGTTGAAGCGCTACGACGCGATCGTGTTCGATCCGCCGCGATCGGGCGCCCGTCTGCAGGCCGCGGAGATCGCCAAATCCAAGGCGCAGCGCGTCGCGGCCGTGGCGTGCGATGCGGGCACCTTCGCGCGCGACGCGCGCGTGCTGATCGATGGCGGTTTCGTGCTCGAAACTGTTTTCCCCGTCGATCAATTTCGCTGGACCTCGCACGTCGAGATCGTCGGGGTGTTCACGCGATGAAGCCGGCCTTCTGGCGCACGAAGACGCTCGCCGAGATGGACGAGGCAGAGTGGGAGAGCTTGTGCGACGGGTGCGGCAAGTGTTGCCTCATCAGCATCGAGGATGAAGACAGCGGCGATGTTTTTTGGACCGACATGGCCTGCAAATTGTTCGACGGCGCCGCCTGCCGCTGCTCGGACTACGCCAATCGCGCGAAGCGCGTGAAGGATTGCGTGAAGCTCACACCGGAAAATGTCGGCGACTTGGCTTGGATGCCGAAGACCTGCGCATATCGTCTGGTGCATGAAGGGCGGCCCTTGCCCTGGTGGCACCCCTTGGTCTCCGGTGATCCGGAGAGCGTGCATAAGGCGGGCGCCTCGGTCCGCGGCCGCACCATTCCGGAGCGGCGGCTAAAAATTTCGCAATTGATCAAACGCATATCGGATTGGCCGGAGCCTGCCGCGGAACCGCCCAAATCGCGGCGCGTTGTGCGCCGACTCGGCGACGCGGATTGACGCGCGGCGCCGGCGCTGCCTATCGCCGTCCTCTTAATCGGAGTAGCGCCGAGAAACGCGCATTCCATCGGAGAAATCTTATGGCTGCTGACGGGGAAGGTCAGGCGCCGCGTCTTTTGATGTTCCAGTATTCGGAACTCAATCCGGACATGCGCCGCAACCCACACGCCTTGATGGATGCGCAGCGGGCCCGCATGCCGGTGGAGCGCGATCCCTTTATTCATGCCTTGTTGGTGACGGAATACGAGATCGGCAAAGGGCTGCTGTCCGATGCATCATATTCTCGCAATTTCGATCTCGCGTCGCCTGACAATCCTGTGATTGCAGGCGTCAAGGCGTTGAACGAAGCGGTTGAGCCTGAATTTGGCAAACACAGCAGCATGCTGAGTTTGGAAGACCCCGATCATGCGCGCGTGCGCGGTCTGGTGGCGAAGGCCTTTCTCGCACGCGCGGCCAAGGCGCGCGAACTGGTCGTCGCCGTCATGGAGGACGCACTGAAGCGTCTCGATGGGCGCGCGAATTTCGATGTCGTCTCGGATTATGCCTGCTACATACCCATTCGTGTGCTCGGCCCAATCCTTGGCTGCGAAGAGAAGGCGCTAGACGATCTGCGCCTTTGGACGGAAGCGGGCCAGCGCGCTTTCGATCCGACGCGCCTCGCGGAAGATTCCGCCGCCGCCATCGAAGGCCGACGCGGAATTTTGAGCTATTTTCGCGAACTCATCGGCAAGCGTCGCGAAGCACCGCGCGACGATCTCGTATCGGACCTCATCGCGATGCAGGCGGATGGCGCGCCGATCGACGACGGTGAAATCCTTCATAATCTGTTCGCGCTCTTGGTCGCGGGTCACTTGACCACCGCTGACCTGATCGGCAACGGGATCATGTTGTTGCTTTCTCATCCGGATGCGCGCGCGCGGATCGACGCCGATCCCGGCCTGATCGCCCCGGCGGTGGATGAAATATTGCGCTACGAGCCGCCCATCTCGACAACGGCGCGATTCGCCGCCGCCGATGGCGTGATCGGGGGGTGTCCCTATCACAAGGGCGACGCCCTCGCCGTCAGCCTCCTGGCCGCAAACCGCGACCCCGCGGCGTTTCCCGCGCCGCACGAATTCGATATTGCGCGCCGGCCCAATCCGCATCTCGCCTTTGGGGCGGGGGCGCATATGTGTCTTGGCGCGCCGTTGGCGCGCATCGAAGGGCAGGAAGCGATCTGGCGTTTGTTGGAGCGCTATCCTAGGCTGCGCCGTGCGGTTGACGCGCCGCTGCAATGGCGCGCGGTCGCTGGGGTGCGTGGGCTGGCGCGTTTTGAGGTGACGACCGAAGCATGATCGCGGATCGGTTGCGCATGGCCGCCCATATCGGCGCAGCGCGTCTTCGCCAGGGCCCGGACATGGGCCGCGTGCTTGGCCGCGCGCGTTACGCCGCCGCCCAGTCCGCTCGCGTGGCCTGGTATCTTGGCCAATATCTTCTGGCGCGGCGGGTGTCTGGCCCATTCGATCGGCCGGGAGAGCCGGCGTTCAAGCCAGCCCGTCCCGCCGGCGATCCAGCGCGCATTCGTAACGCATTTCTGGCCCTGTTCGCGAAGGATCGCGCGAACATAGAGGCTGGCCTCTATCCCGCGCCGAAAGATGTCGCGCCCGAGCGCGCTCTGGCCGCCTTGTCGCACAGCGCACGCTTTTTCTCGGATTTGCCGAATGTCGATGCGCGGCGTCTGCAGCGGCGCGGCGTGGAGGTGCGCGAACGCAACGAGGCTCGTGGGCGCTATCCCGCCTATTATCTGCAGAACTTCCACTATCAGACCGATGGCTGGCTCTCACGCGAGAGCGCCGAGCTCTATGACACGCAGGTGGAGATCTTGTTCGGCGGCGCGGCCGATGCGATGCGGCGCGTGGCGCTTGGAAACCTTTTGCGCGCGCTCAAGGGCCGCGATCAGCGGCAGCATACGCACCTCGATCTCGCTTGCGGCAATGGCCGCTTCCTGCAGGCTCTGTTCGAGGCGCGTCCGCGCATGAAGGGCGCGGGCCTCGATCTGTCGCCCGATTACGCGGCGCTGGCGCGCGAGCGCGTGCGGCGCTGGCCGCAGGCCGAAATCATCGTCGGTCAAGCGGAGCGGACGCCGTTTGAGTCCGCAAGCTTCGACAGCGCCACGTCGATTTATCTGTTCCATGAATTGCCGCCGCGCGTGCGCCGCGAAGTCGCCCGCGAACTCGCGCGCGTCATCAAGTCCGGCGGCGTGTTCGTGCTCGCAGATTCATTGCAATGGGGCGATATCCCCGATCTCGATCAGATGCTCGAATACTTTCCGCAAGGGTTCCACGAGCCCTTTTACGCTTCCTATCTGCGCGAAGATATTGTCGGCATGTTCGCCGAAGCGGGCTTCGTGCTGGAGGAAACCGAGCTCGCCTTTCTGACCAAGGTGATGCGCTTCCGCCGCGCCTAGAACGGAACTTTCACATCCGTGTCCGGTTGAGCCGAACACGACATGTGAAGGAGACTCGCCATGCGCATCGTGGCCGGGGCTTGCGCGCTATTCTTGCTCGCCGCCTGCAATCCAGACGCTGAAACGACGAATCCCGCAATCGCCACGGAAGAAGGGCAGATGGACCGGGCCGCAACCGCGCCGGCTGCGGGCGCGAGCTCGTTCACGCAAGAACAGGCGCGCGGCCGCCTCGAAAATCAGGGCTTCAGCAACATTTCCTCGCTCACGCAGGATGAGAGCGGCTTGTGGCGCGGTTCCGCGACCATGAATGGCCAGGTGCTGAATGTCGCTGTCGATTACCAAGGCAATGTCACCACCGAAGCACGAGGAGCAGCGCAATGACGAAAGTAATCGCACGACTGTTCGACGATCGCGCCCAGGCGATGGAGGCTGCGCAACACCTGGAGACGATGGGCGTACCCCCGGAAAACATCAGCATCATCGCGAACAATAGCGATGATTGGTTTGATGAGCGCACGCACAATGAGCGGCACGGCAAAAAGCGCGGCAAAAAAGATGCCGACAATGACGGACGTGACGATCGCGGCGAGGGCGCCTCGAAAGGCGCGGGTCTCGGCGCGGTCGCGGGCGGCGGCGCGGGTCTCCTTGCGGGGCTTGGCTTATTGGCCATCCCAGGGCTTGGACCCGTCGTGGCCGCGGGCTGGCTCGCTTCGACCGCGGTGGGCGCGGCGGCCGGCGCTGTCGTTGGCGGCGCGGCCGGCGGCTTGATCGGCGCGCTGACCAAGGAGGGCGTCACCGAGGAAGACGCGCACGTCTATTCCGAGGGCGTCCGTCGCGGCGGCACATTGCTCACTGTGCGCGTCGCCGAACCGCGCGCCGACGAGATCGATGCGGTGCTGCGTCAGCACGATGGCGTCGACGCCTACACGCGTGGACGCGACTATCGCGCCGCGGGTTGGACGCGCTTCGACGAGAACGCGCCGCCCTATGATCGCGACGAAATCGTGCGCGAGCGGTCTCGCTATCTGGATCAAAGACCGCACTGAACGCGTATCAGCGTGCGGCCCGCCCCAGGCGGGCCGTTTTATTTCGCAGCCGCGAGTTCGCGCTCGGGGGTGGATTGAGTCGCCTCGGAAAGCGCTTGATCGGCGCGCTTCGCGCTGAACCGCATCACCCCGTCCTCAAGCTTGCCAAAGCGGAAGGCGAGCATGTCGAGCGCGTAATTCTGATAGACGCGCCACGGCGCCTTGTCGCCCTGCTTGGGTAAGCGCGAGAGCGCGCGCTGCACATACCCCGAAGAGAAATCGAGCCAACCTTCCGCTTCAAGCGAGGGATCATCGTTGATCGGCCGCGCCTCCGTATAGCCATGCCGCTCCATGTGATTGAGCAAGCGGCACAAATACTCGGCCGTCAAATCCGCCTTGAGCGTCCAGGAGGCGTTGGTGTAGCCGAAGGTCGATGAAAGGTTCGGCACACCCGAATACATCATGCCCTTGTAGGAGAAGGTCTGCGGCAGATCGACGGGCGCGCCGTCGACGATCACCGGGAGACCGCTCATCAATTGCATGTCAAGGCCAGTGGCCGTGACGATGATGTCAGCCTCCAAATGCGCACCGGACTTCAACTGAATCCCAGTTTCGGTGAAGCGTTCGATGTGATCGGTGGCGACCGAGGCGGATTTGTTCTTCAGCGCGACGAAGAGATCGGCATCCGGCACCAGGCACAGGCGCTGGTCCCAAGGATTGTAGCGTGGCGTGAAATGGGTCTCGATGTCGAAGTCCGGCCCCAGATGCTCGCGCAGCATGCCCAAGATGCGTTGCTTGACGGCTTCGGGGTGCTTGCGCGTCATATTGTAGAAATAAAGCTGGAACAGCACGTTCCGCCAACGGATGATTCCGTAGGCGAGCTTTGCCGGCAGCATGTCGCGCAGCTTGTTCGCGAAGGCGTCTTCGGCGGGTCGCGACACGACATAAGTCGGCGAGCGCTGCAGCATCGTCACGTGCGCGGCCTTCTTGGCCATTTCCGGCACGAGCGTCACCGCCGTCGCGCCTGACCCAATCACGATGACGCGCTCGCCCGTATAATCGAGATCTTCGGGCCAGAATTGCGGATGCACGATCCGACCCTGGAAGGCGTCCTCGTTCGGGAAGGGCGGGCGATACCCTTGCGCGTAATTGTAATAGCCGGCGCACATATGCAGAAAATTGCAGGTGATTTGGGTCGGCGTGCGCTCGGGGCCGCGTTCGTAGTCGATTGTCCAGCGCGACGTCACCGAATCCCAGGAGGCCTTCGTCACGCGGTGATGGAAGCGTATTTTCTGGTCGATCCCGTAATCGCGCGCCGTCTCCTTAAGATATTTCAGGATCGAGGGGCCGTCCGCGATCGCCTTGGCTTCGCGCCATGGGCGGAAGGAGAAGCCCAGCGTGTACATGTCGGAATCCGAGCGGATGCCTGGATAGCGAAACAGGTCCCATGTGCCGCCAATCGCGTCACGCGCTTCAAAAATTGCGTAGGACCGGCTCGGTGCGCGCCGCTGCAGGAAATAGCCGGCGCCGATGCCAGATATGCCCGCGCCCACGACCAAAACGTCGATGTGCTCCATCCGCGCGTCCTCTCCGACGTGTTTATTGGGAGAGGCTAGCAAATTGGTGACGCGCACGCCACCTTTGCGGCTCAGCCAATCTGCGCCCGATGGCGGAGCTTATGATCCGCCAGCACGCAGGCCATCATCGCCTCACCGACAGGGGCGGCGCGAATGCCCACGCATGGGTCGTGGCGCCCGGTCGTGCGGATGTCGTCCTCCGTGCCGTCGCTGCGGATCGTGGCGCGTGGCGTGAGGATTGAAGAGGTCGGCTTGACGGCGAAGCGCGCCACGATCTCTTGGCCGGTGGAGATGCCGCCGAGGATCCCCCCAGCCTTGTTGGTGAGAAAGCGCGGCGCGCCCTGATTGCCCGCGCGCATCTCGTCGGCGTTCTCCTCGCCGCTCAAGGCGGCCGCGGCGAAGCCGGCGCCGATCTCGACGCCCTTGACAGCGTTAATGCTCATCAACGCGCCGGCCAGATCGGCGTCGAGCTTTCCATAAAGCGGCGCGCCCCAGCCCGCGGGCACGCCCTCCGCGCGCACCTCGATGATCGCGCCGATGGAGGAGCCCGCTTTGCGCGTCGCGTCGAGCAGCGTCTCCCAGCGCTGGGCCGCCGCCGCATCCGGGCACCAGAAGGGGTTGCGCTCGGTCTCCGCCCAGTCCCACGTTGCCGGGTCGATCCGGTCGTCCCCGATTTGAACGAGCGCCGCGCGCACCTTGATCTGATCGCCCAGGACCCTGCGCGCCACCGCGCCGGCCGCCACCCGCGCCGCCGTTTCCCGCGCCGAGGAGCGGCCGCCGCCGCGATAATCGCGCACGCCGTACTTCGCCTGATAGGTGAAATCGGCATGGCCCGGGCGGTAAAGGTCGCGGATGGCGCCGTAATCCTTGGACCGCTGGTCGACGTTTTCGATGATCAGCTGGATCGGCGTCCCGGTGGTCACTTGTCCCCCAGTGCGTTCGTCCTCGAACACGCCGGAAAGAATGCGCACGGCGTCCGGCTCCTGCCGCTGCGTGACAAAACGGCTGGTGCCTGGGCGCCTGCGGTCCAGCCAGACTTGGATGTCGGCTTCCGTCAGCCTTAGCCCCGGCGGGGCGCCGTCCACCACGCAGCCCAGCGCCGGCCCATGGCTTTCGCCCCAGGTCGTGACGCGGAAAAGGTGGCCGAACGTGTTGTGGGACATGACCCTCTTCTAAGCCCGTTTGCCACATTCGACAACTGACCCCATGACCCCATGGGGTCATTGCATGGCAAGGGCGCCTGAGCTATGTATTGTTCATGGCAGACCTGAAAATCCGCGATGTCAGCGAACATCTGGTGGCTTTTTACAAACAGCGCGCCAAGGCGAAGGGCGTCAGCTTGGAGGAAGAACTGCGGACGACCCTGGCTGATGTTCACTACGAAACGCGCCAAAAGCTATTGGAACACCTCGCCAAGCACCGCGACGCCATGCCGTTTATGTCCGATTCAACGCCGGGCATCCGCGCCGAACGCGACGGCCAAGAGTATCCATGAGCGAGCGTGCCTTTACGCCGGATGCGTCGATTGCGGTAAAGCTATTCTTGAAAGAGACGGGCTCAAGCAGGGTCGAAGCTCTGTTCGCGTCGCGCCGAATTGTGATTGCGCCGGAAATGATCGCGATTGAAGTTGCGTCCGCGATCGCGCGGCGCTTTCGACTTGGCGAGGCGACACGTGCCCAAGCGGAAGCGGCGCTGGAGCGGGCGACGGATTTCTTTACCAGCGGCGGATTGTCTCTCACGCCGGACATCGCCTTGTTGCGCCACGCCGAAACTATCGCATTGGACATCAAGCATCCTTTGGTGGACTGTCTCTATATCGCGCAGGCTGAAATAGCGGACGCTGACTTGATCACCGCCGATGCAGCGTTGATTTCCCGCGCCGCCCCGCATTTCCCTTTTGTGCAATCCCTATGACTGACCTTATCCCCCCGTCCCCCACCTATGCTGGCGAAGCGCCGCCGCCTGACGACCCCGCCTTCTTCGCCGAGGCCGATCCCGTCGTCCTGTTCGCTGCCTGGCTGAAGGAGGCGCGCGCCAAGGAGATCAACGACGCCAATGCGATGACGCTCGCCACAGTCGATGCGGACGGGATGCCCGATGCGCGCATGGTGCTCTTGAAGGACGTCAATGCGCGGGGCTTCACTTTCTATTCCAACGAGGGCAGCGCCAAAGGCCGCCAGCTGTCGGGCCAGAAACGCGCCGCGCTCGTTTTTCACTGGAAGAGCTTGCGCCGGCAGGTGCGGGTGCGCGGGCCGGTCAGCGCGGTCAGCGCGGAGGAGGCGGACGCCTATTTCGCAACCCGCGCGCGCGACGCTCAGATCGGCGCCTGGGCGTCGATCCAGTCGACGCCGATGGAGGGGCGCTTCGCCTTCGAAAAGCGCATCGCCGAGCACGCGCTCAAGTTCGGCGTGGGCGCCGTGCCGCGTCCGCCCTTCTGGGCGGGGTGGCGGATCGAGCCGCTGCAGATCGAATTTTGGCGCGATCGGCCATTCCGCCTGCACGATCGGCTGCAATTCATTCGGCCCGAGATCGGCGCGCCGTGGCGCACGCAGCGCCTCTATCCTTAACGCTTTCTTCAGCGCCCTTGCCGAAACGTGACCGGAATTGGAAAGCGGGGAGACAGCATGTTCGGCGGCGTTCGCGCGTGCATTGCGGCGGTTCTCCTTCTGGCCGCCGATTTGCGCGGAAAGTTGAGCGCGCGCCCCGTGGCCGCCGCCCCCTCGCCATGCCCGCCCTCGCTGCTTGAGCGGCTTTCGGCGCCAACGCTGCGCGCGGCCTTGATCGCCTCGCTCTGGGCGCCCGGCCCGCGCTGCCTCGTGCGCGCCGCCTATGCCGATGCGGGCGAAACGCCTGTGCTGCTGCCGGAAACGACGCGCGCGCAACGCGCCGGCGGCCATTGGGCGCGCCTGGCGGCGGCCGGCTATGTGTTCGCCGAGGGCGAGGCCGACAAGCGGGCCCAGCCGGCCCCGGTCCTGCGACTGCGCATGCGGCCCTTGAACGAGCGCATCGCCGCCTGATTGCCGATACGGCGCCCAGCCCGTAAAACGCCTCCAAAGCAATGACCTGACTTTGGGAGACGCGTGCGATGCTGGGGCTGATGCAAGATTGGCGGATGACGCTCGATAAAATCATCGAGCACGCCAACACCAATTATCCCACACGCGAGGTCGTGACTCGCTCGATCGAAGGGCCGATCGTGCGCTCCACCTATGCCGAGATCTATACGCGCGCGCGCCAAGTCTCGCACGCCTTGGCCACCAGCGGCATCGGCGTGGGCGACCGCGTCGCCACGCTCGCCTGGAACACGGCGCGCCATCTTGAAACCTGGTACGGCGCCATGGGCGTCGGCGCCGTTCTGCACACAGTCAATCCGCGTCTCTTCCCCGAACAAATCGTGTGGATTTGCAATCACGCGGGCGACCGCATCCTCTTTCTCGATCTCACCTTCGTGCCGCTGGTGGAAAAAATCGCCGGCCAGCTCGAAACCATCGAAAGCTATGTGATCTTCACGGATGCGGCGCACATGCCGCAAACCAGCTTGAAGAACGCAATCGCGTTCGAGGACTATATCGCCGGCCGTCCCACCAATGTGGTCTGGGGCGATTTCGACGAGAACACAGCCGCCGGCCTTTGCTACACCTCGGGCACGACGGGCAATCCGAAGGGCGTGCTCTATTCGCACCGCTCCAACATGCTGCACGCTTTCGTCGCCAATCAGCCCGATTGCTTCTGCATCGGCGCCAACGACGTGGTGATGCCGGTGGTGCCGATGTTCCACGCCAATGCCTGGGCGACGGCGTTCGTGGCGCCGATGGCGGGGGCGAAATTCGTGATGCCAGGCGCGAAACTCGACGGCGCGAGCGTTTATGAGCTGCTTGAGAGCGAAGGCGTCACCTTCACCGCCGCCGTGCCGACCGTCTGGTTGATGCTGCTTCAATTCCTTCGCGAAACCAAATCGCGTTTCACCACGCTCAAGCGCGTCGCCATTGGCGGCTCGGCTGTGCCGGAGGCGGTGCTGCGCGCGTTCGAAGATGAATATGGCGTGTCGGTCATGCATGCCTGGGGCATGACCGAGATGAGCCCGATCGGCACGCTCGGCGTTCTGCAGCCGC
This sequence comes from uncultured Caulobacteraceae bacterium, assembly GCA_964563395.1. Classification (GTDB taxonomy): domain Bacteria; phylum Pseudomonadota; class Alphaproteobacteria; order Caulobacterales; family Aquidulcibacteraceae; genus JBEVOS01. Next base: position 23,795 of record CAZLWK010000020.1, read on the forward strand.
ACCACCAGAAAGCCACGCGCGATGAGCAGGTTCGCCTCAAGCTCAAGCAGGGCAGGGCGATCTTTTCGGTGGAGATGAAGATCGTCGACGATTCCGGCGCCGAGCAGCCGCACGACGGCAAGACCTTCGGCAAGCTGCTGGTGCGCGGACCGTCCGTGGTGAAGTCTTATTTCCGCAATGAAGGCGCACGCAATGCGCGCGGCGACGTTTTGGAGGATGACGGCTTCTTCGATACCGGCGATGTCGCCACGCTCGATACGGACGGCTACATGCAGATCACCGACCGCGCCAAGGACGTGATCAAGTCCGGCGGGGAATGGATATCGTCCATCGATATCGAGAATATCGCAGTGGCGTGCGATGGCGTCGCCTGCGCCGCCGTGATCGGCGTGGCGCATCCGAAATGGGATGAGCGGCCTTTGCTCATCATCGAGCCGCGCCCTGGCGCTCAGCCCACCAAGGCGCAATTGCTCGCCTATTTGGATGGCAAGATCGCCAAATGGTGGACGCCAGACGACGTCGTCCTGGTCGAAAAGATCCCAATCGGGGCGACGGGCAAGATCAACAAGCTCGCCCTGCGCGAGATGTTCAAATCGTACCGGCTTCCCACCGCGCAAGCGGCGGAGTGACAGACGCCGCGGTCGCGCTTAGAAGATCGCCGGCACGGGGTCGATATGGGCCAAGTACGGGGCTTTCTGGCGCGGCTGGCGCTCTTCTTTTCGCTGGCGCTGCCGATCTATTTTCTCATCGCCGCCTTCGGCGTGAAGTTCGGCTATCTCGATTGGCGCGTCGGCTATTCGCTGATGACGCTTCGGCTTGGCCCGGTTCTCTTGTTCGCCGCGGCGATCCTAGCGTTGGCCGCGCTGATCATGGCGATGTCGGTCGCGCCCCGGCGCGGACGCCGAATCGCGTTGGTGGCGCTGATCCTGCCGCTGGTCGGCATCGGCTACGCCACTTCGTTCAGCGGCCAGTTCGTCCAGGCCGCGCCCTTGCCGGATGTCTCGACGGACGTCAGCGAGCCGCCGGCGTTTTCACCGGACGTCCTGTCCGCGCGCGCGGCCGCGCCCGCGGCCAATGGGCTTGATCTGGTCGCGGCGCGCGTGCCGAGCGGCGCGTTCGCCGGACGCCGGGCCGTGGACGTGCAGTACGAAATCTATCCCGACATCTCACCCGTGATCGTCGGCGCGCCGCCGAACAGCGCGTACGAGATGGCGCTTGCGGTCGCCCGCGCCGAGGGGTGGACCATCAGCCGCGCCGATCCGGCCGCGCTCGTGTTCGAGGCGCAAGATCGATCCTATTGGTTCGGCTTCATCGATGACGTCGCTGTGCGTGTACGCTCCAATCCGCCGGGCGCGATCGTGGACGTGCGCTCGGCCGCGCGCGTGCGGGCGCATGATGGCGGCGCCAATGCGGCGCGTGTTCGTCGCTTCATCGCGCGGTTGAAATCCGATCTCGCCGCCTCGAGCTGAGGCTCAACGCGCGGCGAGCTCGTAAAGGCTGTCCAAGCTTGGCTCGCCCTCGGTCGCCAACACGCCTGCGCCGACGAGCCGGCGCATATGCGCGAACACCGACATCGCGGCCGCCGGGTGCAGGCGGGGATCGACGTCCACGTACATGGCGGGGATCATATCCTTGATCTTACGATGTCCCGCCCGGATCTGCGCGACGATCTGCGCCTCCCGAGCGAGGCGGTGTTCCTTGTAGGCGTCGATGAAGGGCGCCGGCGTGCGGATGGGCGGGCCGTGCGTCGGCCAGAGCGTGTCGAAGTTCCGCGCGCGAACCTTATCCAAGCTATCGAAATAAGCCTGCATGTCGCCGTCCGGCGGCGTGATCACGGTGGTGGACCAGCCCATGATGTGATCGCCTGAGAAGAGGGCGTTTTCTTCCTTCAAGGCGAAGCACGTATGGTTGGACGTGTGGCCCGGCGTTTGAATGGCTTCGATGGTCCAGCCATCGCCTTCGAAGCGATCGCCGTCGCTCAAGGCATGATCGAAATGAAAGCTGGTGTCGTCGCCGGCTTCCAAGGGCGGCTGATCGCCATGCGTCAGGGCGGATTTGCCCTTCGAAGAGCCGGCCGGCGTCGCGAAGATTTTCGCGCCCGTGGCCTGCGCGAGCGGATAGGCCGCCGGGCTATGGTCGGCGTGGCCATGCGTCAGAAAGATGTGCGTGAGCCGACGGCCGCCTAGAGCGGCGCGCAGCATGTCCTGCTGGCCCGGCATGTCGGGGCCAGGATCGATCATCGCGACATTGTCGCGCCCGATGATATAAACGCCCGTGCCGTGAAAGGTGAACGGACCGGGATTGTTCGAGACGACGCGCTCGATCAGCGGCGACACACGCTGCGGCGCGCCATAGGCGAACGTCATCTCGCGCACGAACGGGATCCCAGCCATCGAACTTAGCGGCCGATGTGACGGCGAAAGGCGGCGGCCAGAGCGCGTGCGGCGTACATCTTGTCCTTAAGCGGCAGCGCGATCGGCGGGCCCATATCCGTCTTGTTGGCGTCCACGATGTAGAGGCGACCGTCCGAGCGGTCGCGCAAAATGTCCAGCCCGCCCCAATCGAGGCCCATGCGCGCGCAGAAATCGGCGATGCGCTCCATCTCGGCGGCGCTGAAGCATTCTTCCGGCGTGCGCAGCTCCACCTCGCTGTTGGCGTTGGCGAAGCGTTCGCTGACCGCGCGCCGCTTGATGAACACGCAAATCGGCTTGCCGCCGATCGTCGGCGTGCGGAAATCCTCCACCAGGCCGCGTCCCTCGCAGCGATTGTCGATCACGCGCTGATAGACGCGCCCGTCTTCACGCGGAGCGGGGCAAGTAATGATCCGCCCGTCATGCGCGCCGTTCAGTTCGCATTTGGCGACGGCTTCGCCCTGATGGGTCTCCGGATCGAGCGCCAGCGGATAGCCGAAGGCCGCCTCGAACGCCTTGGCCACAGCGCTCTTGGAGACGTCTCTGCAGCCGAAATTCAAATAGCGCACGCCTTGGCGCGCATGGGGCGCCGCCGTCTGGCCGAAGGTCGCGTCCTCGAAATGGAAGACGACGTCGGCGGCTTCGCCGTCTTGGGCGATGCGCCCGCCCGCGAGCCGCACCACCGGCCAGATCAGATACCACGGCCGCACCCGATCTGGAGCGAACTGGATCACGAAGTCCCGTCGAACGCGCGCGGCGGCAGCCGTCACCGTCAGAAAGAACACGAACCATGAGCGGACGGAGAGAATGTTGGAGAGGGAATAATCGGCCCGCCAGCCCGTCTTGCGGATCAGCACGCCTTGGGGGCCGAACTCGAAATCGCTGAACCAAAGCCGGCCCTTAGGGGCCGGACGCTGGCCCGTGCCCGCGTCGATCGCGATATCGCGGCCGCTCGCGGCGCGGTCCGTGGCAAGCACTGGTTCGGGCAAGCGCCACTCCTGGTCTGACATCGTGCTGGATACGCCTAGGCGATCAGGATTAACCGGCCGCCTGGCGGCGGCCTAGGGCTTGCTTGGGCGTGGTGGTCATGTCGGCCGTCTCCGCCTTCTTCTGGTTCGCCTTGGAGCGGCTGCGCTGCGCGATCCTCGCTCTATGCGCCATTGTGCTGGTAAAGATCGTCGCCGTCATGTTTTTTGCGCCGCTCTTGGACAATGTCGCGCAGTCGGGACCAGCCCACGCCGCTCTGCCTTAATTCGCGGCCGTGGGGGAGAGCGTTACGCGTCCCGTGCCGCTTCTGAAAGCCGTCCGCGAAGCCCCGAGAGATCATAACCGGCCTCTGCGGCGATTTTAATCAGCGCGTCCGGGGTTTGACCACGCCGCGCCATCGCCAGCGCCCAGGCCGTGATCGAGCGCGTGCCTGAGCGGCAATAAGCAAGGATTGGGCCCTGGGCCTCCTCAAGCGCGTCCTGGGTCGCCGCCACCGCCGCCGCGGGCGGGGGCCCGGCGAACGGAATCGCGCGGAAAGCGAGGCCCGCGGCCGCCGCCGCCGCCTCGGCCTCCGCCATCGTAAGCGCTTGATCTGGCGATTCATGATCCGGACGATTGCAGATCAGGGTCTTGAAGCCGGCGGCCGCTGCCCGGGCGATGTCCTGCGCCTGCAATTGCGGGGCGACGGAGAAGTCAGGCGTAACGCGGATGAAGTCAGTCATGGCGCGCGACGTTGACACGATCCGGGCGGCACGCAAGGTGTCGGTGTTGTAACGCTCCGGGGACCGATGCTGCTTCAGACCGCGCGCCGTGTTTTGATCGCCGTGCCGACGATGCTCGCGATCATCACGGCCGCTTTTTTCTTGATGCATCAAGCCGAAGGCGGGCCGTTCGACCGCGAACGCCAATTGCCGCCCGAGATCGAGCGGCGCCTGCTGGCTGAATACAAGCTCGACCTGCCGGTCCACGAACAGCTCGGCTTCTATCTGGCGGGCTTGGCACGGGGCGATCTTGGGCCGTCCATGGCCTACAAGGACAAGGATGTCGCCGATATCATCGCCGAGGGCTTTCCCACCAGCGCGGTGCTGGGGCTCGCCTCCATTGCGCTGGCGCTGCTGGTCGGGGGCGGTCTGGGGGCGATGGCGGCGCTTCGGCAGAACCGGCCCCAGGATTACGCGGTGATGGCGTTCGCGCTCGTGGGGGTGTGCCTGCCGCCTCTGGTGATGGGGCCCGTTTTCAAATTGGTGTTCGGAGAGGGGCTGAACTGGCTGCCCAGCGTTGGGCTCAATCGCGATGAGATGTCCGTGCCGCATCTGCTTTTGCCGGTCGTCACGCTCGCCTTGCCGCAGATCGCCATCGTGTCGCGTCTCATGCGCGCCAGCATGATCGAGGCGATGCGCTCCAACGCCATACGCACGGCGCGGGCCAAGGGTCTGCCCGAGGCCCAAATCGTCTGGCGTCACGCCTTGCCGGTCGCGATCCTGCCGATCGTGTCCTATCTCGGCCCCGCGCTCGCGGGCGTGTTGGCGGGCTCATTCGTGATCGAGACCGTGTTTCAGCTCCCCGGCGTTGGGCGTCAATTCATCATCGGCGCGCTGACGCGCGATTACACGGTCGTCATGGGGGTCGTGATTCTCTATTCCGCGCTGATCATCGCGCTCAATCTGATTGTCGATCTTCTCTATGGCGTGCTCGATCCACGCGCGCGTGCCGCATGACGGACACGCTTCAACCCGATACGGCGCCCCCCGTGGCGGCGGCCCCGCCCCCGACGGCGGGGCGCTCCCTGTGGGATGACGCCGCCCGTCGTCTCAAGCGCAATCCCGCGGCGATGATTTCGCTCTACGCGCTCGGCGTGCTCGCCGCGCTGGCGCTGTTTGGGCCCATGCTCTGGGTGCACCCGGTCGATTTCATCTTTCGCGACAAGGTTGGCATCGCGCCAACCTTCACCGATTGGCACATTTTGGGCACCGACCTTGAAGGTCGCGATCTCATGGCGCGCACGCTGTTTGGGCTGCGCATATCTCTGCTCGTGGGCATCGCCGCGACGGCGGTGGCGCTCTCCATCGGTGTGCTGTGGGGCGCGACGGCGGGCTTCCTTGGCGGCGCCGTCGATACAGTCATGATGCGGATCGTCGAAGTGCTTTACGCTATTCCGTTCATTTTCTTCGTGATCGTGCTGATGACGGTGGTGCGCACCGAAGATCCGCTTTCGAACCTGCTGCTGATCTTCATGGCGATCGGCGCCGTCGAATGGCTCACCATGGCCCGCATCGTGCGCGGGCAAACGATTGCGCTCCGGCGGCGGGAATTCGTTGAAGCGGCGCGCGCGGCCGGCGCCACCCCCGTTCAAATCGTTCTGCGTCATATCGTGCCGAACGTGCTCGGGCCGGTCGTCGTGTTCGCAACGCTCAACGTGCCGGTGATTATTCTGGCGGAGAGTTTCTTGTCGTTCCTTGGCCTCGGCGTGCAGGAGCCGCTGACCTCGCTCGGCAGCCTAATCTCGGACGGCGCGGCCAACATGGTCGAAGCTCCGTGGCTGCTCATCGCGCCCGCGCTGACGATGCTGGTGACGTTGATGGCGCTCAACTTCTTGGGCGATGGGTTGCGCGACGCGCTGGACCCGAAGGACCGCTGACATGAAGCCGGCGCGACGTGACTTTCTACGCGGAGCGGGGATCGCCGGGATGGCGGGAACGGCGAGCCTATTGCCGGCCTGTTCAGGCGCGAAGATCGTCGGGTTCGATCCGGTGCGACGCACGCTGGATATCGCAAATCAGGGCGAGCCGCTTTCGCTCGATCCCCACAAGGCTTCCGGCACCTGGGAAAACAACATCATCGGCAACATGTTCATGGGCCTCGTCACGGAGGACCAATTCGCGCGCCCCGTGCCAGGCATCGCCACGCACTGGGAAACGAGCGCGGACGGCCGCGCATGGACCTTTTATCTCCGCGAAGCCTATTGGTCGGACGGCGAAGCCTGCGACGCGCATGATTTTGTGTTCGGATTTCAGCGCATCCTAAATCCCGAAACGCTCGCCGAATATGCCTCACTGCTTTATCCGATCGAGAACGCGGAGGCGGTGAACAAGGGTGAGATGGCGCCGAGCGAGGTCGGCGTGCGCGCATTGGCCGATCGCGTTCTCGAAATCAGGCTCCGCCATCCCGCGCCATACCTGCCGCAATTATTGATGCACTACACGACGTTTCCCGTGCCCAAGCATGCGGTGGCGCGTCACGGCGCGGCGTGGATCAAGCCGGAAAACATTGTCGTCAACGGCGCCTACAAGCTCGTCAAATGGTGGTCGAACTACATCACCCACCTCGTCAAGAACCCAGGCTTTTGGGACAGCCGCAATGTCTGGCTTCAGGATCTTTATTTCTACCCGACGGCCGATGTGAACGTCGCGGCGCGCAGTGCGCTTACGGGCGAGCGCGGTTGGAGCACAGGCTTTCCCACGGGGCGCGCGCCGGAATTGTTGCGCTCGCATCCTGAAATGACGCGCATCGCACCCTATCTGATCGTGACTTATTTGTCCTTCAATACGCGTCGAGAGCCCTTTGGCGATGCGCGTGTGCGCCGCGCGCTTGCCATGGCGATCGACCGCGATTTCATCGCCACCCAGATTTATCGCGCAGGTGAGCGCCCCGCTCATTCCTTCGTGCCGCCCGGCATCGCGAATTATCCGGGCGCTTCCCGCTACAGCTGGGCCGATCGTCCCATCGCGGAGCGGCGCGAGGAAGCGCGCGCGCTCTTGGAAGCGGCCGGCTTCGGGCCGCAAAATCCGCTGCGTTTCGAATATTCGCATCGCAACACTGGCGATAATCCGCGCGTGGCGGTGGTGATCCAGGCCGATTGGCGCAGCATCGCGCCCTGGGTCGTGGTCGAGCTTTCTGGCGTTGAAACGCAAATCCATTACGCGAACCTGCGCGCCGGGAACTACCAGGTCGGCGATGGCGGTTGGGTCGCCGATTACAACGATGCGCGCAACTACCTCTATTTGCTGGAGACGCGCACTGGTTCGCAAAACTACGCGCGCTATTCCAGCCCGGAATTCGACGCCCTCATGATCCAGTCAGACGACGAGGCGGACGCTTCAGCCCGCGCGGCGCTGATGCGGCGGGCCGAGCAGATCATGCTGGAGGACGCGCCGGTGGCGACAACCGTGTTCGGCGTATCCAAAAATCTCGTCGATCCGCGCCTTGGCGGCTATGAAGATAATCTGACCGACATTCATCGCGCCCGCTGGTTCCGCGAGAAAACGATCGCCTAGGGGCGCGAAGAGCTTTGCATCGGGCGCACGCATGCCGCTGATCAAACGCAAACACGCAACGCTCAGAGCCTATATTCATGATTGGCTTGAGCCGGATGAGTATGGCGGCTTCAACGCGCTGACGCTTTCGATCGTCTCGCTTGTCATCATCAGTCTGATCGCGCTGGCGCTCGAAACCGAGGCGACGCGTCCGGATACGCCGCTTTCTCCCGCGCTCGCGTACTGGATCGGGTTGATCAATGCTGCAGTGGTGTTTCTTTTCGCCTTCGAATTCGTTCTGCGCTTCTGGTCCGAAGGTGAAAACCCGGCGCATCGCGGCTGGAGAGGGCGTCTGCGCTTTCTGGCGACGCCGCTCACGATCGCCGATCTGCTTTCCTTTCTCCCTGAACTCATCGTGATGGTGTTGGCGCCGCATGCGGCGGGTCCGTGGCTCGCCGCGTTGCGGGCGCTGCGGCTGTTCCGCTTGTTCAAGCTCGCGCGGTACGTTCCCGCTTTCGGCATCGTCGGCAATGCGGTGCTGCGAGCCGGGCCGCCGCTTCTGGCCGCGCTCTGCGTGGCGGCGGCCCAGGTCTATGTCGCGGCGTTGATGCTGTATTTCATCGAGGGCGAAACCAAGCCCGAGGCGTTTGGATCGATCACGCGGGCGCTGTGGTGGGCCGTGGTGACGCTGACGACCGTCGGCTACGGCGATGTCTATCCTGACACGGCCTTGGGACGGGTCGCGGCGGCGCTTGTTGCGCTGGCCGGCATAGGGATCGTGGCGATGCCGACGGGCATTCTTGCATCCGCCTTCGCGGAGGAGTTCCGCGAGCGCCACGAGAAACGCAAGCGGATGCTCGAAAGTCGCGTCGACGGAGACGGCGACGATATCTAGCTAGAAGGGCAAACCGTAGCGTCGGCGCGAATAGGCGAGGTATCCGACATTCGCGCCCAGCCTCAACCCAACGCCGGCACGCATCGGTGCGAGCGTGATGTCCTCCGCGCGCTGATAATTCACGCCCACGCCGCCAATGAAATAGGCCGAGCCCTCTACGCCGGGAAAGCGACGGAAGATTTGCGTTGGGTCTGTCATTCCATAGATGAGCGTGAAGACGCGCGCCGCGTCGCCGCCCGTGTCAACGCCGATCGAAGGGCCGCGCCAGTAGATTTTTTCCGGATGACGGCGGCGCAGGAAAACCAAATCGCCCGATCCGATCCGCAGGCCCACGCCGATCGCGCCGGCCCCTTCCGCGCCTTCGATGAAGCCGACGGGCCGGCCATTGTCGCGAAACACGCGCGCGACGATGGCCGCGACGCCCTCGGCGCCCGCGCCGAAGAAGCGGCTCGCGGACGCGACGATTTCACGCTCGCTGTAATCGCCTTCCACCGCGGCGGCGCGCGGGGCGATGCAGGCGGCGGCGGCGCCAAGCGCCAGCGCGCGGCGTGTCAATTCAGAAGCCATGCCGAAGGTCCTCCGAGCGCGTGATGAAGCGCGGAAGCGTGGCTGAAATGAGACCCCAGGCCGCAAGGACCTAGAGGTATTTGACCTTGAGGATTTCGAAGCTCTTTGGCCCGCCGGGCGCCATCACTTCCACGACGTCCCCTTCTTCCTTGCCGATCAGGGCGCGCGCGATTGGGGAAGAAATGGAAATCTTGCCGGCGCGCACATCCGCTTCGTCTTCGCCGACGATCTTGTACTTGGCTTTTACGTTGGAATCTTCGTCCTGCACGGTGACGGTGGCGCCGAACTTGACGCTGGACCCGGAGAGCTTGGATGGATCGATCACTTGCGCGCGCGCGATCTTGTCTTCCAGTTCTGCGACGCGGCCTTCGATGAAGCTCTGACGCTCCTTGGCGGCATGGTATTCCGCGTTCTCTGACAAATCCCCGTGCGAGCGCGCCTCGGCGATCGCGGCGATTACGGCCGGCCGTTCTTCGGTCTTCAAACGCTTCAATTCGGCTTCCAGGGCGGCATAGCCCTCGGCCGTCATCGGGACTTTATCCATGTGTCGCTAGGCTTCCATTGTGCCGGGAGGTAAGGTTGCCCCTGCGAACGCCGCTTCGTCAAGCATAGGCCTGAAGCGCACGAACGCCGAGATCGCCGCTGCGCAGACGCCGGATCGCCATGACGACGGCGCGGGCGCCGGAGACAGTCGTGTAGTAGGGGATATTCTGCGCGATCGCCGTGGCGCGAATTGACGTGGAATCTCGATAGGATTGCGCGCCCTCGGTGGTGTTGAACACGAGCTGCACTTCGCCGTTCTTCATCGCATCGACAATGTGAGGCCGTCCCTCGGCCACTTTGTTGATGCGCTCGACGGAAAGACCTGCCGCCTGCAAATGGGAGGCGGTGCCGCCTGTCGCAAGGATGCGGAAATTCATCGCGATGAGATCGCGCGCCACCGCGATCAGCGCGTCCTTGTCGCGATCCTTGACGGAGATGAAGACGCACCCCGCGGCCGGCAGCGCCGAGCCGGCCGCCACTTGGCTTTTCGCGAAAGCCGCCTCGAAGCTCTCATCGAGGCCCATGACTTCGCCTGTCGAGCGCATTTCAGGGCCAAGGATCGGGTCGACGCCGGGAAAGCGCGCGAACGGGAACACGGCCTCCTTCACCGCCACGTGCGGCTTCTTGGGACGCGTCAGCTTCATGGGCTTCAGCGGGGCGCCGGCCATGACCTTGGCCGCGGCGGCGGCGATGGGCGCGCCGATCGCCTTGGCCACGAAGGGCGCGGTGCGCGAGGCGCGCGGATTGGCCTCAAGCACGAAGATGTCTCCGTCTTTCACTGCGAACTGGATGTTGATCAGGCCCTTAACGCTGAGCGCGCGCGCGAGTTTCACTGTTTGGGCTTCAATGTCGCGGATCAGTGAAGCGGAGAGCGTATAGGGCGGAAGCGCGCAGGCGCTGTCGCCGGAATGGATGCCGGCTTCCTCGATATGTTCCATCACTCCGGCGACGAAGACATCCTTACCGTCGGCGATGGCGTCGACATCGACCTCGATGGCGTCGCGCAGATAGCGATCGATCAAAACCGGGCGCGTCTCGGACGCTTGCACCGCCTCGGTGACGTAGCGCATCAGCCCCGCTTCATCGTGGACGATCTCCATCGCCCGTCCGCCAAGCACGTAGGAGGGCCGCAGCACGACGGGAAATCCGATGCGGCGCGCGCCTTCCAGCGCCTCTTCCGGCGAGCGCGCCGTCGCGTTGTCGGGTTGTTTGAGGCCGATTTCCTTGAGCAGCGCCTGGAAGCGCTCGCGATCCTCGGCGAGATCGATCGCATCGACGCTGGTTCCCAGGATCGGCGCGCCTTCGTCCTCGAGCGGTTGCGCGAGCTTGAGCGGCGTTTGCCCGCCAAACTGCACGATGAGACCACGCAAAGTTCCGCGCTGTTTCTCCGTCTCGATGATTTCGAGCACGTCTTCCGTGGTGAGCGGTTCGAAATACAGGCGGTCGGACGTGTCGTAATCCGTCGACACGGTTTCCGGATTGCAATTGATCATGATCGATTCGACGCCGAGATCGGCGCACGCGAACGCGGCGTGACAGCAGCAATAATCGAACTCGATGCCCTGGCCGATGCGGTTCGGGCCTCCGCCGAGAATGATGATCTTTTCCCGATCGGTGGGATCGGCTTCGCAATCGGCGCCTTCGGCCGCGCCGGAGACGCTCCACGCGCCGGTTTCATAGGTGGAATACATGTAAGGCGTGCTGGCGCGGAATTCGGCCGCGCAGGAATCGATGCGCTTATATTGCGGCCGTACGCCAAGCGCACGGCGCGCGGCGCGTACGTCGCGCTCCTTGCCGCCCGTGAGCGCGGCGAGGCGCGCATCGGAAAAGCCCATGGCCTTCAATGCGCGCATGGCGTGCGCTTCCTTCGGCAGACCTTCTGCGCGCACGCGCGCTTCGGCGGCGACGATCTCCGCGATCTGACGAACGAACCATGGATCGTAATGCGAGGCCGCGCAGATTTCCTCAACGGACAATCCGCGGCGCAGCGCTTCTCCCACCACGAGAAGCCGATCGGCCTTGGGGGCCACAAGGCGCGCGCGCACCGCGAGCTTGCCTTGATCTTCATCCTCGCCGCCGGCGATTTGAATTTCGTCGAGGCCGTTCAGGCCGATATCGAGCGAGCGCAGCGCCTTTTGCAACGATTCCTGAAACGTCCGTCCGATCGCCATGGCTTCGCCGACGCTCTTCATCGAGGTGGTCAGCGTGGTGTCCGCGCCGGGAAAACGCTCGAACGCGAAGCGGGGAATTTTCGTGACGACATAATCGATCGTCGGTTCGAAGCTGGCGGGTGTGGCGCCGCCGGTGATGTCGTTGGCGATCTCATCGAGCGTATAGCCGATGGCGAGTTTCGCCGCGACCTTGGCGATGGGAAACCCGGTCGCCTTCGACGCCAGCGCCGAGGAACGCGACACGCGGGGATTCATCTCGATAACGACCATGCGGCCGTCCTTCGGATTAATCGCGAATTGCACGTTGGACCCGCCGGTCTCCACGCCGATCTCACGCAGTACGGCGATCGAGGCGTTGCGCATGATCTGGTATTCGCGGTCCGTCAGCGTCAGCGCCGGCGCCACGGTGATGGAATCGCCAGTATGCACGCCCATCGGATCGACGTTCTCGATCGAGCAGATGATGATGCAATTGTCCGCCTTGTCGCGGACCACCTCCATCTCGAACTCTTTCCAGCCGATGATGCTCTCCTCGACGAGCACTTGGCGCACGGGCGAGGCGGCTAGGCCACGTTCGATGATCTCCTTGAATTCCTCGAGATTGTAGGCGACGCCGCCGCCAAGGCCGCCCAGCGTGAAACTCGGGCGCATGATCGCGGGCAGCTGCACATAGTCGAGCGCGGCGAGCGCCTCCTCCATGGAATGCACCAGCCGCGAGCGCGCGCTCTGCAGGCCGATCTTCTCCATGGCCTCGCGGAATTTCAGCCGGTCCTCCGCTTTCTCGATCACGTCCGCCCGGGCGCCGATCATTTCGACGCCGTACTTGGCGAGGACGCCGGTGCGCTCCAGCGTCAGGGCGCAATTCAGGGCGGTCTGCCCGCCCATCGTCGGCAAGAGCGCGTCCGGGCGCTCCACCGCGATGATTTTCTCGACCATGTCCGGCGTGATCGGCTCGACGTAGGTTGCGTCGGCCAGACCCGGGTCGGTCATGATCGTGGCCGGGTTGGAATTGACCAGGATGACCCGATAGCCCTCGGCCTTGAGCGCCTTGACCGCCTGCACGCCGGAATAATCGAACTCGCACGCCTGGCCGATAATGATCGGGCCGGCGCCAATGATCAGGATGGAGGATATGTCAGTGCGCTTGGGCAAGGCTTCGCTTCCGCCCTTCGGCGGCCCTGGAATCGATCCCATTCGCGGATCGCGCGTGGATAACGACGGGGGGCGGCTTATGCAAGGGCGCAGCGGCGGCCCGGCCGGCATGGTGAAGCTTGGTTCACCAATCCTACACATCGGAAATTAAGGCCTTTTTGATATCTCGCAGGATCGAGGGTTTAGGCGGATCGGCGAGATGGACCAGTCGGCGGCACGGCGCTTCAGGCGCAATCGTTCGGGCAATGTGGCGATGCTGTGGGCGCTCCTGGGGGGCGTTCTGGCCGCGCTTGTGGGCCTTACGGTGGATTTCGCCCGGGCCCAGGCCCTGCGCAGCCAGCTTCAGAACGCCGCGGACGGCGCGGCCCTGGTCGCGGAGCGGTCCTCCAGCTTGCCCTTGGCGGATCGGGAGGCGCGGGCGCGCGCCTTCTTCGATGCAACGCTGGGGGATCAGCCGATCCTCGGCGAGATCACGTTTAACGTCTTCCAGCTGGACTCGGGCGGCCATCGGGTCGAGGCCACGGCCACTTTCGATAACGGCCTGAGCCTGCTCGCGGGCATGTTCAACAATGTCGAGCTGGACAATTGGGACGTCGCCGTCGCCTCCGAGGCCGAGGCCAAGGCGAGCCCGCCGATCGAAGTGGCGCTGGTGCTCGACAACACTGGATCGATGTCCAGCGACATGCAGGCGCTGCGCGATGCGGCGGAGGATTTGGCGACTGATCTCCTGCGCCTCGATGGCGACAGCGTGCATGTCGCGGTGGTGCCTTTCGTCGCGCAGGTGAATATCGGCAACGCGACCTCGCACCTCGAGTGGATGGATACGACGGGCGTTGCGCCCTATAATGGCGAGATCCTGGAGGATCGTCAGATCGGCCGCGTCAATTGGAGCGGCTCGATGGGCGCCAATTGCGAAAATCTCAACACGCTGCCGTACACCGGCTATCCAGGACCGTATCGGATTGTCTGGGTGCGTCAGGGCTCGACGTGCCGCGCCTTCACGCCGGAAGGCATCAATCATTTCACGCTCTTCAATCTGATGCCCACCACCCAGTGGAAGGGCTGCGTGGAGGCGCGCCCCGCGCCGTACGACATTCTCGATACGCCGCCGAGCATCTCCAATCCGGCGACCTTGTTCGTGCCCTTCTTCTGGGTCGATACGGGCGGCACCGCTGGTCAAGGCAGTTCGAGCACAACGAGCGCGATGAATTATCAGAGCTCGAACTCGTATCTCACCGATTCACGAGGCAACATCACAAGCACCGCGAGCGTGGTGATGACGAATGGCAATTCGTCCTCGCCCACGGCGGACGAGCGCCGTCGCGCGAATTGGTTCAACGTGTTCAAATGGCGCAACGACACCGGCTCGAACGTGTCGATCGACGACACGCCGCCGGACACGCGCGGGCCCAATCGTGGCTGCCCCACGCCGATCGTGCCGCTCACCACGGATGAAACCAGCGTCGTCTCGGCCATCCAGGCTATGCGACATTGGAATGGCGCGGGCGGCACCAATCAGATGGAAGGCATGGCCTGGGGCTGGCGCGTGCTCTCGCCCGGCGCGCCGTTCACAGAAGGCCGGGATTATGGCGAAGAGGACGTGCGCAAAGTTATCGTGCACATGTCCGACGGCCAGAACACGAATGTCGGCACGGATTCTGTTCTCCAATCCGATTATTCCAGCCTCAATCACCTTGGGCTGTGGGACGATTGGCAGGATGGCTCCTTGCTGCAATCGCTCTATGGCTTGATCAACAGCCTCGTCGGCGGCGTGCTGCACGGCTTGCTGCCGGAGGAATATCGTCGCGACATCGACAGTAGCGGCGAATTCGTCGATTACATCAATGATCGCCAGCGCGAGCTTTGCGAGAACATCAAGGACGAAGACATCGAGATTTACACGGTCATCTTCCGCGAAACGGACGAAGAGACGGTGGATCTGATGCGCGATTGCGCCACCAGCGAAAGTCATTTCTATCGCGCGGACAACGCGGCCGAACTCGCCTCGGCGTTCGCCGCGATCGGCTCGGGCATTGGACAGCTGCGGATCACGCGCTAAATCCAGGGGCGAACAGGGTGCGTAGGACGGCCATGCTGGCCATTCCCTACGCGCTCAACATCCTGATCCTCGCTCCGGTCTGTCTTGGCATGTTTTCGGGGGCGGGGCCGAGCGGCGTGTTCCAGGGGCGCGTGGCGGCCTCCGCCGGTCTTGAATTGCTGGTCGGCTCGCTCTGGCTCGCCATTCTCGCGGGCTCCGTGATCGGCCTCTTTTTTCCGCGTGAGATGGCGCCGCTGCTGGCGCTGCAGGTGTTTTACAAAACCACTTGGCTGGCCACCTTCGCCGTTCCGTTGATCCTGCGCGAGGGTTGGGCCGCCCCGCCTTGGGGCGTGACGGCGTGCTTCATTGGAATCGTCTTGGTGTGGCCCTTGTTCATCTGGCGCGCCTACGCGCCGGCCTGATCAAGCGCCGGTGAAGCGGGGCGGCCGCTTTTCGATGAACGCGTCAATGGCTTCCAGATTGTCCGCCGTCTCATGCGCAATGGCCTGATAGGCGGCGGAGAGTTCAAGAATATCGGCGTAGCGCGCATGTTGCGCTTCGCGCAGCAGCCGCTTCGTGAGCCGCACCGCGCGCGGCGGATTGACGGCGATGCGCTCCGCCATGGCGCGCGCTTCGTCCATGAGCTTGTCGGGCGCGACGGCCTTGCCGAACAGCCCCATCTCCACCACCTGCGCGGCCGAATATTGATCGCCCGTCAGCGTCATTTCCGCAGCTTTGGTGTAGCCCATCGCCTTTTGCAGCACCCAGGCGCCGCCATCGCCGGGCACGATCCCGACCTTGACGAAGCTCGATGCGACGCGGGCCGTATCGGCGATCAGGCGCAGGTCGCACAGCACGGCGATGTCGAGGCCAAGCCCGATCGCGTGGCCGTTCACGGCGGCGATGGTGGCGATTTCCAAATCAGCCATGGCGCGGGCGATGGAGTGAACGCCGCGCTTATAATTGGTCCGCGTGTCCGCCGCCGTCGCCAGCGGACCGATGCCCTTGCGCTCCTTCATGGCTTTGAGGTCGCCGCCGGCGCAAAAGGCCGTGCCGGCGCCCGTCAGGATGGCCACGTTGATGTCGGGGTCGTCATTGGCGCGCTGAAACGCGGCAACGAGGTCGGCGCAATCTTGATGGCTGGCGATGGCGTTGCGGCTTTCGGGCCGGTTCATGGTGATGGTGGCGATCCGCCCGGATTTCTCGTATGCGGCGAATGGCTGCGTCATGACCGTCCCTAGCGTGCATTCTCTAGTGAAACCTGCTGGCGCTATAAACGACGGCGGAGGGGCCGCCTAGCGGTTGCGAGGAATGGCATGGCGATAGCGCGGCGACGGCGCACTCTGGTGTCCTTGTTGGCGCTGTGCGCGATTGCGGCGGCTTGCGCGCGCGCGCCAGAGGAGGCGGCGCCGGCCCAAACGGCCGAGCAGCAAGAACGGTTCGATTCCGAAGGGCTCGATCTCAACCGGCCCTGCACGCTTCTGCTGCGATCAGATGCGGAGGCGGTCACAGGTCAGCCCTTCTTCAGGACTTTCGCCGCTGACAGGGTGGAGCCGGATGGGTCCGTGCGGTGCAGTGTCGGGGTCGGCGCCGGCGGGCTGCAAGGCATGGCCGAGGCGTCCATCCATTTGCAGCCCGAAGGCCGCCCGGCCGAGCTCTATTACGTGTCGGTCTGCCGGGGCGAGGCCGGATTGAGCGCGGGGGCCGCGGGCCCGCCAGGCCTTGGCCGGCAATCGGCCGCCGCCAATGGGGCGGCGCCCATCATTTTGGCGCGAAATTGCGTGCTCTCGAACGGCGCCTACGTGCTGCTGCTTGAGGATCGCCTATTGATCGTCAGCGTTCGCGACGCCGGCGGCGGCATCGATCCAGAGGCCTCGTTGCGCCTGGCGGCCCTCCTGTCCACGCGCGTCGGCGCGCGGGGCTGAGGCGGCGCTGAAGCTTAAGTTGACGCCCTGTCACTTTTTGCCCTAGATGACGAAAAAGCGATCAAAAATAGATCGCTGAGCAGAGCGACGGGGAAGTGCATGGCGGAAGCAGCGGTCCTGCAATCGGACCCTCATGGCAAGCGTGAGCGGGCCAAGGCGGCGAACAGGCAAGCCATCCTCGACGCGGGACGCAAGGTGTTCGCCGATCTCGGCTACGAAACCGCCACCGTGCGCGACATCATTCGCGGCACCGACCTCGCGGCCGGAACTTTCTATAATTATTTCAAGTCGAAGGAAGAAGTGTTCGAGGCGCTCGCCGATGACGGCGCCCGTCGGTTTCGACCGATCCTGCGCGCCGTGCGCGACAACGCCACCAGCTTCGACGATTGGGTCCACCGGGCGATCGAAGCCTATTTCATGTTTCTGGTGGAAGAGCGCGCCCGCAACGGAGCGCCCGCGATCGATCGCGGGCCCCATGTACGGGCCGACACGCCTGAGACGCTGGCGGTCTATGACGAGGTGCGCGCCGGCATTAAGGACGCCATCGGCAGGGGCCTCGCCCCGCGCGTCGACGCCGATTTTCTCGCCGCCGCCTGCATCGGCGCGGCGCGCGAAATCGGGGAAGCGATGCTCCGGCGGCCGGAGCCCGACATTCAATCCGCTACGAAATTCGCGGCCGCGCTCATTCTGGATGGCTTGAAGGGCGCGCCGCGCGCCGCTTGAAGACAAGCGGCCCACAAAAAAGGGAGGCGTCATTGGCTGCGATCACGATAGGCGGGCGGACGCTCGATCCCGTCATTCAAGGCATTGCCGAGGCCGCCGCCGCCGCGCAGGCGGGCCAGCCGCCCCAACCGCTCAGCGCGGCGGGCATGCGCGCGCAATCGCAAGGCATGGGCGCGATGCTCGCCGCGCCGCCGCCTGCCGGCGTCGCCTTCGAGAACATCGCCATCGAGGCGCCGGGACGGAGCATTCCCGCGCGCGCATACCGCCCGGTCGATCAGGATCCCGCGATTCCGCTCCTGGTCTATTTCCACATGGGCGGCGGCGTGATCGGCGATCTTGACCTCTGCCACGGCTTTTGCGGCCTTTTGGCGAAGGAGACGCGTGCGCCGGTCGTCAGCGTGGATTATCGCCTCGCGCCGGAACACCTTTGGCCGGCCGGCATAGACGATGCGATCTTCGCCTTTGAATGGGCGCGCGATCACGCGGACCGTTTTGGCGCGCCGCGCGGCAAGGCCGGCGTCGGCGGCGATTCCATGGGCGGTAATTTTTCCGCCATCGTGGCGCAGGAGATGAAGCGCAAGGGCGCCGCGCAACCGGTCGTGCAGCTGCTGATCTATCCCGCGGTCGAGGCAGAGAGCACGCTGCCGTCGATGACCACTTATGGGCAGGCGTTTCCGCTCACGGCGGAGGTGATGCGCTGGTTCATCGAAACCTATATGCCGCCGGGCGCCGATCGCGGCGATCCGAAAGTGTCGCCGCTGCGCACCGCCGATCTGTCCGGACTCGCGCCAGCGCTCATCTATACGGCGGGCTTCGATCCGCTGAGCGATGAAGGCGAAGTCTACGCCAAGCGCCTTCAGGAAGCGGGTGTTGAGACGCGTTTCCAATGTTTTGACTCGCTCGCTCACGCCTTCACGGCTTTCACCGGCGCCGTCCCCGCCGCCGCGGAAGCCTGCGCGCTCATCGCACGCGAAACCGCGGCCGCGCTAAAGCGCGGCGCATGAAGGCCTTCCTCGTCACACGGCTGAGTGAGGATTTTTCCGGCGCCGCCTTGACCGAGATCGAAACGCCAAAGCCAGGGCCGGGCGAGGCGCTCGTGCGCGTGCGCGCATCGAGCGTCAACTTCCCCGACCTCCTGATGGCGCAAGGCAAGTATCAACATAAGCCGGCGCTGCCGTTTTCACCGGGCATGGACATCGCCGGCGATGTGGCCGGGCTCGGCGAAGGCGTCACGAGCCTAAGCGAGGGCGAGGCTGTTATCGGCGGCGCCTTCACGGGCGGCTTCGCCGAATATGCGGTGCTTCCCGCCGCCGCGCTTCAACCCAAGCCGGCGCGCCTGACCTATGCGCAGGCTTCCGCCTATGGCGCTGTCTATTTGACGGCCTATGTGGCGTTGGTGCGCCGGGCCATGATCGCGCCCGGAGAAACGCTCCTTGTGCATGGCGCGGCCGGCGGAACGGGGCTCGCCGCCGTCGATCTCGGCAAGCATCTGGGCGCGCGCGTGATCGCGACAGCGTCGAGCGAAGAAAAGCGGGCCTTTTTGAGATCCTATGGCGCCGATCACGTCCTGCCGTCGAAGGATTTTCGCGACGCGGTGAAGGATTTGACCGGCGGCGCCGGGG
Organism: uncultured Caulobacteraceae bacterium; assembly: GCA_964563395.1. GTDB lineage: Bacteria > Pseudomonadota > Alphaproteobacteria > Caulobacterales > Aquidulcibacteraceae > JBEVOS01. The sequence continues at coordinate 43,082 of CAZLWK010000020.1, forward strand.
CCGACGTCATCTTCGATCCAGTGGGCGGCGATGTTTTCGACGAAAGTGTGCGCTGCATCGCGTTCGACGGGCGCTTGCTTGTCATTGGCTTCACGAGCGGGCGCATTCCAAGCGTCACCGTGAACATGCCCTTGATCAAGGGCTTTTCCGTAGTTGGCGTGCGTGCGGGCGAATATGGCCGTCGCTTTCCGGAGAAGGGGCGTGAAAACCGCTTAGCCATTTTGCGGCTCGCCGAATCCGGCGCTATTCGACCGCACATCTGCGCCGAGCTTCCATTGGCGGAGGCGCATGCCGCCTTCGCCATGCTCGCGGAGCGGCGCGCGATTGGGAAAGTCGTGGTTCGGCCCGATTTGTGATCAGGCGATCTGCGCCACCTGTTGGCGGAGCTTCTTGTCGACCATGCGCGTAAGGCTTTGCGCCACGCGGGTGCGCTCGGCCTGCATCGCGTTGGGCAGATGCACCAATTGATGAAGCGCGCCGATGTGCGTGCGCATGGCTTCAAAATCGGGAACGGCGCCCGCGCCCTGTGCGGACAAGTATCGCACGAGCTCGGCCGCGCCGTGCGCCAGCGGGCCGTCCTCGATTTCGCCGGCCACCTTCTCAAGCTCGCGCGCGGCGTTGAATAGGCGGCGGGCGCTATTGGCGTCGCCGGCGCGCACCTTCATGGCGTAGCTCTCCAGCACCGCGATCCGCGCCTTCGCCAGTTCGATGCGGACGTCCTCGTCCTCGGGCGCCAGCGATTCCACTTGATCGGAGAGGCGCCGCCGCGGGCCGGTATATTTGGGGTCGTCGCGTCGGCGCCGGTCCGGACCAGAATAGGTCGCGGTTTCGATGAACTTCACCGGTCGCGAAATGATTCCGCGAAGCCGCACCTCCAACACGGAGACGGAGAGCGGCTTGCGCATGAAGGCGTTTACGCCAGCGCTTCGCGCCATCTCCACGGCGGATCGCATCGCTCCGCTGCTCACGAGGAAGGTGGGCGCTGCGCGATTGGGCGATTCCTCGCTTTGCCGAATGTGGCGAATGAGATCGAGCCCCGTGAAGGGCGGCGTCAGCCAGTCCAGAAAGACGCAGCTAGGATTTTGCGTGACGAATTGATCCCAGCCCTCCGCGCCGGTGGCCGCCTGCACAACCCGACCCACGCCGATTGTTCTGAGAATGTCGGTGGTGATGCCGCGCTGAAAGTGGTTGTCGTCCACCACCAGCGCGGACAGCAAGGCGGGATCGTATGGCTCCGCCATCTCGCCGAACGGCCTCCCTCAAATTGCCTTAGCTGCTAAGCGCGCCTTGGTTAGGAAACGGCTAAGATGCGTTGCGGGCGTCGAGCGCGGCCTTGATCCGCGCCAAGAGCGCCGAGCGCACAGCGGGGTGGCGTCCCGCTTCGCTCCAGGCCTGCACAGTGAGAATGGTGCGGTCGAACTCGATCGATTTGACGATGGCGCCGGGGGCGGGGTCCTTGGCGATGCTTTCGTCGGAGGCGATCGCGCTCTGCACGATGCGCAGCGCATCCACGATCGGCACCGCGGCCGGCACGGTGAAATCGACATCGACGCGCCGCAGCGCGAAGGCGGTGAAATTCAGGATCGGCGCGTTCCAGCACATGGCGTTCGGCAGCACGATCTTGGCATGGTCCGGCGCGATCAATTCGGTGACGAAAAGATTGATATCGTGCACCGTGCCGACGCGGCCGTTCAGCTCCACGCTGTCGCCGATCTTGTAGGGTCGGAACAGCACGAGCATGACGCCGGCCGCCACGTTCGAGAGCGTTCCTTGGAGGGCAAGGCCGATGGCGAGCGCGGCCGCGCCGAAGATCGCGACGACCGAAGTGGTCTCCACGCCAAAGCGGTTCAGCACGGCGATGAGCACCGCCGCCGTCAGGCCATAGCGCACGGTCCAGGCGAACACCGCCGCCACCGTTTCGTCGATGCGCGGGCTGCGCTTGGCGATGCGGCGCACCGCGCGGCCCGCCCAGGCGGCGATCCAAAGGCCCGCCACGAGAATAAGCGCGGCCGCCGCAAGGTCGATCGCCCAGCCGATCAGCCGCTCGCCATAGAGCGCCAGCAAGGATTCGAAATTGGTGACTTTCATTCCGCTAAGCGGGCCTCTGGCCGGATCGCGCCATGCTCAACCGGGCCTCAGCGTCACGCGCTGCGTGCTGCGCTCGTCGAAGGCCTGGCCCAGCGCCGAGCCGCGCACGCGCGTGGCGGTTTCGGCGGAATAGCGCCGCCCATTCGGGGCCGCGTCGCAACGAATGCGCATATCAAACTGATCGATGCGCGCGATCGCCAAGCGAAACATGGCCGGTGCGTAAATGCGCACCTCGGCGACATCGCGGCTTACCTTCAAAACGCGCATTTCGCCGCGCACATGACGCAGCACGCTCGCGCCGCGCTCGCCGCCGGCCAGTTCCGGAGAGGGCGTGAAGGCGTAAGTGATGCTCGATTCGTCTTCCGCGATCGCGCGCACATCGCGCGCGGTGGCGAGTTTGCGGCTGGCGCACCAGATGTCGCCGTCCGCTTCGGCCCGCACGCGCTGCAACGCCTCGCGCGTGCGTCCGTCCAGTTCCGATTCGGCCGGCGCCAAGAGCCGCACACGCTGCGCGCCGGATGCCGCCGGGTCGAACAAATAGCGATACGCGCCGCGCGGGTGATCGACGGCGACTTCATACGCGACTGGGCGCGCGGCGGCGGCCGTCTCGGCGATCGCCGCGGCCAGCAGCGCCGGCAGCGTCGCCTGCGCGAAGGCCGCGCCAGCGCATACAAGCATGGCCAATGCGGCCAAAACGCTCGCTTTTCGCATGATCGGCCTCCTGTCCAATCGGCGCGGGCCCCCTAATATGGTCCGCACATGCACGGCGAAGGCAAACCGAGGCGGGCGTCCGCCATCAAACCCGCGCGCGGAAAAAACGCAACCGCCAAGGGCGCACCGCTTCCGGCGCCTTTCTCCGATTGGTTCGCAGGGCGTGGCTGGTCTTTGCGGGCGCACCAGGAGACCCTTCTGGAGCGCGGTGCGGCCGGGCTTTCAACTCTCCTTATCGCGCCTACCGGGGCGGGCAAGACTTTAGCCGGCTTCTTGCCCAGTCTGGTGGAACTCGCCACGTCGCCTCCAAGTCGCACGCGGCCGCACCGTCTGCACACGCTCTATGTCTCGCCGCTCAAAGCCTTGACGACCGATGTCGCGCGCAACCTTGAAATTCCGGCGCGGGAAATGGACCTCGATGTGCGCATCGAGACGCGCACCGGCGACACGCCGAGCGGAAAACGCCAACGTCAGCGATCGCATCCGCCCGACATTTTGCTGACCACGCCGGAACAAGTGTGCCTGCTCGCGGCGACGCCTCATGCGCGCGCCTTCTTCGAAGACCTGAAGGTCGTGATCGTCGATGAGGCGCACGCCTTGGCGCCGACCAAGCGCGGCGATCTTTTGGCGCTCGCGCTGTCGCGCATTGCGCGCTGGGCGCCCGCGCATCGCCGTATCGGCCTCAGCGCGACGGTGGCCGAGCCGGAAGCGTTGGCGCGCTGGCTGCTTGGCGCGCGCACCGAAGATCCGGCAGCGCACATCGTCGTCGCGCCGCCAGGGGCCAAGCCCATCGTCGATGTGCTCGATTCCCAGGAGCGCATTCCCTGGTCCGGCCATACTGGCCGCCACGCCATGGCGGAGGTTTATCAAGCCATAGCGCGCGCCGGCATGGCGCTCGTGTTTGTCAATACGCGCGCGCAGGCCGAGCTTACGTTCCAAGAGCTTTGGCGCATCAATGACCGCAATTTGGCGATCGCGCTGCATCACGGATCGCTCGATGTCGGCCAAAGACGCAAGGTGGAAAGCGCCATGGCCGAGGGACGGCTGCGCGCGGTCGTATGCACGTCGACGCTCGATCTCGGCATCGATTGGGGCGATGTCGATCTCGTCATCCAAATGGGGGCGCCCAAGGGCGCGGCGCGTCTCGTCCAGCGCATAGGGCGCGCCAATCACCGCATGGACGAGCCCTCCCGCGCGCTGCTCGCGCCTTCGAACAGATTCGAGGTGCTGGAGTGCCGCGCCGCGCAGGAAGCTGTTGAGGAGGGCGCGATGGACGGCGGCGGCGCGCGCTCTGGCGCCCTCGATTGCCTCGCCCAGCACGTGATGGGGTGCGCCTGCGGCGATCCGTTCGACGCGGACGAGGTTTTCGATGAGGTACGCAACGCCGCGCCCTACGCCTATGTGGACCGCGCCTTGTTCGACCGTGTCATCGCCTTCGTCAGCACCGGCGGCTACGCGCTCAAGGTCTATGATCGCTATCGCCGCATCGTGCAGGATCAGAAGACAGGTCTCTGGCGCGCCCGCACGCCGATGATCGCGCAACAGCATCGAATGAATGTCGGCGCTATCGTCGAGGCGGAGATGCTGAACGTGGTGCTTGGGTCTCGGCGTGGCGGGCAGGAGAAAGTCGCGCGCGGCGCGCCGATTATCGCTGGGCGAAGGCTTGGTCAGATCGAGGAATATTTCATCGAGGGGCTCGCGCCGGGGGATACTTTTCTCTTCGCGGGCCAAGTGCTGCGCTTTGAGGCATTGCGCGATCTCGACGTGATCGTCTCGCGCGCGCCTGCAGATGAAAATCCGCGCGTGCCCTCCTATGCGGGGGGGAAATTTCCATTGTCCACGTTTCTGGCCGCGCGTGTGCGCCGTCTCATTCACACGCCCGAGGAATGGAGCGCGCTGCCCGACCAGGTGCGCGAATGGCTGGAGATGCAGCGCCTGCGCTCGGTGATACCTGAGCCTGACCATCTCTTGATCGAGACGTTTCCTCGTGCGGGGAAGCACTATCTCGTCGCCTATCCCTTCGAAGGCAGGCTCGCGCATCAGACGCTCGGCATGCTTTTGACCCGCCGTTTGGAGCGCGCGGGGCGCAAGCCGCTCGGCTTTGTCGCGAGCGAATATGCGCTTTCAGTGTGGGCGATGACTCCGCTCGATCACGTGAATTTCGACGCGCTCTTCGACGAGGACATGCTTGGCGACGATCTCGACGCATGGCTCGCGGAAAGTGCGCTGATGAAGCGCACCTTCCGAACCTGCGCGATCATCGCCGGCATGATCGAGCGGCGCGCGCCGGGGCGCGAGGCCAAAACAGGGCGGCAGGTGACGTTCAGCGCCGACCTCATCTATGACGTCTTGCGCGCGCACGAGCCCGATCATGTGCTGCTGCAGGCGGCTTACGCCGATGCTGGCGAGGGCCTTCTCGACATTCGACGGCTCGGCGATTTGTTGCGCCGTGTGCGCGGCAAGCTCACGCATCGCGTGCTCGATCGCGTATCGCCCTTCGCCGTGCCGGTGATGCTCGAGATCGGACGAGAATCCGTCCATGGCGCCGCCGACGAAGCAGTGCTTGAAGACGCCGCGGCCGATCTGATCGCGGAGGCGCTGCGATAGACGCTATGCGCGTGGGCGCTAGCGTGTCTCTGGCCGAAACGTGATGCGCAAGGCTGCGCGCGCGCCGATGGACGCCGAGCCGTCCGCCAACGCCGGCTGGGCGCGGAAGGAGCGCGACACGCGCAAGGCCGCGTCGCCAAATCCCATGCCCGTGGGCGTCTCGCTCGCGACGACGCATTCGGCGGCGTAATCGACGCCGATCAGGCAGTTCAACGCCACTTGCCCACCAATACCTTGGCGCTGCGCCGCGCGCGGATAGGCGGCGGCGAATTGATCCGCAGACGCACGCGAGCGCCACACCACCGCGGCTTGCTGGATAATGGTGGGGCGCGGCAGCGGCCCGGAGAGCGCGGCCACTTGCTGCGGCGCGGGCGCTATTGGCTGGGGCATCAGCGGCACGGAATCGGGCGTATCGGCGCCGACGGGCTCGAAGCGCGGCGTGGCGGGCGCGCGGCGCGGCTCTTCACGGCGTGGCGGGGCCTCGGGCGCGGCGGACACGGGTGCGGCGGCCGCCGCCAGACTGGTTGTCGGCCCGCCGACCGCTTCGGCGTCAAATGGCGCAGCGTCGGCGGTTTCGATCAGCGAGGGCGTTTCCGCGTCGTCGCGCGGCGTATCCGCGGCCGGATCGGCTTCCTCGTCGAGCCCAGCGGTTTGCGCGCCGAGACCGAATTGTTCGCCGACGCCGAAATACATGCCAGCCCCGATCGCGCCGGCGCCGAGCAAAAGAAAGATCGCCACGGCGCGGGCCGCTCCGCCGCCGGAGCGGGTGCGCGCGGGGCCGCGATAAGCGGGCTCCGAAGCAAAATTGATCTCGCGCGACGGCTCCCGATAGGGCGCCGCTTCCCGATAGAGCGGCGCCGCCGGCGCTGGCCGCTCCATGCGCGGCGGAGGTTCGCTGACGCGGGCCGGCGGCGGCGCATAGGCGGCGGGCGCGGGCGGCGGTTCGACGGCGCGAAGCGGCGCGGCGCGCGGCGGCTCCGCGCCTCTGCGCGCGACAGTGCTTTCAGCGGCGCGGCGCAGCGATCCGGCGCCGTTCGCGCCATTTTGCGTGACCGCGCGCGCGGCGGCTTTGAGCGGCGTGGCGTTGGCGTCCTGCAATTGCTTGAGCCGCAATTCGGCCAATTCTGAAAATGCGCCGTCCGGCCCATATTCAGCGAGATAATGGAGGAAGGCGGCGGGGTCGCGGCTATGGCGGATCGCGCGCCAGCGCAGCGCCTCGGCGTTCATCTGATCCTGCTCGGGATCGAGGCCGGCGGCGCCGCGGCGGCGCGGCGGCGGCGCGGGCTGCGGCTGCGGGGCGGCGCGGGCGAAGGCGTCGCGCCCGAAATCATTGGCAGGGGCGGCGCTGGCGCGACTTCGGACGGGCGGCTGCTGCGCGGGAGGCGGCGCTTCGTAACGCGGCGCGGGCGTCGGCGCTTGCGCCTGCGCGGGCGGCGTCGGATTGACGCCGGCGGCGCTGGCCATGCGGTCCACCGCGAAAAACAGCGGGTCGAGGGCGGGATCCTGCGGGTCGCCGGCCCAGGCGCGCAGATCGAAGGCGGGGCTTTGATTGAGGCTGGAGGCGGGCGGGGGATCGATCAGGCAGGCGACGACGCCCTTGCCGGCGTTCACCACGCGCTGCGCGGCGTCGAGAAAAGGGCGCGAGCGGATGCTGGCCTGCGACCAGACCACCACGACGGCCGCGCAGGCGCGCAGGGCGGCGTCGTCCGCCGGCGCACCGCCGACGGAAAACCCAGCCCCCTCGAACATGTCCGCGAGGGCTTTCGCCTGCACTTCGTCTTCACGCACACAGACGATCAAGACGTCCGTCATGGCGGCTCCCGCGGCCCCCCGGTTTTGAGCCCGGCTGTGGAGAATTCACCAATAACATGAACTAATGCGCCGGACACCAGGGCCATGCCAGATCGGCGCCATTTCTTTTCGGCAAAGAACAAACCTTGCAAAAAACTTAGGTGATCGCCGCGAATGCGCCCGTCTTGGGGTCGAGCACCTCAAGGCCGCCATCGGCGATGCCATAGCGCGCGCCGGCGAGCTCCAGCCGCCCCGCCTTCGCGCGTTCGGAGACGAACGGGAAGGTCATCAGGTTTTCCAGTGTGACCTTGATGGATTCGTGTTCAAGCGCCGTTTGCCGATCTGCGGCGGTGGCGGGGATGCGGGCTTTGGCGCTGTCCAAAAGGCTCACCCAGGCGTCCAGGAATGGGCCCAGCTTGCCTTTTTCATCCCGCGCCAGCGCCGCTGCGCAGCCGCCGCACTGGGCGTGGCCCAGTACCAGGATGGTCTGCACCTCAAGCTGCGTGACGGCGAATTCGATCGCCGCGCTGGTGCCGTGATAGCCGGCGTCCGGCTCATAGGGCGGCGCCAGATTGGCCACGTTGCGGATGATGAAGAGTTCGCCCGGGTCGACGTCGAAAATGGTCGCCGGGTCCACCCGGCTGTCGGCGCAGGCGATGACGAGGAGGCGCGGCTTCTGTCCATGCGCCAAGCGGGCATAGAGCGCCCGCAATTGCGGCCAGCGCTGGGCGCGGTAGCGGCGATAGCCTTCGATGAGCTTGTCCATGGCCGCTTGCAACCACGCCTCGCCGTGTGAGGCAAGGCGGCGTCGCCCCTTCGTCGCAAACCTTGCGCGCGCAAGCTCTTGCGCGGACAAGCCGCGCCGGTTCTCTGTAGCGCGGAGGGGAGAGACATGCGGCGACTCTTGGCGCTCATCGCGGGTGCGCTGGTCCTGGCGGGGTGCGCCTCCGCGCCCGGCGAGGGGCGGCGCGCCGAGCTGACGCGGCGGATCGCGGACGACGCGGCGGCGTTCAACGAAGCCTATGGCCAGGCCGTCGCCGGCCAGCTGCTGCTCAACATCTTGCGCGGGCGCGATCGGCTGCCGCGCTATTATCTCGCCATGACCGGCATCAGCGATGCGCCGAGCGAGTCTTTCGAGCGCAGCTACGCCATCGGCTCCGTCCCACTTGGGACAGGTACAGCACCGCGAGGATTCGGCGGCGTCAGCGTTTCGCGCGAAAGTCAAAGCAGGCCGTCCTATGCGGTGCAGCCGTTCAACGCCGAAACGCTCACGCGAACCGCGTTTCAGCCGATCGCGCCGCACATCTTCGCGCATTATTGGGCGAGCGGGTGGCCGCGCGATCTGCTGCTCTTTGTATTGGTGGATCGCATCGAAGTGAGGACGCCGGAGGGCGCGGTCACGTTCAACAACGAAGCCAACAACATATTCAATGATTGCGCGCCGGAGGTGACGACTTCGGGATGCGATTATGTGCGCGCCGCGCGCGCCATGCTGCGCGCCATCGAAGCGCGGCCGATTCAGGATTTCTCGGCGCAGAGCGCAATTCTGTGCGGCCTCGTGGAAGCCTATGGCGCCGAGCCGCGGGTACGGCCGGGCCCTGCCGACGCCGATTGCCCGCCGCGCATCGTCGTCGACGATACGATCTATGCGTTCACGCTACGCTCGATGGATGACGCGATCTATTATGTCGGCGAACTCTTGCGCGCGGCCTCCATGGAGGCGGGCGATGGCCCCATCGAGGCCCCGCTGAACGTGGCCGCGGCGGGCTTGCGTGGCGGCGGCGCCGGGGTGCCGCTTTTCCGCGTTGTTCCAGACGCGCGGGCCCGCGCCCCGATCTACGCGGCCAGCGTCACCTATGCCGGCGCGCGCCTGCACGCGGGGCCCGCCATCGGCAGATCCTGCGCCGCGCCGGCCGCGGATGGCGCGTGCCGGGACGACGCCGAACATGGCGATCGCTCCTCCTCGGTCCTATCTCTTCTCGCGGAATTCATGGCGCTCAACCAATCGCCGGACGCGATCAGGGCGCCGAACAGGTTGATCGTCGAATAGGAGCGGCCAGTGCGCGGACAAATCCTTGGCGTGGAAGCCGACCGGGCGGTTCTGCTTGGTCCCGACGATATCCGGCGCTCGTTTCCTTTGAGCGAGTGGAAATCGCAAGGCGCGCCCCAGCCGGGCCAATGGGTGGATTTCCTGCTCGATGGAGAGGCCGTGAGCGGCGTCTATGCCGTGCCGCAAAGCGCGCAGACGGGCGGCTTCGCCGCCGACCCGATGCGCGCCGCCGCCGGCGGCTACGGCACGAGCGGCTTCGTGCTCGGCGCCGTGGGGGTTGTCTGCCTCGTTGTTGGACTGGTCATTCCCGTGATCCCGACCTTGGCCGCGTTCATATTCGGCGTGATCGGCGCCGGCCGCGCACGCGACGAAAACGACAATGCCGGACTCACGCTTTCGCGGATCGCCTGGATCGGCGCGCTCGTTCTGCTTGGGCTCGGCATTTTGGCCTTGATCGTGATGCTGATCTTCTTCGGCAGTATGTTCGGCCTCTGGCTCCAATACGTGCCGGATATGGTGCACACCTAGAAGTCGAAGAATTCCTCCTGTGTAAGGGCGAAGGCGCGCGCCTTGTCGGCGCCGGTTTCATAGAGATCGGGCCATTCGTCTTCGATGAACGATAAGGCCTCGCCGATTTCCATCGGTCCAAGCGAGGCCTTATAGCCGCTGAAGCGGTCCTGCAGCGCGCGCCAGTCCTGGCCGTGGTGGCGCACCAGCATGATTTCTTCCTCGCTGATGACGATATGGAATTGATCCGGCGTCTCCGGCACGCGCCAGGGCGGATCCAGGCGATTGACGCCGGCATGATAAAGGATCAGCGCATTGCCGTGTGGATCGCGCAGATGCGCCTCGCGCCAAAGCCAAGTCTGGTCCGTCGGCGCCAAATCGAACGCAACGTTGGCGGCGACGAGACGCGCATGCTGCGCGTCGAGATCGTCGCACTCGAAATAAATCACCGGCGCGGCCCCGCCCGACTTTTCAAGAGTAAAGTGCAGCGAGAGCGTGGCGCCACCGTCGGGCGCGACAAGACGCGCATAATGCGGACTGCGCACGATCAGCGTAAAGCCAAGCAAGCGGTAAAACTCGATCGAAGCCGGCATGTCCGAAGCCGGCATTGTCACTTGGTTCAGATTCATGCGCCGCTCCATGCGGAAAAGCGCTCCGCCGCGATCCGCCAATGATCAATCACATCGTGCGCGCCAGCCTCGGCGAGCGCGTTCGCCGTGCGCGGCGTGCAATGGCCGCCGCCGACGAAGCCCCACACTTCCATGCCCGCGGCGCGAGCGGCGCGCACGCCATTGACGCTGTCCTCGATCACGAGGCAGCGCGCGGGGGTCAAGTTCAGGCGTTCGGCGGCGTAGAGAAACAGATCGGGCGCCGGCTTGCCATTGGCCACGAGCTCGGTCGAATAGACGTGCGGCGCGAACGCATCCCACAGCCCGGTGCGTGAGAGCTTCGCTTTCAGACCGCGAACGCCGCTTGAGCTCGCGACGGCGCGCGGCGTCCCAAGCGCAAACAGCGCCGATTCAATCCCATCGATCGCGGTCAGCGCATCGCCCTCCGTCGCCGCGTGATGGGCGGCGAGCAGGCGTGGCATGAAATTATCCGGACAGGGCGCACCGGTCCGCTCGAGCTGATCAGCCTCGACGCCGCGCGCCCAGGCGCGCAGCGGCGTGCCCATGAAGCGCGCGACGTAATCGTCCCGCTCGTAGTGCAGACCGATCTCGGCCAGCATGGCGAGTTCGATTTCAAGGCCCAGCTTTTCGCTGTCCACTAGAACGCCGTCGCAATCGAAAATCACCGCATCGAACATGAGGTTCTCATCCGCGCCGCGCGCCGTAGCGTCAAGCAGCGATGCTGGCGGGCGGGTCGAATTTTGGGTATGCAGCCGCGCTGAAGCGAGAGGGAGAGCAGAGATGGCCGATGGCGCGCACTTGAAGAAGGCGATCGATTCCGTGCCCGGCGCGCTTGAAGCGGTTGTGGAGGCGGGAGACCTGTCCGGCTTCGTCACGCTGGTTTGGCGCAAGGGTGAGATTGTACAGCTCAACGCCATCGGCAAGCGCGATATCGAAGCCGGCCTGCCCATGAGCGAGGACACGATTTTCCGCATCGCCTCCATGTCGAAGCCGGTCACATCGGCGGCGGTGCTGATGTTGATGGAAGAGGGCAAGCTCAAGCTCGACGACCCGATCACGAAATGGATGCCTGAGTTCGCCAATCTGAGCCTGATGAAGGATGCGGAAGGGCCAGTTTCCGATGTCGGTCCCGCGCCGCGCGCGTTCACAATTGAGGATTTGCTTACGCATCGCGCCGGCCTCACCTATGATTTCACCGCCACGGGCCCGATCGCGGAGGCGTATCGCGCCAAGCTTGGTTCGCCGCTCGCAAGCGCCTACACGCCGGATCAATGGCTCAAAGCGCTCGGTGAATTGCCGCTGCTCTACTCACCTGGCGAGCGCTTTCATTATTCGGTCGCCACCGACGTGCTCGGCTTTCTGGTCGCGCGCATAGAGGGCAAGCCGTTCGGCGATGTTCTGAAGGAACGCATCTTCACGCCGCTCGGCATGAAGGACACCGATTTCTGGGTCCCGCCTGAGAAGCGCGGCCGCGCCGCTCAGCTTTACAAGATGAATCCGAAAACCGATCGGCTCGAGCGATCCGCCTGGGCCACCCACGACTTGCCGGCCGCGCCGCAATTTCACGGCGGCGGCGGAGGGCTTGTCTCCACCGCGCAGGATTATCTCAAGTTCGCGCGCATGCTGCTAGGGGACGGCGCGGTTGAAGGCGTGCGCCTTCTGAAGCCCGAAACCGTGCGCCTGATGCGGCAGAACCGGCTCACCGATCATCAGCGCAATATTCCCTTCATGGGCATGCCGTTCTGGTACGGCCAGGGCTTCGGGCTCGGCGTCTCCACCATCATGGACGCCGATAAGAACGCGTGGATGGGCGCGGGCGCTGAAGGCGCCTTCGGCTGGCCCGGCGCGTTCGGCACGTGGTGGCAGGCCGATCCGAAGAACGAACTCATCTTGATCTATCTCATCCAGAACGAGATCGATCTGTCGCCCGAGGCGATGGCCCAGCTCGCGGCCGGTCAGCGCATGGGCGGGCGCATGGCGCTGCCCATGTTCCAGAAAAGCGTGTACGCGGCGCTGGACCAATAGCACCACAGAACTCCGCTAGACGAACGCCTCGAACGTCAGCGTGCGCGCATTGCGGCGCGGCGCGCGACCGCGATCATAATCTCCATGCACGCGGACGTCGCGGAAGCCGCACGCCGAAAGCAGCAGCGACATTTCCTCTAGCCCCCAAAATCGCTGGGTCATCATATCGATCTCGGCGGCGATGAGCGCGCCCTCGCGCCAGCGCTCATAGCGCAATTGTGAAACGATCCGCTGGCGCAGATAATCCGTTTCAAGGCGCTGTCCGGACAAGGTCAGCACATCGCCATTGTCCGCGGTCCAAGCGCGCAAATCTTGTCGTTGATCGCCGAGCGCTGATAGCCCTTGGATGTCAAGGATCAAACGTCCTTCCAGCGTCAACATCGCCTTGAACGCTTCGATCGCGGCGCGCGCGGCGGCGAAGGTGTCGATCAGCGTGAAAGAGCTTACAGGCAGGATGATCGCCGCGAATGCGCGCGTCGCCACGTACGTATCGAAGCGCGCTTGCGAAAGCGGCGGCGCGAAGCCCGCGGCCGCGCAACGCGCCACGCAGCGCGCAAGCATGTCCGGTGAAGGATCGAAGCCGGATACATCGAAGCCTGCCATGAGCAGCGGCGCCATCGTCCGTCCGGAGCCGCAGGCCGGCTCAAGTATAGGCCCACGCACTTCAGCGAGCGCGGCCAAGTAAAAGTCCGTATCGGGCAAGGCGCCGACCGGTTTGTCGAGATCATAGATTTCGGCGGCGATCGCGCCGTAGCGATTGAAGGCGGTCAACATATGGGCTCACTTTTGGCGCTTTGGAGAGCGCGGCGCTGAATGCGAATGGATGAGGCGCGCGGCCTATGCCAGCGCGGATAAAGGCGTCGCGATAGTGCGCGGCCGAGGAGGGAGCCTAGCCCTTCATGAGGCAGACATTATGCGTCGATCAGCGTCGCGCGCAAGAGTTTCAAGAACCGCGCGCGTTCATGCCCATCGCTCACGCGATGGCGTGTGAAGTCCGCGCCAGCGCGCAGATCGGCGAAGAGCCCGGCGGAATCCTCGTGGAAATGCAGGAAGCTCTTGCCCTTGCAATAAAACACGCCGCGGCTGCGCTCCTTCAATGCAGGCATGGCGCGCACTTGCTCCAGTAGCGGCTCCAGGGCGTCAAGAGCGGCGGGCCCGGCATGCCGCATGGCGTCAATGCAGCTTGAAGCGCTGCGCCGACGGCGCCTTCTGGCGCGGCCAATGGTGATGATTGAGCACGCGTCCATCGGCGCGCACCTCGGCGATACGCGCCAGATCGATCTCAGCATGCAGCCATCGTGGGGCGTTGAGCGGGCCGCGCGCGATCACGCCATCGTCGGGAAAGCCCTTGTCCGGCGGGCCAAACACCCCAGCCGCGCCCACGTTCACATCCACCGCTGGCGACCAGGGCGCGTCGCCCACCGTCGGCGCCTGCACGACGACGCACTGATTTTCAAGCGCGCGCGCCTGCGCGCCCACACGCACGCGCCAATAGCCGGCCAGCGCGTCCGTGCAGGAAGGCGCCAGGATAATTTCCGCGCCGGCCTCGGTGAGCGCGCGAACGAGTAATGGAAACTCGACATCATAACAGATGGCGATGCCAAGTTTGCCAAGCGGCGTTTCAAACACCTTCAACGCGTCGCCGGGCGCGATGCCCCATTGCTCGTCCTCGAAGCGGGTCATGATCTGCTTCTCTTGCGCGTCATGCGCACCGCTTGGGGCGAAGAAGCGGGCTGTGTTTCGAAATGCGCCGTCGGCTTGGCGCACGGGGGCGCTGGCGCCGAGAATGAAGAGGCCGTAGCGCTTCGCGAGCGCGGCGTGCAACGCATCGGCTTCCGGCAATACATCCTGCATCGCCGCGATCGAGCGATGCAGATCGGCGGCGACCTCCCGGCCCGCAAGGCGCGTCAGCTCCATCGCGCCATATTCGGGAAAGACGCAGATTTCCGCCCCGCCGCGCGCTGCGTCCTCAACCCATCGCGTGATCTTCGCCGCATAGGCGGCGAAGGTCTCCAATTCCTCGATCGGATATTGCGCGGCGGCGATCTTGATCGGCCTCATAAGTCGCGCATCCAGAATTGCATCGGCTTGGGGCTCTCAGCGGCTTCGTCCAAGTCCTTCCACGAGAAGTCCGCGATAAGTCCCGGCGCAGGCGCATAGCCGCGCTTGCGCCAGAACGCATCGAGCGGCTGATAATCGCGCGGGCGGCGCGGATGATCCTGCGCGCGCACGACGGCGCAAAAGCAAGTCCTCTGGTACCCATGTCGCCGCGCCGCCGCTTCGCGCGCATCGAAGAAGGCATGGCCGATTCCGCGACCGCGATAGGGCGCGCGAAGAACCGATTCGCCGAAATAATAGGTGCTCGCCAGATCGATACCAGCCACGCGCAGGGGGGCGATCAGGTCTTCGTGGTTGGTGTCCAGCGCGGACGCCGTGGCGCACCCAATGATGTCGGCGCCGTCATAGGCGGCCACGATGATCGCATCGCGGCTCTTGGCGAAGGTGGACAGATATCTCTCTTCGTAATCGAGCGCGCCGTCATAAAGATAGGGAAAATCCCGGAACACGTCGATGCGCAACTGCGCGAGCGCGGGCAACGCCCCGGCGATATCGTTCTGCGAAAGCGTCGTCGTGCGCAATCTCATGCAATTTGCGCCAGCCAATTCTTTAAATTGTAATAGGTGGTCACGCGCGCGATGCGCCCCTCCTTCACCTCGAAAAAGGCGCCGGCTGGCAGGACATAGGTCTGTCCCCGCGCGGGCGGCAGATCGCCATCCGTTTCCTTGTAGCGGCCATGCACCACGAATTCCGCCGCCGCGCGCGCGCCGCCGGGCTGCGTCATCACCACGATGTCGCGCAGGGTCTCGTCATAGCAGCGATCCATGTGCGCCAGAAACTCCTTGAACTTGGCGCGTCCGCCGCGCTCGGCGCCTTCGTTCACGTCATGGCGCACGTCGTCCGCCAGGCAGGCGAGCATGCCTTCCCAGTCTTTGGCGTTGAAGGCGGCGTAATAGCGCTCGATGAGGCGGGCGGCGTCGGTCATGCGTCCTTATAGGCGATGGTGCGGCGGGCGTCAGCGGGCTTGCGCGCCCTGAAGCGACGCGTAAACAGCCTCCATGTCGCATATCCGCATGCTATTTGCCTCTCCGCTTTACCAAGCGGCGCTGGAGGAGGCCGAGACGCTTAACGCCGCGCTGAAGCCGGCCATTGCGGATTTGGCGCGGGAGGACGGCGCCGGGAAGGCTTGGTCCAAGGCGCATGGCTATGACGGCTACACGTCCTACGCGTCGCTGGACGATCTGCCCGCGCGCGATCCCGCGTTTTCGGATTTGAAGCGCGCGCTCGATCGTCACGCGGCGCAGTTCGCCGAGGCGCTGCATCTCGATCTCGGCCGCCGCAAGCCGCGGCTCAACGCGCTATGGGTGAATGTGCTCGCGCCCGGCGGCGCCCATTCAGGCCACATCCATCCAGGCAGCATCATCAGCGGAACCTATTATGTCGATACGCCCGCCGGCGCCTCGGCGCTGAAATTCGAGGATCCGCGCCTGCCGATGATGATGGCTGCGCCGCCCAAACGCGCGGATGCGCCAGAGGAGGCGCGCCCGTTCCTTTATGTCGCGCCGAAAGCGGGCGTGCTTCTCATGTGGGAGAGTTTCCTGCGCCATGAGGTGCCGCCCAATCGCGCCAAGCGCGCGCGCGTGAGCGTCAGTTTCAATTATTCCTGACGTGCTTGGGCTCAGCGCGCCGTATAGCCGCCATCGATCACCAATTCCGCGCCGGTGACGAATTTGGATTCGTCCGACGCCAGATAGACGATGCCGTAGGCGATATCGTCCGGCTCGCCGATATGGCCGAGCGGATGCAGCGCGGCGGCCGCTTCAATGGCGCCTTCCATATCGCCGCTTTCACTGAGGCCTTTTTCGAGCAGGGGCGTGCGGATGAAGCCGGGATGCACCGAGTTCACGCGGATTTTGTCCGGCGCGTAAATCATGGCGTCTGTCTTGGCCATCAGGCGCACGGCGCCCTTGGAGGCGTGATAGGGCGGATTGTCCGGCGCGCCGATAAGGCCATAGATCGACGAAAGATTGATGATCGAGCCGCCGCCTGCCCGCTTCATGGCCGGCACGGCGTGCTTGGTGCAGAAGAAAACGCCCTTCACGTTCACGCCTTGCACGAAATCCCATTCTGCTTCGGTCACTTCATGCGTGGGCTTTGACGTCCCGGAAATGCCGGCATTGTTCACGAGCACGTCGATGCGCCCGAAGGCGGCTTCAACCTCGGCGAAGACGCGGCTCACCTCCGCTTCCTTGGTCACGTCGCAGCGCCAAAAGCGCGCGCCGGAGAGCGCGCCCGCCAGCGCCTCGCCCTTGGCGGCGTCGAGATCGAGCACGGCGATGCGCGCGCCTTCCTCGGCCATGCGCCGCGCCGCGGCCGCTCCTATGCCCATGGCCGCGCCCGTGATGATCGCGACTTTACCCGCCAGACGATTGCCCATGCGCGCCTCCTCTTTTGAGGCAGCTTAGCGCAAGTCGAGGCGCGCCGTCTTGATCTCGCTCAGAGCCGCTCGATCAGCGCCATCGCGGCCGCGGGATTGCGCTCCTTGGCGCCG
Organism: uncultured Caulobacteraceae bacterium; assembly: GCA_964563395.1. Lineage (GTDB taxonomy): Bacteria > Pseudomonadota > Alphaproteobacteria > Caulobacterales > Aquidulcibacteraceae > JBEVOS01. The sequence goes on from CAZLWK010000020.1 coordinate 60,099, forward strand.
GAAATCACGAACGCGAACACATCGCGCTTCTTCGCCCAGGTCTTGAAGGTCGCCGCCCATTGATCAAGCGCCTTGGGCGGATAGCCGAGCTTGTTCTTGGCGTCCGTGCGCTGGAGGCGCGCATAAGCGAAGGCGGCGGTTTCGACATCGGGCGTCTCCCAATCGGGATCATCCGCGCTGATCAGCGCATGGCCGTGCTTGCGCAAGAGATCGGCGAAGGCCGGCGTGTTGAAGCTCTCATGGCGCACTTCGATCGCGTGGCGCAGCGGCGCGCCATCCTTCTCCTTCGGCAAGAGGCCGAAGAAGGCGTCGAAATAGTTGGGGTCGAATTTCTTGGAGGGATGGAATTGCCAATTGATCGGGCCGAGCTTTGCGCCCAGCGCGGTCACGCCGCTGCCGAGAAACCAATTGATGGAATCTTGCATTTCCGGCGCGGTTTTGCGGCTCGTGGCGACGCGATGCGCTTTCAGCGCGAACATGAATCCATCGGGCGTTTCGCTGGCCCATTTCGCGAAGGTCGCCGGCGTTTGCGTGCGATAGAAGGTGCCGTTCACCTCAACGGCAGTGAGCTTCTCGGCCATGTAGGCGAGCTGCTTTTTCGCCGACAGCTTCGGCGGATAAAAAGTCTCGTTCCATGGCTCGAAGGTCCAGCCGCCGACGCCGATTCGAATGGGGTGGGGCATTGCCGCCAACGGCCTCAATTATCCAAAAAGCTCCGCAGCTTCCTTGACCGGCTCGGGTGCTTCAGCTTGCGCAGCGCCTTGGCCTCGATCTGGCGGATGCGTTCGCGCGTGACGCTGAATTGCTGGCCAACCTCTTCCAGCGTGTGGTCGGTGTTCATGCCGATGCCGAAGCGCATGCGCAGTACGCGTTCCTCGCGCGGCGTGAGCGAGGCGAGCACGCGCGTCGTCGTCTCGCGGAGATTCGATTGAATCGCCGCGTCGACCGGCAGGATCGCGGTCTTGTCCTCGATGAAATCGCCGAGATGCGAATCCTCCTCGTCGCCGATCGGCGTTTCGAGCGAGATCGGCTCCTTGGCGATCTTCATCACCTTGCGCACTTTTTCGAGCGGCAGGCCGAGCTTTTCGGCGAGCTCTTCCGGCGTCGGCTCCCGGCCGATCTCGTGCAGCATCTGGCGCGACGTGCGCACCAGCTTGTTGATCGTTTCGATCATGTGCACCGGAATGCGGATCGTGCGCGCCTGGTCCGCGATCGAACGCGTGATGGCCTGCCTGATCCACCACGTGGCGTAGGTGGAGAATTTATAGCCGCGCCGATACTCGAACTTATCGACCGCCTTCATGAGGCCGATATTGCCCTCCTGGATGAGATCCAGGAATTGCAGGCCGCGATTGGTGTATTTCTTGGCGATGGAGATGACGAGCCGAAGGTTCGCTTCGACCATCTCCTTCTTGGCCTGGCGCGCCTCGCGTTCGCCTTTCTGCACGGCGTGCACGATGCGGCGATATTCGTCGATCGGCACGCCCGTTTCCTGCGCGAGCACGCCGATCTCGCTGCGCAGATCGACAATTTGATCGCGTTCGGAATCGACGAAGCCTGCCCATTGCTTCGAGCGCGCGGCGACCTTGTCGACCCATTTCGGATCGAGCTCGCTGCCTTGATAGGCTTCCAGGAAATGCAGGCGCGGCACGCCGTTCGATTCGGCAAGCCGCATCAGGCGCCCTTCGAGCGCCACCAGCTTGCGATTGATCGCGTAGAGCTGCTCAACGAGGCTCTCGATGCGCGCGTTGTTGAGCTTGAGCTTCTTCAGCTCCTCGATAATCTTGTTCTGCGCGTCCTCATAGGCCTTGGCCTGCGCCTCGGGCAGGGATTTGCCCTTGAGGCGCCATTCGATGCGCTTGTCCTGAAGTTTGCGGAATTCCTCGAACGAGGCGGCGATGGCGTCGAGCGTGGCCATCACGCCTTCCTTGAGCTCCGCCTCCATGGCCGACATGGAGATGGCGGCCTCATCGTCAAATTCGCTGTCGCTGTCGCTCTCGGCGGCGGCTTCGCCTGGATCCTTTTCCTCATCGCCGTCCTCGCCGGGCATGCCGGCGGTCGGCAGCGGCGCGCCCGTTTCGGCGCCATAGGTGGCTTCGAGATCGATGATGTCGCGCAGGAGAATTTGTTGGGCGCGCAATTCGTCGCGCCACACCATGATCGCTTCGAAGGTGAGCGGGCTTTCGCAGAGGCCGCGGATCATCGCGTCGCGGCCGGCCTCGATGCGCTTGGCGATGGCGATTTCGCCTTCGCGGGACAGCAGCTCCACCGAGCCCATTTCGCGCAGATACATGCGCACGGGATCGTCCGTGCGGTCGGCGTCTTCGCGGGCGTTGGTGACGGGCGGCTTGCCGTCGTCGCGCGTGGCGACGGCGCGCCCGCTGGTCGCGCCGGTTTCTTCCTCGGCCTCGGCGGCCTCTTCTTCATTGTCGACGACGTTGATGCCCATTTCGGACAGCATCGCCATCGTGTCCTCGATCTGCTCGGAAGTGAATTCCTCGCTTGGCAGGACCTTGTTCAATTCCTCATGCGTGACGAAGCCGCGCGCCTTGGCGAGCTTGATCATCTTCTTCACGGCGGCGTCGGACAGGTCGAGGATCGGCCCGTCCGGGGCCTCCTTCTCTTCGACTTGGGCGTCGTCTTTGCTCATCGGCTTGGTCGTCTCCGACTGCGGGCGCTTCTTCAAAGTGATCTCGATTCCGTTACTCGGCCGTCACGCGACCTTTTCATCTGCATCGTCGGACGCGCCAGCGTCCAGGGCCCCTGCCTTGAGCGCTCGCGCCTCCCGGCTAAGCGCCTGGAACAGGGCGAACGCTTCTCCGTCGCCGGCGTCGGCCCGGGGGCGCAGCGCGGCCAATTCCTCTTGGATGGACGGCAGAATGACTTCGAGAGTCATTCGCGCCACCCATTGCGCTTCGACCGCCGCCGCATCCTCGCCGAGGATCTTGAGCTTGGGCCAACGCGAAAGGCGCGCCGCGGCGCGCTCTTCCCCAGAGGCCTGCAGATGGCGGCTGAGGGCGTCCCGGTCAATGGCGGGGGCGGTCGTTTCTGTGCCGGAAAGGGCGTGAATCGCGGTCCGAATGGCCCGCAGCTCCGGATCGGG
>CAZLWK010000021.1:0-51838 GCA_964563395.1 uncultured Caulobacteraceae bacterium
GTTCACGGTTTCGCTGCTGCGCGTGGAGGAGGGGCCCGCCGCGCCCGCGCCGCCGGCGGCCGCCGCGCCGTCGGGCACGTTCGCGGACGCGGTGGCGCCGCCGCCGCGGCCCGCGCCGCCCGTCGATTCATCCTCGCTCGTGGAGGTGGAGCGCGCCACGCGGCCTTCGGGATCGAAACGATCCTGCGTTTCGGTCACGCGGCTGAAATCCATGTCCGCCGTCACTTGCACGCGCGCATTGCCGGGGCCGACAATGCCTTCCACGATGTCGGTCACGGTGTTTCGGATGCGCTCCTCCTGCGCAGCCTGGCGCGCATCGACGCCTTCCCCCACCGCCTCCACGCCCTCGCCCGACGCAGCGGCAAGCAAGCGTCCGGTTTCATCGAGAATGGTGACGCGGTTGGCCGTGAGACCCGGCGTCGCGCTGGCCACCAGATTGCGCACGGCGCGCACCTGGCCAGGCGTCAACGGATCGCGCTTGAGCTTGATCACGATGGAGGCGGAAGGCTGCTGCTGCTCGCGCGCGAACAGCTGGCGTTCGGGCAGCACGAGATGGACGCGCGTGCTCTCCACGCCGTCCAGCGAGGCGATGGTGCGCGCCAATTCGCCTTCCAACGCGCGCAGGCGATTGATGTTTTGCTGAAACTGCGTTTGGCCGAGCGCGTCGGGATTGTCGAAGATTTCGTAGCCGATCGAGCCGCGCGAGGGCAGGCCGCGTTCGGACAGCATCAGCCGCGCCGACAGGACCTCGCTGCGCGGCACATAGATGGCCGATCCATCCCCGCGCAGATCGTAGGGAATGCCGGCGGTGTCGAGTTCGGCGCTGATCTCTCCGGCTTCGCTGAGATCGATTCCGGAGAACAGGAGCGCTTTTTCCTCGCCGCCGACGCGGAAAATCAAGGCGAAGAGGGCGGCCGCGATCAGCGCGGTGATGCCCAAAGCCGCGAACAGGCGCGTGGGACCCGCCTTCAGCAGCAAGTTGGTCAACCCATTCACGATAAAGCGCGCCCCACGAGGTCGGCAAAATCAGCCGGTGGGCAGAAAATTCCTGGTTCGGGTGAACCAAGTGTAAATGGCGCGGAAACGAAAACGGCCCCCGCCATGCGGCGGAGGCCGTTTCCTCAGGGATGAAAGGGGAGATTACTGAACCTGGGCGGGCGCGCGATAATGCTGCAGACGCGTCGTGCGCAGCCCTTGCAGGCCGTGCTTCTCGATCGCCTTGCGCCAGCTTTCGAATTCTTCCGTCGTGAGCCCATAGCGGGCGCACGCATCCTCAAGGGACAAGAGGCCGCCGCGAACCGCGGCGACGACTTCCGCCTTGCGGCGGATCACCCAGCGCGTGGTGTGCGCGGGCGGAAGATCATCCAGCGTGAGCGGGTTCCCGTCCGGACCCATCACGACCCCATCATACCGGCGTTGCTTCTGCATAGCGCCTCACTCCTCGGTCTTATCGAGGAGCATACGCCAAGGACCTAAAGAAACGGCTAAGTGCAGCGGTTAAACTTGGGTATAGGGCCGTATCAAAACAATACAGCCGATTCTGTTGCCAAGTTCTTACTGCGCTATGCCTGCGTCATTTGTGCGCCGAAATTTCCACAAGGCCGGCGCGCGCCTCATCTCACGCGCGCCGGGCCGCGAGCGTCTAGCGCTTGATGCGCAGCAGCTCCTCCAGCATTTCGTCCGCCGTCGTGATGATGCGCGACGAAGCGGAATACGCGCGCTGCGTGGTGATCAGGTTCGTGAATTCCGCCGCGAGGTCCACGTTGGAAGCTTCCAGCGCGCCCGATTGGATGCGGCCCGCGCCGCCGGCATTGGCGGCGTTGATATTGTAGAGGCCGGATTTCAGCGTGGTGCGGAACGAGCCGCCGGCGTCCGCCTGCAGGCCGTTCGGATTGAGGAAGGTCGCCAGCGGCACCTGATAAAGCGCGCGCGAGCGGCCATTGGAGAATTGCGCCGTCAGCATGCCGTCGCCTTCCAGCGATAGCCCGACAAGATCGCCCGGCGGCACGCCGTCCGCGGTGACGCTGGTGACGCCGAAATTGTTGGCGAATTGCGTCATGCCGCTGATGAGGTCGATATCGAGATCCTGATCGGCCGCGCCGGTGGAGGTCGCCCAATCGATCGTGAAGGTCGATCCGATCGATCCCGTCACGGTGTTGACCGTGCCGTCCGTGTTGAAGGTGATTTCGCCGTCGGCCAGAAGGCCGCCCGCATTGGTGGGCGCGTTCGTCGCGGGGCGGGCATAGACCTCGACCTGCCAGGTGTTGGCGTCGGTCTTCAGGAAGCCGAAGGCGATCGTGCGCGGCGCGCCCAGACTGTCGAACACTTCGAGCGAGGATTCAAAGTGCGGCGTGATCGCGCCGGTCGCCATGTCGCCGACATCATAAGCGCCTTGCGTCAGCGGATCGTAATTGGCTTGGCCGGAATTGAGGTTGGCGTTGATGGAGACATTGCCGGTCGGTTCGGCAAGGCCGCCGACGCCCGCGATGTTCACCGGCTCGATCGCCGAAAGGCTGGTGGGGGAGGAGACGACGCTGCCATCGCCATTCACCGGCCAGGCCTGCAGATAGAAGCCCTGCGCGTTCACCATGTAGCCTTGCGCGTCCACGATGAAAGATCCGGCGCGCGTGAACAGAACGCTGCCGCCATCGGTGAGCTGTCCTGAATTTTGCGAGACGATGAAGAAGCCGTCGCCGGAGATCGCGAAATCCGTGGTGGAGCGCGATTGCTCGAGCGAGCCCTGAAGGCTGATATTGTTCCGCGTCGTCGGCAGGACGCCGCCCGCATTGTAGGTCGTGTTCGAGTTTTGCGCGTTCACCAGCGCGGAAAAATCGACCGAGCCGCGTTTATAGCCAACCGTGTTCACGTTGGCGATGTTGTCGGAAATGATCGCCATGGCGCTCGAATTGGCGGAAAGCCCCGAAACGCCGGCGCGCAACGCCGTATAGATCGACATGACAAAAGCTCCTGCACGCACGGCATGCGCCGTGCTCGTTGATCTGGTGTGCGGAGCGCTTCTGCGCGATGTGACGCCTGATTCTAAGGCGCCGATTAAAAGCCGTTCTAATTGTCGAGAATAGCGCGGATGATGCTAAGATCGTATTGACCAGACGGCGTCAGCACCGCCGGATTTTCCGAAGCGAGATCGACGCCGATGATCGTCTCGCGCGTGGAAATCACGGGCGAGATCGAATTTCCATCGTCATTCTTCGCGGTGACGACGAGGCGATAGGCGCCGTTCGGCTGCACGACGCCGGAATTGTTCTTTCCATCCCATTCGAAAAGGTGCGAGCCCTGCGCCTTATCGCCGTTGGCGGAATAAACCGTCACGCCCTGCGCGTTGCGCACCTCTATGGTGACACTGTCGGCGCTTTCATTGAGGCCGTAGCTCCAGGTCGCCTTGCCGTCCTGTAGCGCCGTCACGCTGCTGTCCAGGATCGCCGTGCGGCCAAGATAGGAAAGCGCCGCGCCCGTATTGGCGGCCTTCGTCGCAGCCAGCATGGATTCGAGTTGCTCGTTCGTCTTGATCTGCTGCTCGACCTGGCTGAATTGCACCAATTGCTGCGTGAATTGCGTGGAATCCATGGGCGCCAGCGGATCTTGATTTTCCAGCTGCGCCGTCAGAAGCGTCAGGAACGTGTCGAAATTGTCCGCCAACGTGGTGCGCGCGCTGGCGTTCGTCTGCGCAGTCGTCGCGGTGATTGCGTCAACCATGCTCGCTCCGCTTAGGCCACAAGGTCGACGCGTACGCCGCGCCAGCGTTCAAGTCCGATCGGCCGCGCGCCTTGCCGGGGCGCGGTTTCCTCACCCGCTTCGGTTACGGCGACGCGGGCCGCCGGTTCGCGCTCAGCGCGCTCCTGACCTTGGCGCTGCTGCGCCAGATCGAAGTTCAATCCGTCTTCGCGGACCTCAAGTCCCGCCGATTGGAGCGCCTGCTCGATATCGCGCGCGGCCCGCACAAGTTCGGTCAACGCTTGCGGCGTATCGGCGGAGATGGTCGCGCTGACGCGCTGATCGCGGCCGACCTCCAGCTTCACCTCCACGCGTCCAAGTTCGGGCGGATCGAGACGCACCTCGAATTGCGTCGCGCCATTGGCGGCGCGGCGGACGATTTCGCGCGTGATCTGCGCATGCGGGGGCGGCGCGCGCGCGGCCTCCGTGCTTCCCGCGGAGTCGACGGCGCCGTCTTGCATCTCCGCGATCGGCTGAAGCGGCGCGCTGGGCGTGTTTGCTTGCGTTTGCTGGGCTGTTTGAGACGCGGCGGCCGGCGCGCTCGCGCTTTGGCCGGCGTCCGTGCGCGTCTTGCCGGCCTGCGGATTCGGCGCGGCGTTCGCCGGTTGCGGCTGCGGCGCTTGAGCGTCGCTTTGCGGGGCGGGATTGGGCGTCAGATTGAGCGGCGCGCCCGGCGCTTCCGTCTTGCCGCGCGGCGCGTCGGGATTGACCGCGTTCGCCGCCGCTGCCGGTTCGGGCGCGGCCGTGTCGATCGGCGACGCGCTGGCGTTCGCCTGCGTTTGGGCGATCGGCGTGGTCGTCGCGATCGGTTCCTGAACCAAGGAGGCGATGGCGGGTGTTTGCGGCGTCCCGCTCTGCGTCACACTTTGCTCACCCGCGCTGGACGCGGCCTCGCTTGATGTCGCCGGCGTCGGCGTCTGCGTCTGCGTCTCGACCGGTTTCAAGGTGGTGACATCGCTCGGAATCGCCGACGCGTTCTTTTGCGTGACCTTGGCCGGTCCCGAGGGCTTTTGCTCCGGTTTCTGCTCGGGCGCCGGCTTGGTCTGGCCAACCACGACATTCAGCGCCGCTTGCTGCGGCGGCGGCTGAGCGGGGGGCGCCGCCTCGCCTGGTGTGGGCTGCGCCTGTTGGGCCATCAGCAATTGCAGCGCGAAGGCCGGCGCCTCCGGCGTGGCCGGGATCGCGGCGGGCGCGACCGACGGCGGCGCCGTTGAAGGCTTGGCCGAATCCTGCGGCTGGGGCGTGACCTCGCCGGAATTGGCCTCCTTCTGTTCGTCCGCGGGCGGCGCCTCCGCCGTGGGCGGCTGGGCGTCCTCAAGGTGGGCGGCGAAGCGCGCGGCGTCGTCGGCGCTCTCCTGCGTCGCCCGAGGCCCTTGGGGCCGGACGGAAGGCGGGGGCGCAACGTCGATCAGCGGGTCGAGCGCAAAGGCCATCAACACATCCTTGACGCGGCCGCACGCCGCGCGGCGTCCATGGAGCAAACGCCGGGCCACAGCCTTAACCATAAGAAAAGCGAGCAAAAACAAACTCTTTGTGCCAGGGCCCGCTGTCTTGCGCCTTGCGCCCCGGCAGTTTTGGCGCCGCGCGGCGAGCAATTTCTGCCGAGCGGCCGCGTGCTTGGGACGGCGCGTGTCGGCTTTGGCCTCAGCCTTGCGAACATGATGAATGCGCACGCGCCTTCATGGCGGCGGGCGCGGCGCGCTTCTGAGGTCAAGGCTTTGTTTTATTTGCTCTTTAGTGCGGAATCGGGGCGCTCTCGCCAGCGGCCCGCGCTGGGCGGAAAGTGCCGGGCGCCGGGCGGATTCTGCCGGGCGCGGCGGCCATGAGCATCGGCTCCATCTTCGCGGCGGGCCTGTCCGGGCTCCAGGCCAGCCAGACCGGCATGCGCGTGGCGTCGCAGAACATCGCGAACGCCAACACCGCCGGCTATGTGCGCACCGAGATCACGCTCTCGCCGCTGAATTATCTGGGCGCGGGCGCGGGGGTCGAGGTGTCGGCCGTGCGCCGCGCCGCCGACAAATTCCTCGCCACCGCCGCCTATATCGCCGAGGCCAATAATGGCGCCGCAAGCGCGCGCTCCACGCTCTTGGCGCGGGCGCAGGTCTATTTCGGCGATCCCAACAGCGCGTCCTCGGTGTTTTCGGCGATCGACGACATATGGTCGAGCATGACCGAATTGCAGGTCGATCCGTCCTCGACGCTGGTGCGCGACGAGGTGGTGAGCGCGATCAGCACGGCGTTCAATGTGCTGGGACAGACCGCCAATTCCATTCAATCCTTGATCGCGGAAGCCGATGAGCGCATCGGCGACGCCGTTAATGAATTGCAAAGCCTGCTCGATCGCGTCGCCGAACTGAACGACGAGATTCGCTTCACGATGCGCGCCGGCGGCGATGCGTCGGGCGTGGAGAACACACAAGGCGCTCTGATCGATCAGATCGCGAAGCTGATCGATGTGCGCGTGGAAGGCGTCAACGATGGCGGCGTGATCCTGCGCACCAGCGGCGGGGCGTTGCTGGTGGGCGCGGAGGCGGCGCAATTGTCCTACACGCCAAGCGGCGCCGCTTTCGCCACGCACGGCGTCATTTCCTTCAACGCGCATCTGGGCGCGGCCGCGAATTTGGAGCCTTACATTCTTGGCGGCGAGATCGCCGGCCTGCTGCAGGCGCGCGATGTCGACCTGCCCGCCATCGCCGAGGCGCTGGGCGGCTTCGCCGGCGCGCTGGCGGACAAGCTGAACGAGGCGCACAATCAAAATTCCTCGACGCCCGCCGTGAGCACGCTCACCGGGCGCCAGACCGGGCTCCTGGGCGCGGACGCGCTCAATTTCACCGGACAGGCGCGGCTCGCCGTCGTCGATTCCGACGGCGACCTCGTGCAGCGCTTGTTGATCGATTTCGATGCCGGCCAAATCACCGGCGAGGCGCCGGCCGGGCCTTACAGTTTCGCGGCCGGCGATATCGATGCGCTGACCGCCGCGCTCAACAGCGCGCTCGGCGATGTGACGCCGGCGGGCGCGGCGAGTTTCACGGACGGCGTTCTCTCGCTCAGCGTGAGCAATGGCGGCGGCCTCGTCGTTCAGGATGTGGAGGGCGCCGAGAGCGACCGCGCGGGCAGGGGCTTCTCCCATTTCTTCGGCCTCAACGATATTGTCGGAAGGCCGTCGCCGCTCTTCTTCGATACCGGCCTTGAGGGCGCCGACGCACACGGCTTCGCGCAGGATGGCGCGCTTACTTTTCTGGTGCGCGACGCAAACGGCCGCTTCACCGCCGAACGCACGCTGACCATCACCGCCGGGATGGCCGCCGGCAGCTTGGACGATCTCATAACCGCCCTCAACGCCACCGGCACGGGCGTGGGCGAATACGCGACCTTCGCGCTCGGAACGGACGGACGTTTGACGATGACGCCGCGCGCCGGCTTTGAAACCACCATCACCAGCGACACGACGGAGCGCGGCGGCACGGGCGTGTCCTTCAGCGGTCTCTTCGGTCTCACCGCGGCGGCCACGGGCGGACGTGCATTCGAAACCGGCGTGACGAGCGCGATCTTGAACGATCCCGATCGCCTCGCGGTCGGTTCGCCGGATCTCGTTGACACCGCGCTCGGCGATCGGATCATCGAACTTGGCGACAATCGCGGCGCGGCGCGGCTCTCCGCCGTGCGCGACACCACCTACGCCTTCGAGGCGGCGGGCGCCTTGTCCGCGCAATCGACGACGCTCGGCCTTTATTCGTCGCGCCTTGGCGGCGTGGCGGGCCGGCTCGCGAACGACGCCAACAACGCCGCGCGCGGCGCCGCGGCGGTGTCGGCGGCGGCGATCGATCGGCGCGCGCAGGTCGAAGGCGTCACCATAGACGATGAATTGCTGCGCATGACCGCCTATCAGAATTCCTACGCCGCCGCCGCGCGCGTCATTCAGGCCGCGCAAGACATGCTCGACATTCTGCTCTCGATCGGACGCTGATCATGGGATCGACACTCCAAACGCTCCGCTTCAACACACAGGCCCAGCTCGACGTGGCGCGCATCACACGCGATCTCACCGATCTCCAGCGGCAGGTGGCCTCCGGCTACAAATCGAACGAGCTTGCGGGCTATGGCGTCGGGGCCGCGCGCCTGCTCAACACGCAGGGCCTGCTTCAGCTGACGGATTCGCGGGCCAACGCCGCCGCGCAATTCGAATCGCGCTTCGGCGTCCAAGCCGTCGCGCTCGGACAAGGCGCGACGGCGGCGTTCGATCTCGCCCAATCCATCCGCGACGCCATCAGCAGCGATAGCGTCGACGCCTTGTCGACCGAGCTCACCGTCGCCTTTTCCAGCATCGTCTCTTCGCTCAACGAAACCTGGAACGGCCAGCCCTTGTTCGCGGGCGAGCGTTTGACGGGCAGCCCGGTGATCATCCAGTCGCTTGAGGAATTGATCGCCGCGACCGGCCCGGACGACATTTTTGAGGAGGCCGAGCGGCCGCAAGTTCTCGAATTGGGGCCGGGCGCGCAGATCGCGCTGGCGGACAAGGCTTCCGAACTGGCCACGGACCTGTTCGAAACCCTGCGGCAGTTCAAATTGCTGATCGATTCCTGGGGCCCCTCGCCGCCGGATTCCATCAACGCCGCCCTGCGCACGCAATTGCAGGATTTCGCGCAGCAATTGGACACGGCGCGGGAAACGCTGACGCGGGCGGAAAGCCGGGCGGGACAGCTGGAAAAGCGTATCACGGACGAGCGCACCCGCCTCACCAACCGCTCCAACCTGCTCCTCAAGGAGGTGGGCGAGCAGACCGACGCGGACGCGGCCCAGCTTTCGATCCAGATCAACACGCTGCTGGTGCAATACGAGGCCACGGCCAAGACGTTCGCCGATATTTCGCAGCTCTCCCTGGCGAATTATCTGGATTAGGCCGCCGCGCGCGCTATGTGAGCGGCGCAATCGTCGCTCCGGGCCTTGACCCCGGAGGGAGGAGCCCATGACCGATCAAACCGCCCTTGGCGCGCGCGCGCGCCTTTTCAATTCCTTGGGCCTGCCCAAGCCCCCCGGCGAAACACGCGTTGTGGCGGCGATGTCGGGCGGCGTCGATTCTTCCGTGGTGGCCGCGCTCCTCAAGGAGGAGGGCTACGACGTCGTCGGCGTGACGTTGCAGCTCTACGATCACGGCGCGGCGGTGAACAAGCCCGGCGCCTGTTGCGCGGGCCAGGACATTCACGATGCGCGCCGCGTCGCCGATCGGCTCGGCATTCCCCATTACGTGCTCGATTACGAAAGCCGCTTCCGCACCGCCGTGATGGAGGATTTCGCCGACACGTATCTGGCCGGCGCCACGCCGATCCCGTGCGTGCGCTGCAATCAATCGGTGAAGTTCGCGGACCTGATGGCCTTGGCGAAGGATATCGGCGCCGATTGTCTCGCCACCGGCCATTATGTGCGCCGTCTTGTCGGCCCGCATGGGCCGGAATTGCATCGCGCGATCGATCCCGACCGCGATCAATCCTATTTCCTGTTCGCGACCACGGCCGAACAGCTCGATTTCCTGCGCTTCCCGCTCGGCGGCCTGGAAAAGCCCGCGGTGCGCGCGCTTGCGCAGCGTTTCGGTCTTTCGGTCGCCGCCAAGCCCGACAGCCAGGACATCTGCTTCGTGCCGTCCGGCAAATATCAGGCGGTGGTGGAGAAGCTGCGCCCGGGCGCGGTCGCGCCGGGCGACATCGTGCATGTCGATGGGCGCGTGCTCGGCCGTCATGCCGGCATCATCAATTACACCGTTGGCCAAAGGCGCGGCCTTGGAATCGCCGCTGGCGATCCCTTGTTCGTGGTGAAGCTGGACGCCGCCAATAAGACCGTGATCGTCGGCCCGCGCGAGGCCCTTTCAGTGCGCGCGATCATCGTGAAGGACATGAATTGGCTGGGCGAACCGCTCGACGCGGCGCGCCGCGTGCGTGTGCGCGTGCGCTCCACGCGCGCGCCCGTGCCTGGCTGCGTTGACGGTGAGGGACGCGTTCGACTCGACGAACCCGAAGAAGGCGTCGCGCCCGGTCAGGCGGCGGTGTTTTACGATACGGAAGGCGCGCGCGTCCTCGGCGGCGGCTGGATCGCCGCGACCGCTCCGGGTTAAGAGGGCGCGCGAGGGTGTCGATGCAGGAATTGAGCGACGAGGACATCGAAGCGCTGGCGCGCAAGCTGAGCGCGCGCGGCGTTAAGCCCAAGCGCCGCGAGAGCCCGCGTCTCGCGGCGCAATTGCGAGACGTGCCCCGCCGCGACATCCCCACCAGCGCCGGCGCGGTCGCCGCGTGGCGCCTTGGCGCGGGGCCCGCCACGCTGCTCGTGCATGGCTGGGAGGACGACCACGTTGTTTGGGCGCGGCTGATCGATGCGCTGCGCGCGCGCGGGCGCGCCATCGTCACGCTCGATCTGCCCGGCCATGGCCTTTCGGAAGCGGACGATCCTTCAATTAGCATCTGGGGCGAAGCGCTGTGCGCGGTCGCCGATGCTCTTGGGCCAATTGATGCGGCGGTCGCGCACTCGATGGGCGTGTCGGGCGTGCTGACCGCCCTCGATCGCGGGCTGAAACTCGAAACCTTCGTCTCGATCGCGCCGCCCTTGCCGACGCGGCCCGATCTCATCCAGCCGCGCACGCCCAATCCGAAATTGCCCCCGGCCGTGCAGACGCGCTTGCTCGCCCTGAACGATGAGCGCAGGGCCAAGCGCGCGGCCGAGTTTCCGATCGATCCTGAAAAGGTGGCGCAAAGACAGAGCGCGCGCGCGCTCTTCGTGCATTGCCGCAATGATGAATTATGGCGCGTGGACGCCTCGATGCGGCTCGCAGCGGCTTGGCCCGGCGCGCAAACGCTTTTCACCGAAGGCTTGGGCCATCGCGCCATCACGCGCTCGCCGGACATCATCGAGCAGGTCGTCGCCTTCATCGAGGCGCGCACATGAGCACGCTCAGCGCCGAGGAGGCGCTTGCCATGATGACGCGCGCGCGCAGGCGCGTGACGCCGCGCGTGGCGCCCGCGCTCTATGATGCGCAGGATATGCTGGTCGAAACGCCGTTCGGTCCGGTGCAAGCGTGGCGCCTGGGCGAAGGGCCCGCCGTGCTGCTCGTGCATGGCTGGGAGGACGACAACGCCCTGTGGGGTCCGCTCATCGATCTATGCGCCGGGATCGGCCGCGCCATCGTCGTGCTCGATCTGCCCGGCCATGGCGTTTCGCCGGCGGAGGAGGCGACAATCGCCAGCGCGCGCGCGGGCGTGCGCGCCGTGGCGGAGGCGTTTCAACCCATCGATGCGCTCGTGGCGCATTCGTTCGGCTGCCCGGCGAGCACGGCGGCGATGCATGATGGGCTTCACATCGAGCGCGTCGTACTGATCGCCTCGCCGCTGCCGGATGAGAAGCTGGCGCGTCGGCGCTGGGCCGATGAAATTCCGCCGGAGATTTTCGACGCCGCCGCCGCGCTTTATCAAGAGCGAACCGGACGCCGTTTCCACGATTTCGATTATCTCGAGGCCGCGGCCGCGATGCGCGCCGAAGCGCTGATGGTTCATTCGCTCGACGATGAGAAATGCCCGCCCGAGAACGCCCAGCGCCTCGCCGATCGCTGGCCGCGCGCGCAAACATTGATCACGGATGGATTAGGCCATCGCCTGATCGCGCAGGATCCGGAAATCTTGACGCAAGTGCTGGCCTTCGTCGGCGCCTGAGGCGCGCTTACGGCACGAGCTGTTCGCTCGCCTTCACCAGCGCCGCCATCAGCTCCGGAGAGACGATTCGCGAGGCGTCGGCTTGCGCCTTGGTCCAGGCTTCGGCGGCGCGGCGCACTTGCGCGCGGCCGTCCTTGGTCAAGCGCACGCGGCGCACGCGCAGATTGGACGGATCGGCGAAGATTTCGATGAGGCCGCTTGTCTCCAAGGGCCGCAAGGTCCGCGACAGCGTGGACGGATCGAGCTCAAGCCGCTGGGCGATGCGCGAGATGGAGGCTTCGCGCTCCGAGGCGATGGCCGCCATCAGCCCGAATTGCGGCAGGTTGAGCCCGAAGGGGCTAAGCCGGGCATCGTAGAAATCAGTAAGCCGCCGGGCGGCGAGGCGCGCGCCAAAGCAGAGGCAATCTTCAACCTGCGGTCCAGGCGGGCGCGGCGGTTGGTCGAGGGGCGTTGACGCTGTCATGGCGGGATGTTACCTGCAAATACATTAGTTGTACGTACATGAAAAGGCCGCATGCCGTGACCAGTCCCGCCGCCGAAACAATCGCTTCCCCCCGTCCCAATCTTCTGGAGATGGACGGACTGTCCGCCATGCGGCTCGCCCTTTCGGGCGGCGGCGCGCCCAATATTGGGCGCACGATGAATTTCAAGCTGGCCGAGGTGGAGCGCGGCTTCGCCGCGTTCGAAGGCGAGCCCTTCGAGGGCCTTCTAAACCCGCTCGGGCTCGTTCATGGCGGCTGGGCGCTGACGCTGATCGACAGCGCGACCGGTTGCGCCGCGCACACCACGCTCCCGGCGGGCGTAGGCTATGTGACGATCGAGACCAAGGTGAATTTCGTGCGCGCGATCCATCCCGATTCCGGGCTGGTGCGGGCCGAAGGGCGCGTCGTCGCCGAGGGGCGCACCATCATCACCGCCGACGCGAAAATCACCGACACGCGCGGAAAATTGCTTGCGCACGGCACGTCCACGCTCATGGTGCTGCGCAATAAGAGCTGAAAGGAAGAAGCGATGAACGACGTTGTTGTTGTCGGCATGGCGCGCACGCCGATGGGCGGCCTTCTGGGCGATCTCGCCGGCGTTTCGGCGCACGCGCTGGGTTCGGCCGCGATCAAGGCGGCGGTGGCTGAAAGCGGCCTCGACGGCGCGGTGATCGATCAGGCGCTGATGGGCAATTGCTTGATGGCGGGTCAAGGTCAGGCGCCGGCGCGGCAGGCCGTGATCAATGCGGGCCTGCCCAATTCCGTCCAAGCCACGACGCTCTCGAAAATGTGCGGCTCGGGCATGCAGGCGGTGGCGCAGGCGCGCCAAGCCATCCTCACCGGCGAAGCCGATGTGATCGTCGCGGGCGGCATGGAAAGCATGACCAACGCGCCGTTCCTGCTGCCGCGCTATCGCACCGGCTTCAAATACGGCCACGACAAAGTGCTCGACCACATGGCGCAGGACGGCCTTGAGGACGCCTATGAGAACAAGGCGATGGGCGTCTATGCCGACATGATCGCCAAGGAATATCAGTTCACGCGCGAGGCGCAGGACGCCTACGCGCTCGAAACGCTGGCGCGCGCCCAGGCCGCCACCAAGGAAGGTCGGTTCACGCGCGAGATCGTCGCCATCGAGACGAAGAAGGGCGCTGTGAGCGAAGATGAGCTGCCGCGCATCGCCAAGCCGGAAAAGATTCCCTCGCTCAAGCCCGCCTTCAACAAGGACGGCACCGTCACCGCCGCGAATGCCTCCGCGATCTCGGACGGCGCGGCGGCCTTGGTGCTGATGCGCGCCGGCGCCGCGAAGGAGAAGGGCGCAAAGCCGCTGGCGCGGATCGTCTCCACCGCCGCGCACGCGCATGAGCCGGCCTATTTCACCACCGCGCCCGTGCCGGCCATTCAGAAGGCGCTCGCGCGCGCCGGCTGGAAGGCGGACGATGTGGAATTGTGGGAAATCAACGAGGCGTTCGCCGTGGTGCCGATGATCGCGATGAAGGAGCTCGGCCTCTCGCACGACAAGATCAACGTGAACGGCGGCGCCTGCGCGCTCGGCCACCCGATCGGGGCTTCCGGCGCGCGCGTGCTCGTCACGCTGATCGCCGCGATGGAGGCGCGCGGCAAGACGCGCGGCGTCGCCGCGCTTTGCATCGGCGGCGGCGAAGGCATCGCCATGTGCGTGGAGCGCGCGGCCTGAACTCTCGGGTTGCCTAAACTCTGGGGTTGATTGTGTGCGTCAAGATTGACGGCGGCGGCGCTTGGGGTCCCCATGCGCCGCATGTCGTTCGATCATGTGCGCGGATTTCTGAAACAGGCCGAATGGTGCGATCGGCTCGGCTCGCCGTTCACGGCGGGTCTATTGCGCCGCGCCGCGCATTCCTTCGAGGATGTCGCCGCGCTGTTCGCCTGGAAGCGCGATTGGAGCACGGGCGATGCAAGCGCCTTGCGGCTCGCCGGCGCGCTCCATGCCGCCGTGCTGACGGAGCGCGCGCCGGCCTTGGCCGCGCTCTATCCTCCGGCGGCGGCGGATTTCGATGCGATCTGGGGCGAGGCGCGCCGCGCCATCGCGCGCGATCCGGATTGGTTCGAGGGCTTCACCCGCGAAGCCCCGCAAACCAATGAAACGCGCCGCGCCATGGCGTTCCTGCCCGTGTTCGCGGATTTGTCCGCGCATGGGCCGCTGCACATGCTCGAAGTCGGCGCGAGCGCGGGGCTCAATCTGAATTGGGATCGCTTCTCTTACAAAGCGCAGGATTGGTCGTGGGGCTCGGCCGATCCCGCCGCGCCGCGCATCGACACCGATTGGCGCGGCGCGCCGCCTCGTTTGCCCGCGCGCATCGATGTCGCCGCGCGCGCGGGCTGCGACATTCATCCGCTCGATCCGCGCGATCCAGCTCAGCGCTTGCGCCTCAAATCCTATATTTGGCCTGATCAGCATGAGCGGTTGGAGCGGTTCGAACGCGCCGCCGATCTCGCTGCCGCTTCAGACGTGCGCGTTGACCGAGCGGATGCGGCCGACTGGCTCGCGCGGAAGCTCGCGCCGCCGCTGCCGCGCGGCGTGAGCGTGATTTATCATTCCATCGCCTGGCAATATTTTCCGGATGAAACCGATGCGCGCGCCAAGGCGGTCATCGCCGAGGCCGCCGCGCGCGCGGACGCCGACCATAAGCTCGCCTGGGTGCGCTTCGAGCATGACCGCTTCTTGGGATACGAGGGCGACGATTACACCGTCGAAGTCGCGCTCTGGCCGGGAGATGGACGGTTCAGGCCACGCCTCAAGATCGATCCGCATGTGCGCTGGGCCCAGCCGATCTGATCATTCCGCGGCGATGCGGCCATATTTGAAATAGGCGTCCCAGGCGGTGTCGAGCGCGGCCAGCGCCGAATCCATCGGCACGGCTGAAAAAGTTGCACCCGATTGCGCGACGAGGCCGAACCGCACGAGCTTGGCCAGCGCATCGCCGATTTGGAAATTGATGTCGAGGCTAAAGTGCGCGCGGAGAAATTCCTCGATCGCTGCGTCGATCTCTTCCTTCGAAAGCGGCCTTTGCGCCCGCAGCAGCGCCCAATAGCCAAGCAGCGCTTCCTTCGCGTCCTGATCCTCGCCCGCGCCGATGAGGGCGTCCAACACGGCGCTATTGTTGGCGAGATTGCGGAAATAGACCGTGTCCGCCAGCTGCTTTTGATACTTCAACGTCTGGCGCTCATATTTCATCCATTGACGCATCACGAATGCGCCGACGGCGATGAGGCCGGACGCCGCGGCGAGCGCGCGCTGCAATTGTGAATTATCGATCGCGCCGCGCGCGCCGAAATAGAGCGCGATCACGGTGAACAGCACCGTCACGGCCGGCACGATCTGCAGCGCGATGGGCACGCCGCCCACCAAGGCGGGCGCGGCCAGCATCACCTGGTCACGCGCGCGCATGGAGGGGCGCGCGCCCGGATGCAGAGTCAGGAGCTCGGCGCGCGCCACGTTGCGGAAATGCTTGATCAGCGCCGCGGCGGGGCGAACGCCATGACGCGCCCGCGCGAACGCCTTGCGGTCGGCCTTGTCGATTTCCTGCATGCTCTTGAACGCGACGAGCACGACGACTTCGTCATAAGATTCCGTCTCGATCGTGCGGCGGACCAAGCCGAACCAGGTCTTGCGTTCCACAATCCGCGTGCGCATGCCGCGCGCGAAGAAGCGCACGCTGCGAATGCCGGCGGGCGAGCATTTGATGTTCAGCCCCGTGAGCTCGCGCGTGGCGCGCGCGCTGATCTCGCTGTCATGGGCGATCTCGGCATAATTGCCCTTGTGCAAGGCGTCGATGAAGCCCGCCTCGAACGCCTGGAACGAGCCGGAATCGGTGGCGCCTTGGCTTGGCGCGGTGTCCGGATCGAGCGGGGCGTAAAGCGCTTTCAGCCGCTCAAGCACGTCATAGGCTTCGTAATGCAGCACAGCGCTAAGGAGGCGCGCCAGATCGCCGAAGCGCGCCGCGTCCGCCGGAGGCAAGTCGCCCTTGGCCTTCAGCCCTTCGACGAGGTCTTGCCGGCGCGTGGAAATATAGGCGTCGCGCCGGCGGAGCGTGGATTGGTCTTGCACGCGGCCAGTGTTAGCCCAGGGCGCGCCCGCCCGCCACAGCCGGCGTCTTGCAAGGCTCGGCGCTAAAGGGGAAGCTCGCGCCATGGGCGCGTTCGGGAGTCGGCTGTTCATGTGGAAAGCTCTGGCGCTGGTCCTTGCGCTTCTGGCGCCCGCGGCTTCGGCCCAGCCCGCGCCGCAGCGCGACGTGTTCGGCGGCAAGTTCGGCGCGATGGAAGTGGCGATGGCCCCGCGCGATGCGGTGCGTCAGGCCTCGTTGCTCGGGGCCGCGCTGGCGGCCGTGCCGGCGCAGCGGCCCGGCGTGCAGGATGTCTATGTGCTCGCCGCCGCCTTCTGGGGTGATCCGGTGTTCGAGCGCGAGGCCAGCAGCGCCGCCGAAATCCTCGCTGCGCGTTTGGGCGCGCAGGCCAATCCGATCGTCCTGACGCAGGGCGCGGGCGCCGCGCCGCGCCGTTTCCCCGCCGCCACGCCGTATCATTTGCAGGCCGCGCTCGGCCGCTTGGGGGAGGTGATCGATCCGGCGGAAGATCTCGTCGTTGTCTTCCTCACCTCGCACGGCGTGCAGGACGGCTCCATGGCGATCCTGGAGCCGAACCGGCTCGCCGGATCGCTCAAGCCGGCGCATTTGCGCGACGCGATGGCCAATGCCGGCATTCGCAATCGCGTGGTGATCGTTTCGTCCTGTTTTTCCGGCGCCTTCATCGCGCCCTTGATGGATGAGCGCACCATCGTCATGACGGCGGCCGCGCCGGATCGCACGTCCTTCGGCTGCCAGCCCAATCGCGAATGGACGTATTTCGGCGACGCCTTGTTCAATCACGCGCTGCGCAATGGGGCGGGCCTTCTGGAAGGGTATGACCAGGCGCTGCGCCTCATCACGCAATGGGAGAGGGCGCAGAATCTGCAACCCTCAAATCCGCAGCGTTCCGTCGGCCCGGTGGCGGCGCAGATGTTGGCGCGCGCCGAACGCAGTGCGGACTCAGCGGCGCGCTAGGTTAGCGCGGCAGCTTCGGCGACAGGGACAGCGGCGCCTCGGTGGTGCGCTTCGTCACCCGCAGCACGATCCGCGAGGACACGTTGGAGACGAGGCCCTGCGCCAGGAGATCGTCGCGCAGGAAATCGTCATAGGCGTGCATGTCCGTCGTCACCACGCGCAGCATGTAATCGACTTCGCCGGTGACGATGGCGCAATCCACCACTTCCGGCCATCGCCGCGCCGCCGCTTCGAACTTTTCCAGATTTTCCCGCGTGGGCGATTGCAGCTTCACGCCGACGAACACTTCAAAGCCGAGGCCGAGTTTCTCGTGATCGAGCAACGCCACTTGCTGCTTGATGATGCCCGCCTTCTTCAGCCGCTCGATACGGCGCCAGGAGGGCGAGGAGGAGAGGCCCACCTTTTCCGACATCTCGGCGATGGAGAGGCTTGAATCCGTCTGCAAGAGGTCCAGAATCTGGGCGTCGATGGCGTCGAGCGTCTCGGTCAAAGTTTCCCCCAAAGACCCCTATTCGGGGATGGATTTTGCCAGTCCCTAGCATGTAAAAGCAAAACTAGGAAGCTATTTGCGCCATTTCTGCGAGATTATCTCCTAAACAGGGAGGTTCGGCATGAGCCGACGCTACGTGACGCTCGACGATCGCTACAGCCTTGAGGCGGGCAGCGTCTTCATGTCTGGGGTCCAGGCGCTGGTCCGCTTACCGCTGGATCAAAAACGTCTCGATCGGCGCGCCGGGCTAAACACGGCCGGCTTCATCTCTGGTTATCGGGGCTCCCCGCTCGGCGGCTATGATCAGCAATTGCGCCGCGCGCAAACCTTCCTCGATTTGCATGACATCAAATTCTGGGAGGGCCTCAACGAGGATCTCGGCGCCACCGCAGTATGGGGCGCCCAGCAGGCGGGGATCTATCCTGGCGCGCAATTCGATGGCGTATTCGGCCTTTGGTACGGCAAGGCGCCTGGCGTCGATCGGACGGGCGATGTCTTCAAGCACGCCAACTTCGCCGGCGTGAGCGCGCATGGCGGCGTGCTCGCCGTCGCGGGCGATGACCATTCCTGCAAATCCTCCACGCTGCCCTCGCAATCGGAATTCGCCTTCGTCGACGCGGAGATTCCGGTGCTCAATCCGTCCAGCGTGCAGGACGTGCTCGATCTCGGTCTCTTCGGCTGGGCGCTCTCGCGTTATTGCGGCGCCTGGGTGGGCATGATCGCGCTCGCCGATACGATGGATTCCGGCGCCGTCGTCGATGTCGATGTGCGCAAGCACGTCTTCGTGCGGCCGAAGGATTTCTCGCCGCCGGCCAGCGGTCTTTCGCTGCGCGGCCATGATGCGCCGCTCGATAAGGAAATCCGCCTGCGCCGCTTCAAGCTGCCGGCGGCGCAAGCCTTCGTGCGCGCCAATTCCATCGACCGCGTCGTGCTGCATGCGCCGCGTCCGCGTCTTGGATTGATCGCCACGGGACAGGCCGTGCGCGATGTGGAGGAGGCGCTCGTCTCGATTGGGCTTTCGCCGTCCGCCGCGGCGGCGGCGGGGATTACGATCTACAAGGTCGGCATGCCGTGGCCGCTCGAGCCGGAAGGCGTGCGCGCCTTCGCCAAGGGTCTCGAACACATCCTCGTCGTTGAACACAAGCGCGCCCTGATCGAACCGCAGGTGCGCGATATTTTGTACGCCGCGCCCGATCGCCCGCGAATCCTCGGCAAACGCGATGCGCAGGGCGCGCCGCTGCTGCGCGATACGGGCGCGCTCACCATTCCGGAGATCGCGCACGCGATCCACGCGCTCTTGCCCGAAGAAGCGCGGCCCGCACAGGGCGAAGCCTATTTCGCCCGCGTCGCGCAAAGCCTTCAGGCCGCGCGCGCGCTGGAGGCGGACGTGCATCGCAAGCCGCATTTCTGCTCGGGCTGTCCGCACAACACGTCAACGCGTGTGCCGGAAGGATCGCGCGCGCTCGCCGGCATCGGTTGCCATTACATGGCCACCTTCATGGATCGCGCGGACATGACCTCCCACATGGGCGGCGAGGGCGTGGCGTGGGTCGGTCAGGCGCCGTTCACCTCGGAAAAGCATGTGTTCGTCAATCTGGGCGACGGCACCTATTCCCATTCCGGCTCGCTCGCCATTCGCGCGGCCGTGTCGGCGAAGGTGAACATCACCTACAAAATTCTGTTCAACGGCGCGGTGGCCATGACGGGCGGCCAGCACGTGGAAAGCGGCCAAAGCGTCGGCGATCTCGTGCACCAATTGCGCGGCGAGGGCGTGGCGAAAGTGGTTGTCGTCAGCGACGATCCCAAGCGCCACATCCAGGCGGGCGATCTCGGCCCGCTCGTCGATATCTATGATCGCGGCCGCTTGGAGGAGGTGCAGCAGAAGCTGCGCGAGACGCCCGGCGTCACCGTCATCATCTATGATCAGGTTTGCGCCACCGAGAAGCGGCGCCGCATCAAGCGCGGCCTGGAGACCGCGCCCGCCCGGCGCGCCTTCATCAATACGGCGGTGTGCGAGGGGTGCGGCGATTGCTCGGTGAAATCGAACTGTCTTTCGGTTGAGCCGATCGAGACCGAGTTCGGCGTCAAGCGGCAGATCAATCAATCGACCTGCAACCAGGATTTGAGCTGCGTAAACGGCTTTTGCCCGAGCTTTGTGACGATCGAAGGCGGGATCAATGCGAAGCGGCTCGCGCCGCCGCCGCCGCTCGATGCGCGCGATCTGCCTGAACCGACGCGCCCGCCGCTCGATCAGTCCTGGAATATGCTGTTCACCGGCGTCGGCGGAACCGGCGTCACCACCATCGCGGCCATTCTCGGCATGGCGGCGCATATCGATGGAAACGCCGCGACGACGCTGGACATGGCTGGTCTTGCGCAAAAGGGCGGACCGGTGATCAGCCATATCCGCTTCGCGCGCGATCCCGCCGCCATTCGCAGCGCACGCACGCCCACGGCCAGCGCCGATGCGTTGATCGCCGGCGACGCCATCGTCGCCGCGAGCCTTGACGCCCTGCCGCTCCTGGAGAAGGCCCGCACGCGCGCCGTGCTCAATCTCGACATGACGCCGACGTCGGAATTCATCGCCGACCGCAACAAGCGCTTCGAGAGCGGCTTTCTGCGCCGGCGGGTCGAGCGCGCCTGCCTCGCGCTCGATGGCGTCAACGCCGAAGCGCTGGCGGAGGATTATTTCTTCGACCAGCTTTACGCCAACATGATCCTCTTGGGCTTTGCGTGGGGCAAGGGATTGGCGCCCGTTTCGCTTGAGGCGCTGCACGATGCGATCCGGCTCAATGGCGTCAGCGTTTCGGAAAATCTCCGCGCCTTCGATCTTGGCCGTATCGCCGCGCTGGCGCCGGAACGGCTCATCGAGTCGCGCGCTGTGCGGCCCGCGCCCGCGCAGATGAGCCTCGACGCCTTGATCGCGCATCGCGCCGCGCATTTGCGCGCCTATCAGAACGAGGCTTATGCGGCGCGCTATGAACAGCTGGTGTCGGCGGTGCGCGCGCGAGAAAGCGCGCTCGGGCTCGGCGATCGACTGACCCGCGCGGTGGCGATCAACGCCGCCAAGCTGATGGCCTATAAGGACGAATATGAAGTCGCGCGTCTCTATAGCGACGGCGCCTTCGCGCAATCGCTGTCGCAAGCGTTCGGCGGCGACATGAAGCTCAATTTTCATCTCGCCCCGCCCTTGTTCGCCCCGAAGGATCGCGCCACCGGCCTCCCCAGGAAGGTGCGCCTCGGTCCCTGGATGATGCACGCGTTTAAAGTGCTCGCGCGCGGCAAGGCGCTGCGTGGCACGCGCTTCGACGTGTTCGGCGCAACGGAGGAGCGGCGGGCGGAGCGCGCGCTGCGCGATGAGTATGAGCGCACGATCCTCGATCGCCTGGCGCGCCTGGACGCGCGCACGCACGATGCGCTGTCGCGCCTTGCCGAAGTGCCGGATGACATTCGCGGCTATGGCCATGTGAAGGCCGCCGCGATGCGCGCGGCGGCGGACAAGCGCGCGGCGATCTTGGCGGAATTGGATACGTCCGCGGCGGCGCCCCTGGTCGCCGCCTGAGCGCGGTTCAACCATGCCGTGCGAACCGCACGCCGCTTTGCGCGTTTATCCCGCGTGACACAGTGGGAGAATGTGCATGGCGCGATGGAATAATGAGGCCGAGCCGCAAATCGAACGCACGCCCAAACAGGTGCGGCAGGGCGGCATCGGCATGCACGTGTTCACGATTTTGTTGATTTCGACCGTCATCGCGTTCGTCGGTCTTATTGCGTTCGCGGCGTTCACGGGCGGCGCGAGCTGACCCTCACGCCCCGCGCACTCCGCCAATATCGGCCAAAAGCAGCTCAGCGCCGGTCGATAAATTGGCCGCGGGGCCAAGGCCGAGCATCCGTTTCATGTCATCGTCGAGACTTGCTTGCACCTGCGGCGAGAGCACCGCGTTCCAATTCACTTGGGGGCGCAGAAACGCGCGCGAATAATAGCCGAACAGAAGCGCGCGGTCTTCGTTCGCGGTGATGTTGCGGCCGGACGTGTGCCACATGCGTCCGTCCATCGCGATGACGTCGCCGGCCTGCGCCTCGAACGGACGCAGCCGCGCGCCCGCATCGGCGCCGACCTCCGTCAGCCGCGTGACGCGATGGCTGCCAGGCAGAAAGAGAGTGGCGCCGTTCTCGAAGCGCACATCGCTGAGGCACCAGATGATGTTGATCGACCAGGGCGCGAGCCAGGGTTCGGGAACCACCAGCGCTTGATCGGAATGAAGGCTCATCGATCCGGAGCCTGGGCGCGCGATGTTGGCGGTGAAATTGGAGATCAGGACATCGGGCCCGAGCAGGGCGTGCACGAGATCGAGCGCCAGCGGATGGCGGATCAGGTCTCGAAACAGGGGATCGATGTCCATGAGTTCGAACACGCGCACATTGGCGGCGTTGGGATCGAGGAAGCCGATATGATTGCCCCCGCTGCGCCGCCCATATTCGCGCGCGGCGGCCCACAGCCGCTCCAGCGCCTCCGCGGTCTCTTCCGGCGTCAGCACGCGGGGCGCCACGCACCAGCCATGCTCGTCAAGATGCGCCTTGGCCTCGCTCAGGCTGTCCATCCGCGCCTCCCTCGATCGGGTGAGGATGCGCGGCGCCGCCGCGTGAGGGCAAGGGCGCGAGCGGAAGGGGCGGGGGATGGTGGTGGAGGGCGGAATTGAACCGCCGACCTTGGGGTTATGAACACAGCGGAGCGCGCTTTCGCGCGCCTACCGACCCGGCGCGAATGCCTACCGAAACCCCTGTGAAATAAGGGTGAATCGTAGTTCTGGGTAGAAATTGGTAGCGCGCCGGATATTGGCCGAATACGGAAAATCCTGTACCTATGCTGGACCTACAGCGCGGAGGCAGGAGTGGCGGGCAGGCGCAGGCTTTCAAAGCGCGTGGTGGAAGCTCTGCCAGCGCCGAGCGTTGGCTTCACAGACACCTTCGACAGTGAGTTGCGCGGCTTCCATGTGCGCGTGTTTGCGTCTGGGCGGCGTACCTACAGGCTCAAGTACTCAGCAACGCGGCGCCAGCGCGTTGCGACTATCGGGGAGCACGGATCGAGTTGGACGGCCGAGCAGGCCCGCGCTGAAGCTGAAGACCTGCGTAAGATCGCGGATAGGGGCCGCGACCCCCTTGCCGAGCGCGAAGCCGCCCGCCAGGCGCAGGCAGCGGCGCAGCGGCGCGCGCTGACGGTCTCCCAGCTTGTCGAGCGCTGGCTGGTGGAGGGCCGGGCCGCCAATCCGTCGAAGCGTGAGAGCTCGTGGGCGACGGACGCTCGCAAGCTGCGCCGGCATATCGTGCCCTTGCTTGGCTCAATACCGATTCAAGCCCTGACCAAAGGAGATATCGAGAGCGCGCAAGCCAGGATCGCGGCGGGTGCGACAAAGCTCGACGTCCGGACCGGGTTTCGCGGTCGCGCCATTGTGCGCGGCGGACGTGGAATCGCGCGCAGCGCCGTCATGTGCCTTTCCGCTTGCCTGTCCTGGGCGGTCGATCAAGAAATGTTGCCGGGAAATGCCGCGCTCCGCGTGAAGAAGGAGCGTCCGCGTCGCCGGGAGCGGTTCCTCTCGGAAGCGGAGGCCGCAAGATTGTTCGACACCCTTTCGGACATGGAGCGGGAGAAGCGGCTATTGCCGGTGTTCGGCGATATGGTTCGCCTGCTGCTGCTCACCGGCGCGCGAAAGTCAGAAATCCAAAACCTGCATTGGGCGGAAATCGACCTCGCGCGGGCGAATATCGTACTGCCGCGCGAGCGTTCCAAGACCGGCGAAAAGGTCATTCCGCTGAATGGGCCTGCCCTCCATCTGCTTGCGCATCGTGAAGCCAAGACTGGGTTTGTGTTTCCCTCGCCAGCTAATCGAGACAAGCCAGCCGATGGCCTTCAGAAGGCATGGGAGCGAGTGCGTACGCGAGCCGGGTTAGAGGGAGTGCGTATTCACGATTTGCGTCACAGCTTCGCTTCCTTCGCCGTAGCGAGTGGAGCGAGCTTGCCTCTAATCGCGAAGGCGCTGGGGCACAGCCAAACGGCAACTACCGAGCGGTACGCTCACTTAGGACAAGACCCCGTTCGGCAAATGAGTGAGCGCGTTGCGCATCGTCTGGCTTGGAGGGCGGTCGGTGGCTGACCCAACTTCTATCAAGAGCAATTTGCATGCGGCCTTTGTTACTTTTGATGGGAGGCGGGAACTTATAGATCGCATACCCGCAGAGCTGGCCACCAATATAGTGGCGGAGCTGCAGCGTGACGGCGCCGACCTCGATGCGGCCTTAAGGGGCGTTGTTGATATTGCAAAGGCAGTGGCGACATATGTCAGTCTAGGTCGATTTGTGCCGATACCGGCTGATGAGGTACGAAAACAAATGAAGGCTGTGGCGTCTGCGGCCAAGCGGCTGCGCGACGCGGCACGCTCGCGCAGTGTCTTAGCGAGAGTTCGACATAAGATTGCTCTTCAGCCGCGAACAAGAGGGCTCTTTGGCTCAAGGCCTACTTTGGGAAATCCCGATCCCATCTATGACCAGCGAGGAAATACCCTTAGCGACGTGCTGAATGCGAAGGTGATTGTGCCAGCTGACATGCACGCAAAATTTGAGCGCGTGCTCTCAGACCTGGAACAGCTTGTACCTGAGCTAGAGCGCGCGACCGTGTTCAAAGCTAAGCGCGGGCGCCAAGAGAATTGGTACGCCCGCAATCTCTTGCACGACGCTATTGAGGCATGGGTAGGTGCCACAGGCCGCGCGCCCACCGCCGGACAGCAAGACGGGATTGCAACGGCTCCGCTCCTGAAGTGTCTGCGCATGCTGGTGAACTGCCTAACTGAAGATCAGGATGTTCGCGAAGCGGTGAGCGATGATCGGTATCTTGATGTTCTTGCCGACTTGAAGCGGCCTTCCGCCTTCTCGCTTAGCAGTCGAGTTCAGATTCCGGTCCGTCGTGCAACGGGAAATTCCGGCTAGACCGGCCGGTATTTGCCCTTATGACCACGGGCGCATCCTAAGCTATTCAGTGCTCTACCGTGCCATTCAGGCAAGGAGGAGCGGCCCTATGGCCTTGGACGATTTGGGTATTTTCCGCAATACGGATGAAACCGTATCGTGGCTTGGCGAGCGTGGCCTGCGTGTTCGCCCACAAACTCTGATCAACTGGCGCCATGTTGGCGGCGGCCCACGGTTTCACCGTTTCGGCCACCGCGTCGTCTACGCGGAGCACGACCTCAAAGAATGGATGCAGCGTCGTCTGGGCGTCTCGCGTGCCAGCACGTCCGACCAAGCTGCCTAGAGCGAACCCACGCGCTGCGTCGTGGGCCACGTTTCGGCCAACGCAGCTCGGCCGCCGCTGTTGGGTGAACCGGCAGGGCGTCGGCTTAAAGAGCCACTGTTGGGTCCGGCCTCAGCTCAAGCGCAGTCCAAAGACGAAAGCGCGGCCGGCGGCGGGAGCCAACACCGTCGAAAGTAGTCGTCAGGCTCAACGCCACGCTCGGCAGTTGGGCGCCCTCATGCGGGGCCGGCTCCGAGGAGCGGTGACATGCGTGGGCGGCGCGGGACCGCCCCGGCTTTGCCGGGGATTGGTCATCCGCGCCCTCTTCAAGGCCTCACCAAGGATCGGTTTGCTTTTCGGAGGCAGCGGTAGCCGTGCGTAAGTTTTTGACGGCAGAAGAGCGGCGCGAGCGCCTTCACGCAGCTTGCAGTCATCAGCGGTGCAGCTTGAGAAGAAAGGCTCTCGCATATCACGCGTTCAGCCGTAATCGCTTCGCGGCGGATGATTTACTTCAAGAGGTAAGCTTGGCGGCATTGGCAGGAAGGCCCGCGTGGCGCCGCTCCGAAAATCTTGAAGCCTACGCAGATCGCGTCATGGCGGCTAAGGTGGGATATGCCCACAAGAGGTAACAGCCGGGCGGTCAAATCGCCAAGAAATTTCGATGCTTGCCAAGAGTCTTCGGCATTTTTGCGCTTTTCAAATTGAAGGTGCCGCCATGAATGAATCTGCCTTGAATGCGGCATTGAGAAAGTTCGGACAGCGCGTCTACGCCCTGGTCACACTGCTGTTCCTAGCACTGTCTGGAACGGTGCTTTTCTACTTGATCGGCGTCTAACGTGGCGGCGCGCAAATACCTAGCGACGTGGGAACAGGTTTCCGCGCTCGACTGCGATCATATCGCCAGCTGGGGCGCATTCTCCGGCTATGTCGGATCGATCACGTTCGATGACACCAAGCCCGCAAAGCTGCACGTCGAACACGATCCGGTCCGCGATACCTTTGCGGCCTTCTATGTCTGGAATGGCGAAGAGGATGAATCTGGTCCGATACGCTCCACCGTCCGCCTAGAGCGTCGCCCCTGCCGTTTTGGAGGGGCGCGGGCATTCTTCGTTTGCCCGGTATGCGAACGCCGCACCTTGCGCCTCGCCGTGCTCGCGAGCGGCCTTCGCTGCGGCAGGTGCGGACGGATCACATGGGATAGCAGGCGCGAAACGGAGACGCGGCGTCTGGTGCGAAAGGCAAATAAGCTCGCGCTTCGTCTTGGTCTCGATCATTTCAGCGAGAAGCCTAAGCGCCCGCTGCACATGCGGCAGGAAACATACGCGCGAAGACTGGCGGCGTTGGAGCCTTTAAACGCGGAAA
Organism: uncultured Caulobacteraceae bacterium; assembly: GCA_964563395.1. GTDB lineage: Bacteria > Pseudomonadota > Alphaproteobacteria > Caulobacterales > Aquidulcibacteraceae > JBEVOS01. The sequence goes on from CAZLWK010000021.1 coordinate 26,118, forward strand.
TCGGCCGCCGCGTCGCCCGCTGCGCGGCGAGATCGAAATCGCCGTTCAGGCGCTACGCTGCCTTTCTGCGCTGGGGGTTGTGATTTTGTCATTGGGGCGGGGGAAAACCTAGCTGCAGTATTCCCGATCAGCTGCGTCAAGGAGAGTTCAGGCCACCAAATCACAACTGCGGGCTGCTTGGCTGTTGGCCTATGATAGAGCGCTTTGAATCAGTCAGCTTTTCGCGTCATTTATGGAAGCCTGCAACTCACTTAGTCTGATCGCGAATTGGCGCCCCTCATCAGGTCCGCCCTTGTAGACTATTCCGACTACGTCGCCATCGGTGTTCAGGACTGGACCGCCTGACATGCCCTGTGTGAGTTGTTGGGTGACTTCCACAAGTTGAACACCTGATTTGACCGGTAGGAGGCTGACCGTGCCAGATCGAACATTGAGGCGATCGCCCGGCGCCCAACTCGGATAGCCGGCGGCCGTGATAACGTCGGTCACTGAAGGAGCATTCGCGGCGGCTTCGAGTTCATAGTATTCGGTAGGAGGGATATTGCCGTGGTCAAGCACGGCTAAATCCCTATGATGGTCGTAGTGCTTGATCGACACCTTGAATTTGGTCGTATGTCGCGATGGATGCAGGACGTCGACTTCGATCATGTCTTTGACACAGTGAGCTGCAGTCACCAAGCCCACGCCGTCTAGGAAAAACGCTGTGCCGGTGTGCTCGTCGGCATCAAGGACCCAGACGGCCCGGTCCAGCCGCTCGGCGTCCGTCGGTGCGAGCCTGATCGGGTTCGTCGGAAAGCTCCTATTGTAGCGCTGCGCCAACGACCGCACGACAGGATCGGTCTGTCCTTTGAGGTGCGCGACATAGGAGAGCTTCCCTCTCAGATGGGCGGCGAGCGTCCCCTTGCCGCCGCTTGAGGCGTATCTTTGTTGCGCGTCGGCAAGACTAAGTATTTCGATTGAGTGCAGCATTGCTCGTATACGACGAATATAGCGGCGGTCGACGTTGAGGCCGGCATTGATCTTGACGCCCGTCACCATCCGTCTCGAGTTGCGCTCGGCGTAGTGCGTCTTCTCGGGGTTCACCGCGAACCCGTTTCCGGTGATGGCTGCGCGCAGCTGAGGGGCCAAGATGTCTGGTGAGAATCTGCCGGCTGATGGGACGGTAGACTCGAATAGCGGCGCCGGGGGTTGATAGCTGGAGAAAGTGATGTCGTCGGCGTAGCGCGTGTAGATTGCGCGGGCCGACTTGGCGATCAACAGGAGGTCGGTATCAAGGCGATAGCAGATCATGTTCGACAAGACAGGGCTTGTGGGCGCTCCCTGTGGGAGATGCCCCCTATTGCAGCACAGATGGGCGATAATCTCCGAGACGCGCCGGCCTACGCCTATCGCGTGAAGCAGCCCTGCGACCCGTTTCTCCGTGATTGTGGGGAAGAAATCCTGAAGATCCAGGTTGATCACGAAGCGCCGGCGCGCGTGAGCTTCGGCATTTGTCTTGACCGAGCGCTCTCGTACGAAGCCGTGAACGGGCTGCCGCCGGCGGTACAATTGGTCCAGCAGCGCAGCAAGCTTGCGTTGGATCATCTTCAAGCGCCGATCCGGAGCCGTAATGGTTCGCGCTTTTCCAGATCGCTTCGCGATTTCGAACCGCGAATACATGCGGTGACGATACCACCAAATCTTTTTGAGTTCTGATGGAGTGACACCCAAATAGGCGAGGAGTGTTGCTTCATCGGCGAGTTCAGGCTGGACCTGGACCGGAAATCGCTTGCCAAAGATGCTGCGGACGGAAATGGCGAGGCCTCCCTTCCAATCCCGCCAAGCTGCACGAAGCATATGGCGGACACGATATGTCCAGACATTTGCTCTTAGGCCGCAGTTGCACAGCCCGTATGCGAAGGGGACCACGCCAACCCAAAGCTACCAAAACGGCTTCGATTCTTCCAGGGCGCCTACGATTGGATACCGTCTGCGTCTCAGGGCTTTGGAGATACAGGATACCGAATACCGAAGGACGTTTCTGATCTACTGGCGCCCTGGTTCGACCCTGGGGTAACTTGTTGCGAATCGGACCGGTGGGGGTGGCGATGGCTTTGGCGAATGGTGGGCCGCTGGGCTTTGAGGCGGACCTGTTCAAGGCGGCCGACAAGCTGCGCGGCAATCTGGAGCCGTCCGAATACAAGCACGTCGCGCTCGGGCTGATCTTCCTCAAATACATTTCAGAGGCGTTCGAGGCGCAGCACGCCAAGCTGACGGCCACGCCCCACGCCAACCCGGAAGACCCCGAGGAGTACCTCGCCGACAACGTCTTTTGGGTGCCGCCCGAGGCGCGCTGGAAGGTGCTTCAGGACAACGCTCTGCGCCCCGAGATCGAGTTCGAGGACGTCACCACCGGCAAGAAGAAGAAGGGCGATATCGGGGGCCTGATCGATAACGCCATGGAGGCCATCGAGCGCGCCAACGTCTCGGTGCTGAAGGACGTCCTGCCGAAAACCTACGCGCGCCCGCAGCTCGACAAGCGCATGATCGGCGAGCTGATCCTGCTCTTCTCCAACATCCGCATGCAGGACAAGTCGCAGGCGCAGGACCTGCTCGGCCGCGCCTATGAGTATTTCATCTCGCAATTCGCCGGCGCCGAGGGACGGCGTGGCGGCGAGTTCTACACGCCGCGCTCTGTGGTGCGTGTGCTCGTCGAGATGCTGGAGCCGTACAAGGGCCGCGTCTATGACCCGTGCTGCGGCTCGGGCGGCATGTTCGTGCAGTCCGAGAAATTCGTCGAGGATCATCAGGGCCGCGTCGGCGACATCGCCATCTATGGCCAGGAGCGCAACCACACCACGTGGCGCCTCTGCAAAATGAACCTCGCTGTGCGCGGCATCGACGCCGACATCAAATGGAACAATGAAGGCTCATTCCTGCGCGATGAGTTTTCAACCACGCGCTTCGACTACATCCTCGCCAATCCGCCCTTCAACATCTCCGATTGGTGGCAGCCGCAGCTCGATGGCGACGTCCGCTGGAAGCAGTTTGGCACGCCCCCACAAGGCAACGCCAACTTCGCCTGGCTCTCGCATATCGTACATCACCTTGCGCCGCGCGGCACGGCCGGCGTCGTGCTCGCCAATGGCTCGATGTCCTCGCAGCAGAGCGGCGAAGGCGAGATCAGGAAGGCAATGATCGAGCAGGACGTCGTCGATTGCATGGTCGCGCTGCCGGGGCAGCTCTTCTATTCGACGCAGATTCCGGCGTGCCTGTGGTTCCTGGCGAAGGACAAGAGTAGGAACGGCCATCGCCACCGCAAGGGCGAGTTCCTGTTCATCGACGCGCGCAAGCTCGGCCACATGGTGGACCGCACGCGGCGCGAATTCTCGGACGCCGACGTCGCGAAGATCACGCAGGCGTATCATCGCTGGCGGAACAAGCCGGAGACGAACGAGAAGCTGGGGCTCGGGGCGCACGAGGATGAGCCAGGGTTTTGTAAGGCGGCCAGTCTGGAGGAGGTGCGTAAGCACGGACATGTGCTGACGCCAGGACGGTATGTCGGCGCGATGGATGATGAAGACGATGGTGTTCAGTTTGAGGAGCGCTTCGCTGCTCTCCGACAGGAATTAGAAGATCGATTCCTGCGCTCTGATGAGCTCACAGCCCTGGTCCGCGCGTCGATCGGAGCACTGGCCAGCCGTGGGTGAGTGGATCGATTGCACTTTGGGTGATGTTCTCACCTTGCAGCGTGGTTTCGATCTGCCTGTCCAGGACAGGCGACTGGGTATGTATCCGGTCATCGCGTCTACCGGTCAGGTCGGAACTCACGACAACGCTCAAGTGACTGGACCGGGCGTCGTCATTGGACGGAGCGGAAGCATCGGCGGAGGCCAGTTCATTCCTCGCGATTTTTGGCCGTTGAACACGACACTATGGGTGGCAGACTTCAAAGGGAATGATCCGAGATTTTGCTACTACCTCCTGCGGTCAATTGATTTTAGCCAGTTCAATGTCGGCAGTGGCGTTCCGACGCTAAATCGCAACCACGTTCATCCTCTGCCGGTGCGTGTGCCGCCCCTGGGCCTGCGCAAACGCGTCGGGGAAATCTTAGGCGCGCTCGATGACAAGATCGAATTGAACCGGCGGACGAATGAGACGCTGGAGGCGATGGCGCAGGCGATCTTTCGCGATTGGTTCGTCGATTTCGGCCCCGTGCGCCGCAAGCTCGCCGGCGAACGCGACCCCGTCGCCATCATGGGCGGGTTGGTGGCTGATGCCGAGCGCGCCGCGAAACTGGCTGCGCTGTTTCCGGATGAGCTTGACGCGCAAGATCGCCCCGTCGATTGGACAGAGCACGCCATCGGCGATTTGTCAGAGGCAGTCGGCGGGTCAACGCCAAGCACCGCGAACGAGGAATTTTGGCAACCGCCAGTGCATGCTTGGGTGACGCCGAAAGACCTCTCGACAATGAATGATCTGGCGCTGTTCGAGACGAACCGAAGGATCAGCGACAACGGCTTGGCTGTCATAAGTTCGGGTTTGCTGCCGCGCGGAACGGTTCTGCTGTCCTCGCGTGCGCCCATTGGGTACCTGGCGATCGCGCAAATGCCCGTAGCCGTGAATCAAGGCTTTATTGCACTGAAGCCGAATGACCGCGTCGGCAGCGCCTTTCTCTATTTGTGGTGCAAGGAAAATCTTCCGGTAATCATCGCAAATGCCAACGGCTCGACGTTCCAAGAGATCAGCAAGCGCAACTTCCGGCCGATACCCGTCGTCCTTCCAGAAAAGAATGAACTACTAGCGGAGTTCGATAACATAGCCTCGCCGCTGATTGACCGACTGATAGCGTCCGCTGCCGAAAGCCGCACGCTCGCCGAAACGCGCGACTATCTCCTGCCGCGCCTCATGTCCGGCAAGGTGCGCGTCGCCGAAGTCGCGGAGGCCGGGCCATGAGTGAGAGCGGCGCCGTCCAGTTCGAGGATTATCTCGGCCAGCTCGATCCCTGGCCGGCGTTCAAACTTTTGGACAACGCCATCGACGGCCGCATCCCCGTCTGCAAGGTGGAGCATTGGCGCGACTTCGAACGCTGCGTTCGCGAGGACGATTCGAACGCCACTGCGCAAATGATCTATCGCGGCCATCGCCGTCATGATTGGGCGCTCGCCGCCACGCTCACGCGGCGCTTCGAAGACGGCGCCATCCCGGCTGATGTCCGCGACACGCTCTATCGCAAGTTCAAGCTCGCCATGCGCGGGCGCGGCGTCGATCTCGCCAAGCTCGACGATGACCGCGAGGTCTGGGCCTACGGCCAGCATTTCGGCTTGGCGACGCCGTTGCTGGATTGGACGGAATCGCCCTTCGTCGCGCTCTTCTTCGCTTTCACCGAACCGGACGCCAACGAGGAAATAGAGAACCCGAGCCGCGCCGTGTTTCGCTTGAATCGCAGCGCTATCGAAGAGGTGATGGACGATCTCTTCTTCGAGCCGGCGATGGGCGACAATGGCCGCCTCGTGAACCAGGCTGGGCTCTTCACCGTGACGCCCGCCGGCGACGACAATCTGCCGTCTGCGATCATCAATGCGTTGATCGAAGCCGGCGCCGTCAAGCCGGACGACCCGAAGGATTTGGCGCGCTATATCTGCAAATACCAAATCCCGAATTCCGAGCGCGCAGAATGCCTCGCCATGCTGCGCAAGATGAACATCCATCACGCCAGCCTGTTTCCCGATCCCGGCGGCGCCTCCAGCTTCTGCAATGACTGGCTCGGCCGCGCGATCCACGACCGCCGCGTCCTGGAAGAGGAGAAGCGGCGCCAAGCGGCTGACGCCGCGCGCCCGCGCATGGATGTTCACGAGATCGCCGACGATTCCGGCGCCGACGTCGAACTGGTGAAGGCGTTCCTGGAAGCCTCACTTACGGACGAGGACAAGAGGGCCGTGAATGTCGCGGACTGGGCGGCGAAGGTCGACGCAAAGTACCAAGAGACAAGGGCGGTGGATTGGCCCAATCGGCCAAACGCGGTGCTGAAGTTGCGCACCGAGTTTCGCCGGCTCCTGGCCGTGCTCGGCTGGCCCGAGGTCAGCCGTGACGAAATCGCGGCCAAGCTTGTTGATTTCTACAAAGAACGGCTTGGAACGCAGACCACGCCATGAGCGATCAAGCCCTCCCGAAGCGCGTCTGGTGCGTGCGCGCAGATTCCGGCGCCTACACCAAAGCCTTCGTCCATAGTGGCTACGCGGCCGTAGGCTGGCTGGAGGGCGATGATCTTTCCGGCATCACGACACGCGAGCAGATCGCCAGCCTCTATCGCGCGCGCAATCCCGCCGATAGCGACATCGTGGTCGGCCAGCAGGTCGGCCAGATTTCCCGCTTGGTGATGGAGATCGAGATCGGCGACCTCATTGTGACGCCGGACTCCAATACGGAGCTGCTGCAATGCGGTTTCGTCGAGAGCGGCTACGTCTACGCGCCGGGCCAAGTCGAGTGCCCGTATCCGCACCGCCGCAAAGTGCGCTGGCAGCCGCAGCCGCTGCTGCGAAGTGGATTGTCCGTGCCGCTGCAAAACACGCTGCGCTCCTCACTGACCGTTTTCAGCGTGTCGCAAGTGAACGAGATTCTCGTGGCCATCGGCGCACTCGCCTCGTTTCCGCCACGCGCGGCCAGCGCGTACGACCCTTACACCGCCGTGCTGGAGCAAATCCTCCAGCTCGACGATAAAGAGTTCGAAATCCTCGTCGGCCATCTGCTGACGGCCTTAGGCTTCGAAGGGTCGGAAGTTGTCGGCAAGAGCGGCGACGGCGGCGTCGATGCGACGGGCGAGTTGGACGTCGCGGGGCTTGCGCGCATGAAGCTCTTCGTCCAGGCCAAGCGATACAAGCTGGAGAGCCGGATCGCCGCTTCGACCGTGCGCCAGCTGCGCCAGGCCATCCCCTTTGGCGGGCAAGGCGCCTTCATAACGACGGCCGATTTCCAGAAGCAGGCGCTCCAAATCGCCATTGAGCCCGGATTTCCGCGCATTGGCTTAATCAACGGCCGCCAGCTTGTTGATCTGCTCGTCGAGCACTGGGATGACATCCCGGGCGAGTTCCGCGAGCGTCTCGGGCTGAAGCGCGGGTTGGTGTTGGCATGAGGTACGGCGTCAGAGAGGAGATGGTCGAACAGGCCGGCGTCGAAACGCTGAAGGACCTAGGCTGGCTCTTCCTGGCTGGCCCCTCCATCGCGCCCGACGGCCCCGCGCCGCAACGACCGTCCTTCTCCGACGCCATTCTGATCAAACGCCTCGAAATGGCGCTCGCCAGACTCAATCCGGACGCCCCAGAGGCCGCGCGCATCGAAGCCTTGCGTCGCGTCCTCACCAGCGAAACGGCCTCGCTGATCGAGGAGAATCGCCGGCTGCATCGGCTGATGGTCGAGGGCGTCACGGTGGAATATCGCTCGCCGGACGGGCGGATCGTCGGCGACAAAATCTGGCTGCTCGATCTCTCCAATCCGGACGCCAATGATTTCGTCGTCGTGAATCAGTTCACGCTGATCGAAGGCCGTGCCAATCGCCGGCCTGATCTCGTGCTGTTCGTTAACGGTCTGCCGCTCGCGGTGCTGGAGCTGAAGAACGCGGGCGACGAGATGACCACCTGCGCGGGCGCCTTCAACCAGCTCCAGACCTACAAGGAGCAAATCCCGAGCCTCTTTAGAACCAATGTCGCACTCGTCGTCTCCGACGGCCTAGAGGCGCGCATCGGCGCGCTCACGGCCGATCTCGAACGCTTCATGCCGTGGCGCACGGTCACGGGCGAAGACTTCGCGCCGCGTGGCACGCCGGAACTCGAAACGCTGCTGCGTGGCGTGTTCAACCGGGAGAACTTTCTCGCACTGATCCGCGACTTTGTCGTCTTCGCCGATAAGGGCAAAGGTCCGTTCAAGATCATCGCCGGCTATCATCAGTTCCACGGCGCCCGAAAGGCCGTGCGCGAAGCCATCGCCGCGACGCGGCCGGACGGCGACCGCAGGATCGGCGTCATCTGGCACACACAGGGGTCCGGCAAATCCTACCTGATGGCGTTCTTTGCGGGCTTGGCCGTGAAAGCGCCGGAGCTGGAGAATCCAACGCTCATCGTGCTCACGGATCGCAACGATCTCGACGATCAGCTCTTCTCAACCTTCGGCCTCTGCCAAGACCTCATCCGCCAGAAGCCCGAACAAGCCGAAAGCCGTGACGACCTGCGACGGCTGCTCGCGCGCAATGCCGGCGGGGTCATCTTCACGACGGTCCAGAAGTTCTCGCCCGAGCGCGGCGAGGAGAACTTTCCCGAACTAACAGCCCGGCGCAACGTCATCGTCGTCGCCGACGAAGCGCACCGCAGCCAATACGGCTTCAAAGCCAAGGTCGACCCTGTCACCGGCGCCCGGCGCTACGGCCATGCGCATTATATCCGCCAAGCGCTGCCGAACGCTTCCTTTATCGGCTTCACCGGAACGCCCATCGAAAGCGCCGACGTCAACACCCCCGCGATCTTCGGCGAATACATCGACATCTACGACATCAGCCGTGCCGTTGAAGATGGCGCCACCGTGCCGATCTATTACGAGAGCCGGCTCGCGCGGATCGAACTGAACCAGGATGAGAAGCCGATCATCGACGCCGAAATCGAGGCCATCGTCGAAGACGAGGCGAGCACAGAGGCGGAGAAGCTCAAGGCCAAGTGGGCCACGGTAGAGGCGCTGGCGGGCTCGAAAAAGCGACTGGCGCAAATCGCCGCCGATCTTGTGAATCACTTGGAGGCCCGTACCGAGGCCATAGCCGGCAAGGCGATGGCCGTTTGCATGAGCCGGCGGATTTGCGTGGACCTCTACACTGAGGTCATCGCGCTGCGACCAGATTGGCACTCGGATGAAGACGCGCAGGGCGCCGTGAAAATCGTAATGACGGGCTCGGCCTCTGACCCGTTGCCATGGCAACAGCATATCGGCAACAAGCGGCGCCGAGACGATCTCGCCAATCGTGCGCGCGATCCCGACGATCCGCTAAAGCTCGTCATCGTGCGCGATATGTGGCTCACTGGCTTTGATGCGCCTTGCATGACGACGATGTATGTCGATAAGCCCATGCGTGGGCATGGTCTGATGCAGGCCATCGCCCGGGTCAATCGGGTGTTCAAGGACAAACCCGGCGGCCTGATTGTCGATTACATCGGTATCGCGCAAAACTTGCGCAGCGCGCTAAGCGACTACACGCAATCGGATCGCGACAAGACCGGCATTGACGAGGAAGAGGCAATTGCGGCGCTCATGGAGCGTTACGACGTCGTCCATTCGGTGTTCAATGGCTTTGACTATCGGCCCGGCATCGACGGCACGCCGCGTGAGCGGCTGGCCTGCCTCGCCGGGGCCGTTGATTGGGTGCTGCGCTGGGGTGAAGCACAGGCTGCAAAGGAATCGACGCCCGAGGAGAAGAAGCGCGCCCACCGGCGCTATCTCGACATCACCTTGGAGCTGACCAAAGCCTTTGCGTTGGCGTCCGCCAGCGACGAGGCGCGCGCCATTCGTGACGAGGTTGGGTTCTTCCAGGCCGTGCGCGCGGCGATCTCCAAGAGCACCGCAACGGGCAAGCTCAGCCAAGCCGACAAGGCATTCGCGATTCAGCAGTTGGTAGATCGCGCGATAGCTTCTTCGGAGATTGTGGACGTGCTGGCCGCAGCTGGGCTTCAGTCTCCGGATATCTCGATCCTCTCCGAAGAGTTCCTGGTCGAAATTCAGGGTATGGAGAAAAAGAACCTCGCGCTGGAGGCGCTGCGAAAGCTGCTTAATGGCGAGATCGCCAGTCGCGCGCAGTCAAACTTAGTGGAAAGCCGTGCATTTTCCCAGCGTCTGGAGGACGCCGTCGCGCGCTATCATGCCGGCGCCATATCAGCGCTGGAGATGATTCAGGAGTTGATCGCGCTCGCGCGAGATATCAAGGCGGCCAGAGGGAGGGGCGAAGAGCGCGGCCTTAGTGCGGAAGAGGTGGCCTTTTACGACGCGCTCGCCGAGAATGAGAGCGCGGTGGTTGCAATGGGCGATGAGCGCCTCTTGGTCATCGCTCAAGAATTGCTGACAGAACTTCGCAGCAATGTCACCGTCGATTGGCATCAGCGAGAGGCCGCGCGTGCCCGTATGCGCGTGCTGGTGAAGCGGATTCTGAAGAAGCACGGCTACCCGCCGAACTTGGCGGAGGAAGCTGTCCAGACCGTGCTCGCGCAGGCTGAAATCCTGCTTCGAGAGATAGCGCAGCCATAGCTCTGGCCGTCGAAAGTCGCCTACCTTGTACCTATGGCGGACCTACAAACCGACCAGTTCACAGTCGCGGACGGATGAACACTGAAAAAATCTTTTAAAATCATGGTGGTGGAGGGCGGAATTGAACCGCCGACCTTGGGGTTATGAATCCCACGCTCTAACCGACTGAGCTACTCCACCGGCGGGGCGCTGCTTAGCGGGGGCGGGCCCGGCGCGCAAGCGGGCCTTCCCCAACGGAGGCCTTGCCAAGCCGGGCCGCGAGCGGCGAGCAAGGGGGCGCCAAAGGAGATGCGCGATGGATCTGGCGTTCGGCGTTGAGGACGAAGCGTTTCGCGTCGAGGCGCGCGCCTTTTTCGAGACCGAATATCCCCGCGCCATCCTCGACAAGATCGCCAACGGCCAAAGCCTCACCAAGGCCGATTTGCAGGCGTCGGAGCGGGCGCTCAACGCCAGGGGGTGGCTCGCGCCGAATTGGCCCAAGGAATTCGGCGGCGCCGGCTGGACGGCGACGCAGCGCTTCATCTTCGATGAGGAATTGGAGCGCGCCGGCGCGCCGGGCGTGACGCCCATGGGGCTTCTCTACGTGGCGCCGATCATCATCGCCTTCGGCACGCCCGCGCAGCAGGCACGGTGGCTGCCGGGAATCCTCAACGCCACCACCTTCTGGGCGCAGGGCTATTCCGAGCCGGAATCCGGCTCCGATCTCGCCAGCCTGCGCACGCGCGCGGTGCGCGAGGGCGGCGATTACGTGGTCAACGGCGTCAAGACGTGGACCAGCCAGGGCCATTACGCCGATTGGATTTTCTGCCTCGTGCGCACGTCGGACGAATCGAAGAAGCAGGATGGCATCACCTTCCTCTGCATCGACATGAAAGCCCCGGGCGTCAGCGTGCGCCCGATCATCAGTATCGACGGCGCGCACTATCTCAACGAAATCAGTTTCACCAATGTGCGCACCAGCGTCGATAATCGCATCGGCGAGGAGGGCAAGGGCTGGCTCTATGCGCGCCATTTGTTGGCGCATGAGCGCACCTCCTACGCCCATGTCGCCGGCAAGAAGCGCCAGATCGCGCACTTGAAGGAATTGGCGCGCGCGGTTCCGTGGGCGGCGCTCGGCGCCGATGAAGCTGGCTTCTGGGCGCGCGTCGGCGCGGTGGAGGTGCAGCTGGCGGCGCTCGAATACACCACGTTGCGCGCGCTCGCGCCGCTGGGCGCTGGGCAAGCGCCGGGCGATGAAGCCTCGATCCTCAAGATTCTCGCCACCGAATGCGCGCAGGCGATCACCGAGCTGCATTTGGAGCTCGCCGGCCATTACGCGCAGCCATTTTTCGCCGATCGCGAACGCCCCGATTGGCGCGCGAACCTTGAGGACATTCCCGCCTTCGCCGCGCCGGCCACCGCGAGCTATTTCTTCACCCGCGCGCAGACGATCTATGGCGGCTCGAACGAAATTCAGCGCAACATCGTCTATCGCACGCTCTCCGGCCGCAACGCGCCCTATGCGTGAGGCGCCTCAAGCGCCGCCCGGCAGCATCAGATGGATTTGGTGGAGCGCAAGGCCAACGAGCCCGCCGATCACCGTGCCATTGATGCGCACATATTGAAGATCGCGGCCCACGCTGTGCTCCAGTTTGAGCGTGATCGTGGCCGTATCCCAGGAACGGATGGTCTCGGCGGCGAGCCGCGAGACATCTCCGCCATAGCGCCCCGCGCCCGCCACGATCGCGTCCTTGAGGCGGATGTTCAGCGCCGCCCGCGCGGGCTCGTCCTGCAACAGCCCTTCGGCGAACCGGCGCACCATATCGGCCAGCGCCGCGCGCAGCGCGCTGTCCTCCCGATCGGCGTCGGCGCGGAGGCCGCCCTTGAGCGCGGCCCAAGCGTCGGAGACGACGCCCGACACGCTGGGATGCGCGATAATCTCGTTGGCGGCGGCGCTTACCTTGGCCTGCAGCTCCGGCGATTGTGTGAGATCGTGCGCGAAGCGGTGCAGCGCCTCGGTCACGCGGCGGCGCAGCGGATGATCCGGGTCCGCGCTCATCTCCTCGAGCGTGGTTTCAATCGAATCGATCAGCGCTTCCGAGGCGCGCGCGTCAAGTGCGATCATGCGCCAGAGCCAAGCGGTGCGCGCGCGCACCTGGGCGCGGATCCTGTCCTTGTGTTCCGCGAGCGCGCGCCAACCCTCGTCGATCGCGGCGTCGATCATGGCCTGATGGCGGCCCTGTTCCGCGATCAATCTGACCGCGCCGCCCAGGGTCAAGGAGAGGCGCGCATCTTCCGCGAGGAGCGCGGCCTGCCGGCGCAGGAAAGCCGCCACCGCCGCGTCGTCGAGCGCGTCCAGGATGGCGGGCGCCGCGCCCACGATGCCGCGCGCGATCAGATCGGCTTGACGCGGCTCGGCGCATTGACGCGCGATCGCGCCGGCGAGGTCGCGTCCTTCAAGACGCGCGGCGACATTGGCGGGCGCGAGAAAATTGTCGGCGATGAAATCGCTGAGCGCGACGGCGATGCGCTCCTTGCTGCGTGGAATGACGGCGGTGTGCGGGATCGGCAAGCCGAGCGGCCGGCGGAAAATCGCGGTGACGGCGAACCAATCCGCCAGCCCGCCCACCATCGCCGCTTCCGCGAAGGCGCGCGCATAGCCCCAGGCGGGATGCGCGCCGCCCTGCACGCTGGCGATGATGAAGACGAGGCTCATCGCAACCAGCAAAAGGCCGGCCGAGCGACGCATCGCGATAAGCCCTGGCGGCGGGCGGGATAGGAGATCGAGCACGCTTCACCTTTCGAATGCGGGGAAGCGAGCAACCGCGCCCGGCGCTGTCAAGCGCGCGGATCAAAACGAAGCAGTCGGCGTCAGCGTGCGAAGAGCGCGTTCAAGTTCGCGTCATCGGTGTTGAGAATGGCGTCCACCCAGCCATGAAAGGTCTGCGCGCCCCCTTCGTTGCGGCCGAACAAGACGTGCGTGCGGGCGCCCGCCTTGAGCGCGGCCTGCTGGCGCAGGCCGGTGTCGTAATCCTCTTGTCGCACCACATAATCCAGCAGCGCGAATTGTTCGGTCGCAGTCTTGGCTTGTTCGTCGCTCGGCGGCTTTTCCATCAGATAAAGCTGCGTGGTGAAGCTCTCGCCCACATGCGCGCCAGGCGTCAGGATCGAAATCATCACGCCGCGTCCGCCGGCGTCGAAGCTCGCGATCGAAACATGCGGAAAGATCGTCCACACGCCGGACAGGAGCTCCTGAGGCCCCCACGCATCTTCGCCTGGCGCATCCGCCGCCGCCAGATGCGCCGCAGGCGCCACCACGCGCTGGTGCGGACCCCAGGCATGATAGAGCGCGCGGTTGGGCATCTGCGCGCCAAATGTGGCTTTGTGCAAAACGGGCAGGTGGTAGAAATCGAGATAGCCGTCATAGGCGATCTTCCAATTCGGTCCAGGAATGACGCGCTGGCTGAAAACGATCCAGTCGGCGAAATTGAAATGCGCAAGCGCGGCATCGTAGCCGCAGAGATAAGTATCGATCTCGAGCGGCGATTTCGGATCGAGGATCACCCAGATCAGCCCAGCGCGCTCGAGCACGGGCAGCGCGATCAGCCCATGGCAGCTCTTGTCGATGGCGCCGAAATCCTCCGCGCGCGCGACGCCGATCAGCGCGCCGTCGGAGGCGAACGTCCAGCCATGATAGGGGCACATGAAGCGCTTGGCCTCGCCCGTTCCCGGCAGCGCGACATTGGCGCCGCGATGCGAGCAGGAATTGAGAAACGCCCGCACCGCGCCGTCCTCGCCGCGCGTGACCAACACGGGCACGCCCACGATCTCCGCGGCCTTGTAGGCGCCCGGCGCCTTCAATTCGGCGCTCGCGGCGAACACCAGGGGCAGGCGGCGGAAGAGACGCGCCTTCTCCGCCTCGAAGCGCGCGGGATCGGTGTAGTGCGTGGCCGGGAGGCGCAGCACGTCCGACGCCAGATCGATGGTGTCGGCCTGCGCGTGCGCGCGCGCGTGTCGCGTTATCGCGATCAGATCCGCGCGGTCCAGCGGCTTCGTCATGCGCGCCTCCCACTTGATTATTATGCAACGTTGGTTGCAATTAAGCGACCGAAAGGGGCGCAAGTCAATGCCGGCCATCATCGATCACGAGGCGCGCCGCCGCGAACTCGCCGATATCGCCGCCGATATCGTGGCCGAGGAAGGGCTCGATGCGGCCACCGTGCGCCGCGTCGCGGAGGCGGCGGGGGCGAGCACCAAGGTCGTCAGCCATTATTTCGCGGACAAGCGCGCGCTTCTGATAGCCACGTATCACGCCGCCGCCGCGCAAGCGCATCGCCTGGCGGACGCCTCGCACCCGCCCGGGCGCGCCGATGTGCGTGCGCAGGTGCTTTCCCTTTTGCCGACACGCCCAGCCATGGAGCGGGCCTGGAAGGTCTGGTTCGCGTTCTGGGGGCACGCCATCGCGGACGCCGATTTCGCCGCCGCGCAGCGCGCGCAGGCCAAGCGCGCGCGCGCCATCATCGTGGAGGCGATGGAAGGAGACGCCCGCTTCGCGCGGCTGACGCCGTCCGCGCGCGAACAAGGCGCGCGCGAGGTGCTCACGCTCATCATCGGCATCGCCCAGCAAGCCGCGTTCGATCCGGAGGATTGGCCCGCGCGCCGGCAGATACGGCTCATCGACGACGCGTTGGCGCGGATCGTGATGCGAAAATAGCGCTTGCGCCGGCGCGCCGGCGGTCGTGCAATGGGCTGAGGAGGGCCGAGCCAATACGGCCCCGGGGAGGAGATGCGTGGAGCTATCGGGCGAGGCGCGCATTCCGGCGCGTCGTGACGCGGTTTGGCGCGCGCTGAACGATCCGGAGGCGCTTGAAGCGGCCATTCCCGGCTGCGAGGCGGTGACGCGCGTCAGCGATACCGAATTCGACGCCGTGGTTTCAGCGGCGGTGGGTCCGGTGTCGGCGCGTTTTTCCGGACGCATCACGCTCGCCGATATCGACGCGCCGCGCGGCTACACGATTCACGGTCAAGGCCAAGGGGGCGCCGCGGGCTTCGCGCGCGGCCAGGCCAAGGTCACGCTGATCGAGGATGGCGGCGCAACGATCCTGCGCTACGCGGTCGATGCGCAGATCGGCGGCAAGCTCGCCCAGGTCGGCCAGCGCGTGGTTGACGCCGCCGCGCGCCAAATGGCGGACGCCTTCTTCGCCAATTTTTCCGAGACGGTTTCCGGCGTGCGTCCGCGCCCGGCGGCCAAGCAAGGCGCGGCGCAACGCGAGGCGCGCGCGGCCGAAGCGCGAACGATGCTGGTAAATGGCCGGCGTGTCGACGTCGATGTGGAGCCGCGCACGCTCCTCGTGCATTTCCTGCGCGAGCGCTTGCATCTGACCGGCGCGCACGTCGGGTGCGACACCAGCCAATGCGGCGTCTGCGTGGTGCATGTGGATGGGCGGGCGGTGAAATCGTGTACGATGCTCGCGGCCCAAGCCGTCGGCGCCGAGGTGGTGACGATCGAAGGCGTCGCCGAGCCTGGAACGCTGCATCCGGTGCAGGCCGCCTTCAAGGAGCATCATGGCCTGCAATGCGGCTTTTGCACGCCGGGCATGGTGATGAGCGCCATCGACATGATTAGGCGGCGCGGGCGAATCTCCGCGCACGAAATCCGCGAAGAGCTGGAAGGCAATCTCTGTCGCTGCACAGGCTATGCCAATATCGTACGCGCGATCGAGGCGGCCATGGCGGAGGCCACGCCATGAACCCCGCCGTGCTTCCCGGCAAATCGTTCGGCCAATCCGTGCGCCGCGTGGAGGACGAGCGCTTCCTCACCGGGCGCGGCCGCTACGTGGACGACATCAACCTGCCGCGCCAACTTTACGCCGCCTTCGTGCGCTCGCCCGAGGCGCATGCGAAGATAAGCTCCGTCCGCATCAATGCGGCGCTCGCCGCGCCGGGCGTGGTCGCGGTGTTGACGGGCGAGGATTTCGCCGCCTCCGGTCTTGGTCCGCTGATTTGCGGTTGGGGCACGGTCTCGCGCGATGGCAGTCCGGTGAGGGTCGGCCACAGGCCGGCGCTCGCGCGCGGTTGCGTGCGTTATGTGGGCGAGCCGGTGGCGCTGGTGCTTGGCGAGAGCCGCGATCTGGCGCGCGACGGCGCCGATCTCGTCGAGGTCGCGTACGAGCCTCTGCCCGTGAACGTGGATTCTCGCCGCGCGCAGGTCGACGGCATGGCGCAGCTGCATCCTGAAGCGCCCGGCAATCGCGCCTTCGATTGGGAGATCGGCGACAAGGCGGCGACGGACGCGGCCATGGCGCGCGCGGCCAAAGTGGTGCGGCTCAATTTGCGCAATAATCGCCTCGTGCCCAATTACATGGAGCCGCGCGCGCTCCTCGCCGCCTATGATTCCGCCGAGCAGCAGCACACGCTCTATCTCACCACGCAAAATCCGCATGGCGTGCGCGCGCTCTTGTCGGCGGTGATCGGCTTTGGGCCGGCGCACAAGGTGCGGGTGATTTCGCCCGACGTGGGCGGGGGCTTTGGCGGCAAAGCGCCGATGTACAATGAGGAGGTCGCCTGCCTCTGGGCGGCCAAGATGCTGCATCGCCCCGTGAAATGGACGTGCGATCGCAGCGAGGCGTTCCTCGCCGATGCGCATGGGCGCGATCATTGGACGGAGGTTTCGCTCGCGCTCGACGCGGAGGGCAGATTCCTTGCGCTCGACGTGCACACGATCGCCAATCTGGGCGGCTATATCTCGCTGTCCGGCACGCTCGTGCCGACCTTGATGTACGCGACATTGCTTTCGGGCCAATACGCGATCCCGGCGATCTATGCGCGCGTCGAAGGCGTCTATACCAACACCGCGCCGACGGACGCGTATCGCGGCGCGGGCCGCCCTGAAGCGTGCTACGTGATCGAGCGCATCGTCGAACGCGCGGCGGTGGAGATCGGCGTCGATCCCGCCGAATTGCGCCGGCGCAATTTCGTGCGCGCCTTTCCCTACAAGACCGCCTTGATGCTGGAATATGACATCGGCGATTACGAATCGCAGCTCACAAAGGCGCTCGCCGCGATCCGCTATGACGCCTTTCCGGCCCGCCGCACCGAGGCCGCCGCGCGCGGCAAGCTGCGCGGCATTGGCGTTTCAACCTATATCGAGGCGGCGGGCTTCGGCCCCTCGGCGATCTTCGCCCATATGGGCGGCGCGGGCGGCACATGGGAATCGGCCATGGTGCGCTTCACCTCGACGGGCGCCGTGGAAGTGATGACCGGCACGCACGCGCATGGTCAAGGCCATGAAACGGTGTTCGCGCAATTGGTGGCCGACAGGCTCGGCGTGCCCTTCGAGAATGTGCGCATCATTCACGGCGACACCGAAAGCGTGCAGCACGGCGCGGGCACGGTGGGCTCGCGCTCGGGGCCGCTCGGCCTCTCCGCCATCGCGCAGGCGTGCGACAAGGTCGTCGCCAAGATGAAGCGCATCGCCGCCCATCTCCTCGATGTTCCCATTGAGACGATCACGTTCGAGGAGGGCGTGTTCGCGGCGCAGAACACGAACAAATCGATCCTCGTGCCGGATATTGTCGGCGCGGCCTTCAGCGGCGCGCAATTGCCAGTCGGGGAGATCGAGCCCGGGCTCCTGGAGAGCGCGCATTTCGATCCGCCGAATTTCACCTTTCCCACCGGCGCTTACATTTGCGAGGTGGAGGTCGATCCCGAAACCGGCATGACGACAATCGTCGATTTCGTCGCTGTCGACGATTTCGGCACGATCGGCAATCCGATGATCGTGGAAGGGCAGGTGCATGGCGGCCTCGCCCAAGGCATCGGCCAAGCGCTGTTGGAGGATTGCGTCTACGATCCCGAGAGCGGCCAGATGCTCACTGGCTCGTTCATGGATTATTGCATGCCGCGGGCCGATGATCTGCCGGATTTCCGCGTCGATTTCACGGTGACGCCCTCGCCTTCCAATCCGCTCGGCATGAAGGGGTGCGGCGAGGCGGGCGCGGTCGGCGCCCCGCCCGCGCTGATCAATGCGCTGTGCGATGCGCTCGGCGTCGCCGATATCGACATGCCGGCCACGCCGGAAAAAATCTGGCGCCTCGCGCAGGCGCGCCGGCGCGGGGAGGCGGCTTAGATGCGTCCGCTGACTTATCATCGCGCCGCCTCGCTGGACGACGCAGTTAAACTCCTGCGGCAGGACAATAACGCCAAGCTGCTCGCTGGCGGACAAACCTTCATCCCAACGCTGAAGCAGCGTCTCGCCGCGCCGTCCGCGCTGATCGACATCGCCCAAATCGCGGCGCTGCGCGGCATGCGCGTGGAGGAAGCGCGGCGCTCGGGCGGGCTGTTCGGCCTTGGCGGTCAGCGTGAAGGGCGCGCGCTCGTCATCGGCGCGGGCGAACGTCACGCCGATGTCGCGGAAGCGGCCTTGGCGCAGGCGGAAATCCCCGCGCTCGCCGCGCTGGCGGCGGGCATCGGCGATCCGCACGTGCGCCATCGCGGCACGCTGGGCGGCGCGATCGCCAATAATGATCCCTCCGCCGATTACCCCGCCGCATGCCTCGCGCTCGATGCGATCATCAAGACCAATGCCCGCGAGATCGAGGCGGGCGCCTTCTTCACCGGCATGTTCTCCACCGCGCTCGCCCGCGATGAAATTGTCACGGAAGTGCGTTTTCATGTTCCCCAGAGGGCGGCTTACGCGAAATTCGCCAGCCCCGCGTCGCGCTACGCTGTGGTCGGCGTTTTCGTCGCGCAATTCGCGCATGGCGTGCGCGTCGCCGTGACGGGCGCGGGGCCGTGCGTGTTTCGCGCCGCGCCGATCGAGGCCGCATTGGAGCGCGACTTCAGTCCGAAATCCCTGGAGACTGTAACGATGCCGAACGAAGGCTTGCTGAGCGATCTGACGGCGTCCGCCGAATTTCGCGCGCATCTTGTCGTGGTCATGGCGCGGCGCGCGCTGACGGCGGCGCTTACATGAGCGCGCCTATCCTTTTGACGGGCGGGCGCCTGATCGACGGCACGGGCGCGGCGCCGGTGAAAGCCTCGCTCTTGCTGGAAGGCGGCGCCGTCGCCGCGCTGGGCGCCGCCGCCGATCAAGCCGCGCAGGGGCGCAACGATGTCGAGCGCGTGGATTGCAGCGGCAAGGTCGTGATGCCGGGGCTCATCGATTCGCATTGCCACATCTCCTTCGACGAGCCGGGCGGCAATGACGAATTGTTCTTCCATCGCCGCGAGGGGCTGGCGGCGATCATCGCGGCCGCGAATGTGCGCAAGCTCCTGCGCGCCGGCGTCACCGCCTTCTTCGACGCCGATACGATCTATGAGGTGAGCCTCGATCTGCGCGACGCGATCGAGGCGCGCATCATCGACGGCCCGCGCATGACGGCCGGCGGCAATGCGCTCATCACGTCCGTCGGCGGCACGGCCGGGCGGCTCATCCCGGACGATGGCCGGCGCGGCTATGGCGTCGTCGTGCGCACGCGCGACGAGATCGTCATGGAGGTGCGCCGCCAGATCAAGAACGGCGTCGATTGGGTGAAGGTGCATGTCACCGGCATCGTGCCGCGCAATCCGGAAGCGGGCGAATTGCAGGCGTTCAATTATGACGAGCTGCGCCTCATCTGCGACACCGCGCACGAGCTCGGCATTCCCGTCACCGGCCATTGTCGCAACGCCGGCGCCATCCGCGACGCCGCGCGCGCCGGCTTCGACATGATCCTCCACGCCACGCACATGGATGAGGCGGCGCTCGAAGCCATCATTGAGGCCAAGGCCGCCATCGTGCCCACGCTCACCTTTCAGGCCAATCTCGCCGATTATGGCGACCGCGTCGGCGCGACGGAGGATGTGAAATCCATTTTCCGTAAGGAGATCGAGGACAGCGTGGCCATGTTGCGCAAGGCCTATGAGGCGGGCGTGCCGCTGATGTGCGGCTCGGAAGCCGGCTTCGCGCTCACGCCCTATGGCGAATGGCACCATCGCGAGATGGAGGTGTTCGTGGAGCATCTCGGCATGAGCCCGCTTGAGGCCATCACCTGCGCCACGCGCAACAATGCGCGCGCGTTGAAGATGATGGGGAAGATCGGATTGATCGCCGAAGGCGCGCTCGCCGACGTGATCGTGGTCGATGGCGATCCCAGCAAGGATGTCGGCGTGCTGGGCAGGCCCGGGGCCATCACGCATGTGTTTCTCGGCGGCCGGCCGATCGATCTCACACCAGAGCCGCAGGAGCGCGGCGATCCGCCCGGCTGGCGCCCCTCCAGCTTCGCGCAGCATCGGCTCACGCGCGCGCGCGCCGGATTGCAGTGAGGACCCTCCCATGGCGACGCTCACGATCACCGATTACGCCGCCGCCGAAAAGGCGTTGACCGAGCCGGATCTAAAGCAGGCGCTCTATGATGAAGGCGCGGTGCTGATGAACAATGTGCTCATCACCTTGCACGGTGATGCGCACCGCGCCCGTCGCACGCTCGAGATGAAGGTCTTTCGGCGCGATTTCTTTCGCTATTATGAGAACGAGGTGCTGCCGCGCGTTCTGAAGGAGACCGTCGCGCCCTATCTGGCGCGCGGCGAGGCCGATGTTGTCCATTTCGGCATGCGCGCCATGATCTCCCTGGCCGTGGCGTTCGCCGGCATTGACCGCGTCGATGGATCGGATGCGGAAAGCGAAATGCTGGTGCGCATCTTGCGCGGCCTCGCCAGCGGCGCGCTGCTGGCGCATTCCAAGCTCGATCATGAGGTCGTGCGCAAGGAGGTGCGCGCCACCTTGGACGAGTTCGACGAAAAGCTCTTTCGTCATTCCGCCGCGCGTCGTCAGGCGCTGATCGCGCGCTGCGAAGCTGGGGAGATCGCCGAGGATGATCTTCCCCGCGATGTGCTGACAATCCTATTGCGCAATGAAGACAAGCTCGATTTCACCCGCGATCTTCTTCTGCGGGAGACGGCGTTCTTCTATCTCGGCGGCGCGCACACCTCGGTGCATTCGCTGAGCCATGCGCTGCACCACATGCTCGATTGGTGTGAGCGCTTTCCCGAGGCGCGCGCCGCGCTCTCGGAGAATGCGCTGCTGGCGCAGCGTTTCGTGCATGAGAGCTTTCGTCTGCATCCGTCGAGCCCGGTGGCCCAGCGCGTCGCGCTCGCGCCGATATCGTTTCTGGATGGGCAGAAGGCGCGGGAAGGCGATATCGTGGTGATCGATCTGCGCGCCGCCAATCGTCAGCAGGATTTGTTCGGCGCGGACGCCGATGAGTTCAATCCAGAACGCGTCCTGCCGCCGGCTGTGTCGCCTGTTGGGCTCTCCTTCGGCAATGGTCAGCATGCGTGCTTGGGGCGTAATCTCGCGGCCGGCACGATCCTGCGCGGCGGGCAAGGCGCGGACGGCGACAATCATCAAATCGGCACGGTCGCGCGTATCGCGCAATTTCTGATGCGCGCGGGCGCGCGCGGCGTGCCGGATCGTCCGCCCGAGCGGGACGCGACGACGGCGCGCGACATCTGGGCCGTCTATCCCATTCGCTTCGCGGCGGCGTGACGCATGAAAAGCGCGATCGTCACCGGCGCGGGCGCGGGGCTGGGCGAGGCGATCGCGCGGCGGCTTTCGGACGATGGGTTTCACGTCTGCATCTGGGATCGGAACGGGGCGGCGGCGGCGCGCGTGGCCAGCGATCTGGCGAACGCGACGAGCGCCGCCATCGACGTGACGGATGAAGCGGCGGTCGCGCGCGCCGTCTCTGAAATGCCCGACGCGCCGCGCGCGCTCGTCAACAATGCGGGCGTGGTGCGCTTTGGGATGCTGGCGGAATTGTCCGCCGCCGATTTTCGCGCCGTGCTCGACATCAATCTCACTGGCGCTTTCATCGTCGCACGCGCCTGCGCGGCGCGGATGATGGCGGCGGGCGGCGGCGCCATCGTCAACATCACCTCGATCAATGCGATCACGCCAGGTCCAGGCGCGGGCGCCTATCCCGCCAGCAAGGCGGGGCTCGCCCAGCTCACGCGTCACATGGCGCTTGAATGGGGGCCCAAGGGCGTGCGCGTCAACGCGGTCGCGCCCGGCTTCATCGACGCCGGCATGTCCAAGCCCATCTATGAAAATCAGACCGCGCGCGCCAAGCGCGGGGGCGGCGTGCCCTTGCGGCGCTTGGGCGAAGCGGCCGATGTCGCGGCCGCCGTGTCCTATCTGGTCTCGGATGCGGCCTCCTACGTGAATGGCCATGAATTGGTGGTCGATGGCGGCGTGGCGATGAGCGTGCTCGCCGCCTTGCCGCGTGAATGATCATGGCCAAGCGCGCGCTCATGCTCACGGGCGGTATTTTTCACCCCTTCGACACATCGGCGCCGGCCTTGGCGGATGTGCTGCGCGGCGTAGGAATTGAAAGTCAAATCGAATGGAACATCGAAGCGGCGTTCGCGCGGCTCGATACGGAAGCGTTCGATCTTTTCGTCGTTCATGCGCTGCGCTGGGGCATGGAGGAGCATGAGAAATACGCGCCCCATCGCGCGGAATGGGCCTATTCCATGCCGCCCGCGCATCGCGCCGCGCTTGAGCGTCACGTCGCGCGTGGCGGCGGGATCGTCGCCACGCACACGGCGGTGATCTGCTTCGGCGATTGGACGGGCTGGGGCGACCTGCTCGGCGGCGCCTGGCGCTGGGGCCGCTCCTTCCATCCGCCGCAAGGCGCGGCGCGTATCGCGCCCGTTCATGGCGCGGCGTTCATGCTCCGGGATGAAATCTATCATCACGTCGATCCCGACGAGACTTGCGAGATCATCGCGTGCGGCGCCGCCGCCGAAACGCCCGACGTGCCCATGCCGGTCATTTGGCGGCGCACGCACGGGCCGGCGCGAATCTTCGTCGATCTCTTGGGCCATGATGCGGAATCGATCGCCGATCCGCATCACGCCGCCCTGATCGCGGAGGGCGCGCGCTGGTGCGTGGGGCGCGCGCCATGAAACCGATCGCGGGTCAATCCATTCTTATAACCGGCGGCGGCTCCGGCCTCGGCGCGGGCGCGGCGCGCTATTTCGCCGAGCAGGGCGCGCGCGTGACGATCTGCGGACGCCGCGCGGACAAGATCGAAACCGTCGCGGCCGAGCTTGGCCCCTTCTGCCACGCTGTCCAGGCCGACATTACAAAGCCCGCCGATCGCGCGCGCCTCGTGGAGGCCGCGCTCGCGCATGGCGGCGGTCTCGACGCGCTCATCAGCAGCGCGGGCGATATGTATCGCGGGCCCATCGCCGCGCTCGACGAGGAAAAGCTATTGGCGGTGTTTCACACCAATGTGGTGGCGGGCATGATGCTGGCCGGCTTGTGCGCGCCGCACCTCGCCGCACGCAAGGGTGCGATTGTTTATATCGGCTCGGTGCACACGCGCCGCGCCTTTCCCGGGGCCTCGCCCTATGCGGCGACGAAAGGCGCGCTCGAAGCGTTGACACGCGTCTTGGCGGCCGAACTCGGCCCGCAGGGCGTGCGCGTGAATTGCGTCGTGCCTGGCGCGGTGCTCACGGAGATCAATCAGCGCGCCGGATTGTTCAGCGACGCGGAGGCCAAGGCCCGGCTCGACGGCATGGCGAGCCTCCATGCGCTTGGCCGCATCGGCACGGCCGAGGAGATCGCCGAAGCGATCGCCTATCTCGTCTGCGCCGAATGGACGACGGGCGCCGTGCTCGACGTCGATGGCGGCTTGGGGCTCGGTCTCACGCAGGGATGAAGGGCGCGCGCATCAGGCGCGCCGCGTTCGCCGCGAGCTGCGCATGCGGCAAGGCGAGTACGGCGGTTTCAGCATGCTCATCCTGATCCCAGCCGGCGAAATTGGTGCCGAACACGAGGCGATCGGGATCGGCCATGTCGAGCAGCATCGCCTGCGCGCCGCGCCCGTGCACGTGCGTATCGAACCAGAGCCGCTTCAAGCGCGCCTCGAACGCGCCTTCGGGCTTTAGAAAATCGGGAACCCAAGCGCGCTTGCGGCAGGCATGCGCCATGCGCCCCGCGATGAAGGCGAGCGCGCCCCCGCCATGGCTGACGCACACGTCGAGCTTCGGATGGCGCTCAAGCACGCCGCCGAGAATGAGCGTGAGCGCGGCGAGCGTTTCGTCCGCGGTGAAGCCGAACAGAATGTCGAGTTCGAAGCGCTTGAGGCGCGGATCGGCGGCGGGCCCGTCGATGCCGTCCGGCGCGGGATGAATGAAGAGCGGCAGATCGAGCGCGGTGAAGCGCGTCCAGAGCGGATCGAACGCGGCGGCGTCCAGCGGCTCGGGAAAGCGCGCGCCGATCATCGCGCCCTTCAGGCCAAGATCGCGCGCGGCGCGCTCCAATTCATCGGCGGCGGCCTGCGGCGCCTGCATCGGCAGCGCGGCGAGCCCGATGAAGCGCTCCGGCGCATGCGCCACAACGCGCGCGAGCGCATCATTATGGCGGCGGCAATAGGCGATCGCCTCCGCCGCCGGAATGAAATGAAAATAGGTGAGCGGATTGGGCGACAGCACCTGCTTGGCGATGCCCGCGCGGTCCATCGCGGCGAGGCGCAACGCCGGATCCATGAACGGCCCGCCGCGATAGCGCACGCCGTTCAGCCGATAGTCGCCAATGCGATAAGCGGGCCGTCCGTCCGGCAGCTCCAAAATTTCCGGCCCGTACTCGCCCGCCGCGCCCAACGTCTCCTCCAACACGGCGTGGGCGTGCACATCGACGACATCGCGCGCGCTGATGGCGAAGCTCATGGCGAAATCCTTACAACGGAAAGCTCGACGCGCCGCCATCGACGGCGATCACCGCGCCGGTGAGATAGCTGGCGCGCGGCGAGGCGAGGAACACGGCGACATCGGCGATCTCCTCCGGCTCGCCGATGCGGCGCATGGGGATGGTCGCGGCGATGGCGGCTTCGGCCTCATCCAAGCTCCTATTGGATGCGGCGGCGCGCGCGCGCACCAATCCCGCCGCGCGCTCCGTGCGCGTGAAGCCGGGGCCCACCGTGTTCACGCGCACGCCATGGGGGGCGAGTTCGTGCGCGATGGATTTGGCCCAGCCGACGACGCCAAGGCGCAGGCTGTTGGACAAGATGAGATCGGGATAGGGGTTGCGCACCGAGGCGGATTGAATATTCACCACCGCGCCGCGCGCGGCGATCAGCGCCGGCAAGAAGGCGCGCGTCGTCTCCAGCACCGGCGCCAGCACATCCAGATAGGCCTTGTCCCACGCCGCTTGCGGCAGATCGCTGAACCGTCCGGGCGGGGGCCCCCCGCTATTGTTGATCAGCACGTCGAGGCGTTCGTCGTCGCGCATGAGCCGCGCCGCCAGCGCGCGCACCGCCGCGCCGTCGCTCATGTCGCACACATGGGCGCTCACGCGCGCGCCGGTCTCGGCTTCGATCGCGGCGCGCGCGCGCTCAAGCGCATCGGCGCCGCGCGCCGTCATGATCACCTCGGCGCCTTCGCGCGCGAGCCGCCTTGCGATGGCGAAGCCGATGCCTTGGCTGGAAGCGGCGATGAAGGCG
>CAZLWK010000021.1:51848-55668 GCA_964563395.1 uncultured Caulobacteraceae bacterium
CCGTGAAGGTCGAGGTCCATGAAAAAGGTTCGCGCAAAGCGCAGCGCCCGTCAAAGCGGCCTTTGCAAAGGCGGGCGCCGAACTTTCTGGGGAAAGCCGCCGCGCGCCGGCCCCGAATCGGTTAACGTGCCGAAACTATTGGCTGTAGGATCGGCCCATGCGCGTCCTTCTCACCGCGATGGCGTTTTCGGTGATCTCATTCCTGGCCGGGGTGGCGGGCGATCTGTCGGCTGTGACCGCGCCCGCCCAGGCCGCGCAGCAGGCTCACGCCGTCCGCCTCGCCTTGCCGGCCGAGACCCTCATCGAGGTGAAGCCCGTCAACGCCGCGCCGCTGCGCGACGACGTGTTGAAGCTCGCCATGGCGGACGCGCCCGCGCTTCTGCCCAAGCGCGCCTTCACGACGGAAACCGCCGAGGCCGTGCTGCTCAAGGCGCCCCGTAAAGCCGAGGCTGTCGGCTGAGACTGTGGCTCTAGCGCCACATTCATGTGAAGTTATCGCTACACTGCCGCAAAAGCGCCCAGGTCCCCTGCCAGCAACGGGCCCGTCGATGGACGAGTCCCTCCTCACGCGCGCCGCCGGGGCCCTGGCCGCGGCTCTCGCCTTCGCTGGAATGTCTGGCGAAGCGGCCGCGCAGAGCGTCGCGCCCTCGCCGCTGATGCGCAATCTGCTGACCGAGACGCCCAGCGCACGCCAATACGCGACGCCGGACGGCGCCGTGCGCTTCGTGTTCGACCGGTCGTCCGGCGGCCGCGTGGCGCTGGTGCGGTTCGAGAACGACCCCGAGGTTCATGTCCTGCGGCCCCAGGGCGGGGCAGGCGGGGATGAGATTTACCGCACCGAGTCGGGCGATGTGATGCTGCGGCTGACGCCGCATGGCGGGCTCACCGTCTATACGCGGGCGCGCCAGGACGGCATGCCCGCCGCCGAGGAGCGCACCGCCGAGCCGCTCACGCCGCGCGCCTGGGAGATCGCGGCCTATCAGGCCCGGATGCGCGCGCTGCAGCAGGCGGCCACGCGCCGCCTTGGCCGCCCGGTGGCGTTCGTCGCGCCGGCCGCCCCCAACGCCGCCGACGCCGGTGTTCTGGTCGACGCCGCCGAACGCGCGGCGCAAGGCGTTGAGACGGTGCGCGGCGCGCCGATCCACCGCATCGTCATCCGCATCGCGCCGCGTCCCTCGACGAGCGTGCAGGGCGATGAGCTGGTGGTGCTGGTCGCACCCAGTCTCGGCTATGCCGGCCGTCCTTCGAGCACGGCGATCCGCAACGTGGTGACGCGCGCCGCGCAAGGCCCTGAGCGCTAGGAAAGCGAGCGTGCGTTAGGGCGCAAAGCCCGGCGGCGCGAGTTCGAAGCCGCTGAACTCAAATCCCGGCGCGACAACGCACGACACCAAAGTCCAATCGCCCAGGCTGCGCGCCGTCTGCCAATGATGCGCCGGCACGATCGCTTGCGGCGCCTCGCCCAGATGCAGCGCGCCGCCCAGCATCAATGCGCCATTGGCCTCGATCTCCAAAAGCAAGCGCGCCCCGGCATGCCAGAGCCAGATCTCCGTCGCGTCGACGCGGTGCCAGTGCGAGCGCTCGCCCGCGCGCAGAAGGAAATAGATGCTGGTGCAGCGCGCGCGCCCGTCCGGCCCCGGCGCGTCGCGGAACAATTCCACATAATGGCCGCCCTCGGGATGTGGGCGCATGCCGAGCGTGGCGATGATGTCTTCGGCCGAGCCGGTCAGCGGAACGTGTCCTTGCGCGCGCGCAATTCGCGGAACGCCTCCCAATCGGGCGCGCCGGCGAGCCCCAGCGCGGCCTTGAGCGCCGGCGCGCGCAGGAACGGATTGGTCTCCTTCTCGCGCTTCAAGAGCATCGGCACGGTCGGCTTGCCGGCGGCGCGCAAGGCGGTCACTTCCTCGGCGCGCGCGCGCAGCGCCGCATTGTCGGGATCGACCGCCAGCGCGAAGCGCGCATTGGAGGCGGTGTATTCGTGCGCGCAATAGAGCGTGTAATCGTCCGGCAGCGCGGCGAGCTTGGACAGGCTCGCCCAGAATTGCTGCGGCTCGCCTTCGAACATGCGTCCGCAGCCCAGCGAGAACAACGCATCGCCCACGAAGCCCGCGCGCGCGCCGTCGATCACATAGGCGATGTGGCCCAGCGTATGGCCCCCGACATTGAGCACGCGCGCCGTGACGGCGCCGAGCGTCACCTCGTCGCCCTCATCGACGATCCGGTCCGGCCTATGGCCCAGCCGTTCCACTTCCGCCGGCCCGGTGATGAAGCAGCCGGTCTTTTCCTTGAGCGCGACATTGCCGCCCGCGTGATCGGGGTGCCAATGCGTGTTCCAGATGTCGGTGAGCGTCCAGCCCTTGGCCTTAAGCGCGGCCAGAACGGCGTCCGCGTCCGGCGTGTCCACCGCCGCGGTGCGCCCGCTTTGCGGTTCATGAACCAGGAAGCCGTAATTATCTTCAAGGCAGGGGAATTGGTGAATATCGAGCATGAGGCTTTCTAACGTCTTGGTCCCCCGGCGCCCACCCGCAACGAGAGCCTAACGCATGCGGCTCGACGTTCTGGCGTTGCAGCGCTTTTACGGCGCGCCTCTGGGAGAGGCCGCGCAGCGCATGGTCACGCGCCGCCTGTCGGCGCTGTGGCCCGACGCGGCCGGGCTCGACATGCTCGGCCTTGGCTACGCCACGCCTTATCTTGAGCCCTATCGCGCCAGCGCGCGCCGCGCCGTGGCGCTGATGCCGGCGCAGCAGGGGGCCGAGCGCTGGCCCCACGCCGCGCCGTGCCTCACCGCGCTCGGCGAGGAAACGCGCCTGCCGTTCATGGATTCCGTGTTCGACCGCGTGATCCTCGCCCATGCGCTGGAGGAAGCCGACGCCGCGCGGCCCATGCTGCGCGAGATTTGGCGCGTCATGGCGCCGGAGGGGCGGCTCGTGGTGATCGCCGCCAATCGCTGGAGCCTGTGGGCGCAGGCGGAGGCGACGCCCTTCGGCCAGGGCCGACCCTATTCGCGCCGCCAGCTTTCCGCGCTGTTGAGCGACAGCCTGTTCGAGCCGCTGGCCTCCGCGCGCGCGCTCTATGCGCCGCCGCTCGCGTGGGGGCCCGGCCTCAAACTGGCCGATGCGCTGGAAAGCGTGGGCGCGATCGCCTGGGGCGCGTTCGGCGGGGTGGTGCTGATGGAAGCGGTCAAGCGGCTCTATGCGGACAGCGCCAAGCCAGGTCGTCGCCTGTTGCTTGCGCCGGCGCGCGCGCAGCCGGCGCGGCGCTTGCCGAAAGCGCCCGCTTCAGATTGATTATCGGCAATGAAGCTGATCACCGCCATCATCAAGCCGAGCCGCCTGGAAGCCGTGCTCGACGCCCTGAAGGAGGCCGGCATCGCCGGCGTCACTGTGTCCGAAGTGCGCGGCTTCGGCCGCCAGAAGGGCAAGACGGAAGTCTATCGCGGCGCCGAATACGAGGTGATGCTGCTTCCCAAGATCAAGATCGAGATCGTCACGCCGCCGGCTTTGGCCGAGGCCGCGCTCGACGCGGTTACTCAAGGCGCGCACACCGGCAAGATCGGCGACGGCAAGGTCTGGATGCACGATCTCGACGTCGTCATCCGCGTGCGCACCGGCGAGCGCGACGAGGCGGCCGTCACGGGCTAAGCGCGGGTTCAACCGTCCGCCGCCGCCCTTTCATCGTCCATCGCGTGTGAAATCGCGTCAGGCGCCGGCTGTGCGATCGTCAAACTGGCCGCGCCAAGCGGAATTGGGGTGGCCGCTGTCAGCATCAGCGGCAGGTAGCGCGCAACGTAGAGCGCGCGCACCATCGACCATTGTATGCGCAG
>CAZLWK010000022.1:0-48052 GCA_964563395.1 uncultured Caulobacteraceae bacterium
GCCTCAAACGCCACCTTGCCGATCATGCGCGGCGCGCCAGTGTTCTCGAAGACGACAACCGGTCCGCCAAGTTCAGCGGCCGCCACGAAGGCGCTCTCGGTTCGCGCGTCGATCGCTAGGCTTGCGCCGAACGCGCGCGCCAGATCGCGCCGTCTCATCGACAAATCCGCCGCGACGATTTTGGTGAGACCACGGGCCTTGAGCACGGCGATGATCGCAAGCCCGATCGGCCCGCAGCCGATGATCAGCGCCGTTTCGTCTCCGTTCAAGGACGCCTTGTTCACGGCGTGAACGGCGATGCCGAGCGGCTCCGTAAGCGCGGCGGCTTCGTCGGGCATGTCTTTATCAACCGGCAGGAGCAGCGCCTCGCTCAGCAACATGTATTCAGCGAACGCGCCTTGCGCCTCGAGCGACGAGCCGATAAGGACAGGCGCGCCGTCACGCAGCAGGAACGGCATCGACGCAACCCGCGCGCCGACCTCCAGATTCCGCTGCGTCCGCGGGCCAAAATCCGCGATTTCACAGACGAATTCATGGCCTAGTACCGGCCCCGATCGCAGCGTGCGCTGCATGTCTTCGGTGGGGGCGCCCAAGCGTCCCGCGAGCGCAATGATGTCATGGGCATGCCTGAAATAGTGCAGGTCCGAGCCGCATATGCCGCACGCCCGGACTTTCACCAGCACGTCGCCCGGCCCAGGCTTCGGCATCGGCCGGTCTTCCACGACGAAGGCCTCGCCACGCATCACCGCCGCCCGCATCGAGTTATGCTCCATGCACGATGAGTTTGGAGCAATCCAGATCCAGCGCGTCGCAATATCCGCGATATATGTCCAGCGCCGTACGCGCATCCATGATGGAATCGATGTCGCCCGCTGCATTCAAGTTGATGTTAGCGCCATAGATGGCGAACCAGACGACCGTATCGCCGCTCTGATCTTTCGGCGTCACTAATGTGTGACGCGAACCTGCCGGCTCATAGAGATAGGATCCGAGCTGATTGACCGCTTCGGGGCTCTCCTCGTACCACCAGGATCCTTGAAGCGTCACGGCATAGACAAAGCCCGTGTGGTAATGCGTCGCCACGCGATAGCCTGGCGGCAGGCGGGTCTTGGAAATCCAAAGTCCAGCGCCGAGATCGACGTGAAGGAGCTGGATCGCCGAGCCATCGCCCGCTTCGGCCCAAGGCAAGTCCTCCGCTCCGATGTGCAAGGTAGGCAGCGCCCCATCGCTCGGAACGAGCGGGCGCGCCATCACCTTTTGCGCAAACGCCAAGAGACGCTCTTGCGCGATTTGACCATCAGCCATTCGGTCAGCCTCCCTATTGTATGCTCAGCGCGAGCGCCGAATATTCGGCGCGCGCAGGCTCGAATTGCGCCGGCAATTTCATGGCGCGGGGCGAGTACCAAGGCATGTAGGCCGCAAGGAGCCGCGGCTGAACTGCTTTCAGATACGCACTCATCCGCGCTTTGCTGGCGGCCAAATGCTCGGGAAGATCGTATTTGGCGATCGTCTCCGGGTCGGCCGCGATCATGGCGTCGGCGAATTTTCGGCACAGGCCCAAATAATGCAGCTGCGCCCAAACGCCCACGCCAAGCCGGTACAGATAGCCGGCGCCGGCATGCTCATACGCCTCGAAGCAGACGGTGCGATGCTCCACCTCCTCCATGATGTGCCAGAACATGAGGCCACGCAGCGGCTCCTTCATGTGATCGAACCAGCCTTGCTCCATCTGTACGATCGAGCCGGCGGACGTCATGGATTCAAAGCCCTCGGCATAGGCCAGATTGAAGCGCAGCGGCTTTTCCTCTGTCCATCGCTTCAGCAGGTCGTGCACTTCCGCTTCGAGCGCCGCCAGCTTCGCGCCCGCCGGGTGGCGACGGCGAACAATTTCGTTCGCCTTGGCATGCTGACGAAAATGCTGTCCTTCCTGGGCGCAGAACCGCTTCATTTCCTCACGGAGCTCGGGACGCCGCACGCGCTCAAGCGCGGCTTGCACCGTGCGGATGAGAAACGGCTCCAGATGGGGAAGCATCATCCAGGCGCCGAGAAAATAATAAGAGAGGCGCGGATCGTTCTCGATGAAGACGAGATCCATGTCCTCCGGAAACGAGAAATCCATGCGTCGGATTGGAATGTCCCGCGCGATCTGAGCAGCGCTCATGGACGCCCTCCTTGCGTCGGGACCGCCCGCCGCTTACAGTCCAGTTGGATTGTTAATGAACGCGAGTCAAGGGAAAACTGAACATTTGAGCAGCAAAGGGCGCAGACGAAACGGCGCGGAAATGCGCCAGCGAATCCTCGACGCCGCCGCCGCGCTCCTCGTGGAGACGGGCTATGCGCGCACATCGACCTGGGCCGTATGCGCGCGCGCGGCCGTATCGCGCGGAGCGCTCCTGCACCACTTCCCCACGCGCACGAGCCTCTTCACCGCGGCCGCAACCCATCTCGCGCAGGCGCCGCTGGACGATCTGGACCGCGCTCTTGAGCGCACGCCGCCTCAAGACCAGCCGGCGCTGTTTCTGAATTGGCTGTGGAGCACGCTCGATGGCGACCTCTTCGCCGTCGGACTAGAGCTGCTGACGGCGGCGCGAACAGAGCCGGAATTGCGTATCGCTTTGCGCGCAGGAGGCGATGCGCTCCAAGCGCGCCTTGAGGCGATTATCGACACCATTATCGCCGCCAACGAAGAATCGGACGCCGAGAGGCTCAGAAGCGCGCTTCTTCTATCCATTCCAGCCGTGCGCGGCGTCGGCCTCGACCTAAGCATCGGCGGAGACCGCGCGGCGCATCGGGGGCGTTGGGACACGTGGCGGGCGCAGGTGGCGCGCGCGGTGGGCGAATGAGCCAGGGCGCTACCGGGCCAAGGCAGCCTCAGGCTCGGGCTGACATAGTCGATGCATGCGCGCAGTTTCATGGTCACGCGTCCACCCAGTGGCGCTTAGCGTGCCGAGCAAAAATGGGCCAGGCTGCGCAAAATTTGCCGCGCGGATCAAACAGGGCGTGTGCTTATGTGGTCCCCATGTTCGGAGGCTTCGCATGACATCCTGGTTTGGCGACAGAAATGGCGGCGCCCAGCCGGGCGCCATCCCGATCCATCATGGCAAAGCGCCGGTCAACGGCGTCACTTTGCACTTTGCGATGGCAGGATCGGGACCGCCGATCATGTTGCTGCATGGCTGGATGGGCGCGGCCTATCATTGGCGGAAAGTCATGCCCTTGCTCGCAGCCCATCACACCGTGGTGGCGATTGACGCGCGCGGCTATGGCGAGAGCGATAAGCCGCTCTCTGGCTACGATGGACGCACCATTGCGGAAGATCTTCGCGGCGTTGCGACGCTGCTTGGACTTAAGCGTCCGGTCATCATCGGCCATGACATGGGCGCCTTGCCCGTATTACTTTGGGCTGCGGAGCATCCCGACGAAGTAAGCGGTCTCGTCTATGTCGATGAACCGCTGCCTGGCTATAACCTCGACCGATTTACCGCCTTCACCAAAGACAATCCCTTTGTCTATTGGTGGTTTTCCTTCAACGCGCAGCCG
Organism: uncultured Caulobacteraceae bacterium; assembly: GCA_964563395.1. Taxonomy (GTDB): domain Bacteria; phylum Pseudomonadota; class Alphaproteobacteria; order Caulobacterales; family Aquidulcibacteraceae; genus JBEVOS01. Next base: position 3,541 of record CAZLWK010000022.1, read on the forward strand.
CACCTGCCAGCCATGCTTTGGGCGGGCCGCGAAGCCGAGCTCGTCGATTTCTTTTTGACGGCGATGGCCGCCGATCCCACGGCGATCTCCGCAGACGACAAAGCCGAGTATGTGCGTCTGTTGCGTAAGCCAGGCGCCCTGCACGGATCGTTCGGTTGGTATCGCGACGTTCTGCAGACAGGCGAGCAAATTCGCGATGCCACGGCCCGCAAGCTCACGGTTCCGGTGCTCGCGCTCAATGGTCAATACGGCCATCCCGGAGTCGGCGAACAGATGAAGCTCGTCGCCGAGCGCGTGGAGAGCGTGACTCTCGAAGGCTGCGGTCATCTCTGCGCGGAAGAAAAGCCAGCGGAGTTTACCGAGGCGGTGTTGTCGTTCATTTCGCGATCGGTGAGACGCTGAGGGAGGAGGAGGCGCGAATCTTTAGCGAACCCAGCCGCAACGAGTTGGCGATGACGGAGACCGATGAGAGAGCCATCGCCGCCGCCGCGATCATCGGTGAGAGAAGGTCGCCCGTGATCGGATAGAAAATGCCAGCCGCGATCGGAATGCCGGCCACATTGTAGGCGAATGCGAAGAAGAGGTTTTGGCGGATATTGTTCATTGTCGCCTTGGATATGGCGCGCGCGCGCACGATGCCTCCGAGATCGCCTTTCAGAAGCGTCACGCCAGCACTTTCCATCGCCACGTCCGTGCCTGTGCCCATCGCTACGCCCACGTCGGCAGCGGCAAGGGCCGGCGCATCGTTCACGCCGTCGCCGGCCATCGCCACCACGCGCCCCTCCCTCTTGAGCCGGGTCACGATCTGGGCTTTGTCCTGCGGCAACACCTCCGCCTCGACCTGATCCAGCCCGAGCTTTCGCGCCACCGCTTCAGCCGTAGTGCGATTGTCGCCAGTCAGCATCACGAGCTTGATGCCTTGAGCGCGCAGAGCGGCCAGCGCATCCGGCGTCGTCGCCTTCACTGGGTCCGCAATCGCGAACACACCGCGCGCCACGCCATCCACAGCTGCGTAGATCGCGGTTGCGCCGTCAGCCCGCATCGCTTCGGCATCCTGCTTCAAGGCGTTCGTATCTACCTCTAATTCGGCCAGGTAGCGTTCCGCACCAAGCGCCAACTTCTTGCCGCCTACGATTCCGATAACCCCCTTGCCGATTGGCGAGTCGAACTCTGACGGTTCGAGCAACTTGATGTTGCGCGCCCGCGCGGCGCCGATCAAGGCTCGCGCGAGCGGATGCTCGCTGCGGTTCTCCAGGCTTGCCGCAAGACGCAACAGCTCCGTCTCGTCAATGCCATTGGTCGTGATCGCAAGCACGGCAGGCTTGCCCTCAGTCAGCGTGCCGGTCTTGTCGAGCACCAGCGTATCGACTTTTTCGAAGTGCTCAAGCGCTTCGGCGCTCTTGATCAGAACGCCTGCACGCGCGCCACGGCCAACGCCAGCCATGATCGACATGGGCGTCGCCAGGCCGAGCGCACACGGACACGCGATGATGAGGACGGACACTGCCGCGATTAGCCCATAAGCAAAGCGCGGCTCGGGCCCCACCAACGACCAGCCGATGAAGGCAAGGATGGCGACGCCAATCACCGCAGGCACGAACCAGCCCGACACCTGATCGGCCATGCGCTGGATCGGCGCGCGCGATCGTTGCGCGTCCGCGACCATCTGCACGATTTGAGACAGCATGGTCTCACGGCCCACACGCTGCGCCTCGATGACCACCGCGCCGGTCTGGTTAAGCGTGCCGCCAATCACCTTCTCACCAACGCCGCGCGTCACTGGCATGGACTCGCCCGTCACCATCGATTCGTCGAAGCTCGAACGCCCGTCGAGAACGGCGCCATCGACCGGCGTCTTTTCACCGGGGCGCACGCGCAGACGATCACCAACCTGAATGGCGTCGAGCGACACTTCCTCCTCGCCAGCATCGGTGATGCGCCGCGCCGTCTTTGGCGCGAGGTCGAGCAAAGCGCGAATGGCGCCGCTGGTGCGCTCGCGCGCCTGCAATTCGAGAACTTGTCCGAGCAACACCAGCACGGTGATGACCGCGGCGGCCTCAAAGTAGACGGAGACCAATCCGTGCGCGTCCCGGAATTGCGGCGAGAACGCCGCCGGCGCCAGCAACGCCACCACGCTGTAAGTCCACGCAACCCCGGTCCCGAGCGCGATCAACGTGAACATATTGAGGTGGCGTGAGTGAAGCGATTGATATCCGCGCTCGAAAAAGGGCCAGCCGCCCCACATCACCACCGGCGTCGCCAGCACGAACTGCAGCCAAGGATTGAGCATCGGCGGAACGATGCGATCTATGCCGAAAAGATGGCGTCCCATTTCCAGGAGCAAGACTGGCGCGGCGATCGCGGCGCTGACGATGAAGCGCCGACGCATATCGACAAGCTCGGGATTGGGCCCAGCGTCCGCGCTCGGCGTCATCGGCTCCAGCGCCATGCCGCAGATCGGACACGAGCCGGGACCGTCGCGCACGATTTCCGGGTGCATTGGGCAGGTCCATTTCACACCTGGCGGTGCGTCCACTGTGGGCGCAGCAGCGCCTCCATGTGCGTGGCCGTGGCGCGCGCCCGCAGAGCAGCAGGAATGATCGTTTGCGGGCTTTGTGTATTTCGCGGGATCGGCCTCGAACTTCGCCTTGCAGCCAGCGCTGCAGAACAAGACCTCCTCGCCCTCGTGCGTTAGCCGATGTGGCGTATTAGGTTTCGGGATCATGCCGCAAACCGGATCGCGCTTCGGTTCTGCATGGGACGCATGGTCGTGATGATGGTCGTGCTGGTTCATCGACGTGTACGCGGGGAGTAGCCGCGCTCCTGATTTGACTTGAAACACAGCCTCCACCTTCCCACAATGGTAAGGTCAAGACGGAAAAGTCAGGCGAGAAAAAGAAGCCTCTGAACATCAGCGAGCCTCGGAACGGTCGGGCGTCTCAGCCAAGATGATCCGCTATGATGAGAGCATCAGCGTGCTCCGGCCGGCGGCGCGCCGTGGCAATGGCTATCGCGACTATGGCGCCGATAATGTCTCCTTCCTCCCTGCGATCGCAGCGGACGTGGCGTAGCGCCCGATCCTGCGTATCTGTGGTGTGAGCCCCCGCCCCGGCAGCTCAGCAATTCGCTGTTGACCTTCCCACGATGGGAAAGTGCAGACTCGTTTCGCCTTGGATCAGGAGAGGCCGTTTGAACCCGGATCGCCGAACTTTGCTGAAACTCGCCGGCGGCGCAGGGCTGGCGAGCTTGACGCCGCTCTTGCCGGCATGGGCGCAAACCGGCTCCGCTGGAATCGCCCCGACGCTACCCACATTATCGGGTGCTGACATCGCGCTGTCGGTTGGACACACCCCCTTCAGCGTGGGCGGCCGCACCGGGCACGCGGTCACCGTCAATGGCACGCTGCCGGCGCCACTCCTTCGCCTGCGCGAAGGACAGACCGCGCGCCTCTCGGTGACGAACACGCTCGATGAAGACACCTCTATCCACTGGCACGGCCTTCTGCTGCCCTTCCAGATGGACGGCGTGCCCGGCGTGAGCTTTCCCGGCATCCGTCCGCGCGAGACGTTTGTGTACGAGTTTCCGATCCGGCAAGCGGGTACGTTCTGGTATCATAGCCATTCGGGTTTGCAGGAAGCGATGGGGCATTACGGCCCTATCATCATCGATCCCGCCGCGCCCGATCCCGTCGCCTACGATCGCGAACATGTGCTCGTGCTCGCCGATTGGAGCTTTCTGCATCCGCACGAAATCCTGCGCCGCTTGAAGGCAAGCCCCGGTTACTTCAATCGTCAGCGCACGACGGTTGCAGGGTTGCTTTCTGGTGAAGATCGGATGAGCACCGAGGAGCGACGCATGTGGGCCGGGATGCGAATGGACCCGCGCGACATCCTCGATGTGAGCGCCTCGACCTACACCTATCTCGTCAACGGACACGGACCCGCTGAGAACTGGACCGGCCTGTTCCGCCCTGGCGAGCGCGTGCGTCTGCGCATCATCAATGCGGCGGCGATGACGATTTTCAATGTCCGCATTCCAGGTCTGCCGATGACGGTCGTGCAGGCCGATGGCGAAAACGTACGCCCGATCGAAACCGATGAGTTTCAGATCTCCATCGCCGAAACCTATGACGTGATCGTGCAGCCGATCGAAGATCGCGCGTTCACGATTGTCGCCGAGGCGATGGACCGCTCCGGCTTGGCGCGCGCCACGCTGGCGCCGCGTCTAGGCATGACCGCCGAAGTGCCGCCTCTGCGCGAAGTCCCTAACCTCACCATGCGCGACATGGGCATGGATATGGGCTCAATGGCCGGCATGAGCGGCATGGACCATGGCCGCATGGATCATGGCGCCATGAATCATGGAGCTGAGGGCATGAATATGCGCGACCGTTCGCTTGCGCCGCCCAACATGGCTGTCGGCGTTGGCGTTCAGTCGATCTCGCCGATGCCCGAAAATCGCCTATCCGAACGCCCGACGGGACTTGAGACCGTCGATCACCGGGTTCTCGTTTACACAGATCTCGTCGCGCTCAATCCCAATCGCGATACCCGTCCGCCCTCGCGCACGATGCAGATTCATCTCACGGGCAACATGGAACGCTTCATGTGGGGCTTCGACGGGCGCAGATTCAACGAGATCGTTGAGCCCATCCGCTTCGCCCTCAATGAGCGCGTGCGCGTCACGCTCATTAACGACACGATGATGTCGCATCCCATTCACCTGCATGGGCATTTCTTTGAACTCGTGAACGGCCACCCAGGCAATCAGCCTTTGAAGCATACGGTGAATGTAGCGCCAGGCGGGCGCGTCTCGTTCGATCTCACGGCAGACGCGCCTGGAGACTGGGCGTTTCACTGCCACATGCTGATGCACATGCACGCTGGCATGTTTAACGTCGTGACGATACGACCCCTGGAAGGGGCGGCATCGTGAGAGTCCTCGCTACCGCCCTAGCGCCGATCCTGCTCACCATAACACCTGCCGCCGCACAGGATCATTCAGCGCATACAATTACACCGCCGGCGCAGACAGCGCCTGCGGAGGCGCCTGACCCGCACGCCGGGCACCTCATGGCGCCAGCACCGAACGCCAGCGCGCCGGCAGAGGTCGGTGCGGCAGAGGCGAACGCGGCGGACCTCTATTTCGATCCCGCGGTGATGGCGCGCGCCAGAGAGCAATTGCGCGTAGAGAATGGCGAAGTCATCACACACGCCATCATTCTGGATCGCTTTGAAGCCACCTCAGAAGATGGCGACGAGGGCTATGCATGGGATGTGCAGGTCTGGTACGGCGGCGACATCCATCGCGTCTGGTGGAAATCGGAAGGCGAAAGCACGATCGACGGCGATGTGGAACACGCCGAACTGCAACTGCTCTACAGTCGCGCAGTCACGCCCTATTTCGATCTGCAAGGCGGCGTGCGCCAAGCGTACCGGCCGGAAGGCGACCGTACTGATCTTGTGCTCGGCGTGCAGGGCCTTGCGCCCTATTGGTTCGAAGTCGACGGCGCTCTATTCCTGTCGAACAAGGGCGAACTTACCGCGCGCGCGCAAGCCGAGTACGACCTGCGGCTTACGCAGCGTCTCATCCTGCAGCCACGCGCCGAAATTTTACTCTCCGCGCAGGACATTCCCGAGTTTGGGATCGGTACTGGAATTTCCAACGTCCTGACCGGGGCAAGGCTGCGCTACGAAATCACGCGCAGCTTTGCCCCTTATGTCGGCGTCGAATGGAGCGGCGCCGTCGGCGACACCCACGATCTCATCAAGGCGAATGGCGACGATCCCGATGCGACTCGCGTCGTGATTGGCGTGCGCGCGCTGTTTTAACGCTATGAGAAAACTCATGAGCAAGGCTCTTCTCAGACTTGCCGCTGGACTGGCGCCGGCTTTGCAGGCACCTTTCGTTCTTGCATAAGCGCACAATCACGGGGCGCATGGCTCTGCGATCTCGGTGCGAACCACCCCCGCCGATGGCGCGATTGGCGCAGCGCCGGAACGCTTCAGCGCCATTTTTCCGCACACGAAGCGCTCCGCTACAAGGTTCACTAACCTCCACATCCGGCGAGAAGCGTGAAACGCCCTGCCGTAGCGGTCGCGGACGCTGCTGCAATGATTTCATTCGTGGCGCTCTTCCGCTTGCGGGCGAATGTTCGCGGATGTCCGAGTGTTCAACTCTTTTTTGCAAGCGCGGTGACCGACAACAGGGACACCTTCACGCGTCCGGCGCCAGCCACGGATTTATCAAGGCCACGCCCATCGGTTCAAAATCGGCGACGTTGCGGGTCACAACGGTCATCCCATGCGTCAGGGCCGTGGCTGCGATCAGCGCATCCTCCTCTGGCCGCGGATCGGGGGCTTGTAAGGCTGCGGCACGGCGTGCGATCGCCAAGCAGATTGTAAGGGTGCGAGTCGCAAACGATGTGATTACTTTATTCTCAAGCCACCGGCGAAAGATCGCGCCTTGCCTCGGGTCGTGGCGCTCTATTCGGAGAACCCCGCGTTCCAGTTCCAAAATCGTGACAACGGAGATGAAGCACGATTCAACCGGCGCGCTTCATGACACGCGCGCAACTCGTGCCGGCGAAGCGCCGACACCACATTCGTCGGCCGGCCAGGGCGTTCAAAAGGCAAGAGCAAAGCACGGATGTGGGCGCGCCTAATTTGGCGGCCGAAGACTCTCTTCCCCAGCCGCCATTTTTAGGACCGCTATCCAAGGATCGTATCATAATCCGAGCGGGGCACGCCGATGAGGTCGAACGCCTGGTCAAGCGAGATCGCGCTGCCGGCGAAGCTCAGCTGATCGACCAATGACACCGTGTCGGTCCCGTCCGTTCCCGTTACGTGACGCACGACGATCGCGCCATCGGCGCCAGCCGTGAACACGTAGTTCGAAATGCCGGCGGAGAAATAGGCGGTGTCGTCGCCCTCGCCGCCGATGATCCGGTCGTTGCCCGCCCCACCGGTAAGGTGATCGCCGCCGCCGCCGCCGACGATATAGTCATTGCCCGCGCCGCCTTGGATGATGTCGTCGCCGCCCTCGCCATATACGAAATCGTCGCCGGCGCCCGCATGGACATCGTCATTGTCGGCGCCCGCGCGAATAGTGTCATTGCCGTCGCCGCCCGTGATCGTGTCATTGCCAGAGCCGGCATTAATCGCATCCGCGCCGCCTTCGCCGTGCATGATGTCATTGCCGTCGCCGCCGATCATTTGATCGCCGCCGCCGCCGCCATACATTTCATCGTTGCCGACGCCGCCGTTCAATATGTCGGCGCTGAGATCGGTCGCGGATCCGCCGACGATGAAATCATCCTCCGCGCCGCCGATAATCGTATCGGCACCGTCATCGCCGAACAGCCTGTCATTGCCCGACGCACCGACGATGCGGTCTGCGCCCGCGCCGCCGTAAGCAGTGTCGTTGCCGGCCTCGCCGAACAGCTGATCGTCGCCGGCCTCGCCATAGAGAAGATCGTCCTCGCCGCGGCCATAGAGCTGGTCCATGCCCGCCCCACCATAAAGGCGATCTGCGCCGGCGCCGCCGTCCAGAAAATCATCGCCCGCATAGCCGAACAGATCGTCATCGCCGGACATGCCGTAGAGCTGATCGGCAAGGGCGCTGCCCCGAAGAATATTGCGGTCGTCGTTGCCTACTCTGCGCACCATGATCGTACTCCCTTGGTCGTCCTCGACAGAGTGAACGATGCGCTCACCTTTCTATTCCGACGCGCCGCTAGAATTCCGATCACGACCCCGTGTTAGTCCCGGCTTTGCGCCAAACGCGCGAGCGATTCCACGCGCAAATCGTTCGCCGCGTGCGGCGGCAAGGCCGCGCTTAAGCGATAAATCTCGGATTGACCGTTGGTCATGTTGCGGGCCTCGCGCTGGATGTAGTGCCCCACCTCCGACGCGTAATGCCATGTCAGACGTTCCAGCACCCGCATCGAATTGGCGCTGAAACGGTCGCACACGATCGGATGCGCCGAGAAGCGGCCGGCGGGCACGTTCACCATCTCGGCGCGGCGCACGCTGCAGGACCACAGATGCAGACTGCGCGTGGGGCGCCGTTGATTCTCCTCAAGCGTCACGTTAACCGTTCGAAACTGCACGCTTCGTCCCGGTTGCAGCGGCCAAAGCCGATCTGGTTCGCCAAGCACGGTGCGTTGTCCGGTTTGACCGCGATAGGACCATTCAAGAATAGGCACCACGGGGTTTGTCGCGCGCAGATAAGTGCGTCCGCTGCGCGTCGCCCAAACCACCGCGTCGTCATTGACGCTTCGAACGCGCTCCACGCGACCATTATCGAAAATGAAGGCTTGACCGACCTCGTAAACCGGCAGGGGCGCGGCGCGCGCCGCGCAGAAAGGCACGGCCACCAAGCCTGCCACAAGCATCAAAGCGCGCATGATCATGGCTGACGATCCTCATCGAGTACGCCCGCGCCGAACACGGGATCGCGTCCGCGCTCGCCCGCGTCGGACGCGGCGCCCAAAAGGCTTTCCACCGCGACGCGCGCGGATTCCGGATCTGGCCGCGCATGCATGCGCGCGAGGGCGGCCGATACGCGCGGCGCGGCGAAGGACGTTCCGCTGACCGGCACGCTCTGACCGCCCGGCCCCGCGGCGGCGACGGCCACGCCGCGCGCGGCGACGTCGACATGGGCGCCCCGGCCGGCGCGTCGATAGACGGCGCCGCTTGCATCGATCGCCGTGACGCCGACCACGTCCGCATAGGCCGCGGGATAGAGAGGCGGCGCGGCGGGGCCATCATTACCAACCGCGGCGACGATAATGATGCCTCGCGCCTGCGCGCGTCGAACCGCTTGTTCGACCAATGCGTTTGGCGGCCCGGCCAGGCTAATGTTGGCGACCGCCGCCCCGTTGCGTGCGAGCCAATCCAGCGCGCGCACCATGCCATCGGCGGAGGCGAGCTCGGCGGACGCAGAGGATGCGCGCTCCACCACTCCGGCCGCGTAAAGCGCGTTTGCGCCATTCTCCACAACAAGGGAGGCCACCGCCGTTCCATGCGCGACGGGCGCGCCGGGACCGACGAAGGTCGATTGCACGATCCTTGCGCCGCGCAAGCTGGGATGCGACGCGTCGACGCCTGTGTCGATCATGCCAAGCCGACCCAAGACCGAGGCGCCGGGCGCGCGCGTACGCGCTTGCGCGCGGGTCATCGTCGCGCTCGGCTCAGATCGCATCTGCATGGGCGAATAGATGTGATTGAAGTCGAACGCCGTGTTCGGATCGGCCGCGCGCAGCGCTTCGAGCGCATCGCGCGCGCTCAAGCCGCTCGGCGCGCGCAGCTCCGTGACTGAAACGCCCAGCGCTTCGAGCCGAATACTCTGCGCGACAGAGAAACCAAGCGCCCGCGCGCGCTGCAAGCTCTGCGAATCCGCCTCCAAGGCGAGGATTTCACCGGATTTGACCCAGCGCCCTTCGAAATCGACATCGACTCCGATCGGCAATTGCGCGGGCTCGGCGCGATCGCGGTCGCCGTCTCTTATGCTGGGGCCGCTGTCAAAGTCGGCGCCGCGCACGCCGGCGCCGCCCGGCGCATCATCATCATCGTCGTCGCGCCCGCCCGAGCCGCCGCCGGGCCCGTTGTCGTCATCGTCATCGCCGCCGCCGAGTCCGTCATCGTCGTCGTCGTCGCCCGCGCCGTCGTCATCATCATCGCCGCCTGCGCCGTCATCGTCGTCCCCACCGATATCATCATCGCCCGCATCGTCCCCGGCGTCGTCGCCTGCGTCGTCGCCGGCGTCTCCATCATCGGCCCCATCATTGCCGAGATCGGCGTCGCCTACGCCGTCGCCGCCCGGATCGTCCGCATCCGCGTCATCGTCGTCATCATCGTCCTCGGGATCTTCTTGCGCCACGGCTTGCCCGGCGCTGCTCTGGGGCTGAAAGCCCGCCCATATCATTTCGCCCCCGCAAAGAGCGCCATAGCCGCAGGCGGCGAGAAGCAATCCGCGAAATCTCTGGGTCATTGTGCGCACCCCCTCCGCCGATCAAGAGCCTTTACGCTCTCTTTAACGGGCCGGCCGTCCGGTTATTCCGTTTGGATTCAGGATAATTGCCGAAGATAAGGAATAAACGAAAGACGCCGGCGTTGGGGAAGCATGGCATGGCGAGATCATCTGGGCAGGACGAAGAGGCGAAGCGCCTGCTTCTCGCGGCAATTCCACGCCTGCGAAAGTATGCCCGCATGCTGACCCGCTCCCCCCATGAAGCCGACGATCTGACGCAGATCGCGCTGGAACGCGCGCTCGTCCATATCGACCAATGGCGCATGGGCACGAATATGCAATCCTGGCTGCTGCGCATCGCCACCAATGCGTGGATCGACGAGATGCGCTTGCGTAAGCGGCGGGGCCCCAGCGTGCCGCTCGACGTCGAGACCGCGCGCGAGGACATGGATGGGCGCCGCGTCACGGGAGCGCGCGCCGATCTGGAAGCGGCCCGCGCGGCGATGGAGGCTCTCCCCGAGGATCAGCGCGTGGTGCTCGCGCTCGTCGCGCTCGAGGGGCTTTCGTATCAGGACGTGGCCGACACCCTCAACATTCCCATCGGCACTGTGATGAGCCGCCTGTCTCGCGCGCGGCGAGCCGTCGCGGATACGATCGAAGGCAAAAGGACCGGCGCAAATGGCTGAAGACGTTTCCGATCCGCGCCTGAACGCCTATCTCGACGGCGCATTGAGCGATGAAGAGCGGCGCGCCTTCGAGGCGGCGCTTGCTCAGGATGAACACCTGCGTGGCGCGCTGGCGCGGCTGAAGCGCGCGCAGGCGGCCGTGCGCGCCGCGTTTGACGACATGCCTCCTGAAACGCCTGCGCGGCTCATCGACATGGTGGAGGAGGCGTTCGCCGCGCGTGCGGCCGCGCGCAAGGTCGTCGCGTTTCCGAGCTTGCGCGCGCGCGACTGGCGGGCGCCGCTCGCAGCTTCACTCCTGATCACGCTCGGCCTCGGCGGCGGGTACATCTTGGGGCGTGCGGGAAGCAATTCCTATGAAACGCCTGCCCTTGGCCCAGTCGCGCCGGCCAGCGAATTGCACGCATTGCTCGAATCGATGCCGAGCGCGCAGGACGTGAGCCTGGGCGCGGACGCGTTAGCGCGCGCCATCGTCACGCTGCGCACGGAAACAGGCGTGCTGTGCCGCGAAATTGAGATCGATGCGCCGCGCGTAAGCGCTATCGGCGTCGCCTGCCGCGACGAGACGGCTTGGCGCGTGGCGGTGCTGGCGCAACGACCGGTTCGCGATGGCGCCGGCTTTGCACCGGTCGGCGACGATACGGCCGCCATCGAAGCATTTCTCATGCAGGCGGGCGGCGCCGAAATCGTCTCTCTGGATGAGGAACGTGCGCTGATCGCCGAGGGGTGGCGCCGATAGGCGCCCTGCCTGCGCCGCGGCGGTGCCGGCTTTCAGAAATCGTCGAAGCAGATCGTGCGCTGAAGCTGCTCGACGTCCACGGCATCGGCGATGCGCTCGGACGTAGCGGCGATGAGCGCCGCCCCGCTCTCAAGAGCGACGCGTCTGAAAAAACGCGACGCATCCGGATCGAAATAAAGAAGCGGCTCGGCCACCACAATGAGCCGCGGCGATTGCGCCAGCGCGCGCGCAAGCCGCAACCGCGCCTGCGTCCAGGGATCTGGATCGTCCAGCGCGGGGTCGATCCGGCGGTTCAGCGGCCAGTCGATAAGATCAAGTCCCGCGATCGACATGGATTTTTCCATATGCGCGCGCGGCGTCGTGCGATCATGCAAGGAAAGATTTCGGCGGATCGAGCCACGGACTAGCGGCAAGCTCGGCGCGCAAAATCCGATGCGCATGGTCGGGTCATCCAATGTCGCGAGCGCCTCCAGGGCCTGCATCGCGCGCGCGGGATGCTGCGACGACACAAAGCGCACGCCGCCGCGCTCAAGCGCAAGCAATGAAACCGGCGCGAGGCGCTCCCGCGCCTGTGGCGCGGGCGCATTTGTGTCCCACGCGGCCTGGCCCCCCTCCTCCAGTTCCGCCATGCGCTCGCGCGCGACAAGATAAGCGCTATGCGCGTCGCCCGCGCGCGCCAGCGAGACAAACCCGGCGGCCATCAAGCTCGCGCCATAAAACACCTGGGCCCAATCCGCGCCGCTCAATGCCGGCATTGGAATCGCCGCGACATAAGCGAGCGCGATCACAAGCGCCGCCACCGCGACCGCGAGTTGCCCAGGCGCAGCGAGCGCCGCGGCCAAACGGCGACGCGCCACGCTTTCCGCGCGCAGACGCTCCGCGCGCCGATTGAACCGACGCACTTCGCGGCGCAACGCGCCGAACCGCGCGATCGCCGCCCCCGCCAGCGCCAAGTCGCCCGCGAGCGCGCCCATTGCGCCGCGCGCCGAGCGCAAGCTGCGCAGACGCGCGCGCAGCGAAGGTTCGATCCGCGCATGCGTCCCGCGCCAGAGCGCGAAAATGAGCACCCCTACGAACGCGCCGATCCATCCCAGTGTCGCGGCGATCACCGCCCAGCCCGCCAGCGCGAACGCCGCGCCTGCCGCGCCGTCCGACACCCCGGTCGCCGCGAACAGACGCAGCGGGGTCAGATCGCCTGTCATGCGCACGGCGATCACGCCAAGCCGGCGCCGCGCTCCGCCGCGGACGATCGCGTCTTGGGCCATCGCGGCGCGCGCTTCATTGGCGAACCGCGCGCCAAAATCTTCCGCGAAAACGGCCCGCGTCCAGGCGCTCGCCGCCCCAAACAACGCCGCCCCAGCCAGCATCAAGGCGGGAATCAGGCTTGCGCCCGGATCGGGCCCGCTCAATCCCGCGATCACATCGCCAAGAAACAGGCCCGCTAGCGCCAAAAAGCCCGCCTCGACGACCGTTAGGGCGCCGAGGCGAGCAAGCGGCCAACGCCTGTGGGGGGCGCTGATGGCGGGCGTCATGCCGCTTTGGGAATTGCGCCAGAAAGGTTGGACAGAAGTTGCAAGGCGGTTTCCGGCTGAATCAGATCGCTTTTGGCGAGGCAGACGAGCCCGGTCGCCGCCTCCGCTTCGCGCCGCGCCAGGGGCGAGGTGGAGACAAGTCCGCTTACGGCCAGCACATTTGCGCGCTGGCGCAGCCAGTGCACGCCCGCCGCCGAAGATGCGGCGCTCTCCCCGGCATACAGATAACCCTGCGCCAGATCGCGCATCACTGGCGCAGCGATCAGCCAGGAGGTTTCTTCCTGATAGATGCCGTCGGCGATTTCATAGACGATAATTTCGGCGCCGCGTTCGATGAGCGCCGCGCTGAGCGTGCGGGCGCCGCGCTCGATGTCGGCGCGCGAGGCCTTGTAGGTGGTCGCAAGGCCGGCGTCGGTGAAGTCGAGCACGGCGATCGCGCCCGCATCGCGCATGTGCCAGAAATCATTGCCGGCGCCGGTGCCGGTGAGTTTGGCCGCGCCGACGCGCAAACCCGCGCGCGTCAAGCCGTGAATTAGGGCGGCGGCGGTCGTTGTCTTGCCTGCGTTCATCGACCCGCCGACGACAGCGATGCCTGGACGGCGCTGATCGACGTTTACAGGCATAAGTGCAAAAGCGCTGAGATTCATGGCGGCGCCGGTTTCGCCGACGAAAATCCCAATGGGTTCGATGCGTGTGGGCAGCGCCATTTTGTCATTGCTATTGATGACGGCGCCCGCGACGCCGCCAGCGGCCGCCAGATCGCAGGGAGCGAGCGTGTCTGGAACATAGGCCTCGAACTGATCGGGCGCGTAGCGATTGCCAAATGCGAGGATAACCTCATCGCCTTCAAACAATGTCGCCTTTCGGCTGGTCGGCAGCTCCAAGTGCCTATGCGCTCCGATGCTTAAGACGCGCGCAAGCACGACGTCCCCGGCGCGTGGGACGACGCCCGCCTGCGCAATTTTGGTCAGCGCCGCGCAAGGCACGTTGCGCGTGGTGAATGCGCGTTTCGCGCCCTGCAATCGCTCCGGTCCGATCTGAATCAACATTGGCGGTTTCCTCAGTGAAGCGCCCCGCTGCACATTTGCGCCGCTTCATTGAACGAAAACGCTTCCGCCTTATTCCACCGCCCGCCCGAAAAAGACGCTAAAATCTGAAGGAAATCTCGGCGATGGCGACATGACCGTCATCGCTGCGCCCATCTTCGTCGACCTCTTCGATGGCGACATAGTCGGCGCGCAGGACCCAGTGGTCGCCGAACTCGTAATAGGCGCCAAGGCCGATTAGATTGTTCTCGCCGAGCATTGAGTCTGTTTGGGACGCCGACGCCGCCACGCCCCAAACATCGTCGCGCCAAGCCACGCCGACATTCACTTCTTCCTCGTCCAACCCTTCGGTCAGGCTGTTGCTGTCGCCGCGGCTGACGAAGGCGCCGCCAAAACTCAGCTTGTCGCGTCGAATTTCACCGCCCACGCTCCAGGATTCCAAATCCTCGCGCTCGGTGATCGGATCGGCCTCGCCGTGCACATAGGCGAGACTCACGGCGCCAGCCCAAGCGCCGACATTGACCTGATAGGCGGCCGCCGCCTCGATCGCATTTTCCTGCCGTGTGCGACGGCGGGGATTGGCGTCCTTGCTGTTGGATTCCAGCTCCGGCGCGTAGGACACCCCGAAACGAAAACCGGAAATCGGCGGCGACAAGTAGAGAATCTTCAGCGCGTCGCGCGTGTCGAACGGGCTCAGTAGCGCCGCCTCGCCGGTATAACGGACGAAATCGCCGCGGATCTGGCCAAGGCCAATGACCGGCGCGTGCAGCGAAATCGTATCCGCCGGCCCATCCTGTTCGCCGAGTTCGACACGACCAAAACCGCCGGCTGCATAGAGGTAAATTTCATCGCGCTGGAGGTCCTCCGCCTCGCGGTCTCCGGTGTCGACCTCGGCGCGCAAGCCAAATACGGCCCCTCCTCTCGCCACGTATTCGGCGTTCAGGATAAGGGAGGCGTCCCATTCAGAGGCGGAATCGTCAATGCCGGTTCCGGGCTCCTCATAGGTCCCCGCCTGCGCCGAGAGCGCCCCAGTGGCGGTCAAATCAAGACCGCCTAAACGCGTGCGCAACGCCTGCGCGGCCGCCTCCACGCACATCACGGCCGATAGCGCGGCGAGCGCCGCCCCAGATTTCCAGTCCCGCATCTTTTTCCCCCGACCTACCGATCGTGCTCAGTGGATAACAGCTAAGCAACGAATCGCCAGCGCGCTTATTCCACGCCCTCACCTGTCTGGTTAGCCAAAAGCACATCCAGCCTGGCGTCGCCGCCTGCGACGGCCGGGCGCTTGTGCTGCGCACGAAGCTGCGCCGCCTTTGCCAGCCCAGGGCGCGTCTTCGCCCTCCGGGCGGCGCTCCCTGACGCGGGCCCCCTGCCATCGTGCGCGCCAGCGTCAAGGGACGGCTTCGCCTCACTCGCCCTGGACGCCAGCTTGCGCGCGATGGCGACGCCGTGGGTGTCGGGACGTGGGAGCCACGTCCCGGTTATTCGACCTCGCGCCCTGCTCGGGCCGAGGTCGAACATGGGAGCATGGGCAGATTAGAACAGATCGAGCGGCGGACGCGCGGCATTAGTTGACTAGGCAACCATGAGTCAGTAGTTTCCTAGTAAACTACATGGGCGAACAATGGCAGAGTCACAGGCGCCATCAGATCTTGAGTCCCACCTCGGCTACTGGCTGCGCATGGTGTCGAACGCCGTCTCGCAGGGGTTTGCGCGAAAACTGGAGCGCCAGAGCGTCACGGTCGCGGAATGGGTGTTCCTGAGAATGCTCTGGAACGCGAACGCCATTGCGCCGTCTCACCTTGCCGACCGCATCGGCATGACCAAGGGCGCGATCTCCAAGCTGGCCGAACGACTTGTGGACAAAGACCTCATAGAGCGCGCAGCGAACGCCGACGATGGACGCGCCCAGACGCTGTCGCTCAAGCCGGCCGGCCGAAAAGCCGTTCCACGGCTAGCCGCGCTTGCCGACGCCAATGACGCCGAGTTCTTTGCAGCGCTCTCGGCTGGAGAGCGCCAGCAATTGCGCCGCCTGCTCCGCAAGCTTGCATCAGCGCACGATCTCGCAAGCACGCCAATCGACTGAACGCAAAAGGTCTAGGACATTAAAATGGATGCACACCTGATCGACACCGCGCGGACCTGCCTGGACGCTGCGTACGACAAGACGATGTCATTTCCGGATATCGTCGGCGCCCTGATGGAGGCTGGGTTCGAGGGATATGTTGTCGATTATCGACGCAACACCACCACGTATTTTCTGCCGGATGGCGACAGCGCCGTGCATGAAAACCGGGCATCGGGCTCGCCCATCGCTGGACGCTTCGATCAGGATGGCTTGATCGCACAGATCAAATGGGCCCAGGCCAATCCGCCTGACTATTCCTATGTAGCTTTCTGCAACAATGTGAAGGCGCTCGGCTGCGCCGGATACATCGTATCCTTCCTCGGCAAGCGCGTACTTTACTTCGGACGTACCGCCGAGACCCATGTCGAGCATTTTCCGCAATAGCCGTCATACTATCACCGCGCCGCCACAACCGCGCGCCACCAACCCGCGTTGGCGGTTATCCGGACGGCGTACGCGCTTCATGCGGTCAGGCTGTGGCGCTCTCTCAAGAGACGCAGCTTACATTCGATGAGGCGATACCCCACGACGGTCCGCAATCTTTGCCCCTCATTCCCACTCGATTGTTTTGCGTAAGCATACAGCGCTGTTTTTGCGCGCTTTTGCTGACGGTGCTGGAAAACTACCGACATTTCCTCCGTCGCGCATTTCCGGTTGATCACGAACGTACACGAAAGCCAAGGCAAGTGCGGAACGAATGAGCTGTACAAGTTCTACACGCTCGTCACCGGCATTGCATCTATCGCCTAACTGCCATCGCGCTTGTCAGCGTCAAGGCACGCTCCGCTTTTCACCCTGACGCCGCCTGCGCGCGATGGCGTCCTGAGGGTGTTGGGACGCAGGGCTTTGTCATTGCGAGTTGGCGCGCCTACGCCTCCGGCGCGGGCCGAACACAGGGCTGAACGGGCCCTGATGGCCACTCTTAATGCGCCCTTAATACCCCGCCCGGCCGTCACGCCTCGATCCTTCATGTGACCCTGATCATCCTTCTGCGCTGAAGGAGACGACGCGCATGCAGGACGTGTTCGCAATCGGATTTATCTGCCTTGGCTTTGCGGTGCTGCTCGCCGCCTTCGCCGGCGTGCGGAGGCTCTGAAAATGAGCCTTGATCTCATCCTCGGCGGCGCGCTCGGCGCTGCTTTGCTCGTCCTGTTTCTGGCCGCCCTCACGCGCCCCGAACGCTTCTGAGGGCTGAACATTATGACCCTAGAAGGCTGGATTCTGATTTTGGCGTTTATCGCTCTGGTCGCTGCGATCGCGCGTCCGATTGGGCTTTATCTCGACGCCGCGTTTGCAGGCAGGCGCACGCTACTTTCTGTCGTTCTAAAGCCGGTCGAGAATGGCTTCTACCGCCTGGCAGGCGTCAAAGCGGACGCCGAGCAGGATTGGAAATCCTATGCGCTCGCCATTTTGATCTTCAGCTTTGTCTGCACGATAGCGCTTTACGCGCTGCTTCGCTTGCAAAGCGCGCTGCCGCTCGATCCACAAGCGTTTGGCGCCGTGGCGCCTAACGTCGCCATGAATACGGCGGTGAGCTTCGTGACAAACACGAACTGGCAGGCCTATGGCGGTGAAAGCACGATGAGTCATCTCACGCAGATGATAGGCCTAACCGTGCAGAACTTCCTATCCGCGGCCGTTGGCATTGCGGTGGCGATCGCGTTCGCGCGCGGTTTCGCACGGAAAGGCGCGAGCACGCTCGGCAATTTCTGGGTCGATATGACCCGCGCTACGCTCTACATTCTGTTGCCGATCTCAATCGTTCTCGCAATCATTTTCATTGCGCTCGGCATGCCGCAGACGCTGGCGGGGTCGCTGCAGGCGACGACGCTTGAAGGCGCGAGCCAAGACATCGCGGTCGGCCCGGTGGCGAGTCAGATCGCCATCAAAATGCTCGGCACCAATGGCGGCGGTTTCTTCAACGCCAACGCCGCGCACCCATTCGAAAACATGGGGCCGATCGTCAATCTTATTCAGATGCTGTCGATCTTCGCGATCGGCGCGGGCCTCACCATTACGTTCGGGCGCATGGTCGGCGATGAACGCCAAGGCTGGGCGCTGCTTGCCGCCATGGGCGTTCTTTTCCTGATCGGAACAGGCGTCGCCTATTGGGCCGAGGCGCACGCCACGCCAGCGCTGATCCAAGCCGGCGTCGATCCAGCCGCGATGAATATGGAGGGAAAGGAAACGCGCTTCGGCATAGCCGCATCAGCCCTCTTTGCAGCCGTCACGACGGCCGCATCATGCGGCGCCGTAAACGCCATGCATGACAGCTTTTCCGCCTTGGGCGGTATGGTTCCACTGACCAATATCCTCGCGGGTGAAGTGATTGTGGGCGGCGTCGGCGCCGGCTTCTACGGCATCCTCGTCTTCGCCATCCTGACGATCTTTGTCGCTGGGCTCATGGTGGGCCGCACGCCCGCCTATCTTGGTAAGAAAATCGAAGCGCGCGACGTGAAGCTCGCCGTGCTCGCCATTCTCGCCTCACCGCTTGCGATCTTGATCGGCACGGCGCTCGCCGCGAGCACGGAGTGGGGACGCGCCGGCGTGCAGGATGCAGGCCCGCACGGCTTCACCGAGATGCTTTATGCGTTTGCTTCGGCCGCCGGCAACAATGGCTCGGCGTTCGGCGGGCTCACCGCGAACAGCGATTTCTACACCTACGCCCAAGCGGCGGCGATGCTGGTCGGGCGCTTCCTGGTCATCGTCCCAGCGCTCGCAATCGCAGGCAATCTCGCCGCAAAGCCGGTGACGCCAGCCAGCTCGGGGTCATTCCCGACAACCGGACCGCTCTTCATCGGCCTCTTGGCCTTCATCATCGTCATCGTCGGCGCGCTCACCTTCTTCCCCGCGCTCGCGCTTGGGCCGTTGGCCGAAGCCATCACCGGCCGCCTGTTCTGAGAGACTTCCATGTCAGAGAAAGCCAAAGCCGCGTCGCTGCTCGACAGCGCCATCCTTCGCCGCGCAGCCATCGATGCATTCGGCAAGCTCAGCCCGCTCAAGATGTGGCGCAACCCGGTGATGTGCGCGACCGAGCTGGTGGCGATCTATGTGACCATACTGTTTGCGCGCGACCTGTCCACAGGCGCCGCTGAGACGGCCTTCGCAGGACAGATCGCGCTCTGGCTGTGGCTGACGGTCTGGTTCGCCGCGTTTGCTGAAGCGGTCGCGGAAGGACGGGGCAAGGCGCAGGCGGCGAGCCTGCGGCGCGCGCGCTCTGAATTGATGGCGCGGCGTCTCGTCAATGGCGCGCCACAAGCGCCGACGGCGGCAAGTGATCTGAAAATCGACGAGCTTGTCGAAGTGGTAGCAGGTGAACTGATCCCCGCAGACGGTGAAGTCACAGAAGGCGTCGCCACGGTCGATGAAAGCGCCATCACCGGCGAAAGCGCGCCCGTGATCCGCGAAGCCGGCGGAGACCGGTCGGCCGTAACAGCGGGCACGCGCGTTCTGTCCGATCGCATCGTCGTGCGCGTCACCGCGGCGCAAGGCTCGACCTTTCTTGATCGGATGATCGCGCTCGTCGAAGGCGCGGCGCGCAAGAAGACGCCGAACGAAATCGCGCTCTCGGTTCTGCTTGCGGGCCTATCTCTGATCTTCGTTCTGGCGGTCGTCACCGTGCCGGCCTTTGCCTCGTATGCAAATGGCAGCGTGAGCGTGATCGCGCTGGCGGCGCTCTTCATCGCGCTCATTCCCACCACGATTGGCGGGCTTTTGTCCGCCATCGGCATCGCCGGCATGGACCGTCTGGTGCGCTTCAACGTGCTCGCCACATCAGGGCGCGCTGTCGAAGCGGCTGGCGATGTCGATGTGCTGCTGCTCGACAAGACCGGCACGATCACTTTGGGCGACCGGCAAGCCGTCGCTTTCATTCCTGCGCCTGGAATCAGCGAACACGATCTTGCGGATGCGGCACAGCTCGCATCGCTGTCGGACGAGACCCCGGAAGGCCGATCCATTGTCGTCCTCGCAAAAGAACGCTTCGACATGCGCGGGCGCGAAATGGCGCCAACGCACGCGAAGTTTGTCCCGTTCACCGCCCAAACGCGGATGAGCGGCGTCGATATCGACGGCATGCAAATCCGCAAAGGCGCGGTCGACTCGATCCTGCAATTCGCGGCCGCGCAAAATGGCGGCTCGAACGTCCCAGCCGATGTGCGCCGCGCCGCCGAAGCCATAGCGCGCGATGGGGGCACGCCTCTCGCGGTTGCCCGCAATGGCCAGGTGCTTGGCATTGTGCATCTGAAAGATGTCGTGAAAGGCGGCGTCAAGGAGCGCTTCGCCGAACTACGCAAAATGGGCATCCGCACCGTGATGATCACGGGCGACAATGCGTTGACTGCCGCCGCGATCGCCGCCGAGGCTGGCGTCGATGACTTTCTCTCGGAAGCAAAACCGGAGGACAAGCTCGCGCTGATCCGCAAAGAACAAGCTGAAGGCAAACTCGTCGCCATGTGCGGAGACGGCACAAATGATGCGCCAGCGCTGGCGCAAGCCGATGTCGGCGTCGCCATGCAGACGGGCACCCCCGCCGCGCGCGAGGCCGGCAACATGGTCGATCTCGACAGCGACCCGACGAAGCTCATCGAGATCGTCTCCATAGGCAAGCAATTGCTTATGACGCGGGGCTCGCTGACGACGTTCTCCATCGCGAACGATGTGGCTAAGTATTTCGCCATCATCCCCGCCATGTTCGCTGCGCTCTATCCGGGGCTCGGCCTCTTAAACATCATGGGCCTGTCTAGCCCGCAAAGCGCGATCCTCTCGGCTATCATCTTCAACGCGATCATCATCCCGCTGCTGATCCCGCTTGCGTTGAAGGGCGTCGCTTGGCGCGCCGCACCTGCGGGCAAGCTCCTCGCGCGCAACCTTTCTATCTATGGGCTCGGCGGCCTGATCGCGCCCTTCTTAGGCATTAAAGCCATCGACCTCGTCATCTCCGCACTCCACCTCGCCTAAGGCGCTTCCCATGCTGCAAACGCTCCGCCCCGCTCTCGTACTCTTCGCCCTCTTCACCCTTCTCACCGGCATTGCCTATCCGCTGGCCATGACAGCGATCGGGCAAACATTCTTTCAACACGCCGCCGATGGTTCGCCCATCGTCCGTGACGGGCGCGTCGTTGGCTCGGCCCTAATTGGCCAGACCTTCACGCGCGACGATTATTTTTGGGGGCGCCCATCGGCCGCCGGAGGCGGCTATGATGCGCGCGCGTCGAGCGGCTCAAACCTCGGCCCGACTTCGCAGGCCCTGGCGGATCGCGTCCGGGCGGATGCAGAGCGCTACGGCGTGGCGGTAAGAGACATTCCGGTGGACCTGCTGACAACATCTGGATCTGGCCTTGATCCGCACATCTCGCCCGCCGCTGCGCAATTTCAGGCACAGCGCGTTGCGGGTGCTCGCCACATATCCGTTGAGATCGTGCGCCGCCTGATCGAAGCGCACACCGAATTGCCTGTCGCCGGCATTCTCGGCGAAGCGCGCGTAAACGTGCTTGAGCTCAATTTGGCGCTCGATGAGCTATCTTTGCGCGAGGGGGCTTCATGACCGGCCCCGACGAACGCCGGCCTTCGCCCGACGCGCTGCTCGCGCAAGCCAAGGCTGAAGCGCATGGCAAACTGAAGATCTATCTGGGCGCAGCGCCCGGCGTCGGCAAAACCTTCGAGATGCTGTCCGATGCCCGGAAGAAGGTGGCGGACGGCGTCGATATCGTAGCGGGCGTCGTGGAGACACATGGGCGGAAAGAAACACTCGCGCTGTGCGAGGGCATTGAAGTCATCCCAAAACACAAGCTCGGCTATCGCGGACAAGTGCTTGAGGAGATGGACATCGACGCGCTTCTGGCGCGCAAGCCCAAGATCGCTTTGGTCGATGAACTCGCCCATACCAATGTCGAAGGTTCGCGCCATCCCAAGCGCTGGATGGACGTCGAGGAGTTGCTCGCCGCCGGCATCGATGTCTGGACGACGCTGAACATCCAGCACCTGGAAAGCCTGAACGACATTGTGGCGCGCATCACGCGCGTCCGCGTCCGGGAAACTGTGCCCGACGCCCTCATTGAGCGCGCCGACGATATCGAACTGATCGATCTGACGCCCGAAGAACTCATCGAGCGTCTCAAGGAAGGCAAGGTCTATGCGCCGGACCAAGCCCAGCGCGCGATCCGAAACTATTTTGCGCCCGGCAATCTGTCGGCCCTGCGCGAACTCGCCATGCGGCGCGCCGCCGACCGCATCGATCAACAGGTGCGCGGGCTCCGACAAGCCCAAGGCGAAAGCGCGCCATGGGCGGCTGGCGACAGAATTCTGGTCTGCGTCGATGATCGCCCCGACGCCGCCGAGGTTGTGCGCCACGCCAAGCGTATCGCCGACCGCGCCAAGGCGCCATGGATCGCAGCCTTTGTGCAGACCGACCGTTATAATCGCCTCTCCGAAATCGAGCGCGGGCGCATCTCAGAAACGCTGCGCCTCGCCACACGCCTCGGCGCGGATACGGCCACCCTCCCCGGCGACCGCGTCGCCGACACGATCCTCGCTTATGCGCGTGAGCAGAACGTCACGCAGATCGTCGTCGGCAAAGCTAAACGCCCGCTTCTGTTTGAGGCGATGTTCGGCTCGGTCGTACGCGAACTGATCGATCAGGCCGAAACGATCGCTATCTATATCGTTCCAGAGGAAGGCGACGGGGCGAAGAAGCGTCGCCTGGTTAGCCCTATTCCAAAGCCGACCATCAGCTTCCAGTCAGCACTTGAAAGTCTTTCGCTCACGGCATGTGCGGTCGCCATTGCCTATCCGCTCGACAAGTATATCGGCGTTTCCAACCTCACGCTGGTCTTCCTGGCGGCCGTCCTGATCAGCGCTCTGGCGCGCGGACTATGGTCAGGCTTGCTCACCGGCATTAGCTGCGCCCTCGCCTACAATTGGTTCTACACCGAGCCGCGTTACACGTTCACCGTCGCCGACCCGGAAAACGTCCTCGCCATCATCGCCTTTTCTGGCGCCGCCATTCTCGTTTCCTTCCTTGCGTCGCGCGCGCGTGAACAAACCCAGTCGGCGCGCGCTGAGGCGCGCACATCGCGAGAGCTGTTCGGCCTCGCTAAGGGGCTCGCCAGCGTCGCGTCGGAGGATGAAGTCGCGCAAACTCTAGCGGCTTATTCAGCGCGCGCGTTCGATGCGGAATGCGCGGTGTTCGCGCGGCAAGGCGTTAACGATCTGCGGCTCGCCGGCTGCGCGCCAGCAGCCGTGACGATCGCAGAAGCAGACATGGCCGCTGCGCGCTGGACTGCTGCAAAGGGACAAGCCGCAGGGCGAAGCGCCGATACGCTTCCAGGTGCGCGATGGCTGTTCGTCCCAATGCGCACGTCGCGTCTGTTCTCTGGCGTGATCGCCATTGCGCGCGACGAAGCTTTGTCTCCGGCGGAGCGCCGGCGCCTGGACGCCATGGCTGATCAGGCTGCGACCGCTTTGGAGCGCGCCCACATCGCGCGCGCGTACGAGGAAGGCCGCGTGGAGATGGAGGCCGAACGCCTTCGCGGCACCATGCTCGCCTCGCTCTCGCACGATCTCAAAACGCCGATCGCCGGCATTCTCGGCGCCGCATCGAGCTTGCGCACCTATGGCGAGAAGCATGACGACCAAACGCGCGCTGAACTGCTTGCCGGAATCGAAGCCGAGGCGGAACGCATGCAGCGTTATGTCGTAAAGTTGCTCGACATGACGCGTAT
The DNA here is from genome assembly GCA_964563395.1 of uncultured Caulobacteraceae bacterium. Taxonomy (GTDB): domain Bacteria; phylum Pseudomonadota; class Alphaproteobacteria; order Caulobacterales; family Aquidulcibacteraceae; genus JBEVOS01. Next base: position 27,362 of record CAZLWK010000022.1, read on the forward strand.
CGAAAGCGGCGGCGTCAAACCGAAGGTCGAGCCGCTCGATGCTGCCGACGTGGTGGCAGCCGTTCTCAAACGCGCCGAGCCTTTGGCTGAAGGCATCTGGATCGATGGCGATGTGTCGCCAGGGCTTCCGCTCCTCAAGGCTGACGCGACGCTTCTACACCAGACGCTTTTCAACCTCGTTGAGAACGCCATCGTCCATGGCGCGCGCCAAACCGATGGCGGCGAGGTTCGTCTTGCGGCGCGCATGGCCGATGGTGGCATCGTCTTCACGGTGACGGATAATGGCCCCGGCCTTCCCGCCGGCGCCGAGAGCCGTATCTTTGAACGCTTCTTCCGAGGCGACCGAAATCCGGCCAGCGGCACTGGGCTCGGCTTGGCCATCGTCAAGGGCTTCTCGGAACTCATGGGCGCCAAGATCGAAGCGCACAATCAACGCGGCCATAGGGGCGCCGTCTTTACGCTTGCCTTTCCCGAATCCGCCACGGCATGAATCCGGAGCATGCCGCCGAGACGCCTCAAAGCCCTGGTCGTCGATGACGAGAAAGCGATCCGCCGCTTTCTCAGATCGACGCTGATCGCCGAAGACTTCGAAGTCATTGAAGCCGAGACGCTGGCTGAGGCGCGTACTCTGGGTGAAAGCACAAAGGCAGATTTGGTCGTCCTCGATCTGGGCCTTCCAGATGGCGACGGCAGCGACCTAATACGCCCGCTTGCCGCCATCAGCCGGCCAGCAATCCTTGTGCTTTCAGCGCTCGATGAAGAGGCCCGCAAAGTCCATGCGCTGGACCTCGGCGCCGACGATTTCGTAACCAAGCCCTTCGGCGTCGCCGAGTTCATGGCGCGTGTGCGCGCAGCGCTTCGTCACCGCGTCCAGATGCAGGGCGGGCCCGCCATCTATGATGATGGACGCTTGGTCGTGGATTTAGGCAAGCGCATCGTGCGCGTAGATTGCCAAGACCCTAAGCTCACGCCGCGCGAATACGGCCTGCTGCATCAGCTCGTTCTGCATGCAGGCAAGGTGCTGACGCATCGCCAGTTGCTGCAATCGGCATGGCCCGAGGACCAAGGCGCCGATGTGCAGGCGCTGCGCGTACACATGCGCCACCTGCGCCAGAAGATCGAACCTAATCCGGAGACGCCGACGCTACTCGTCACTGAACCGGGCGTCGGGTATCGCTTCCAAGGCGTCATGCCACGATAGGTTTTTACGCCTTTTTCCCATCGTAAGGCGCGGCGGACCAATTCTAGCGAGACGGCGCTACGTCCGCGCAAACGCCAACAACGACCTGATGTCGCCTGTATCGACCTCCCAATTGCGCGCATCGTCGAGCGCCTGGCGGAGCGCGACTTCAATCGTCCAGTGATCGACGCCGTGATTGAGCGCGCTGGTTATAGCCTGTCAGCTCGCAGAAAGCTCTCTGGCTATACCCTTATTGTTGATTCCTGGGGCTTCGGCGTGTTCGGCAGCCGGACTTGCGCTCACGCACGAAGGCGCGGCGAATGTCGGCGAAGGCTCGACAACAACATCGGCGATAGACAGCGACGGCTAGATTGTGATCAGCGAGGCGAACATTCGCGATAATTGGCGAGGGTTACAGACCACTTCCTGAGATAGTCCGCGAACGTTCGCGATAGACGGCGAAACCCCTACTCCCACTCGAATATCGATCGACCTAATTCCACCGTTCGCACCCTTTCGCTGAGCGAGTGACTTTTTGCGGGATGCCGCCAATCACGCCGTCAAAACAAAATGTCTCTCAGTGCGCGGTCGTCGACTATCGCCACCTACTGCTTACACCGGCCCCTTCAGGGTTCTGCTTGATAACACGTTTTCGTCGCGACGTCGCAACCGCTTTCGCGGCAGGCGCGTACACGGAGCGACGCGATCGTTGCCTGCGAGTTCCGACCATTTCCCGCTGCCGGACGCGCGCGGGGGTCTCGCGCCAGGCTAGGCCGCCTCCGCCTCGCCACTCAGATCCGTCAGATCCTCCACGAGCTCGCCGGCATTAACGGCCCCATCCAGCGTTTCCACGTCGCGAAGTTTCTTCTCCACCGCACGTGTGCGCTTGCCGGCTTCGTCCACGGTCTTGCGCGCCGTATCGAGTTGCTTTCCGAGCTTGTCCCAGACGTCCCCGTATTTCCGGAACTCGGCCTTCGCCGCGGCGAGCACCTGCCAAACTTCGCTTGAGCGTTTTTCGATGGCCAGAGTACGGAACCCCATCTGCAGGCTCGTCAACAATGCCGCCAGCGTTGTTGGTCCGGTCACCATCACCCGAAACTTAGCCTGCAACTCGCTTTGAAGACCGGGCCGCCGCAACACTTCCGCGAACAAGCCCTCCGTCGGAAGGTACATGATAGCGCAGTCCGTAGAATGCGGAGGATGGACGTAGCGCTCGCATATCGCCTTCGCCTGGGTTCGTATCGCCCGTTCGAGCGCTAAGCCTGCGCGCTCGACCTCGTCCGCCACGCCGGCGTCCTGCGCGGCCACCAGGCGCTCGTAGTCCTGCTGCGGAAATTTGGCGTCGATCGGAAGATACACAATGCCATCGCCCCCGCGGCCGGGCATCTTAATTGCGAACTCAACCATCTCACCGGAATCCGGCCGGATGCGAACGTTGGTTTCGTACTGCTCCGGCGTCAACATGTCCTCAAGCAACATGCTCAACTGCACTTCACCCCAGGTCCCGCGCGATTTTACGTTTGTCAGCACGCGCTTGAGGTCGCCGACGCCAGTGGCGAGGTTCTGCATCTCGCCTAGCCCCTTGTGCACCTGCTCAAGGCGCTCGCTCACGAGCCGGAAAGAATCGCCCAAGCGCGCCTCCAACGTTCCCTGCAGCTTCTCATCGACGGTCAGCCGCATCTGTTCGAGTTTGGCTTCGTTTTCAGTGCGGATCTTGTCGAGGCTTTCCACCACGCTCGCACGTAGCTCTTCGAAGCGCTTGTCGACCTTGTCCGCGAAGTCACCCACTTGCTTGGCCATCGCTTCAAGCCGCTCTGTTTGCTGCTTACCCAGAGCGTCAAACTGCGTTGTATGCCCTTCTCCCAAGCGCGTGATGCCGGCTTGCAATTCCTCGCGGAGCGCCTTCGACGCTTGTTCCACGTCTGCGCGATGCGACTGCAGGGTTTGCGCGAAGGCGTCGAACTGGTTTTGTTGTGATTGCGCCATCTGTCCGAGATTTGCGCGCACGGTGTCGGACAGGTTTTGAAACGCGCGCGTGACCTCTTCGCGGAGCGATTGCGAGCCTTCTTGAGTCTCCTTACGTCCCGAGGACATGCCCATTTCGATCGCGGCGAGGCGATCCGCCTGCGTCAACGCCATCTCGGACAATCGTTGACGCGCATCGTCGCTCAAATTTTGGAAAAGACCGACGAGTTCGGTGCGCAGCGCCTGGGTCGCCGCCCCGGCCTCTACGCGGCTCGTCGAAAATTCCGCGCGCAGGGCGGTTTCTGCTGCGCCGATACGCTCAAACAGACGTCTCTCGTCGGGCGCATTGGCGTTTGCACCCCGTGCGCGCCACGCGACCAGCAAAACCGCCAGCAACAGAAGGACGATAACAATGTTGAATGCCAATTCCATCGCGTGCTCCTGCGCACATCAAGTTCGATCTTAGTCGCCGCTTACCAGCCCAACCGGCTCAATAGCCGGCGCCAAAACCCGCTCCGTGGAGGGTCATGCAGGTCTTGTGTCTGGTGGCGCTCGGGCGCTGCCACTGCCGGCTCGTCGCCGTAATAGCGTGTCTTTGCCGCCTTTTCCCGCAACCGGCCTGCCGCGATTTGCGCGTCGCTCCAAGGCGCTGCTTCGATGACGCCGCTACGATCCACAACATAATGCGATCTGCACGCGAGGTTCCAATTACCGATGGAGGGCCAAAGGGAGATCGTTTCGCCATCGAACGTCATTCGCCAGTCAGTGGGCGTCAGCGGCGTAACGATCTCCTCGCCACAGCCGCAACAGCAACTGTGCGCGGCCGTGGCGTAGGCCATCGAGATGTAAAGCACCCCCGGCTCCAGCGGGGTCGGCATGAACTCGACAAAGCGATGTTGGAGGCGAGTGTGTCGCATCAGGATTGATCGCTGTTGACGAGAAGGTTGCCGTCGGTCGTGTAAGTGCAATGGTGCTCATTCTCGAGGTCGCGGTAGAAGGCGCGGATCTTTTTCCACTTAATTACGGCGAGCATGGCGTTGAGCGCATTCAGGTCAGCGACCTGAATGTTGGTGGCGTAGAGGTCATCGGCGCCCCCTCCCTCGAAGGCAACGCGGGCGCGCACGTGATCGCGCTTGTCGGGCGTGCTCGCCGTCACCCGCAAGATGCCGCCTAGGCTGTCCTCGGTGAGTTCGAGCCCCATGCCGACGTCGATGAAGCTCGCGCCGATGGCTTCGAGCTTTTCCACGATGAGACGCTTGGCTTCGCCGGCGTCGATACAGATGAAGGCGAAGGTGACGCCATCGAGGAGATGGAATTTACTGGCATCGAGCGCGACTGCGTGGGGGACAATGCCCCGCCGCATGCGCGAATAGATTTTCGCCAGATAGTCGACCTTCTTGGGTGCTTCGCGCAATTCCTCAAGCGACGGAGCGCCGGGGGCGCGGAACGCGTTGTGATTCAGGAAATCGTCGGCGTCAAAGAGACGGATCTCGGGCACCGGCGTTTTCGCCACGGCGTCGAACACATACCCGCCGGTGCCACCGAGGCCGATGATAGCGACCGTGTCCTTTTCCAGCCGTTCGCTCAATGCTCCGATACCGACACGGTCGGAAGCGGTGTCCAGATAATTGAAGACGCTTTCAGTCTCCGGTTCAGGCTCACGCACCGGCCGCGCACCAACACCAGGCTGAAGTACCGCAGCGGGCCCGGCAAGGATCGTCGCGTACGTCGCCATTTTGTGGTGATAGTCCTTGTAACCTTCCGCCGGCTTATTCGAGAAACTGTGCTGCGCGGTCACGCCGTGCCCGAGGTTGAACGCCCCGGCGCTATGCGAAATGCCTTTAAGAGGCGTGCCTGTAGCGTCGCACGGAAAATCGCCCGCGAAATGCACAACGTGCGTGTCCGGCGCGCGCGTGCGGTCGCCAGCGAGGGCGAGGCTTGAAATCAACGTCCCAGTTCGTACCTCGCGCTTCGCGTCGACATACGGCACGGACACAAGCAGCAGGCTGCCGCGAATTTGGGTGAGGTACCCGTCTTCGCGGAGCCGCTTCAAATCGTCGTTAAGACTGAACAGTTTTTGTGACATTGAAGATCGTTCCTGTTTTCTTGACGGTGACCGAGCCGCCGGCGCCGAGTTCGCCCGCATGCGGGTGAGAGGCGGCATGGCGATAAGTCATCGAGAACACCGTGTTCGGCTCATGCGCGCCCGGAAACGCGAGCTGCACGACCTGCTCGAAAGTGACGTGCGGATCGTGGAGCACGAACGGGCGTGCATTGACGATGATCTCAAACTTCGGCTTGGGCTTTGGCGCGACGATGAACCGCTCGACGCCCGGCTTGGTCAGATCAACCAAGTCCTCGCGTTCGATGAGAACATCTTCTCCGCCCTGCACTTCGAGGAAGACCGCCTCGCCATCTTCGGGTTGGGCGAGCTTGTTGAGGTGCGCGCCGTTGATGACGGGCTTGCCCCAATTGATCTCGTCGTCCTTCACGAAGATGCGGAACAGGCGGTCGGTTTTGAAGGCGACGAAGCGCTCCGCGCCGCGGCCGCGAAGGTCGAAAAGTTCATCAAGGCGCACGTCCTCGAAGTCGCCATTCCCGAGGATGGCGTTTAGGCTGAATGCCTCGATCGGCGTGGCGCCCGCAGCTTCGAGAAGCTGACGCCCGAGCGGCACTGGATCGCTCACATCGAGCGGACGGAAATCGAGGCCGTCCTCGGCGTAGCGGACGCGGTAGGCCTGGGCGGGCCGCAGATCGCGCCCCTCCCGAATGGCCTCACCCACATCATCGAATTGAAGAGGTTGGGAGGGGGGCATTTGCAGGTGTCCTTTGTTCTCACCCGGGCCATCCCGGGCTTGCAAAGGACCAATCGGACCATCTCGCCCCAACCGGTCATCCGGATCAGAATTTTTTCGTGAGGGGTCCTTCCGGCGTCGGCCCGCAGATGAAAAATGCGGGGCAACTAGGGCACGTGAACTGCGACGGGGCCGCCGGAAATCGACCGGCACGGATGTCGTTTAAGAAGCCGGTAAGTTTCTCGGCCCGGTTTTGCAGCGATCTGGGCTTCAGATCGTATTGTTCAACACACTCGCTCGACAGATAGGCGAATTCGACGATGGCGCCGGGAAATGCCTGCTGTGCCGCGAGGAGAAAGGCGGCTGCGCCTACGTCCTGATCGACATTGCTGTGGGCTTGACGCGTTTGCACGCGCCGAACCGTTCGTGTGCCGTCTGGACGCACCAACACGTCGTGCGGCTTGACCACAATCTCCTCGGCGCCGAACACAAGCCGAAGCGGCGCTGGCGCTTCGAGCGTGTGATTTTCTCGAAGGTCGAGAAAGTACCGCACCATCGCAAATGCAAAGCCCGCATAGGACGCGCGATAGCCATGGTCGCCCAAGCCATTTGCAGTAAGGGCCGCATCGACCTCGGCGCGCAGTGCGTCCTCGCCAAGATCGGCGGGCGGATCAGAGATTATCTTGTCCACCACGCCACGGACGGCTTCGTGCATCTGCATGAACGGCGACATGCGCCTGCGCCCGCCGATCTGCAGCACATGCGTGTAGAAAAATCGGCGCGGACAGCCCTGATAGAGGCTGATCTGGGCATCGGAGAATCGCAGCGGCCCTTCCACGTCGAGGTCGATTTCGCGCGCGTCGAGAGGCGGAGGCAGCGCCCGGGCTGGTGTGATGTGGCGGCGCATGACATCGCCGCCAATGTGGTCGAGAAACGGCGACAGCGGTCTATTGTGACCGTTCGCCTTGCGCGTGGGCGCATACATGAATGCCCGGTCGCGCGCCCGAGACAGCGCCACGAAAAAAAGGCACTGTCTTTCTTCCAGCTGCCCGACCCGCCATGCTTCGATGGCTCCGCCCACCTCGCCTTCCACCATGCCGTCGGGCGGCGGACAGGGCCCAATCTGCGGCGAACCGGGAAGCGTGTCTTGGTTGAGACCCGGCACGTGCACGACTGGAAACTCAAGACCCTTTGCGCCGTGCATCGTCATCAGGCGCACTGCGTCGATGCTTTGAGCGGCTAACGGCAATTGGCGTAGATCGCGGTCGTCTCCCAGCCGCACAAGCCGTCGAACGCGATCAAGCAAACGTCCGATGGGCAAACCCTGCGCCGACGGTTGCGCGCGGACGAAGTTCATCATCTGCCAAAGCGCAATGGCGCGCGTCCGATCGGCTATCGCGGCCGAAGACGCCAAGCGCGCGACGATGCGCGTGCGATCGAGCAGCACGCGTGCGAGTACCTCCCACGGTCGGCTTTTCTCGTCGAAGCCCCGCAAAATCGCGGCTAGCGCGTCAAGCGCTGTGTCGCCCGCTGGCGACACAGCGGGTCGATGCCCCTCTTCGTGCAGCCAAGCTGTAGGCGACGACAGGGTCTCGGTGCGCACATGCGCGAGACTTGCGGCCACATCGGCCATCGCCATCGACGTCTCCGGCAAGCACGCTACGCGCACAAGCCCCATGGCGCGGCGGTCGATTAGAACCGAAAGGAGCGCTAAGAGATCCTTGACCTCGGACCGTTCGAACAAGCTGCCCAAAAACAGCACGGGCACGCCGAGCCGTTCGAGCCTTTCGCCGATCAAGGCGAGTTTCTCATTGCCAGTGCAGAGAACGGCTTGGCTCCGAAAGGAGTGGCCTTGAGCCCGCTGGTCCAGGATTGCATCCGCAAGAACAACAAATTGATGCTCAGCCGTTTCAACCGTGCGAATTTCCAGCGGATGCCCTGCCTTGCCACGCTCGGCGTGAAGCGGGGACGAACCGCTGCCTGCGGACATCGTCGCCGCGAAGGTCGAAAACGCGGTGACGACCTCTGCCACCGAGCGATAGTTCTTTTCGAGCCGGGCCCGTTTGGCGCCCGCGAAGTCCTCAGCCCCAAAGCGCGCCATATTGTAGGAAGAGGCGCCACGAAAACGATAGATTGACTGCTTGGCGTCGCCGACCACCCAGAGATTATTCCCTTCGCCGCAAAGCGCCTTCAGCAAACGGACACTGCTCCGATTGACGTCCTGGTATTCATCGACAAGCACGTGCTCGTAGCGCTCTTGAAAATGCATGCGAATAAGCGCGTCGCCTTCCAGCAAACAAACCGGAAGCATGACGAGATCGCCAAAGTCGATGCGGTTGGCTTGGCGCTTCAGCGCTTCGTAGGCGACGTAAACCTTCGCGACTTCCGACGCCGCTGCCGCCCGCTCGATCGCTTCTCCTGAAGTCGCGGCGGCCGCCATGGCTTCGGCCAGTTGGCGGTAACGCTCGGCGTCGACCACTTCGTCCTTAGCGCGCGAAATGGCGTTCAGGATCTCGGAAATTTCCCGGGTCGGGTCGTAAAGGTTCCGATAGTGCGCAAGGTCGAGCCGCGCGAATTCCTCTTCCAGCAAATCGACCGCCTCGGTGCGGTCCATCATCTGCGGATCGGCCGGGAGACCGAGTTCGGCGTGAAAACGCCTGACGACATCGAGGCCAAATGCGTGGAAGGTGCCGATCCACATCGCGGCCGCCGCGTCTTTGCGATTGCTTGCGATGCGTTCGAAAAGTTCGCCCGCTGCCTTGTTGGAAAAGGTGAGGACCAAAATGCGTCGCGGGTCGACGCCGTCGTCAACAAGGCTAGCAGCCCGCGCGGCGAGCGTTTGAGTCTTGCCGGTGCCCGGACCCGCTTCCAGCAGATAGGGCGCCCCACGATGACCCGCCGCGTTAGCCTGCGCCGAATTGAGAGGTCTCTCCGCGTCAGACTTTTCTTCGACACGCTCGATTTCGGGCAGCAACAGCGCGTCAAGCAATTGCTGGGCAATCACATCGAACGGCGCCCCCAAACGACTGGCGATATCGGAGGCCGTCAGTCCGGAGTCCAGAAAAAGCGTTCGCGCCAGGCGTCGCGGCAGCAGAAATTCGCGCGCGAACAGGTCCATCTGCACTTCACGGCGTTCGCGCCGCCCGTAGTCCACAACGCGATCAAGTCCAGTGGGCGCACGCTCGGCCGGACGCGCGAAGTCGATCACAGCCCCGCCGGCACCGCGCTCGTCGTCACCCAATTCGTGATGACCGATCTCATGCGCGATCAGCGCTGCCTGCTCGAACGCCGTCCCGGTGTTCTCGTAGAGAATGAGCCCGTCGCTCGCGATGAGTGCAGCCCGCCCACCCTCCAGCATCGCAGCGCCCGGCGCGATCGGCTCTACATCGAGCCCGCGGCGCTTCGCTTCGGCTTTGGCGAATTCGAGCGGCCGCCAAGGATCGTGGCCTCGCGCCACCGCCTGGTCGTGGAGATCAGCGGCGATTTGACGGGCAAGCTCGACCCCGTCCATCAGCTATTCGTCCGCCAGGAGCCGCGCGCGCATTGCATCGTCGACGCCGGCGTCGATCAAGATCTGCTCGAAACTCACTGCGTCCGTCGCTTGGGGTTTCTGATCGGCCTTAAAACTTCTCAACAAGCCTGCGCGCACCGGCGGGCTTAAATCTTGCTCCAACTGATCGAGCGTTTGGCTCATCGCTTCGGCGATCCTTGCAAGAAACGGCCTCGGCACTGTTGTGAGAATAACTTTGCCTTCGCGTAGCGCGGCCAATACCTGGCGTGGAACCTCAAGCGTCGCGGCCACTACGCGCAATTGTTCAACGGACGCGGTCATGATGCCTGGGCCTTTTGGTGCAGCGGCCTGGTGCGCGCGCCATAGCTGATCGAGGCGCGCAGCGTCCTTTGAGGTGAGCGGCGCGTCGTCATTCAGATTCGACCGGGCCAACTCGCGTGAAAGGTCGATGAGATCGACCGCGAACTCAGGGAATGAACTCAGATACCGTTCGAGCGTAGCGCGTCCATGGTCGGCCTCCATGGCGAATGCGTCCAGGATGTCTTCGCGTGATGGCGCTTGATCCTTGGCCATCGCTCAGCCCTCCCCTGCGAGCTTCGCCTGCAAGACGGCGATCGCCTTGTTGCGATTCAGCCGGACCGTCTTTTCGGCCACGTCGAGCACCTTCGCGATTGTGACGACATTCGGATCCTTCGAGTCGATCGGGATCTCCAGGCGTAGCATTTCAATGATCCTGCGTTGGAGGGGCGGTAAGTCCTCAATCGCTGCATCTAGGCGCAACCGGTCATCGAGGGATGCAGTTTGCTGCAAATGGAACGGGTTGAATTCGGCCGCCGCCTTTTCGATCTCCGCTGGCACGTCACCGGTCTCGTCGTCGACGTCGATAGATATGGTGCGCTTGTCAGCGCGTCTTACCTGATCTTGTGCGTCCTGGCGGCGGCGCGCGATTGCGGCGTCGAAACGGATTTCGAAGAAATCGAGCGCCTCGGCGTAAGTCTGGCGGTCCCCGGCGAGCAGTTCCGCCAGCCGATCCAACACTTTTTCCCGCACCCTCAGGCGCGACATGGATGCGGTCTTGCCGTCTCCAGCTTCAGGTCTTGGGCAAGCTTTGTGCGCCCTTTCCATCAGGAGCTTGTAGAGCGTCTCAAAATGCCGGTCGGAATTGTCGGCGCGACAGGCGCGGACGAAATGCACCAGACACTCGCTAGGCACGTAGGCCGGGTCCGAGCGCGCTTGAATCTTGCATCGCTCTACGAGAGCCTCGCGCGAAAGTTCGCAAAGCTCAACCAGCTTCGCCTCGATCTCCGGCGGACGCGTATAGAGCGCGTCGTTACGCGTGCGCTTTCTAAGCGGTTCGATCATGGCGCCGCGCTCAACAGACAAACGCCGCTGCTCATGTACGCACCGGAATATCGATGATGGGGCGCAGCGCCTCGAGCTGGGTTGCGTAGCGACGAACAACGCGATCATACAGGTCGGCGATGCGCTTGGCCTTCAAAGTGACAACGAGCGCGTAGCGCAACTTTTCGGCCGGCGCGTGGTCGTGCCCTTCGAGCCTCGCGTTGTAGTGGATGTCGAAGACCGGGTTCTTGAGACTACGTCCGAGCAAGGTAACGCTACCGTGCTGGCAATTTTCCCACTTCCAAGCGTCCCGCCGGAGTTCTTCCTCGTTCTGCCCGCGGCGGGCTTTGCCGAAAAAGCTCTTGCTGTTGGCGTGAACCTGGGTCGATGGGTTCTTGCGCATATCTGAATGCGGACGGAACGTGGGCTCCAAGCCCGCGCGCGTATAGTTGCCGGGATGATGAGGGTCGACGGCAGTAGCGTAGCAGAGCGTTGCCGTGATCGTGACCTTGCCCTCGATGTCGCCCGCCGGCATGGGAATGGCCGCGCGAATGTACTTCGCCGGAGAGATCGCGCCCTGATAAACCACGCGCACGCAATCGTCGTCACAGAGCACGATGTCTTCAAGGCTGCGCGCCACGCGTCCCCAGCCAATTTCACCGCGGTCGTGTTCCGCTTCTTCACACGTGTGAATAAGCAGCGCTCGAATGGCCAGCATGCTCAAGTCCGCGCCGAAATGCGCGCGTACGCCGATGCCCTGTCGTAGGCCGCTCGGCGCGGAAAATGACGTGCCGCCCGTTGGCGTGAGCGCTACCGGCTCGGCCAGTCCAACCGCCAAGAACGGCCGCTGCATCGAACCGCCGAACTCAACGAGATCTGGTTTGATAAGGCCAGGGCTGCGGCCAGGGCCGATGGAGCTGTAGGCGGCGCGACGCCAGCCTGCTTCTGGACTGTCGCAAGAACCAAACGCGATGGCGTTGACGCAGTCGGACGGTACTTGCACTCGATTGAGCCCGAGCTGGGCATCGCCTTCGCCATCATTGCCGACCGCGATCGACGCAAGCATGTCGCGCTTCGAGAATTTCTCGTCGAGCACCGCCGTCCAGGCATGCACGTCGTCATCCTCGATCGGCAGCTGTGGTCCCAAGCTCAGGTTGATAAAGTCGTAGTCGCGCCGATCGAGCACCCCTTTGATGCGGCCCAGCACCTCGAAAAGCTCCCGTGCATTTTGTCCGGGCGCATCGTCGACGACGCGGTAGTGATCAAGCGACGCGTAAGGCCTTGGCAGAGGCTTCGTGGGATCGATGTGGCCAAACAACAGCGCCGACGTCACCCAGACGCCATGCTCCAGGTAGTCTGGGATGGGAGGGCCAACGCCGGCGCCGGCGATGGGCCGCGCCCACTGCGTGAGCGGGTGCTGGTCAGGCAGCCCGCCGTCGAACACGGCCACCCGGATGCTCGAGTTGACCGGGCCTTGGGTGGGCAATGCGATTGCCTGGCCGGGCACGCTGGCGGCCTTGAACGTTGGTCGTAGCATCCGCAGGCGCGGCATGGCGCGCAGCGCGCGCACGATCGAGAAACGCGCTATATCCACGGCGTGCTCGGCGGGTGCTTCAATCTCGGCGAAGCACAACCCACCAGCATAGAAGCGACGGTCAATAGCGTCGGCGATCCCCAGTGTCTCAAGGTAGGCAGCAAACGCCTTCAACGTTGCGGCCTCGCCGGCAAGTTCGTCGGTGTGCAGCACGACCTCGAGCACCAAGTCGCCTTGCTTCGGCAGCACGCCTTTTATTTTTTGCTTCTCGCTTGGCGCGGACACGGCCTCGATCGCAACGAGATCCTTGGCGCCGCGAGCGCTCGTCGCCCAATCGGGCAGCCTCGCACTCCAATTTCGGAAAGCGCTGCGTTTTCCCATAACGAACAGTTCGGTGGTGAGCGCCTCAACCGGCTCTCGATTGCGGCTGCGCTTCTCTGGCGTCACACGCTTGGGGCGTGACCCAACCGATTGCAGGCCGACGGCATCGAGCAATTCCATCGGGAAGAAAGACTTGGCGATGTACTCCGGGTTGAGCGTGATTGCGACGACCGCATTATCTTGCGGGCATGCCTCGGGCGGCAATGCGTCAATCGCCTTCACGGCTCGCGACACCATTGGTGTCAGGCGCGCCCTCGCCTCGCCGAAGGTATAAGGGGGATGCTTTTCCGATCCGCCAGGTCGGATCGTGACATCGTTGGCGAGGCGCTCGCCTTTGCCGAGGAGGAAATTGCGTTTCATGCCGGATCGCCGTCGCCGTCATCGTCGCCCCGATGCGAACGGATCGTGTCGCGCGCTATGCCCGTGATTTCGCTCGCGCGCCGCTGCGACATGGCCTTTGCATCAACCAGACGCCCCGCCAGTTCAATCCGAGCGCTCTTGGATAGACTGTCCACGTCGAGCACATTCACCAGCTCCTGCGGCAACGACGCAGCGTGAAGCGCAGCGTTGCGGCGCGCAGCGACGATCACTCGCTCGATCTCGCTGAATGGTTTGCCGCTCAGCGCAACGGCGAGAATGCGCGCCCAACGCGCGCCCTCTTTCATATGCGGCGCCAGCGCCGCGCGCGCGAACGCTTCGATTGCCTGCTCGCTCGGGAGTGGAAATTCGAGCGTGAGCTCGAACCTCCGCCAAATCGCGGGGTCGAGAAGATTGGCGTGATTGGAGGCCGCCAGAAGCAACCCGGACGGAGGCCAATCGTCGATCTGCTGGATCAACACCGTCACGAGCCGCTTCAGTTCGCCGATTTCGGCGCCGTCATCACGGCGCTTGGCGATCGCGTCCAGCTCATCCAGCAAAAGCACGCAATTGACGCTCTTGGCGTAGTCTAGAACCAGGCGAAGATTGTTGCCGGTGCGACCAAGATAGCTGCTCATCACTGCGGCCAAGTCGAGAATGAGCAACGGCCGCTTCAGTTCGCGCGCCAGATAGCGCGCAGCGAGCGTCTTGCCCACGCCGGGAGGGCCGATAAACAGCGCGCTCTTGGTTGGATGCAGCCCCGCGCGAGTCAGTTCGTCAGCCCTGCCGCGCTCAAGGATGAGCTGCTGCAGCCCCCGCGCCACTGCGGGTGCGAAAATGGGCTCGTTGGGAAGGTCGGGGGCTTCCTCGACGCGCATCAAGTGCAGCCGCGTGTCGAGGTCGACGGGAAGCGGCGTTTCGCTGGCGCGCCGCAACGGCGAAGCGCGCGTCGGCGACTCGCGCAGCAGGTCACCGAGCGCATCCGCCAAATCCGGTCGATCCTCGCGGTGTCGACGTGCGAGACGATGAACGAAGGCCTGCACGTCCTGAGGCCGGCCCGCGAGCGCGAGACGCGCGAGCTGAACCAAGTCCTCGTTTACGCCAGCATCTTTCTTCGCCGTGGACATACAACCTCGTCGCTTCCAGCCCAGAAGGTAGCTGGTTGTGGACGAGTTTTCAACACTTACCCGGATTTTTCGTCCAGTTTCATACTTTCTCGCATAAAATCAGACATTTCGGGCGGGCGACCGTCCAACAAGGCATAACCAAACATAGAGCGAGTCGGTAAGGGGGCATTAACCGCCGTTGGACAGCGGCCAAGCCTCAGGCCGGCAGCGGCGGCTTGCGGCCAAGAAGGTCGAGCGTGCGGGTTTGCGAGAACAACACCCGCTCTGAGGGGCCACGCCAAATCGCTTCGCCGTTCTCAATCCGGAAATGGGCGATGCCCGGAAACATTGCCTCATCGATCGGATGGAGCGCATGCGGGTTATGGTACATTTCGAGTTCGTCTTCCCAACGCTCATCATAGAGCGGGCTTTCGATATCGATCTCGAAGGGAATGGCCTCGAACGCGCCCGGATCGGGGTTGTGCAATCCGCCGTAGCGAACGACGCGCACGAACCTGTCGCCGAACCCCGCGCATACGCCCATGCGATTGAACTTCGAGATGGTGCCAGCGTTCGAGAACAGAACCGCTGATATGTGCTGCGTGTCGGCCGCCTCGAAGAACGGCGCAATGGTGACGCCGCCCTTGTCGAAAGCCTCCACCAGCTTTTCCATCCCGCGCTTCTTCCCGTTCTCATCGACGTCAACGATCGCGGAGCGGCCATAGAGATAAATGGGCATCGCAGTGTGGGACCACACCATTGTGCCTGGCGCGTGAAAGTCCGCTATCGCCAGCGCGAATGGTTTGCCGGCGACGTGCGGCTGCTCCCAGTAGCGCTTCTGCATCTTCGAGTGCAGCGGCGATCCGAATTTGATCGGCATTTCCTTCTCAATGAAGGCCCAGAAATCTGCTGGCGGATCGGGTGGCGGCCCCGAGCCAAGCACAGAACTCAAGGTGTCCGCGGCGTTGACCGTGACTGCTTCAACGAACACCTCCTCACTGCCCCGCCGCAAGCAAAAGTCGGGCGCAGCGTATTCGTGGCGGATCGTCACGCCCATGGCCCGAAAGGCGAACCGCAAGTACAGCTCCCAGACGCGCGCGCTGTAACCGGTCGTCTGGAAATCGCGCACCAAATTCCCATCGAGGTCAGGCGTCCACCGGCCAAGTTCGGTCAGCAATTCCCGCGCGGCTCTCTGCGTGGCGCCGTCGCGGAGATACACGAACGCGGGATGAAGAGCCACCCCGGGAATCGCTTCGAAGAAATCCACGCCGGCCGGCTGATCCGTCAACGTCGTGAATTCAATCATCGTCGTCAGCGCCTCCTCCCCGAGTTTTCCTTGAATCGCGTCTTCCGCGGCGCGACGTGTCGGCAGACGCTTTTGATGCGCGAAGGGCCGATAGCGGCCGTTCTCGTCGCGTCCAATCAGCGTCGCACCCACATCACTGAAATCGGTCGAAGCGAAGATCATTGCCAGCAGCCGCTCATTAGCCGCCGACCAAAACGAAAGCGGCGTGCGGCCTTCCAGCACGCCCTCGGGCATCCCCCAGAGCGCGAGCGCCCAGAAACGCTGCGCGCTCATCGAGACAAATCCGCTTGGCGTGTCCGAGCCAAAAACTCGCGTGCCTTCGGGAGCTGCCGCAAGCAGCTCCTGCATGTCTTCAAAAGGCGCTTTGGGCTCTGTCATAGACTAACCACCGGCCGTCGCGACTGATCGTGCGTCAAACTACCGGATTCGCATGGAGGTAGAGTGTGGCGATCGAAAATTATTCGCCGATGACAACGGCGATTGCCGTCCGCAACACGGTCCAAATCCAATACGAATAGAACGCCAACAGCGGACCGAAGACGGCGATGCGCATCGCCCAATCGACGTAGTCGATGGGCTCCTGATACGCGCGATGCGGCTCGCCGTCAGGCTCTGATCCGCGGGATGCGTCGAACGCCATGGCGCGAGCTTAGCGCCGTGGCGTGAAGCGAGCCAGTCTCTAGCGTCCGCCCTCTTCCGCGCCCGCTTCGCGCAGGAGATCGCCGATGCGTCTGCCGTTGATCCGGCAGGTGGCGATGACGCGATCGTAGGAGATCACGCGGCGCGTACGACCGCCGCCGGCGACGCATTGGGCTTGGCGGCCCATGGCGATGCGTTCGAGCGTGGCTTTGACGGCCGGACCGCCGGGCGCGCCGAGTTCGGGCGCATTGAAGTCGGCGAGGCGAACCTCGATCCATGTGTGGGGATCGTCGGACTGGCCGACGCACAAGCCGTCGCCATCGCCGACATAGCGCACCGTGCCAGAGAAAGTTTCGCCCGCCCTGCGAGGCAGAGCGCCTTCGCAGGGATCGGCGTGCGCAATACTCGGCAATGCCAGCGTCGCGACTACAATCAAGAGCGCTTTCAATTTCATGGGCGTGATCCTAACGGATTCGCTGCCGGGTTGCCGCCGCAGTCTGCGTGCTATGAGAAGACTCATGGATCTGCCGGAAGCCGCGCGCCGGATCGAAGCCAATCCGGACTACCGGCTGCTGCGGCGCGTGCCGGCTGTTGCGGACTGGGCGCTTCGCCTTGCCACCGGCGACATACGCCGCGCGGTGTTGGTGGACACCGAGACCACTGGACTTGATCCAGATACCGATGAGGTCATCGAACTGGCGCTGCTGCCGTTCGACTACGAGCGCGATACGGGCCGCATCGTTGCCGTCGATGAACGGCTGGCGCTCAATGCGTTTCGCGAGCCGTCGTTTCCAATCCCGCCAGAGACGACGAATCTGCACGGCATCACCGATGCGATGGTGAAGGGGCAAACGATCGATGCTGAACGTGTGCGCGCGATCATTGAGCCGGCGCACCTCGTCATCGCCCACAATGCGGGCTTCGACCGGCCCATGGTGGAAAAACACTGGCCGCTGTTTGAGGAGAAGCACTGGGCCTGCTCGTTCATCGACATCGATTGGAAGGCTGAAGGCATTGGCTCGGCCAAGCTCGACTACCTTCTTTATGCGCAAGGCTGGTTTCATGACGGCCATCGCGCGTTGAACGATGCGCTGGCCACGCTCTTCCTGCTGACATTGCCGCTGCCGCAATCGCAGAAGCTCGGCATGGCCTCGCTGCTTGAATGCGCGCGCAGGCCCTTGCGCGCGGTGCGCGCCGAAGAGACCGCGTTCGAGCAACGCTCATCCTTAAAAGCACGCGGCTATCGTTGGGACGATGGCGAGGGCAAACGCACCAAGGCGTGGTGGATCATGACGAGTGAGCCCGAAGCTGAGATCGCGTGGCTGCAGGCGGAAATCTATGGCGACGAGCGAGCCATCAGCGTCGTCAACGTGCCGCCAACACGGCGCTATTCATCGCGGCTTTGGCTTGGGTAGGCGCGGGGCACAGGAACCTACTTTAGATAACCTCCGGCATATTGCGCGGCTTCGTCATCGCCAAGAATTTCCAGGGCGTCCGCCGGCAGCACCCGTCCTTGGATGGACGCGATCTGATCGGGCGGCGCATTCAGCCATTCTTCCAGCTCCGCCTCTCCGCGCAGGATCACAGGCATCGCCTTGGCGTGTACGGGCCGGACAAGGTCGTTCGCATCCGTCGTCAAGAAGCTGAAGAGCACGTGCTCGCCTTCATTCGGTTCTTTCTTCGAGCCGTAGTCGCCGTACCAGTTGTTGTAGACGCCGGCGAAATACATGACGCCACGGTCGGGCGGGGCAAACCAACGAATCTGCTTCTTACGCTTCGGTGACGCGTCCTCGTATTCGCTGAAGGCGGTGAATGGCACGAGGCAACGGTGCGGCACGTCCAGAACGCCGCGCCAATGCGGGCTCTTGATGTTGCGAATGTT
Source organism: uncultured Caulobacteraceae bacterium (assembly GCA_964563395.1). GTDB lineage: Bacteria > Pseudomonadota > Alphaproteobacteria > Caulobacterales > Aquidulcibacteraceae > JBEVOS01. Next base: position 45,359 of record CAZLWK010000022.1, read on the forward strand.
AGTGACAGGCGCGCCGCCGAATTGCGGCGGGCCTGGCAAACCCCAGCGCATGGTCTGCCATTCGCGCTCATCATTGCGCTTGCCGTCGACCCATCGCTTGCGAATTACTGGCGCCTGGCTCTTCGGAAAAACTTCCAACACGGCGTTGCCGAGCATCGGGTTGATGCGCGTCTCGCTCCATTCGTCGAAGCCGTAATAGTCGCGCTCGATGCCAGCTTTGCGGATGTCGGAGGCGTAGCGGTTGCACATGTTGTCAACAACACTTCGCGCGTTTCAACCGTCAAGACGCCTAAAGTCGAGATCCTGCCAGAAAACGCTCAGGTCTATCCCCTCTGTCTCCGCGAATCGAACGAGGTCGGGCCAAAGCGGCCACCCACTTCTTAGATCGCGAATGCGAACTGCGGGCTTGTCGCCAAGATCCGTTTCGATGAAATCGATGTCCGCCAGATTGTAAGAATCTAGTTCGTTGGCGCGCTCGCCGATGCTGGCCTCGCTCATACGCAGCGCATCGCGCAGGTCACTGACGAGGATGGCCGTGCCACCATGCCCCATGCTTCGCACAACACGTGTGCTCTCCATCTTCATAGCACGCTTTGTCACTGCAGCCAGGAAGCCACGCGCCTCGACTGGTACGTTCTGCAGCCGATCGATGTGTCCGTCTAACTCGGCGACGCTCCTTGCTAGCTCTTCCTGCGACATGTTCCATCCCAAGACTACATTCAGCCGTCCAAGGGTGGCGGCACGCGTTGGCTGAGACGCTTCTGTCCAATCGCGCAACGTTTCGAGGATCACGCTGCCGGGACTTGCAAATCGCCGCTCATGGTCAGATTTCAATGACCGCATTCGCTCGACAGGATAGACAACCACATCATTGGTGATGACGTGGTGTGCGTGGCACATCAACATCAGGTTCGCGAAGGCGCGTCGTTCCTCGTTGGACATGGCCGGATTGAAACGTTCGCCGCCGGGTTCAGCGGCCTCGATGTGACAGACCTCGCCGATGAATGCCCCGTCGGCGTTCATCATGAGATGGCTGCAGTTCGGAAAGGCACAGAGGTTGCCTGACTTGAGGAAAAGCTCTCTGGCGGTGTCCCTGGTCGGAGCAAGGCGTTTTGGCTCTTCGGGCGTTATCATACTGTCTAATGTCGCATCGGCGCCAAACACATGACAAGCGTTGTTGCTCGGGTGATCTCATTTGTACCGCGTGCGAGTCTTGCGTGACCGTGGCCGACGCGGAAGCGCCAAGTAGAGCGTCCACTGCTCCGTGATGAGCTTCATGTCGTAACTCTGATCCGCGTGTTCGAGCGCTCCTTCGATCAGACGCCGCGCTTCATCTTCGCACGCCTCAGCCGCCGCTTCGAATGTTGGAAATTCTCCAAGCGAACCCGTCCGCGCACTCGCGTACCAAAAATCCGGTAGAAGCCCGTTGGATTTGGGACCAGCGCGAATATCGAAGCGATACGCGAACCCAAATTCTAGCGTGTGCCGCTCCTCGCCGCCGACGCTCCATTTGCTCCAGCGGCCTTGGCCCATTTGGTATTCCTTCCGCAGCGGTTCGCGCCGATTGAAGGCGCGTTCGGCCGCCATCCAATCGGCGCGCGTCATTTCACTTGCGTTCCATGTTTGTTCTGGTAGAGTCAATGCCAACGCGCGCATGCGCTTGAGAGCAATCAAGCAAGCTGGCGGGTAACGGCTGCAAAGCGCGCGAGGTGTCTGACGCACGTTTGGAACGCGCGCGTGAGTTCTAGCGGCTGACGGCGCGACTCTCCTGTCGCCGTCACGCCGGGCCCTTTCGTTTTCTCGAACGAAGGGCCACGCGTGTGCGCTTCTCCTTATTCTTATGCCCTCTCTACCGAAGCTTGTGGCGTGTCGTGAGACGCGAGCGCTGGCCGACGCGCGAAGGGCGTGAAGGCGTTCGCGAGCCATCGCCGAAGCGGGTGGCGTGAGATCGTGGCTGCGCGCCGACCAACCTGAGCCCGATGGCATATGATGAACGACGCCGTTTCAATTCTTCAGCACGCGCTGCTGCTGATCGGCATGTGGGCGATGCTTCGCGTGTGGTTTGCGATCGATCGAGTCGTCCTACGCATCAGCACAGTCATTCTCCTCCTGGTGGGTTTGTATGCCTGGGCGCTGCTTGCCTTTGTCCTGCTGTGCGTCGCAGAAAGCGCCCATCGCGGGCTGATGGCGCAGCGGCGCGACGCCGATTTCTACAATGGTCTCTGGATTGATTGAGCGGATACAAGCTTAATCGCGAAGATTGGCGGCGACGAGCTTGATGTTGAGGACGCACCTTTGGCCGAACGCCGGCGTGTCGGCTGCGGCGCAGGAATGGACCAATGCCGACGACGGCGGACTTGGAGGCGATGCAGCGCATCATGGGATGGCGCTGATGGCGGCATCGCGGGGGCTGATCCACGGCGTCCACGGTGGGCGTCGCCGCGCAGGCGCGGCCGCGCTCTCGTGGCTTCGCCATCGAGCCGCGCTCGCGGCGCGTCTCGCCGCTTCGCGCGTCCATCGCTGACGCGGAACAACGAGTGCCATCGTGCTCGCGCGCGTCAAGCGAAGCCACGCATCGACCGCGCTGCGCGCGGCCCTGCGCTTGACCCGCGCTGCGCGCGATGGCCGGTTCGTTGGCGTCGGGACGCGGAGCGTCCCTTCATGATGTTCAACCTCGCCCTACTCGGGCGGAGG
>CAZLWK010000023.1:0-45317 GCA_964563395.1 uncultured Caulobacteraceae bacterium
CTGGCGGAACCTTCATCGGCTCCGGTCTTCCCTATACGGACGCAATTGGATGTCGTATGCCGCCTTCCGAACTATTCGGAGCACACGAAGTGATCGAGCTCGAAAGCGGCGATTTATATGGGGTTTTGAGGTGATGGATGTCGGCATAGTCCCTGGCGCCTACAGTTGGTTGAGAAAGGTCAGCAGCCGATCGTCGGGGCGGAATTTTCCCGGCTTGCTGTCGAATGGAGTCGTTCTGGCGAGGATCTTCTCTTTCAGAGCCAGATCCGCATCGAGATAGATCTGCGTGGTTTCAATGGATTCATGGCCTAACCATAATGCGATGACGGATTGCTCCACCCCGGCGTGGAGTAAGTCCATTGCCGTCGTGTGGCGCAGGCAATGGAACGTGATGCGCTTCTTCTTCAGCGATGGGCATTGCTCGCCGGCGAGAGCCAGATGCTTTTTCAGCAATCGGTCGACCGCATCCGCGCTCAATCGTCCGCCGCGCATGCTCGGGAAAACAATGGCGTCTTGGGTCGGGCTTAATTCGTCGAGCCATGCGTCGAGCACTGCGACCACAGGTTTGCAGAGTGGAATGGCGCGTTGCTTGCGGCCCTTGCCGAGGACTTCGACATGAGCGCCCGTACCGAAGGTAAAGTTGTGACGCTCCAGGCCTGTCACTTCCGACAGACGCAAGCCGGTTTGAAGCGTTGTGAGCAACAGCGCGTGATCGCGACGGCCGCTCCAGGTGGTTTTGTCTGGCGCCTTCAAGAGCGCGTCAGCCTCGGGGCGTGTCATGAAATCAATCAGCCTGCGGTCGAACCGTTTCGTCGGCATGGCGAGGACGCGCTGGATCTGCGCCGCATGCGTCGGCATCTCATAGGCGGCGAAGCGAAAGAACGATCGAATAGCGGTAAGACGAAGATTGCGCGTACGAACCGTGATGCCTCGTGCGCTCTCAAGGTCGTTCAAAAACGCGGCGATGAAAGGAGCGTCGAGCTTTTCGAAAGCCAGGCGGTCCGGAGATGTTCGCAACCGCTTCTGCGCGAATTGCAGCAGCAGTCGGAACGTGTCGCGGTACGAGCTGATCGTATGCGCGCTGACACGCTTCTGCTGCATCAGCCGCTGCGTGAAGAACCGTTGCAAGAGCGCCGGGAATGTCGGGAGCGTGGACTTCATGCGGCGGCCTCCCAATGATGCTCAAGCCGCGTCACCGCCTGCTTCATGAGCGAAGGGTTCTGGTGCAGATACCAGTAGGTGTAGTTGAGCAACGTGTGTCCCAGATACGTGGACAACGCCGGCAGGCGACGCTCGGGATCGGCGCCCTCCGCATAGCATCGGCGCAAGACTTCGACTGCCATCGTGTGCCGCATGTCATGCAAACGCGGTCCCGTCGCATCCGATGCGCCGCGCAGGCCAAGCCTCCGAGACATCCGGAGGAACGATTTGTTCAGAACCGCGTGCCCAATCCTGCCGCACAGCGGCGACACGAAGAACGGCTTGGCGTGCCGCCCTGCGAGAAACGCGGTGCGCTGCTCCAGGTATTGCTTCAGGACAGCGCACGTCGTTGGGTGCAGCGGCACGAAACGGGATTTTCCGAACTTCGTCTTGCGGATGGTCAGAACGCCGTTGTCGAGATCGACGTCATCCAGATCGAGATTCAGCACTTCGCTGACGCGCATCCCGGTGACGCTCAACAGGCCGAAAATTGCATAACGCGACCAACGCGAGATGGGCGTGGCGCTCCGCCGTCGTTGCAAGCACGTGGTCAGCAGGCGGACGATCTCTTCCTGGCTGTAAATATGCGGCTGAAACGTGCTTCGTTGTCGCGGCAGCAAGTCCACGGGCGGGATCTCGGTGCGCGGGTCCGTCAGAATGCGATGACGTGCAAAACTCCGAATGGCGCGCAATCGCTCAGCGAGATAATTCGGATCAGTCGATTCAGGCTGCTGCGCCCATGCCACCGCCAATTTCGAGGTGATCCGCGTCGCGCGGCGGCGCTGCATGAAGTCCAAGAATTGGCCCAGCAGCAGCTCATCCTTCTTCAGTTTGAAACCAAGAGACCGGCGCAATTCGAGATAGTCTCTAACGTCGTCGCGCAAACTCTTCATGCCAATGCTCCCGGCCACGGCAAAGCGACTTCGCGCAGAGCGTCCAGGTCGACCTTCGCGTACCGCCGGGTTGCATCCGGACTGCGATGCCGAAGCACTTGTCCAATTTCCGTCAGCGACGCTCCCTGGCGCAACATGTCCACGGCAAGCGCATGACGGAGCTGATGCGCGCCGGTGGATGCGGCTTCGATGCCGGCGCGGGCAATCGCGCGGGCGACGATCTGGCAGACGTCGCTGTGCGTTTTCAAACCCTCGAAGGGGGCGCGAGAACGCAAGAACACGAAGCGGGAAGCGGACTCCGGTCGTCCGCGTTCGAGATAGATTGCGATTGCCTCTCCGACATCGTGCGGCAAGGGCAGCGGCCGTTCGGTGCGACCTTTGCCGTGTACGCTCAGATTTCCTTCTTTCCAGTCGATATCGCCGAGCTCAAGTTGGATGACCTCGTTAGCGCGCAATCCAAGCCGGGCGAGCAACAACAAGATGGCGCGATCGCGCAACCCGGATGGCGTTCGCCACTTTTTGCTCGCTTTGAGAAGCGCTCGGACACTGTCGGCCGGCATCGCTCTCGGAATCGAGGCCATCGACCATCCAGCGACAGAGGGCACTGCCGCGGCAAGATCGCTCTCAATGTAATCTCGGTACCGCGCAAAGCGGAGGAACGAGCGCAGCGCAGTGACCACATGTTTGGCCGATGCGAATGTACGGTCCTTCGGCGCTCTTCTCCGGATGTAATCTCGAATCTCGCTGGCGCGCATGGACGCCGGACGAAACTCCGCATCGGTCGACGTCTTCATCAGAAAATGTCGGACATGCGCGCCATAGTTTCTGAGGGTCGCCGCCGCCAAGCCGCGCTCTTCGCGCAGATAAGCCCCATATTCTTGCACGATGCGGTCAATCCCGGACGTTTCGACCGGAGTTGTGCGACGCGCGATGATGCCTTTCTCGTGCAGCCACTCCATCAAGCCGATCAGTGCGTAGCGCGCCCCCTTGAGATTACGGTGACGAGAACGATCCCGCAGAAAAGCATCTGCATGTGTGCTCGTGATCTCAGCGAGAAGAACCTTCTTGCGCTGCAGCCAACAGCTGAATGCGCTGACGATGAACGTCTTCTTCCAATACGAAATCTGCGAGTACCCTTTGTCGGCGAGATACTCGAAGTAAGATTCAAAACACGGGACCAGCGGACCCTCGACCACGAGTCGAGAGCGCCTCTTTCGAGATGCTTTGCTCATCGGAAACACGAACTCAGCCGATTCCGGCTGCGTCAAACTATGCCGACCGAATCTCGCAAAAACCCAATGAAAAGGACGCCAATGCACAGAAAACTCCGAATAGTCCGGAAGGCGGCATACGACATCGTATTCCGCTAGCGGAATACGATGTCGCGCGTCACCAGAAGGCGCACCGAACCGCCGGCGCGAATGCGCAAGGTCGGGCGCACGCTCAAGTCGCGGTCGACAATGCGCCCGCCCGTGCGTGCAGCTTCCGCCGCCGCCGCATCGCCGACGCTTTGCGCCAGCGAGTTTTGATCATCATCCTCGGCATTATCGGCGATCACGCTGATTATGGCGGAAAGCCCGATGGCGCCGGCGAGGCGATCCAGATGATTGTCGGTGCGATCCCGCAGACCAGCGGCCCCGGTTGGATCGGCGCCTTCCATGCCGCGCAGCGAAATGCTCCAGCCATTGGGAAAGATGAGCCTGTTCCACACGAGCACCAGCCGGCGTTCGCCATAGGAGGTGTTCGCGTCATACGTCCCGATGAGCCGCGATCCCTGCGGGACCAGCAGATGCGCGCCAGAGACGCTGTCATAGACATTGGCCGTTACCTGCGCGATGGCGCGGCCCGGCTGTTCGGAATTGAGTTCGGTGATGAGCGCGGCCGGCACCACTGCGCCCGCCATCAGCTCATAACGCGAGCGCGGCGGCATCAGCCGCGCATCGAGACGCGCCTCCCCTTCATCGGCGGCGAGCGACGCCGTGGTGCGGGCGCGCCCATCAAAAATAATCGGCGAAGTGCGCGCCAGAGCTTGCGGATCGGGCGGCGCTTCGCGCGCGCCTGCAGCAACGCCGCCGCGCGGCGGACCTGCCCATGCCGCATCGGCTGGCGGCTCAAGCGCGGCGGCTTGCGGCGGGCCGTTCTCGCCCCACAGCATATCGCGCGGCGCATCGAGTTCAGCGCGCGGCAGATCGCCAGCTGCATATTGACCGGATGCATTGCGGATCGAGTCCGGCGGACCGCCCGCCGCCGCTTGCGCTTCGGCCTGGCGCACCTCGCGCTCCGGCCGCTCGCTTAAACCAATGAAGAGCGCGAGCGTGACGATCGATGCAGCTATGATCGCGCCTGCCATCAGCACCTTGCGCGACAGACGGCGCGGACTTGGCGGACGCGCGCGGATCGACAGGTCAGGCGCGGGCTCTGCTGCTATCTCATGGGCCGCGCTCACGACCGCCCTCCTGGGCGCACGGGGCGCCGTTGCGTCGTTGCGCCTTCGCGCTCAATGCGCACGATCGTCGGCGCACGCGTGCCGAGACGCAGTTCGGCGACATCGAAGATGCGGTCGACCATGTAGCGCCTGCCCTGCACGCGATAGTTCACGAGTTCAGCGCCTTCCCCGGTGATGACGAAGAGCGGCGGCAGATCGCTCGATGCGACCGCTTCGGGCATTTCGATCCAGGTGCGCCGGCCGTCATCGAACACCCGCGTCGGCATCCAGCTTGGTCTGCCGCCGCGCGTGGCGCGGACGCGATAGCCGAAATGGAGCTGATCGACGCTCGCCATCCGCGCTTCTTCTTCGGCCGGATAGCACCAGGCGATCTGTGCGGAATATGCCGATCCCGCCTGCGCGATCGCTTCGATCGTGTAAGTGCGCCGGTCGGTGACGAGAACGATATTGGTGCGCAGCCCCGTCGCCTGCGGCTTCACCAGCACGATAGTGCGCCCATCGAGGCCGGTCTCCGCACTCGTCTCCTGCACCATCCAGCGCGAGGTATCGCCAGCGGCGACGTCGCCCAGACTTTCACCCGGTTCGAGCAGGATCGCCGAGATAAAGCTCGGGCTCGTGTAGAGTTCGTAGATGGCGCCCGGTGCGTAAGTGTAGATCTGACGGGCCTGCGTGAAGCTTGTCGTCTCCGGGCGCTGCCGCGCCGCCTCATTGGCTCGCGCCAGTAATTCGCTAGGCGTTGGCTCTCTCCGGGTGCGCCGCGCTTGCGGCGCTTCCGTCGCGGCGGCGCTCAGGGCGGGACATTGATCGGCGCTTGCTTGGGCCATGGCCGTTGGCGGCCAAGACAACAGAGCCAGTGACAGACCCGCAAACAGGAAACGCATCATCGCACCCGGCTCCAGCTGAATTCGGAGATGAGAAGCCCGAGCGGATTGGAGGCGATCTCGTCGGCCGTGCGCGGACGGCGCGTCGTCACCGTAAAGACGCCGCTATACGCCTCGCCATCGGGCGAGCCCGTCGCATTGGTCTCGCGCTCGATCCACGAGACTTCCCAGGAGCGGTCCGAGCGCTGGATGATGGAGCGGATATGCACGGTGCGCCCCACGCGTCCCAGACTGAGAAAGGGATCGTCGGCGCGCGCGATCTCGGTCAATTGCGCCGCTGCAGGAGGCGTCAGGAATTTGTACGCCTCCAGCCAGTTTTCGCGCAGCACCACGCCATCGGTCGGCAGCGCGCGGACGAGGCGCACGAAGCGTCCAAGATGATACGCGGTCTGCGCATCGTTCGCCCGCCACTCGCCGCTCGCGGCGCGGACATTGAGCACCTGTCCCTCGGGCGAGACTTCGACGACATGCACGAAGGTACGACTCTGCAGCGCCACGATCGTGAGCGCGAGCGCAAGACCGGCGGAGAGCGCAAGTCCAGCCATCGCCATTATGCGCCAGGCGCGCGCGGAAATGACGGCCGCGCCCATGCGCCGGTCCCATTCCTGGCGTGCGCGCTTATAGGGCGTGTCTGGCTCGTCGCCGGCATAGGACTGCGCCGGCGCCGTGAACGGCGTCCTCATGTCTTGCTTCCTCCAGATGGCGGCGTTGACGGCGGCGGCGGCGGTGGCGGCGGCTTCATGCCGGCATAATCGATGGCGGGACGCGCGGCGCCCTGATTGCCGCCACGGGCGCCGCCGCCGCCCGAAAAGCGCCGGTCTCCGGATTTTCCACCGATCATGCGCGCGCCCGCGCTTGCGAGACTTGTCGCGCCAGAAATGACCGCCCGCCCACCCGCGTAGCCGAGCACGGTCGTGACCGCGGCGCCGCCGGCGATTGCCGGACCTGCCAGATGCGGCTGACCCTGCACCACCTCGCTCGCGAGAATGGGCGCGAACCACGAAAGCGCGAGCACCGTCGCGCCGAACAAGAGCACGTTGAGCACGCCGCCAGCGTCGAGGGTAAACGCGGCGGGCAATGTATTGACGAACGTGATCGAGACCGAAGCGACGAAGGCAAGAACAAAGAGACGCATGGCCGAACCGACCACCCACCCCAGCGGCCGTTCCGCCACCCAGGCCGTGCCATTGAACACGCCCCAGGGCAGCGCAACGAACGCAACCAGAGAACCGAGCTTGAACGCGATCAGCACCACAAAGAGCTGGAGCGCCAGCACGAAGAAGCCGAGCATGACGAAGAACGCCGCCAGGAAGATTGTCATCATCGCGAAGAAATCCGTGATGATGTTCATGCCTTCAGCGAGCGCGGCAGTGCGGCCGAAGAGTTCGACGCCGATCTGACCGACACGGCCGGGATTGTGCAGCTCCGCCATGGTGAGCCCGCCGCCGCCGGCGCGAAGGCCAAGCATCGCCCCGGACTGATTGATGGCGGTGGCGAGGAAGTTCCAATTGTTGATGAGGAAGGCGAAGAACGAGACGAACAATACCTTGCGAAAGAACGGCGCGAGCGGCGCCTCCTGCGCCAACGCCCATTGCGCGCCAGCGAGCACGATCGAAATGACGATCAGCGCATTCAGGACATAGGTCACGTCGCCCTGGATCAGGCCGAAGCCGGAATTGGCGACGGCGAGAAACTGATCGAGGAAGGAATTGACCGATGACGGATCCATCGCGCGGCGCCCTCTCTCAGAACGCCGTGCGCGCGGGCGTCAATGTCCCCGACGTTTCGGTCGGGAACGCGCGGCGCCGAATTTCACCGGCGCGCTCCTCGCGCGCGAGGCGCTCCATGCGCTCGGTTTCAAGCGCGCGGCCCTGGGCGATCAGCAGCGCGTGAATCTCGGCAAGCTGCGCGGCCTGGATGCCCAAAAGCTGATTGCCGGCCTGGATGGCGCCGGTCTGACCTTCCGATGCGCCGGACGATTGCAGTGCGCGGTTGATGGCCCCTTGCGAGCGTTCGATCGAAGCCGCGGCGCGCGCCTCGGCCGCCATGGCGCGTTCAAGGCTGCGGCGGCTCTCCGCCATCCATTGGTCCGACTGACCTAGCACCTCATCAAGATCGAAGTCCTCCCAGGTCTCTGGGTAGAGAGTACGCAAATCCTCGCCCAACTCGCGGGCCTCGAAGGCGACACCCTGGACGCTCTGAAAGAGCGCGCGGGCTTCTCCGATCGATTGCGAAAGCTCCGGCGACAATTGCAGCGGATTCTGGCGCAGCATGGCGGTCGCTTGCTCAATCTGCTGCACCTGATTGCGCAATTGCTGCACCATGTGCGTCACCTGTGTGATCGATTGTGCAAGATTGGCGGGATCGATGACCGGGATCTGCGCCGATGCAGGCGGCGTCGGCTGCACGCCAAGCAGCAGGCAAAGCGCCAAAGCGGCCATCCCTGTTCTCGCTCTCCGTTTCATATGCGCCTCCTATTCCGCAGCGATCGTGATCTTGGGTTCATCGGGAAATTGCGGGGACGAGCGCGCCCTGAAACGCCGCACGGCGTCGGCCGCGTCGCGCTGTCCGCGCAGGTCAAGCCACGCTTCAGCGAAGCCGTTCGCGCCGCGCTCGATCAGCACGCGGTCCATCAGCGTGTGATCTTCGGGACGGGACGCGCCGACAAACGCAAGCGCTGCAGGGCCAAGACCCAATTCAAACAGGCGGCAACCATCGCGATTGACGAGGTAATAATCGCGCTTGGGCGTCGCGGACCCGATGAGATCGATCTGCCGCCCGTTCAGTCCGAGAGCCGCATAGAAGGCGCGCGAATGCGGTTCGCGCGCCCGGTCGTTCGGCAGATAGATGCGTGTCGGGCACGCTTCGATAATGGTCGAGGCGATCGACGAGTGCTCGACATCGGCCAGCTCCTGGCTTGCGAACACCACGGCGACGTTGCGTTTGCGCAGCGTCTTCAGCCAGTCCTGAATCTGCGCCGCGAAGAATGCGTCCTTGAGGAAGAGCCAGGCTTCGTCGAGCACGAGCATGGTCGGACGTCCGTCGAAGCGCTTCTCCAACGCGTGAAAGAGCGCGCCGAGAACAGCGCCCGCCGCTTCCGGGCGGCGCAGCACGTCATCCATCTCGAACGCCTGCACGGGCCCATAGCCCAGGGTCGATCGGTCATGATCGATGAGACGGCCGTGCGCGCCGGCCTGCGTGAAGGGATGAAGTGCTGCGCGGACATCCTGGTTCTGCATGAGCGCTGCAAACAAGGTGATCGTCCTGTCCTCGACCGAGCGCTCGGCGAGCAATTCCAGAACGCGCCACACCTCGGTGCGTATCTCGGGTGTGACACTCACATTGGCCGATGCTATGAGCCCGACGAACCAATCCTGCGCCCAAGCGCGCTCCTCCGGCTCATGCACGCATTCGAGCGGCTGCAAGCCGAGCGCATCGGCGTCGCCCAGATCGAAGAAATCGCCGCCAAGGCCGAGAATGGTCGCGCGGCAAGAACGCCCTTTGTCGAAGAGATAGATTTGCGCGCCGGCCGGATGACACGACGTGTAGCGCAGCCATTGCGCGGCCAGCGTTGCGAGCAGCACCGATTTGCCCGCGCCGGTCGGACCCACGATCATGGTGTGGCCGACATCGCCGACATGGAGATCGAGCCGGAACGGGGTCGCGCCATCCGTCGCCGTGAGCATGAGCGGCGGACCGTTCAGATGCGCATTGCGCTGCGGACCGGCCCAGACCGCGCTCAGCGGCAGCAGATGCGCCAGGCTCGGTGAGAGCAGGATCGGCCGGCGCGCATCCGCATAGGCTTGCCCCGGCAGCGACCCGAGCCAGGCTTCGACGGCGTTGACGGATTCCACCTGTGTGACGAAGCCGAGGCCATCGGCGATCTGTTGAATCTGGCGCACGGCGTCGTCGGCCATATCCTCACTGGCGTCGGCGACGGTAATGGTGAGCGTGGCGAACCCTGCGCTCACGGCATCGGCGCCAAGCTCCTGCAGCGCGGTGTCGGCGTCGGCGGCCTGGTTCGCGGCGTCATTGTCGACGAGCAGCGCTTCTTCCCGGAAGAGCGCTTCGCGCAGCAATGTGAGAAGGCCCTTGCGTTTGGAGAACCAGCGCTTGCGGGTCTTCTCCAGTTCGCGGCGCGCCTCCTCGCGGTCGAGCGGAATGAAGCGGCTCACCCAGCGATAGGAGATCGCCAGCCGATTGAGCGCGTCGAGAAAGCCCGGCTCGGTTTCCGTGACGAAGCTACGCACCGAGATGACGCGCAGGTGCTGGCGCCCAAGGCGCGGCGCAAGACCGCCAACGAGCGGCGCATCGGTCAAGAGCGCATCGAGATGGAACGGCGTCGCAGGTCTGGCCACACGATGGGGACGGTCGGAGACGCAATCATGCAGATAAGTCAGCGTCTCCTCGTCATCGAGCCAGCGCGCCTCCGGCGCCAGCGTTTCCATCAGCGCGAGGATCTGATCGGTCTCGATGGTGAAGCGTTCGAGATGCTGGCGATAATCGACAGGCGACGCTTGGGCGCCCGCGCCATCCTGAGCGCCCTCGAACAAAAAGCTCTCAAGCCGGGTCTGGCGCTCGGCTGGCGGCAGCCAGGTCAGCGTAAAGAAATAGCCGCTCTCGAAACGCGCGCCGGCGGCCTCGAACACGGCGCGGCGCTCTTCATCGATAAGCCAGGACAACGCATCGGGCCAGATTGAATCAGGATAGCCCGGCGCGGGTGCGCGGCGCGCCTCGACATGGAGACACCAGCCGGATCCCAAACGGCGAAACGCATTGTTGAGCCGCGCCGATGCGCCGATCAATTCCGATGGCGTCGAGGAATCAAGATCGGGGCCGCGAAACGCCATCGTGCGTTGGAAAGCGCCGTCCTTGTTGAGCACCACGCCCGGCGCGATCAACGCGGCCCACGGGAGGAAATCGCTGAGTTGCGTTCCGGACTTCTTGTAGGGGCGCAGATCCATCATCGAGCGCCCTCACGATCCGAAATAGTGGGGCTTGGCCATGTGACGCGGCCAGGTGTCGAGAAACCATGGATCGCGCGCCGCAGCCCATGCAGCGGCGCCTTGCAGAACAGCCCAAAGCGGAAAGGCGATGAACGGCTGTTGCAGACCAAAGCCGATCGCCGCGCCGATCGTGGCGTTGAGGATGGCGAAATTGCGCGGCACGCCGCCCATCAGGATCGGACGCGTGAGCGAAGTCCGCAGCGGGATGCGATAGCCGTCGGGCTCTGAATCGGCAGCGAGCGACATCTCTAGATCACCGCGCCGCCGGCGAAGCCGAAGAAGTCGAGAAAGAACGACACCGCCGCGAACATGATGGCGATGCCCAGACCCACGAAGGCGAGCTTGCGGACCCCGCCGCCGCCTTCGGAGAAGATGATGGTGACGCCGGCGATCACGATCGCAATGACTGCCGCGGCGCGCGCCACGGGACCGGTGATGGAATCGACAATCTGTTCGAGCGGCCCTTCCCAGGGCATGCCCGATCCGGCGGCGTACGCCGGGGCCGCGCAGGCCAGCAGCGCCATCCCGAACGCCGCAATGCGTATGACACGATGTGACTTCATGCTCCCTCTCCCCGGACCTCGTCCGTTTCCAGAATTTCGGTGATGACGCGCCCGCCTTCGCGGCGCGCAATGAAGACGATGATGTCGACGGCGCAGGCGATGAGCCGCTTCGGTGGCGTGGTGCGCGCCTCCATGCAGAGATCTTCCAGACGCATCAGCGCATCGGCCGCGGAATTGGCGTGCAGCGTCAACAGCCCGCCAGGATGGCCGGTGTTCCAGGCCTTGAGCACTTCAAGCGCGGCGCCATCGCGCACTTCGCCGACGACAATGCGATCAGGGCGGAGCCGGAGTGTCATCTGCACCAGATCGCGCATAGTGGTCGGCGGATCGGTCCGTTTTGTCAGAAGCTGAACCGCGTTGGGACTTCCACATTGGAGTTCGGCGGTGTCTTCGAGAATGACGACGCGCGCATCCAGAAACGGCGCCTCCGCCAGAAGCGCATTCAGAAGCGTCGTCTTGCCCGAACCTGTGCCGCCGGCGACGATGATGTTGCGCTTGGCGGCGACCGCAGCGGCCAACATTTCGGCCTGGGCGGGCGTTGCGATGCCGCCTTCGACATAATCGGCGAGCTTATAGACGGCGCTCGGCCGCTTGCGGATTGCAAGCACGGGCGCCTCCACGAGCGGCGGCAATAGCGCCTGCACGCGTGCGGCGCTGTCGGGCAGGATCGTCTGCAGGGACGGATGCGCCGCGCCGACGATCTCGCCCGCTTCATGCGCAAGGAGACGGATCGCGGCTTCACGGTCCTGAGGCGACAACACATGCGGCGTGGCGACGAGACCCTCGCCGATACGATCAAGCCACAGGCGCCCGTCCGCATTGATGAGCGCTTCCACCACATCCGGCGCGTCGAGCGCTTCGGCGATCGCAGGTCCGAGCGCTCGCGCAAGCGCGGACCGCCGGCGCGCAGTGACGAGCGGGATGGCGCCAGCGCTCACGCCCTCGCCTCCCCGGCGTGATCGATGACGGCGACCGCTTCCGCGGATTCCAGTGAGAAGGCCGCACCCAACGATTTTCCCGGCGTCAGCGCTTGCGCTACGAAATCGAGAAACCGCTCGAAGCGGGCCTCGGCGCTGGCCGCGGCGGCTTCTTCGAGGTGCTCGTCGATTGGCGGATTGTGCTCCAGCCAGACCCGCACAAAGAGCAACACGATCTCTTTGAGAATGAGACTTTCGCCGATCACCTTCTCAAGCCGCGCATCGACGCGGGAGATTTGACGTCGCGCGCTTTCTTCGATGACAGCGTTGGTGACGTCGCCGCGTTCGAGCCTGGCTTTGAGCGCTTCCAGCACGATGCTCGATTCCGAACGATGCTGGTCGCGCGCGGCTTTGCGCACCTTGGCGTCGAGCGTGGGCGGCAGATAGACGGTGAGCTTGCGCGCAGCCATCGCTCAGATCCCCTTCGCCCGGCGCCGGCGCGGCGCCTCAGGTGGCGCCGCAGCAATCGCTGCGGGCGCCGCCGCTGGCGCGCCGCTCGCCGGATGCGGCAATGCCGCGCCGTCCACGTCGCGAAAGCTCGCCATCGCCGCATCGGAGATTTTGGTTGGCCGCGCCGCAGCCTGCGTGAAGAGGTCGGGCCGGTCTGCGAGCGGACGAGACATGGCCGGCTTGGCCTTCGGCTGCTTCACAGCCTGCGGAATGATCCCGAGCGGGCGGACGTTCTCCCAATCGTGCGCAGTCGTCAGCGTTGGACGGTTTGCTGAGGCAGGACGAAGCCGCTCAGCAAAGACGGATTCCTGATCGAACTTGATTTTCTTGGCGCGGATGGGTTTGGCGCCGGAGACGAAGATGAGCTCTTCATCGCGCGGCAGGGCGCGCACATCGGCGGGCAGAAGCAGCGGGCGGCGCTCCTCGCGGATGGTGGTCGAGCCCTTGCGCCAGCCGAGGAGCGATCTCGGGCGTGTGTGCGTCTCGCTTTCGCGCAATTCCCAAACTTCGCCCGCCATCTCGGCAATGCGCTTGGCGGTGTCATTGTCGGCGGCCGAGAACGCCGTGACGACATGGACGTTGTCGAGAATGACGTTCTCGCGGCCATAGGCCTTGGTCAGATGGTTGAGGCTCTGCGTCACCAGGAACGCCTTCAGCCCATAGCCCGCCATCGCGCCCATCATCGTCTCGAAGAAGGGCATGCGGCCAAGCATGGGAAATTCATCCAGCACCAGGATGAGGCGGTGACGTTTTGGGCGTCCCTGGGCGTCTTTCTCCTGATGTTCCATCAGCGCGCGGGCGAACTGATTGATGACGAGGCGCAAGAACGGCATGAGCCGCAACGCATCCGAAGGCGGCGGCTGAAGATAAAGCGTGACCGGCTTTTCCCCGCACATCAGATCGCCAATGCGAAAGTCGGATGTCGCCGTATTGCGCGCCACGATCTCATCGGCGAACAGGCCGAAGAAACTTTCCGCCGTCGCCTTCACCCCGCTTTGCAAGCGCTCCTCACCGGCGAGAAACGATTCCGCGGCGTGCAGGACTTCGGGATGGACCTCCGGCTGATTGGTCGCCGGATTCAGTCTGTGCAGCGTCGACTTCATGACCTGCGCGGTCGCGTCGAGGTCGCGCAGCTTCTCGCGCACGACGGCGAGCGTCTTGCGTTCAGCAGACTCCGCATAGAGGACGTGCAGAATGACGCCAACGAGGATGGTCTTGGCCGATCGGTCCCAGAAATCCTGGTGGCGGCCATCGCCCTGCGGATCGACCAGGATCTCGACGATGTTCTGGACGTCGCGGACTTCGTTAGGTCCTTTGCGCACTTCAAAGAGCGGGTTGAACGAAGCGGAATCCGAGCGCGTGGGCGCAAGACGCAACACCGGTCCCAGACTCTCGCGAAACCCTGCTGTGCCCGGAAAGCGATGGCGCGCATCGCCATCGGCGAGTTCGCCTTTGACATCGAGCACCAGCGCCGAATGTGGCCACGCAAGCAGCGTCGGCACGACCTGACCCCTGCCTTTGCCGGATCGCGAGGCGCCGATCAGAAGCTGATGCTCGGGCCCGTCGAAGCACAGCACGTCGCGTCCGAGCTTGCCGAGCACGGCGCCCGTTTCAGCAAAGAGCCCCGCGGCCTTTGCATCGTCCGCACCGCCCCAAGCCTTTGCGCCGAAGGGTTTGACGCCAAGCTTGCCGCGCGCAGCGAGAGCAAGTGGCAAGAGCGCGAGCACGAAAGCGCCGAAGACGATGAGGCGCGCCACCGAGAAGGGCCTGGGAAACGCCTCCGCATGGGCGCTCGTCCAGGCAAGGATCGCCCACGGCGCGTAGATGGTCTCATCGCCCAGCACGAAGAGCGGCGCACCGAGCGCACGCTGATGAGAGAACACATCGGCAATGAAGGAAGTGGCGAGCCAAAGCCCTGTGAGCGCAATCAGCGCCGAACCCAGCAATGCGATTCCCGCCCGTTGCATGAGCGAATGGCCTCGACCGACAGCGCGGGCCAATCCCCGCGTGCATGAGCGAGGGTCATGCGGAGCGCACGGCGTGGTGAATCCGATGCGCGCATCGCGTGCATGCCGGAAAAGCTCTGACTGGCGATGAGTGGTGCATTGGATTCACAAATCGCAAGCCGCCAGCGCAGTCGATGCGTTCAGTGACACTCTACACGCAGTCGGTTCACCGTCTGCGGCGTCTCGGCGCAGCGGCGTTTGCACCGTGCGCAAGCGTCGAAATTAGCGCCTGCGGAGAATTGAACAAATGCACCCGACAGCTATTCACCGCCACGTCCTGGCGGACGGAATCAGCGCACGTCAGGAGTGTTCGCCTGCGCAGAGTAAAGGGTGCGGGCTCTTCTCCTTGGCCGTGCGCAATCCCGGTAGCACATCCACCGACTTGATGAACTCATTCTCCGGGTCGAGGCGCTCGCGCAATCCGTCCCACGCAGACACTGACGGCAATGCCGCCTTCAGGAGATAGTCGAAACGTCCGGCAATGCTGTGCGCCTCGATCACTTCTGGAGCGGCGCGCAATGCGGCTTCAAAGTCATCGCGCCTCTTGTGCGCACGGCGGCGCAATTTGACATTGACCCAGAGCAGCGACCAGGACGCAAACATCGTCTCTTCCGCCAGCGCCACATAGCCCTTGATGGCGCCGCCCTCTTCGAGGCGGCGCACCCGCTTCAGACATCCGCTCGCAGACAACCCCAATGCGCGCGCCAGAGCCTGGTTCTGGATATGCGCGTCTTCCTGCAACCGGCGGAGCAGCTCAAGATCGACAGGATCGAGGCGCGCCCCGTTCGGGGCGAACAGCGGCGGTGTACGGGACCGCCGCGCCATCACGCCTTTACCCTGCCCAAGCGTCCGGTCAGCGCGCGCGCCATCGGTTCGTCCCCCACGCGCCCACTTTCGGTTGAGTCTTAGCTTGGGGCCACCCGATCGCTGCGCGCCGCTGACCCGAGTCAGCCGGGACCACGTGGCCTGCGACCAACGCACATCGCCCGCGCAGCCGTCCGCATCGAGGGACGCTCCGCTCTAAAGCCCTCGACCCGGCCGGCTTCAGGCGCGGGCCAGGAGGAAAGAGGTCGCGGACCACGCGGCCCCGGCGGACCGAAACGTCCGCCGCTCACCTTCTGGAGTGATCCCATGACAACCGAAATCCTGGATACCGGCGCCGATGCGCAACGCACGTGCTTCGTCCCCGTGAGCAAACTTGCCGTGCATGAAGACAATGTGCGGCGCACCGACAAGCGCGCCGACATTGAGGCGCTCGCCGCTTCCATCGCCGCGCATGGCCTTCTGCAAAATCTCTCCGTCGTGCGCGCGGACGATGGCCGCTATGCCGTGGTCGCAGGATCGCGCCGCCTCGCGGCGCTCCGGCTGCTCATCAAGCAAGGCAGATTGGCGCGCGACTTTGCGGCGCCATGCACCGTCGTCGAACCTGCGTTGAGCGCTGAAGCGTCACTCGCCGAGAACGTCCAGCGCGTCGCCATGAACGCCATGGACGAGATGGAAGCGTTCGCACGGCTCGTCGATGACGGCATGAGCGTCGAAGCCATCGCCGAACGGTTCGGCGCGAGCGTGCGTCACGTCGAACAGCGCCTCGCCTTGGGGCGTCTCTCGCCGAAGATCCGCGCGGCCTATCGCAAAGGCGATCTCACGCTCGATGTCGCGCGGGCCTTCTGCCTCACCGACGATCACGGCGCTCAGGAGCGTCTGTTCAAGCAGGTTCCGAAACCGATCTCTCATGCGCCGAGCATCCGCAACGCGCTGTCAGGCGGTCGCGCGCCTGCCACTGACCGGCTCGCCCGCTTCGTTGGACTGGAGACCTATGAAGCCGCCGGCGGCCGGATCGTCCGCGACCTGTTCGAGGATGAGGTGGCCTTCCTTGAAGACGGCGAACTCCTCCAGCGCCTCGCCGCCGAACGCATCGAGGAAATGCGCGAAGCGCTGGCCACCGAGGGCTGGGCTTGGGTCGAGGCGCAATTGCACCACGGGCAGATCGAGGGGTGCGCGAGTGAGCGCGTGCGCCCGCGCGCGCGTCTTCTGACGCAGGAAGAACGCAAGTTCCTCGCGGACCTCGAAGCGGAGATCGAAGCGCTCGACAACGAACTTGAATCCGATTCCGACAACGAGGTGCTGTGGACCGCACGCGACGCGGCCGAAGCTCGTCTCGATGCGCTGCGGGAGTCGCACCAGAGCTGGGACAAGGCCGAGATGGCGCACGCCGGCGCCGTCGTGACCATCGATCGCAATGGCGACCCCATCATCACGCGCGGTCTCATCAAGCGCGGCGACCTCAGGGCTGTTGGCAAGCTGCGCGCGGTCGAACCCGATACTATGGGCGACGCTGGCGACACATCCGTTGAGGTAACGCCGCGATCGCCAACCCTGCCAAAATCGCTCGTCGAGGGCCTGACCGCCTCACGCACACGCGCGCTTCGCGCTGAACTCTCCACCCGTCCCCATATCGCGCTCGCCTTGTCGGTGCTGGCGCTTATTCGCCGGAGCGCAGCGCGCGCTGACATCCCGGGTCTCGCCATCGCGATCGCGCCGGTCGGGTTCGATGACGACGATCGGTTCGAGCAGGCGCGCGCCGAAGCATCCACCGCCTATGCGGACGCGGACCTCACCCGGCTTGCGAGCGAGCCAGTCGAAAAGCTGCTCGAACTTCTCGCTCTCTTCATCGCAGAGACTGTCGATGTCACGCATGATGGCGCTTCGCCTTCGGCGGACCGCACGCAATCAACCTCGGACGAACTCGCGGCCGTGCTCGATCTGGACATGAGCCGCCATTGGGAAGCGTCGAGCGAATTTTGGGAGAAGGCGCCCAAGGCGTTCACGCTTGAAGCGCTCTCGAACGCGCCGGCTATGGCCAAGCTCACCGAGCGCGCGCGCAAGCCAAAGATCGCCGCCTTTGCCAAAATGAAGCGCACCGATCTCGCCCGCGTCGCGGTGCGCCAACTCAAGGATTGGCTGCCCGAGGTTCTGATCACGCCGCCGCGATCAGGGGCGTTGGTCGTCACATCAGCCGGACACGAGGCGCTCGCCGAAGCCGACGCCGCCTAATCCTCACGGGCTCATCCCATCCTCAAGCGCCGCCGGACCACCGGCGGCGCTCTTGTATTCGGAGCATGAAACCAATGACTATTCATACCAAGATCGATACCCAACGCCGCGACATCGCGCTGGAAATAACGAGCAAGATCCTCGCCGAACTGGAGCGCGGCGTCATGCCATGGCGCAAGCCATGGGACGGCGCACGCACCGGACTCGCGCTGCCGCGCCGCGCCACCGGCGAGAATTATCGCGGCGTGAACGTCATCATGTTGTGGAGCGCCGCCGTAGCGAAGGGCTATGCCTCGCCCTACTGGGTCACGCTGCGCCAGGCAAACCAGATCGGCGCACATGTGCGCAAAGGCGAGCGCGGCGAAATGGTCGTCTATTATGGCCAGGCGAAGAAGACGCGCGACAATAGCGCCGGAGAGAAGGTGGAGAATAGCTTTCGCTTCCTCAAATTCTTCACCGCGTTCAACGCCGAACAGATCGAAGGGCTACCGGAGCGCTTCTTTCCCGCGCCGGCGGAAACCGACATCCTTCCAATAGCCGAGCACGAAGCGTGGTTCGCCAAGCTCGACATTAAGCGCATCCTGACTCTGGACATCGCCTGCTACATCCCCTCGAAAGACGTGATCGGCATGCCGCCTCTAGGGGCGTTCGATTCAGCCGACCACTATGCCGGAACCTTGAACCACGAAGCTGTCCATGCGACTGGCGCCGCGCACCGCGTCAATCGCGACATGGGAAAGCGCTTCAGTGTGCATGCGCTGGCAGCGGAAGAACTGGTCGCCGAGATCGGCGCCTCAATCCTTGGCGCTCATCTCAATCTGCCACCGGATCATCTCAGCGACCACGCGTCATACGTCGGTCATTGGATGAAGCTGTTGAAGGACGACAAGCGCGCGTTTCTCGCAGCGGCAGCGCAAGCCCAGACCGCCGTCGATTGGCTTCTCGCCAAGAGCCCGCCGTTCGAAAACACCAATGCGCCTAGTACGCGCGAAGCCCCAGATGCGCGCTCATCGGTTCGAAATCACGATCTTGGTGCAACAACTGATAGCCACGTCGAATGCAGAACGCGCCGATGATGACATCGATGGTCTTGCGGGGCGTCTTGCCCGATGCACGCAACACACGATAAAGCCGCGCCGTTTCGACGGCCGGCTGATCGCCAAGCATGTCTTCTATTTGGAAGGCCCGCAGCGCTGCCTCAATTTGCGCCGCATGCGCTTCGTCGCGCGCGCCTTGCAGACACTCAAGCAAGATCACATCGCCGACGACGATGTCGTTCGGATTGGCGATCGCCCGCAGTTTCGCGACCTCGGCACTCGCTTCATTGCGGAAATGCGCGATCCAGACAGAGGAATCGACAACGATCACGAATGTGCGCCGCCATCGCGCCGCATTGCCTCCAGATCACCGTCCCAGCCGATCCCGGCGGTCGACCGAATGGCCTCGCGACGCCGCTTCTGACTGACGACCTGGCGCAATGCCTCCTCCACCGTCGCCCGCTTGGTCGCCAAACCGGTCGCAGCCATCGCCTCGTCGAGCAGCTCGTCGTCAATCTCGATATTGGTTCGCATGACTTAGCTCCGATGTGTATAACACGCCAGATATATACACATCTCAGAATGAAGCAAGCTTCTTGTTTATGGTTTGTTCTGGGTAAATCAACCATGCGCCGCGGCTCAGGTCGCCGTTGCTTGCTTCCTATCCAGGCGGGTTGACGTGGCTGACCAAAACGCCGCCGGCCGCGAGGCCGACGGCGCCTTCTAAGGCAGGCTGTGACAGTAAGTTAAAAGCGCCAGCTGAGGCCGGCCTGCCACATGCGCGGCGCACCAGGCAAAATGCCTCGCGCGCGGTCCACGATGTAGAGTTCGTCGGTTGCGTTCTTCACGGTGGCGAAGAACGTCACGTCGCCGCCGCCAGGCGTCACATTCGCAGCCAGATTGAGAATTGTCGCTTCGTCGATCAGACCGCGTTGTCCGTTGGCGATCGGCGCAATTGTGTTCAGATCGTCAGTGAACATCTCACTCGTATGCTGCACTTCAGCCTGAAGATTGAGCCAATCGCCACGCGCATAGCCGATCGCCGCCGACGCAATCCATTCCGGCGCATACGGCAAACGATTTCCGGTGACGCTGACGCCGCTAAAGCCCGAGATATTCGAGAAGCGCGCGCCCACGAACTCCGCCTCGTTCACCCAGGTCAGCGAGGCGCGGAAATATACATCATCCGATTGCATCAAGCCCGCATCGCGAAGGGAGAAACGCCCGCTCGCTTCGATGCCCGAATGGCGCGTCTCGCCCGCGCTGGTCAACGTGGCGCCGACGCCGCCTGCAACAGAAGCTGGCACAATCTGGTTCTCGAAATCCATCACGAAGGCGCCGACATCGAAATCAAGGCCGTCCGCGGGCGAGCCGCGCAGGCCGAACTCCCAATTGATGCTCTCCTCCGCGTCGAGATCCACCGTCCCGCCGCTATTGGTGACAACATCCTCGACACGGGGCGGAGAAAATCCTCGATGGACGCCGGCATAGACAACAAGATCGTCCGCCACATCGTAGGTCAGCCCCATCCCCGGAATAACCTCGGTCAGATCGTTCGAACCCGATTGTCCGGTAAGACGATTGGTACGATCGAATTCAATCGACTCCACGCGCACGCCAGGGCTGATCGCGAGACGGCCGTAATCAAGCGTCGCAAGCACAAAACCGGACCAGGCATCGGTGTGGCGAAGATTGCTTTCGGCAATTGTCCCCGCCGTGCGCCCGGTTGGCGTGTCGGCGTTGATCTGCAGCCGGTTCTGGCGTTCCGTGTGCCAACGCAATCCTGCTTCGACGTCCGCATCGGCGCCGAGAGCTTGCGTTTCCCAATTGAGCCGTGTTTCCAGGCCGTATTGATGATATTCGCGCAGTCGCCCTTCCGTGCCGCACGTGGTGTTGAGATTGGCCATGCCGCCGCATGCTGGATCGCTGGAATCGTTCGGCCGCTGACTGGAATTGGACGATTGGCGCCACCAATCGCGATTGAAGTAGAGAGAATAAGCCGATGTCGTCAGCGACAAAGTCGGCGATATCGTCCAGCCGTGCGTGATGGCGCCGGTGTAGCGCTGCGTTTCAAAACGGTCATTGGGAAACGGGTTCGAGAAAGGGTCGGCGTCGAATTCGGCCTGTGTAAGTCCTGAATAGGAAACCTGGCTGTCCTCCCGATTGACCGCAAGCCGAACAACCAATTCATGCCCCGGCGCGAGATCGCGCTCGGCACGAAGACTGTAATCGGCAAACTCCAGGTCATGATTGTCACGGATGCCGTCAAAGCCGGTAGTGCTTGCATGACCCAGCAGACGAAAGCCCGCAACCTCTCCACCGAGCGATGCGGCAATCTCTCCGTAGCCCAAGTCACCACCCGCAACGAAAAGAGAGCCGCCAAATTCAGCCGGCGCCGCTGGCGAAATGTAATTTACAACGCCGCCGACCGTGTGCGGACCAAATCGAATTTGGCTTGCGCCTTTCAACACCTCGACGCGCTCGAAACGGCGCAGCGGCGGATGTGAATAGGTGGCGTTGTCGCCGTAGGGTCCATAAGTCAGAGGCAGCCCATCTTCCAGGAGCAGCACCTCGCTTGACCGCGTCGGCGAAAGACCGCGCACGCCAATATTGGGCCGCAATCCCAGCCCTTCTTCGTCACGCGGATAGACGCCGGGGACCTGCCGCAGCGCTTCATTGACCGAAAAGACCCGAGCAGATTCCAAGTCCGCAGCTTCGATCGTGGCCCCCGATCCTGGGATGCGTAGCAGGTTTTCCCGCTGCCCGATGACGACGATTTCCGCCTGCGCGATTTGAACCTGGTCTTGCGCCGTTGCGACGCCAGCCTGAACGCAGGCCGCGATCGCCGCCGTTGTCGTGAAAAGCCCCCACCTCGCCATATACCGAACCCCGTTGCGAACTACTCGCATCTCTGTGACGCGAATGGTTCGCACTATCAATAGCATTCTTGGGTATCGGTTGCCGCACCCGGGGGGCAGCCGTCGGGTTAGTCGGATCCGCGTGAGAGCCTCCAGCAGCCAGCGCCACGAGGCTCGCCCACGCCGTCGCCATGACCGCCCGGCCGGCGCGCCGCGCAAGGAGAAAATCGTCTCCCCGCCCCGCTCGCGCGGGCTATCGGTCCGCGCGTGCCGCGCGAACGCGGGCCCCACCATTTTCACCTTGCGCGGCGCGCCTCAATGGCCGGGCGCTTTAAGCGCCGTCGCGGGCGAGCCCCGCGGCCCCGGACCAACCGGGAACGCTCACCGGAGTTCTTCTCATGACCAACCGCGTCTC
Organism: uncultured Caulobacteraceae bacterium; assembly: GCA_964563395.1. GTDB lineage: Bacteria > Pseudomonadota > Alphaproteobacteria > Caulobacterales > Aquidulcibacteraceae > JBEVOS01. The sequence goes on from CAZLWK010000023.1 coordinate 21,787, forward strand.
ACTCATCGGCAAACTCGTTGACGCCCCCAAAATCCGCACGCTCGAAGCGCGCGGCGGAACCATCGAAATCGTCTCCCTCTGGATCGAAGCGCCAAGCGGCGAACGCGCCGACCGCTTCACCGTCGAGATCAACTGCCCGAAGGCAGCAGCCTTAGCCAAAGCGATGCGCGCCGGGGTCATCGCCGACATCTCCGGCCAGCTCCGTCACGACCGCTGGAAAGACAAGGCGTCTGGCAAATGGACCGGCAAGGTCTTCGTCGCCGTCGATCCGGGCGAAGGTCATGTCCGCTCCAAGGGCATGGCCGACACCGTCGAGGCGGCGTGAGGCGCAATCGCTGGCGCCGCCGAAGCGGTGCCAGCTTAGCTTACCTTCTCAAATCGCAGGCCAGCAGCGTGCAAGAACGCATGATTGCGGAGCTTGGCATCTCCGATCAAATCCGCCCATTCGATGACCTCCACTATGCCCCGGAAATCACCGCTCAGCTCCTGAATTCGTCCACGCCCGTTGGCGGTGGTCCGCCATGAACTCGTGTGTACCTTGAGCTTGCCGACAATGTCGGCGACCACATAGCAATAGAAAATGCAGTCATCCGCCACGCGAACGCGCGCATTGCGAAAATCTTCGATCTCACCGTTCTTGAGCCGCGTAATGTACTCGCTGATCTGATTGAGCGGAGAGTAGCGTTCTTCGTATTCGCGGCGGCCCGGCTGCTTGAACTCGACCAGCATGACCCGGCGCAACGGATCTTCGCCTTCGGCACCCAACCCGTGAATACGGTCGAAGATCAGCAGATCGGGGCGTTTGGTTGTCCCGGCTTCCTGAATGATCTGGGTGAACGGCACATCGGAGGCAAAGTATTTCGTGAAGGTAAGCCGCTCATCGATAACCCAGAGGTCGTGGTCGGAGTGCTCGATCTTCTGCGGGTTGTCGCCCCGAAGTTTCATCGGGCAGATGAACTGATGGAGCGTCTCCTCCAGATGGAAGTCGTCGGGCTTGTCCTCACGGGCGCGGATGCGCCGGATAAGCACGTCCAGAACGTCCAGCACAGTCTTTCGGCGCAGCACATACTCCGTGAGTTGGCGCTGCTCCTCGGCTTTAATGTCGTCCGCTGCCCGTTTCACTGACTCGGCAAAGTTAGCCGGAACGTCCTGAGCCCCTGTAAGCTGCGCGACAATATTCTGGATTGTCTGGTTGCGCTCATGATCGCGCCGAATGCGGATGGGAATGAGGGCCTTCGCAAACTCCTCGGCCTTGATTGCGTTCTTGGGCGTTCGCTCCAAGAGCTGCTTGGCTTCCTCGAACCCAAAGGACGGATAGTCCTTCACGAATTCCTGCATCACGCCGAGACGGTGCGTGTCGAATTCGGCAATCTCCTCGTGAATTGCGTTCGTCCGCGCGTGTTCCGAGCAGGCGCGGACGACCTTCTCGATGGTCTCCTCATCGAAATTGAACTGCGTGCGCTCCTGATTGACGCGCTCATCAAGATATTCGCCGCTGATGCATCCGTGATAGACGAGATCATTGTCGGCCCCGAAGCGACCGATCCCCAGCAAGCCATCGACCTTTCGGGTCGTGACCGTTCGCCCGTTTGCAACGAGGTGCATCTGGTGGAGACCGTCGAAATTGGCGCTCGCAGCCTTGCGGCAAACGAAGCTGGCAAGCTGGAGCGTCCCGAACTCTCCGGTTTCAATGTCGGCGACGCCGCGTTCTTCTACCTTGAGCTTGACGATCTCGGCAGGAAACTCCGCAACAGTGCCTTCGATATCGACGATCACCGTTGGGGATTGGCCAAGAATAAAATTGGCGAAGAAGTGCGAGCCAAAGTGCTTGATGATCGTCGCCGTCTGCGCCGGGAATTTTGTCTGGTAGGCGTTGCCACGGAGACCTTTGAGCGTGACGCTGGTTCCCGGTGGGGCGGATGACACTTCGACCAGTTCCTCGTCGGTAATTTGGTCGTGCGCACTCAGTCGAAAGGTGAACGTGCGCCTAAAGGACTTTCCGTCCTCATCTCGGAAGGTGCTTGCGACCTTGATGTGCTCGAAGGCATCGAGCCACAGGAGCCGCCCGACACCTTTGCCGCCGCGCTGGATTTTGTGGTCGGTATCGGTTGTGCAAAACGCCTTGAAGCGTTTTTCTCCCAATCCGGAGCCGTTGTCATCGATTGTGATAACGATGTTGGCCGGATCGCGCGTGGCCTTGAAGGTTACGCTGACTTGGCCCTTTGCGCTGGATTGCTCACCAAACAGGTCTTCTATGGCGTGCAGCGAATTGCTGACGGCTTCAAAGAGCGGTTGCAGCGCCTCGGCGGCGTTGGACGGCTTCGGGAGCCGACGAACGCGGTTGACGATATCACCTTGCATCGAGGTCATGCGCGCACTCCGTTGCGCAAAATGGGCACGTTCGGCCCGGTGCGAATTCCGCGCATCATTACCTCACGCGATACTCTCGAATTCGAGAGTTCTCGATCAGGTAGTGCATCGTCGTAAGCGTAAAGACCTTTCCATCTGTCGCTTGAAGTAGGCGACGCATGTCTTCCCGCCTGACTTTGAAACCGCGCCCGGCGATGCAGGCAATTACATCGTAGGTGTGGCCGCGCTCATCCCGCAACGTGCGCAGGCGCTGTACCCGCGCCACCTTGTCTCGCGCCGTTCCATCATCCTCGGTCAGCTTCGCTTCAATAACGGCGGCAGGATTGAACTCGTCCGGCACGATGAAATCCGGTGCTTGGTCAAATCCAGGGATGCGCTCCGCACGTTTCGTCTCACGAAAGCTAACCTTCGCTTCCGTGAGCACGTTCTTGATTGCGGACTCTACAATCTCGCCAACCAGTTCGCTCACGGAGTCGCGGTGCGTAGCATAGGGCCTGCCCAAGAAGCGTTCATAGAGAAGCACGGGATACGGCGCTCCGAGGTCCGCAACGGACTGCATGCTGGTCAAGCCCTGCGCCGTGTCGGCCTTGTCGAGACGATGGAGAAATCCGGGCGGTACGGTCGTCGCGCCCTTGAGCAAGATCGCGACCCCGGCCTGAATCATCGCCCGGATACGGTCCCCCGTAACGACGCTTCCCTCGTGTGTCGGTGCTAAGGGGCTGAGCCTGAACTTTCGGTCGATGGAGCGCGCAGCTCCCTGATCGACCATGACGCCGGTAGCCTCCGTTGTCACATACGCCCATTCGGGCGGAGTGAAGCCAAGGATGCAGCGAAAGACGATGAACGCAATCGGCGCTTCTCGAATGGCGGCCAGAACCGTCTCCGGTGAAACGTCGGCAAAGGCGTTTGTCGAGCGTTTGAGCGTTTGGTAGCCGGCCTCGAAGGTGGCGTAGTCGATGAATCCTTCGCCCTTCGGCATTTCGAGAAAGCTCGACGTAAGCTCGCCGAACACCTCATCAACGAGCGGCTCCCACGCGATAGCAGGTTCGCGATAGTCGATCTCAAAACGCAACGGCATCGCGCACTCGTTTCTTTGGGGAAGCTGTTTCAAACAGGGGACCGGGCGCAAGCGGCTCCTTCCTGATCTCGGGCAATGCCTCAATCACCGCTTCAGCGTCGGGGAGCGCGGCTAAGGCGGCGGCGAAGGTCGCCAACTTTTCCGCCGTGGTCCGCTCTGCTTGCCAGTGCGGCCTGAGATTCCAGATCGCCATGCGTGTGAGATGCCCAAATGTCATGCACCGCAAATCGCCCTTGGTCGGCTTGCGTCCTGACAATGCGATCATACCGGCATCCGCCTCGATGATCTGGGCAAGTTCATCGGCTGTTTTGAAGAGCCAGTGCTTGGGAGCGTTTCCGGTGTCGCGGCAAACAAAAACGGTATCCAGAATCGATGACACAGTACCGTGGATATGAATCGAGCCGCTCATTTCCGCCGGGCACGGGAGAGATGCGGAGCACGTTAGCCCGGAATCAAGGATCGCCACGCCTACGGGGCGGTACGCTTCGAGTTTGTTGTGGTGATACGTGAAGGCAAGCGGCGCACCGGGTTTCAAGCTCTCGGCCATGCGCGAGTACACGCGGGCGAGCCCTTCGGTGAAATGCTCCAAGCCCCTCGATTTCGTCGTGTTTCCGGTCAGCTCCTCGTCCGCGCGCGTTGAGAGGTTGTGAAATCCTTCAGCCTGATCTCCAGCGAGGCGGCGAAGCCAGACGTAACAAAAGTCCATCAACTCGCCGTACTGCACGTTTCCAAAGTACGGCGGATCGGTGAAGACCGCATCGAGACTGCGCGGCTCGATCTGAACCAGCACCGAGTCCTGACAGTGGATGTTGACGGAGCGCGTGCGGCAACCGGGTTTCGTTTCTCCGATCCACTCCCCCTCTATAGGGATTTGGACGCTGCGAGCGCCGTTCTTCTGTACCTCGAACGGTTCATCGCAGTAGCGCTTTGCCTTCGCATATTTCTCAATGATGTTGGTCCAGCCGCCCGAGCCGACATTGGTGTCGTTGCCATTAGTGATGCCGAGCAGATTTGACTCGCACTGCACGAGCCCCACGGGAAACCCATGGACTGAAAAGATATCGAGGGACTTGAGCGCCCATGTATCGTAGCGGCAGAGCATGTTCTGGTAGCGCAGCAGGTCCGAAAGGTTCGTCGCAAGCGCATGTCGCACGCGCTCGTCCTTCACGCGCGCGATCAAGCGGCAGCTCAGCTCAAGACCGAGAAGCTGGCGCTCATTGAACATTTCCCGGTAGCGATTGTACCCCCATCGATGCAGGCGGTCGGTCTCGTCGCCCGGCAGGATTTCTTGATCGGGCACAAAGTTCGGTTTCGTCCGCGCCCAACGCTGAGTAGCGGTGGCGGCTCTTTCGAGGTCTTTGGCATCGGGCTTCTTGAAGAAGCGGCCCTTATGTTCGGCTTTGCGAACTGGATTGTAGTACTCGATGGCGAATAGCCTGTGCTTGAGCGGACCATCACCGGCACGCGGGTATCGGTTCTCATGTCCGCATGATTTGCAGGCACACTTGCCTCGCGCAGCGGGACCGTCAGTCCGTAGCTCTGTATTGCAAGCGGTGCATTTTCCCGGTGCCTTGCGATCCGTAACCTCGTTCAACTCGCCGCAATCGGGGCACACCAGAACATTTTTGGGGTGGCGGCTGTCTTCCGACACCACGTAGCCGGGAAACAGGTCGATTTCATCGCCGCATGCCTCGCATGCGATCTGCTTCACCCACAGGAAGTACTTCACCGGCACATCGGCATCGCCGTAATGCGGGCAGTCCGTCTGATAGAGCGCCGCTAACTCTGTCCGCAGCTTCGCCAGCAACCGGCTCGTCTCGGAGCGATAGGCCGAAAGATCGAGGTGCTCGATCTCCTCGCGCACGATCCATGCCGACATGGGGTTGATATCGAAGCCCGTGACTTCGCAACCCAGCCTGTTGGCCTCGATCAGCGGGGTGCCGCCGCCCATGAACGGGTCGGCGATTGCTACACCTTCGAGATCGTGCCCCCGAAAATACGACATGCTCAGGGGATCATCGACGAACTCGGAGAGAAGCAACGAGCGAAAGAGCGAGCCGGGCCGCCTCGCAAACCATTTATGGACCGCGATGATCGGGCGGTAGTTTTGCTGAATCTGCTTCTCGCGGAGGGCCATGTCCGCGACGAAAGGGATATCGAAGCGCGTTTCGATGCTCATTGGGCGGCTGATTCCTTTTGATTTTCGGCGTCAGCCAAGCGTGCTGTTTCGCGCCCTTCCACATAGTCGCGGATGAACTGCCGCAGCACCTGAGCGGCGGGCCGATCTTCCTTGTGGCAGATCGCCAAAAACCGCTCCCGCAGGTTGCGTTCAATGCGGATGCGAAGGCCCGAATCTTTCATGCGGCTAAGTGTATCCGGCGGATACACGCCCCTCTAGGGTTTTCTTTTTGTTCTCGTGGACGGATGACGGCGACCATTGAGGGGCTGAGGCTGTCCAAATGCGGAGCTGGAAACGGCGGACGCCATTTTCGCCCTGCCTAAGATGATCCCACCCGCCCACCCTCGCGCATGCGCCGAGGCCGTCGCTCACGGTTGAGATCGTAGCGGCTCAGTTTCCGTCCTGAGGTTTGGGCGATCCCGGCGGCTTCGCCGACGGGCCGGGCTCTTGTGAACCGAGCCCCAATGGGGTCTCGGCCCTTTGGGCGGCGATCCCTATCGCAACACCCGCCCTCCCGCCCCTTTAGGACATGTGCCCCGTTTCACGGGTGAGCCTCGAAGGCGCATCCGCTTGCGCGCGCCGGACGCCGACACATTCTTGGAACGTGCGGACAAAGACCCGAACCTGGCTTGGCATCGGTGCGGCGGCGATTGGGCTCTTGGCTGTCGCCTCTGCGAATGCGCGCGACTGGCTCATCTACAATCACACGCCCTCGGTGCCGACCGGGTGGTACGTGCGCAGCGGAGGCGAGATCGTGCCTGGCGCCTTGGTCACGGTTCGTGCGCAGGCCGTGGCGCCGGACTATGCCGAGGCGCGCAACTTCACAGATGCGGGCGATCGCTTCATCAAACGCGTCGCCGCGAACGATGGCGACAGCGTCTGCGCCGAGGGAAGCGCCATTCGCATCAATGACCGCACCGTGGCGCACCGTGCGGCGCATGACAGCCAAGGTCGCGCACTCCCACATTGGCGCGGGTGTCGCACGCTTGTCGCCGATGAAGTCTTCTTGATGGGCGATACGTCGGACAGTTTCGACAGCCGCTATTTCGGGCCGGTGGGTGCGGCGGACATCGAAGGCGTCTGGCGGAAACTTTTCTAAGAGCCAACGCGGAAACAACAAACACGGTGGAAGGCTAGATAAAGGGAGAGTCGTTCTCTACGCCAAGCGGTTGAATGCGTTGGCGCAAACGCACCGTGCGGAGCACAATCGCACAGTGCGACGCACGGTGTGCGCACAGCGCTGGCGAACATCGCATCGATGACTTCCACGACCATCACCGCACCGGCCTTTCGATTCAGTAAATTGCTGCGCGACGCCATGCGCGGTGAGACGTTCTCGCCTGGCTCACGCTTGCGCATCGCGCGACCGATCGATGCGGAGAGCCTCACCGGCCGTCACGAAGGACGCGGCCGCAGGAGCGCCAGCGCTGCGCCGGCGCTTTCATCTCAATTGCAGCAACGCATCGGCTCATCACGCAAAGCCGCGAAGGGGCTAGGCAAAGCTGGCGCCTTCAAGTTCGACCCACGCCAACGCGCGATCGTGAAGGTCCATTATTTTGGGCATGGTGGCGGCGGCGGCGCGGCGCTCGGCGCGCACGCGCGCTATGTGGCGCGCGACGCAGCCGCCAAGGCGCCGTCCCCGCCTTTGCCGGGCGAGGATGCGGCAAGCAATAGCGAGCGGGATATCGAAGCATCCCCCAAGGCGCATGCGCGTTATCTTCAGCGCGGCGCCGAGCGATCCGTCTTTTACGATGCGCTGGACGACAGCGTCGATGGCCGAGCGCGTGCGGCGGCCTGGGCGCGCGAGGACCGGCGCCACTTCCGGCTCATCCTCTCCGCGGAAAACGGCGGCAGGCTCGGCGATCTGAAGAGCTACACCCGCGAGGTGATGCGGCGGGCAGAAGCCGCGCTCGGCACGCGGCTGACTTGGATCGCGGTCGATCATTGGGACACGGACAACCCGCACACGCACATCATCCTGCGTGGCCAGCACGAAGATGGACGCGATCTCGTCATCCCCCGCGAATATGTGAGCCATGGCTTCCGATCGGCGGCGCGGGACATCGCCACCGAGCGTCTTGGTCCGCGCGGGCGCGACGACGCTCGCCTGGCGCTGGAGCGGGAAGCACGAGCGCATCGCCCAAGCCGGCTCGACCGCATGATTGAAGGACAGCTCGACGAGCAAGGCCGCATTCGCCTTGCTCATCTCCAGGCGCCGGACAGATCGCCGGAAGTGACCAATGCGCTGAAGGCGCGTGCGCAAGAACTCAAGCGCCTTGGCCTCGCGACCGAAGTGGGCCGCAACATCTTTCAGTTCGAGCCGGAATGGCAGGGCCGCCTCAGGGCGATGGAGCTCCACCTCGACATCCGCAAGGCCCTCGTGCGCTCGCGCACCCAAGACCCAGCACGACAATTGTCGAAAGCGCTCAAGCTGCCGCCCGGACTGGACCGCTAAGGCGCGCATCGCGCTTGCGCCTGTGGCGCACTTGTGTTGGCATGAGCGCATCGAGGATCGGCGTCCGCGCAGGCTGGACGACCAGAAAAAGAATCCGGGAGCCAACCCGGTCGACCAGCAGCGCCTCATTCCCCTTCAGGAAATGGCGCCATGCACTTCAATCTCGACCTAACTTCGCTCCAGATCTTCCCAACGATACCGCAGCCGATCGTCGTCGCGGCCGCAGCGTTCTTGGGGCTTTGGGTGCTGGTCCGCTGGGGGGCGCCGCTGCTCCTCCTCTACGCGCTGACGCGCGTATGCGTCGGCGAGTGGGGCCCAGCCATGATTGCGGTCGTGTTCGCCGTCTTGATTGAGCTCGGAAATGGCTTTGCATCCTGGCTCGAATGGAATGCCCACGGACGCGACGCCTGGCTGCGGCGGCGCCAGCGAGATCATGCGCGTCATTGAACGGCGTTTCCGGATCGTTTCCCGCCATTTCCCGATGTTTCCCGTCATCTCCGGGCGAATCGCGACGCGAAAGATGGCGGCCAAGGCCGATATTGGTCGAGCCATGGAGAACACCATGACAGACGTCGCAGAGGCACATACCCTCAGGCGCGCGACGGCTGCGTCAGTCACAATCATTAACCGTTGGGTGGAACATGACTGACACTGCCTTTGACGACGAACTCCTCACCGACGATGAGGTCGTGGCCCGCTACAAGGGCCGGATCACCCTCGGCACGCTGCGCAATTGGCGCGCCCTCAAACTGGGTCCACCCTACGTCAAAGTCGGCAAGGCCGTACTTTACAGCCGCGCCGCGCTACAGGCCTGGGACAGGCGTAACACCGTCAATTGCAGCAAGCTCGCCTAGCGGAGAATGGTCAGAATCGCTCTCCGCCTTCCGGAAAGCTCTGCAACAGCGCATCCACCTCATCGTGCGACAGTTCGCGCTCGAAAGGCAGGCCTCCGATCGATCGCGCCACCAGTTCTCGCAACTCGGTGAGTATTTCCTCGGTCAACCTCTCCGGCGCGAAGCTGACCGCCGTAGGCGCGTGGGCTTCCGCGCTCAGCACGCCAGCACAGCGCGCACACAGCCCAGGATGAGCATCGGCCTCGCGGCTCCGGCAGATGATGCAGCGCGTCATGATCCCGCTCTAGGGCTTATCACGCGGCCAACCGAGCCCGAAGCACCACGATTTAGATCAGACGCGCCAGGATCAGTTTCCGCCGGCCGGCGCGCCCGCCGCGCGAAGCAGGTCCCCAATGGTGCGGCCATCGATCCGACAGACGGCAATCACCCGGTCGAACACGATGACGCGCCCGCTCCGCCCACGCTGCGCCCGGCACGACGCCTCCCGGCCGAAAGCCACTTGCTCCAGAAACCGCTTCGAGCGCGCGCCGTCCTGCGAGTGCAGTTCTGGCGCGTCGAAGTCGCCCAGTCGCACCTCGATCCATGTGCGCGGATCAGATGTCGCGCCGACGCACAGACTGTCGCCATCGCCCACATAACGCACGGTCCCGCTGAATGAGTCGCCGACGCGATTTGGCAGCGTCGCGGTACACGGATCGGCGTGCGCAATGCCGGGCGCCAACGCACAACACGCGAGCGCCACAAGTGCAGCAAGAGACCTCATCATCATGCGCTTCTCTCCACTGCCGGGCATTCTCCGATTCCAATTTCCACGCGATTGTGCCAAGACGTGAGCGAGCGTGTTTTGCATGTGCTGAGCGTGATGATCGCGAGTGGGCTAAATCAGACTATACCCAATCACGGCGCCCTTTCGGCCTATGCGGACATATTTGCGCAAGTAATTCAACGGCGAGCGACCTCTTCGGGATTTCTGCACAATCATCCGAGCGGCGATCCCACGCCCTCCGCCGCCGACGTGGCGGTGACGCGCGACATCATCGCCGCCGCCAAAGCCGTGGGCGTAAGCGTCCACGATCATCTGGTGATCGGGCGCCACGGCATCGTCAGCATGAAGACACAGGGGCTGATGTGATGCGGCCGCCCTCGCCTTCGGAGCGATCCCCGGGTGCGCGGCCGCGGAAGCCGGACTAGGCTGACAAGGCGGAGAAAACCGGTCAGCTTCGGCGGGCCGATAAAAATCAAGAACGGGGAAACGGGATATGGCGGACGTAACAGCGGCCGGCGCGCCGCGAGAGGGGGCTGGCGAAGGCTTTGGATCGAAGCCCTATCGCGGCTACGTGCTTGGCGTTCTGGTCCTGGTTTACACGCTGAATTTCATCGATCGAAACCTGCTGTCGGTGATCGCCCAGCCGGTGATCGAGGAATTCAATCTCAGCGACAGCCAATATGGCTTTCTCAACGGGCCGCCCTTCGCGATCTTTTATGCGCTGATGGGCATCCCCATCGCGATGGCGGCGGACCGCTACAACCGCGTCTGGATCATGGCGCTGTGCATCTCGATCTGGTCGGTGATGGCGGCCCTGTGCGGGTTCGCCACCAGCTTCCTGTTCCTGTTGATGGCGCGCATCGGCGTCGCCATCGGCGAAGCCGGCTGCACGCCGCCGGCCAATTCGCTGATCGCGGACTATTTCACGCCGCGCAACCGCGCCAACGCGCTCGGCATCTTCTCGATGGGCGTGACGATCGGGGGCGCGCTTTCCAACGCCTTCGGCGGGCCGATCGCGACCAATCTCAATGGGCCGACCGTGGCGGCGCTGTTTCAAGACTGGGGCTGGACCTGGGCGCTCAATCTCATCGATTGGACTCAAGTCGAAGGCTGGCGCATCGCCTTCGTGGTGATCGGCGCGCCGGGCGTTCTGGTCGGCCTCCTCGTGCTCTTCACACTGCGCGAGCCGCCGCGCGGCTATAGCGATCCGCCCGGATCGCCAAAGGTGGAGAAAGCCAGCTTTAGGGACGCGCTCAAGGAATTGGGCGGCAAACCGACCTTCTGGTACATGGCGCTGGGCGCCGCGCTCACGGCGCTTGTGGGCTATGGGCTCGCCGGCTTTCAAGCGCCGATGGCGCAGCGCATCCATGGCGTTTCACCCGGCGAATTCGCGCTGCGCTTCGGCTTGCCGCTGTCCTTGTTCGCGGCCTTGGGCACGTTCCTCGGCGGCTTTTTGACGGAGCGTCTTTCGCCGCGCTTTCCAACCACGGTGGCCTGGCTGCCTGGCGTCGGGCTGCTCGCGAGCATCCCGTTTTATCTGACCGCCTTTTACATGCCCACGGCGCAGCTCGATCTGGCGCTGGCGATCTGGTGCGTCGCGGCGGTGCTGCACTTCGCCTATATCGGTTCGCAATACACGATCGGTCAGGGCGTCGCCTCAGCACGCTCGCGCGCCTCGGCTATCGCCATCCTGCTCTTGATCGTGGCGCTGATCGGCAACGGACTCGGGCCGCAAATCGTCGGCTGGCTTAGCGACATGTTCATGGCCCAGCAGATCGCGCAACTCGGCATGAGCGATGTGCTGACCAACGACATCTGCCGCGCGCGCGATTTGTCGGCGCTCGCGGAGACGCAGCGCAGCGTCTGCGTCACCGCCTATGGCGAGGGCCTTCGCCAATCCATGGCGGCGACGTTGCTGATTTTCATCCCCGCCGCGTTCTTCTTCATCTGGTCGGGCCGCACGCTGCTGCGCGACATGGTCGCCAAGCTGCACTGATGCGCATTCGTCCCGTCGAGCCGCGCGATTGCGACGCCTGGACCGCCCTGCGCTGCGCGCTCTGGCCGGAGGAGGACGCGGGCGATTTGCGCAACGAAGCGCGCGCCATCCTTCGCGGGGACGATCCATGGCGCCAGAGCATGCTCGTGTGCGCGGACGGCGACGGCTTGATCGGCATGATCGAGCTTTCCGAACGCGCCTACGCGGAAGGATGTGAGACAAGCCCCGTCGCCTTCGTGGAAGGCTGGTTCGTAACGCCCGCGCGCCGCGGCCAGGGCGTGGGCCGGGCGCTGATGACGGCGGCGGAGGATTGGGCGCGGGCCCGCGGTCACCGGGAAATGGCGTCCGACACCCAGCTTTGGAACGCCGCGAGCCAGGCCGCGCACGCGCGGCTGGGTTTTGAGGAGGTCGAGCGGGTGGTGGCGTTTCGCAAGACGCTCGCGCCGCCTATAAGGCGGCCATGATTCCCCGTTACGCCCGCGCGGAAATGACCGCGCTCTGGACGCCCGAAGCGCGGTTCGCGATCTGGCTCGAGATCGAAACGCTGGCCATGGAGGCGATGGCCGAGCTTGGCGTGATCCCCAAGAGCGCGGCGCAGGCCTATCGCGCCAAGGGCGCGTTCGACGTGGCGCGGATCGACGCCATCGAGCGCGAGGTCAAGCATGACGTCATCGCCTTCCTGACCAGCGTCGCCGAACATGTCGGCGAGGATGCGCGATTCGCCCATCAGGGCATGACCTCGTCCGACGTGCTCGACACCTGCCTCGCTGTGCAGCTCGCGCGCGCGAGCGATCTCCTCATCGCGGGCGTGGAGCGCGTCATGGCGGCGCTCAAGACGCGCGCGCTTGAGTTCAAGATGACACCGACGATCGGCCGCTCCCACGGCATTCATGCGGAGCCAACCACCTTTGGCCTGAAACTGGCCGGTCATTACGCCGAGTTCGCGCGCAATGTCGATCGGTTGAAGATCGCGCGCGCCGAGATCGCCACGTGCGCGATTTCTGGCGCGGTGGGCACGTTCGCGCAGATCGATCCGCGCGTTGAGGCCCATGTGGCGGAAAAGCTCGGGCTCCGGCCCGAGCCTGTCTCGACGCAAGTGATCCCGCGCGACCGGCACGCGGCCTTCTTCGCCGCGCTCGCCGTCGTCGCGGCGGGCATTGAGCGCCTCGCCACGGAAATTCGCCATTTGCAGCGCACCGAAGTGCTCGAAGCGGAGGAGCATTTCAGCGATGGGCAAAAGGGCTCTTCCGCCATGCCGCATAAGCGCAATCCGGTGCTCACCGAAAATCTCTGCGGCCTGGCGCGCCTCGTGCGCTCGGCGGTGACGCCGGCGCTGGAGAACGTGGCGCTCTGGCACGAGCGCGACATCTCGCATTCCTCGGTGGAGCGCGGGATCGGGCCAGACGCAACGATCCATCTCGATTTCGCCCTGCATCGCTTGGCCGACGTGGTCGAAAAGCTCGTGGTCTATCCCGATGCGATGGCGCGCAATCTGGCGCTGCTTGGGGGGCTGCATAACTCGCAGCGCGTGATGCTGGCGTTGACGCAAGCGGGCGTGAGCCGCGAGGACGCATATCGCCTGGTGCAAGGCCACGCCATGGCGGTGTGGCGCGCGCCGGCGCCGCGCGCGCACGACGCGCTCCTCGCACGGCTCAAGGCCGATCCGGAGATCGCCGGCAAGCTGGGCGCGTCCGCGCTCGCGGCGTGCTTCGACGACGCGCATCATTTCGCGCGCGTCGACGACATTTTCGCGCGGGTGTTCGCTTAGGTTTCTTCCGCCGGAAAGGCGGCGTCGAATTTGCGCTCCAGCGCGCGCCGCTCGGCCCGCGTCTCACGCTCGACCCGGTGCGCCCGGCGCGCCATGCGCTCGCGCAGCACCTCTTGGCGGCGGGTGTCGTCACGCCGCAGCGCACGGCGATAGGACGCCTCGTCCCGCGCTTGATCGGCGCCATGGCGCGCGAGCGAGCGATAAAGGCCGACAAGTTCGGGACATGCCTCGACGGCGAAGCGGCGCAATTTACCGGCCTCGCCCCAACCAAGCGCGAGACCGCGCAGCGACAACGCCGCGCTTCGGGCCTCGCCGCTCACATCGGACGGCTTCACCTGCCCGCCGATCATGCCGGCGACAATGAGAAGCTCCGCTTCGCTGACACGCACGTGGCGCGCGCGCACATCGTCGAACAGCGCCGCGCCCTCGCGCCGCAACGCACTATCGTAAGCGCGCACGGCGCTCCGGAAGGCGCTGCGTCCGCCCGGAGTGCAGAGTTCGGCGGGCGCGGCGCCGCGCGCCAGCATCACCAGCGCGGCCTCGGCCTCGGCGGCGGTCTGAACCCGCGACTCGCCTGTCCGGGCGGCGGCATAGGCGCCGGCGCCGACCAAAGCGAGGCCGGCGAGACCGGCGGCGATGAGGCGCGCGCGCATGCTTGGACCCTTTCGGGGCCCATAGTCCGGCCGCGCGCGCCGGAGCCAAATTCATTCTCTCTTAAGGATTTGGGCGCGCCGGCGACGCCTCCTTTGAAGCGCCTGGCGTGGACGCCCTAGCCGGCCGCCTTGATCTGCGCCCGCGCCTCCTCCATCAGCTCGGCCATCTTGGCGCGGATCTGATGTTCGGAGAGGGTGCACCCGGATTGCTCCAGATCGCCTTTGATTTTACGGAATAAATCCTCTTCGCCCGCCTCTTCGAGGTCGGCCATGACAACGCTCTTGGCGTAGTCGGCGGCCGCATCCTCCGACAGCCCCATCTGGGCCCCGGCCCATTGGCCGATGAGCTTGGCCCGGCGCGCCATGGCCTTGAATTCCTGCTCCTGGCTAAGCTGGAAGCGCTTCTCTTCGGCGCGCTCGCGGTCGTCGAACTGGGTCATGATGTGCTCCAGAGGATGGGGCTCTCTAGCCTTGGGCGGGGGCGGCGACAATCGCCCGGACCTGCGGCGGATTAATGTTCCGCAACGCCCCGTCATTGTCCCGCCCCGTTCCCTGGGCTAGGGTCCTTGCTCGGTGGGCCGCCGAATCCGCTTCTGTCGATCTGGTCAGCGCAGCCCGCGACCCCGATATGAAGCACAAGCGGTCGATGGAGGACGAGATGTCCCGTCGTAAGAAAATCTACGAAGGCAAAGCAAAGATATTGTTCGAGGGCCCAGAGCCCGGAACATTGATTCAGTATTTCAAAGACGACACCACAGCTTTCGACGCCACCAAGAAAGCTATTCTTGAAGGAAAAGGCGTCGTAAACAATCAGATCTCAGGTTTCATCATGCAAAACCTGAACGCGATCGGCGTGCCCACGCATTACATCAAGACGATGAACATGCGTGAGCAGCTTGTGCGCGAGGTGGAGATCATTCCGCTGGAGGTCGTGTGCCGCAACGTGGCGGCAGGCTCGATCTCCAAGCGGCTTGGGATCGAGGAGGGCACGCCCCTGCCGCGCTCCATCGTCGAATTCTATTACAAGAATGACGGCCTGCACGACCCGATGGTCGCGGAGGAGCACATCACCGCGTTCAACTGGGCCTCCACCCAGGAGATCGACGACATCATGGCGCTGACGCTGCGCGTGAACGATTATCTCTTCGGCATGTTCGCCGGCGTCGGCATCAAGCTGATCGATTTCAAGATCGAGTTCGGCCGCCTCTATGAAGGCGACATGGTGCGCACCGTGATCGCCGATGAAATCAGCCCCGACAGCTGCCGCCTCTGGGACATGTCCACCAATGAGAAGATGGACAAGGACCGCTTCCGCCGCGATCTCGGCAATGTCACCGAAGCCTATGTGGAGGTGGCGCGCCGCCTCGGCATCCTGAAGCAGGCGGCCGGCGGCGAGAGCGTGCATTGATGAAGGCGATCGTGACCGTGGGCCTCAAGCCCGGCGTGCTGGACGTACAGGGCAAGGCGGTGGCGGGCGCGCTCAAGGATTTGGGCTATCCCGCCGTCGAGAATGCGCGCGTGGGCAAGGTGATCGAACTCGACCTTGCCGGCGTGACCGACAAGGCCGTCGCCGAGGCGCAGGTGAAGGAGATGTGCGAAAAGCTCCTCGCCAACACGGTGATCGAAAGCTACCGCATCGACATTCGTTAGCGGCCATAGCGGCGGGCGAAGCATGATCCTGGGTCTCGACCACGCCAACATCTTCACGGACAAATTGGCCGAGACCCGCGCCTTCTTCCTCAAACTCGGGCTCACGGACGGCCCGCGCCCGCCCTTCGTCGGTTTCGACGGCGCTTGGCTTTATGCCGGCGATGCGCCGATCATGCATCTGGTCGAGGGCCCCGCGCGGCCGGCGCAAGGCGCGATCGACCACATCTCCCTGGCGGTCGCCGATTTCGACGCCGCCTTGGCGCGTCTGGAGGCGGCCGGCGTCCCCTATCGGGCGATGGATATTCCAGGCGGTTTCGGGCGGCAGGCCTTCGTCAAGGATCCCAATGGCGTGACCATCGAGCTGACCTGGCGACCGCGCTAATCGCCGCCGCCGTCTCCGCCGCCATCGCTGGCGTTAGAGTCGAAGGCCGATTGTTTCGATTTTCCGGTGTCCGTCCCGACCGAAAGCACCAAGCTTTCAGAGCCGTCTCCGCTCCGCGCCGCCTTGCGCGCGCGCCGCCGGCGCAGGCCGATGCTGATCAGAAGCGCGCCCAGCGCGATGCAGAGCAGTGCGAACAAAAGCGTCAGCGCGACCACAGGCGCTAGCCCGGCATGGTTTCAAAGCATTGCAGGCCAGTCGGCGGGCGATCCCATTCCGGCGCGCGCGCCACGTAAAAGGCCATCGCCGGCGCCAAAGCGTCGCCGGCGTCGATCGCGCCCGCCTTGATGAAAACCATGCCCGGCGCGGCCGCCACTTCGGAGACGAGCGGCCCGCCGCATGTCGGGCAGAAGACGCGCGTCACATCCTGGCCGCTGTCGCCCTTCTTGGTGTAGCGCCGGGGCGTACCCTCGATCGACAGCGCCGCGGCCGGGACGGCGACGATCGTCACATGGCCAGTGCCCGACGCCTTTTGACAATCGGCGCAATAGCATTTGCTGACGAAGGCCGGCGCCGCCTCGGTCTCGAAGCGCACCGCACCGCATAAACACCCGCCCCTGATCGCCATGTGGGTCCTCCATTTGGGCGCTTGGCCCTTGTCGCGGCGCAGCTTATCTAGGCCGGCATGAAGGCGGCCGTCATCGTTTTTCCTGGCTCCAATTGCGACCGCGACGCGGCCGACGCCTTGGAGCGGCTGAACGGCGCGCGCCCCGCCATGGTCTGGCACAAGGACACGGCGCTGCCGGACGGGCTCGATCTGGCGGTTCTGCCGGGCGGCTTTTCCTTCGGCGATTATCTGCGATCGGGCGCGATGGCGGCCAAGAGCCCGATCATGCGCGCGGTGGCGGCGCACGCCGAGCGCGGCGGCCTGGTGCTTGGCGTGTGCAACGGTTTTCAGGTGCTCACCGAATGCCGCCTGCTGCCGGGCGCGCTCGCGCGCAATGCGGGCCTCAAATTCGCGTGCAAGGAAGTGGAGCTCGCCATCGTGAACGCGCAAACGCCGTTCACGCGCGCCTATCGCGAAACGCGCGAGACCACGATCCCCATCGCGCATGGCGATGGCCGCTATGTCGCGAACGAAGAGACGCTTACGCGGCTGGAGGGCGAAGGCCAGGTCGTGTTCCGCTACAAGGCCAATCCGAACGGCTCGGCCAATGACATCGCCGGCATCGTCAATGCGCGGGGGAATGTGATGGGGATGATGCCCCATCCCGAGCGCGCCGCCGACGCCCGTATCGGACGCACCGGCGGACAGGGCCTCTTCCAAAGCCTCGCCGAAGCGGCCTGACGCACCGGCACCGAGACACGACGCCATGAAAACATCGAAGAAATCATCGAGCGCCGACCGCCCCGCGCCTTCCGGCGTGAGTTTCGACGACGAGGTGGACGCCGCCAAGAAGCGACTCGAGGCCTCGCTCTCCGACGATGAAATCTCCTACGACGATCTGGCCGCGCTGCAGGCGCTCGCGCCCAAGCTGCAAGCGACGATTCAAAGCCGCAGGCTTTTGTTCGTGGTGCCCGAGGAAGACGACGACGAACATATTTCGATCGCCGTCATTCATGCGGAGACCGACGATGAGCTCGGCTTCATCTTCGTGGAGAGCGGCGAATACGTCTTCGAGAGCAATGTCGAAGGCTATTTCGACGATTTCGTCGACGAGGACGCCGATAGTTTCGTCTCACGCCTCTATGAGACGCTTCGCGCCGACCTCGCCAAGTACGAGGTTGAGAACAAGGGCTGAGACCCGGGGATCTGTGCGCTAGCGCACCTGCGGCACGCGCGCTTCAGCCCGCACGAACGCCCCGTCCTCGCGCGCCATGCGCAGCGCTTCTGCCACGGCCGGCTCGCGCGCGAGCGCGCCGAGAAGCGCCAGCGTTTCAGCCGCGTCGGCCGAGGCGCCGAACATGGTCTGCAATTGGTCGAAAGGCGAACGCGCCGCCGGATAGGTTCGCAATTGCACGCGCGCATCGGGCTCGATCTCGGCGAGCGCCTTGGCGCGATCGATCGCAACGTACAAACCGCCCAGATGATCGACGAGGCCGCGCGCCTTGGCTTGCTCGCCGGTCCAGACGCGCCCGCGCGCGACTTCGCGCGCCTGCGCCACGGTGAGATCGCGTCCCTCCGCGACCAGCGTGACGAAATCCTGATAGGCGCGATCGACATAGCCGGCGAAGGCGGCGCGCTCGGTGGGCGTGAAGCCGCGCTCGGCGGAGAACATCAGCACAAGCGGCGAGCCGACGACGATGCGGTCGCTGCGCACATCGGCGAGATAATCCAGCGCCGGGCCGATGACGAATTTGCCGCCGATCACGCCGATCGAGCCGGTGATGGTGGTGCTTGAGGCGACGATCTCGTCGGCGTCCGCCGAAACGTAATAGCCGCCGGACGCGGCGACCTCGCCCATCGAGACGACGACGCGCTTGCCGGCCGCGCGGGCCGCACGCAACGCGCTCAGTATTTGATCCGATGCGACGACCGATCCGCCAGGCGAAGACACGCGAAACACGATCGCGCGCACATCCTCGTCGGCGGCGGCGTCGAGCAGCGCCTTGGCGACGACGTCGCTGGTCATCACGCCGCTATCGGAAAACGGATTGGGTTCCTCCGGACCGGGCACGATGGCGCCTTCGCCGTGCACGATCGCGATCACAGGACCGCCGGTGCGCGGCGTGGGGCGATAGGCGGCGATGTCGAGCAATTCCGCGCCCTCGCCGGCGCGTTCGAGCGCGGCGCGCTGGGCGTCCTCGGGCTGGCCGAATTGGTCGACCAATTTCGCCGCGCGCGCCGCCTCGCCGGTCATGGGCGTCGCCTGGATCGCCGCTTCAAGCGCGGCGGGCGTCAATCCGCGATCTTCCGCGATGGCGCGCGACATCGCCTGATAGAGGCTTTGCATCATGGCGAGCGTGCCTTCGCGGTCGGCGGGCGAAAACGCGCTACGCGTGAATTGATCGAGCGCGCTCTTATATTCCTCGCGCGCTTCGACTTCGGCGGTCACGCGGAAGCGCGCGAGCGTCGCGCCGAAGAAAGGCTGCTCGGCGGCGAGCCCCATGGGGTGAAATTCACTCGCCTTTTGCAGCCATACCTCGTCGGCGCCGGCGATGGCCATGTAGCCGGCCATGGATTGGCGCACGCCGCCGTTTTGAATGTGCGCGATGACGAATTTGCCGTCCGCCTTGAGGCGCGCGAGGGCGGCGCGAATTTCCTCCGCTTGCGCGCCGGACATGCCGTCCGTGTTGGCGCGAACGAGAACGCCCTTGATGTGCGTGTCGGTGCGCGCGGCGTCGAGCTTGGAGAGCGTATCCATCAGCGAGAGCGCGCCGCCGAATGCGGCGAACGGGCTCATGGGGCGCTGATCCGTCATGGGCAGACGCAAATCCACCTCAAGCACCGCCGCGCGCGGCGTGGCCGGCGCCTCGCCCAGGGAGGACGAGATCATCGCAACGATCACGATCGGCGCCACGATCACGAAAAGGATCAGGCCAGCCAACACCCCGGCCAGGGTGATCAGGAATTGCTTCACGCGTACGTCCTCCAGCCCCGCACTCGACCCCAAGCCCGGCCCCAAGGCAAGCGCCGGGCGCGCCCTGGCTCGAAAGCTGCTAGCCCAGCGCCATAGGGGGCTCCATGGCGAAAATCGCGCTGATCGAGACGTTTCCGCACGAGAGTTTGCGCAATGGCGACGGCGCGCAGGGCTTTGCGATGGCGTGCGCGCTCGCCGCGGACGGGCATGAGGTGCGCTTTGTGGTCACGGACATGCGGCGCGGGCGCACCCGGCCCTGGTACGCGGTGGCGTTTCCCGATGGGGGGTTCCAGTGGCGGGTGCGCGGCGGGGTCAAGATCGGCCGACATGTCGTGTCTTACGCGCCGGACTTCTGGTTGGCTTTCGCCGGCGCGGCGATGGCGCGGCTGATGAAGCGCGAGCGCCCGGACAAGCCCATGCCCAAGGCCGATTACGCCGCTCTGACCGCGAGCGGCGAGGCCGCGTGGCTGCGCCGGACGATGGACGCATCTGCACCGGATGTCGCGCTTAGCTGGCTCGACGCAGCCTATATCATGCCCGCGCTCGATGATTGGCCGGGGCGTAAATTGATCGCGATCGCGGTGCATTTGGGAGCGCCGGGCGCTTATCAGGTCAATCCGCACGCGCGCGCTTACGAAGAAGCCGATGACACCTTCGATCCGGTCCAGGGCGCGCGGCTGAAGGCTGCGCTGATCGCGGGCGCCGAGAGGGCGGAGGCCGTGTTCACCTGCAGCCATGCGGAATCGGCGCTCATCGCAGAATGGATTCCAGGCAAGCCCACCGCCCCTCTCTATCTCGGCTACGATTTCGCGCCTTGCGCGCCCCCGGGCGATGCGCCGGTGGTTTTTCACGTCGCCGACGCCAACAAGCAAAACATCGCATCGCTGCGCTGGCTGCTGGCCGAGGTGTGGCCGTTGGTGCGCGCCGAGGTGTCCGAAGCGCAGCTGCGCGTGGCCGGCAAGGTCTGCGCCGCCATTCCCGACCCCGCGCCGCCGGGCGTGACCAAGCTGGGCTTCGTGGACGACATCCGCGCCGAATATGCAGGCTGCGCCATCGTCGCCTGCCCGCAAATCGCCGGCACGGCGGGCCTGAAAGTAAAGCTCGCCGAGGCGATCGCGCATGGCCGCGGCGTCGTCGCTTCAACCCCCGCCTTCGATCCCGCCGCGCCGGATTTCTTCGCGCCCGGC
Organism: uncultured Caulobacteraceae bacterium; assembly: GCA_964563395.1. Classification (GTDB taxonomy): domain Bacteria; phylum Pseudomonadota; class Alphaproteobacteria; order Caulobacterales; family Aquidulcibacteraceae; genus JBEVOS01. The sequence goes on from CAZLWK010000023.1 coordinate 42,703, forward strand.
GCAATCCGCGCCGACCATCCGGCGGCGTTCGCGGACGTTCTCATCCGTCATCTCAAGGACGCCGAGACGCGCCGCGCTTCCGCCCGCGCCGCGCTCGACGTGCGCGCGCGCCGTTTCGAGGGCCATGACGGCATGCGGCCCTTGCAGGCGGCGGTCCGAAGCGCGCCGACGTTTTGAGGGCGGGCGTGCGATCTGCTATGGCTTTCGCCGACGCAGGGAGCCAGCGCATGATGCTTTCGCTCGCCTCGGGCGTGTTGCCTGATTTTTCTCCCGAAGAAACCGCCGCCGCCGCAATCGAGGCCGGTTGGCCGGCGGTGGGCATATGGGTGGAGCCCTCAACCTGGACGGCGGCGACCGCCGCTGAGGTCCGCGCGCGCACGCGCGACGCCGGAATCGCCGTGCTCGATGTCGAGGTGGTTTGGATCAAGCCGGGCGCGGACGATCCCGATCATTTCCGCATCATCGACGCCGGCGCGGCGATTGGCGCGCGCAACGTGCTGGTCGTCAGTTCCGATCCCGATCCGCAAGCGAGCGCGGACAAGCTGCGCCGGCTCGTCGATCACGCCAGCCCGCAAGGCCTGCGCGTGTGCCTGGAATTCGCGGCGTTCACGGAGGTGAAGACACTCGCCGCCGCGCTGGACATCGTCGCGCGCACCGACCATCCCGAGACCGGTCTGTTGATCGATCCGCTGCACTTCGTTCGCACTGGCGCGCGGCCGGACATGCTGCGCGGCGTCGATCCCGCGCGTTTTCCTTACGCGCAATTCTGCGACGCGCCCGCGCATGGCCCGTCGCCCGAGGACGTGCCCGCGATCATTCATGAAGCGCTCGATCTGCGCCTCGATGTCGGCCAGGGCGGGCTGCCGCTCGCGGCGCTCCTGAGGGAATTGCCGAGGGGCCTGCCGCTCAGCATCGAATTGCGCTCGGCCGCCCTGCGGAGCGCCTATCCCGAGGCCGGCGCGCGCGCGGCCGCGCTGCTGGCGGCCACGCGGGCCGGGCTCGCGGCGCTGGACAAGGCAGACGCGGACCCGCAATAATCAGCGCAGGCGCCGAAAAAAGCTGCGCCGCCCGCTCCTCCGCCCAATCCCCCTGGAGACCGTTCATGGCCGAAGGAACCAGCCTCTTTCGCTGCCAGGGCGTCGATACGAGCAAATGGCCCGAGCCCGAACTCGGATCGGCGCCGATACGCGGCGAGCGCTATTGGTCGCCGGCCTTCATGGCCCAGGAATGGGAGCATGTTTGGACCAAGGTCTGGCTGATCGCTGGGCTCGCGCGCGAAATCCCCGCGCCCGGCGATCACCTCACCTGCGAGATCGGGCGCGAAAGCATCCTATGCGTACGCCAGAAGGATGGCGGCGTGCGCGCGTTCTATAATGTGTGCCAGCATCGCGGCATGCAGCTCGTGGCCGAGGCGCGCGGGTCTGGCGCGAAAGCCTTCGCCTGCGCCTATCATGGCTGGCGCTATGGGCTCGACGGCGCGCTCGTCTCCGCGCCCGATCCGGACGATTTCCCGCAAGGCAATCCGTGCGGAAAAGTGCGCCTCGCGGAGATACCCTGCACGGAATGGGCGGGCTTCGTCTGGTATAATATGGACCTCGGCTGCGCGCCGCTGGCGGATTTTCTGGGCCCGGTGAAGGACGATCTGGACTGTTATCGGCTCGAGGAGATGCGCCGCACCCATTGGGTGACGATGGACGGCGATTTCAATTGGAAGTGCGTGCAGGACAATTTCAACGAGAGCTATCATCTTCCCTTCGTGCATCCGCAGACCAAATGGTCGATGGAGCATCATCATACGCTCTGCCAGTTCGACCTCTTTGCGGAAGGCCATGCGCGCATGCTCATGCCGGGCGGGCGCCCGACGATGAGCCTGCAGGGCGATGAAGACCGCGTGCTCGAAGCGATGCGCGTCGAGCTTACGTTGTGGGACCTCGATCCGGAGAGCTTTCGCGGCCGCGTGCATGAGATGCGCTCCGCGCTGCAGGCGCAGAAGCGACGCCTCGGCGCGTCAAAAGGCTATGATTTCGAGAACTTCAACGACGATCAACTGACCGACCATTATCATTACACCGTATTCCCAAACGTCTCGTTCAGCATGAAGCCGGACGGCTGCATCTTTCTGCGCGCCAATCCCCATCCGAGCGATCCAGAGCGCTGCATTTTCGACTTCTGGTATTTGACCTGGTTCCCCAAGGGACAGGACCGCTATTTCTCGCACACGATGAATGAATGGGTGTCGATCGCGACGCCGGCCCCGCAGCAGCGCGGCCGGTTCGGCGAGGTGTCGTGCGGGCCCGGCATCGATCAGGACGTGTCGATCTGGGCCGGACAGCAGAAAGGCCTGCGCTCACGGGGCTATACGCGAGACTACATGCCGTCGCAGGAGCGGCGGGTGCGCTTCTTCCACGAAAACATCGATCGCATGATCGCCGGCGCGCCATTGGCGCGATGACGGCATCGCCGCGCCCGACGCTGGGTCCAACCCTAAGCCTCTGAAAAATCGCCGCTTCGTCGGAAACGCCGCCGCCATTCGGGCGCTGGGCGGCGGAGGCAGGGCCTATGGTCGGAGTAGCAAGATTCGAACTTACGACCCCCACGTCCCGAACGTGGTGCTC
>CAZLWK010000024.1:0-45279 GCA_964563395.1 uncultured Caulobacteraceae bacterium
CCCCAACCTTGGCAAGGTTGTGCTCTACCCCTGAGCTACGCCCGCATCCTGGGGTTCGTCGGCGGACCGACGAGAGGGCGCTCCTATCGCAGAGCGGGGCGTTTCGCGCAAGGGGACCGACGGCGCCAGCGCAGGCCGCCCTATTCGTCCTCGCGCGCTGGGCGCGGCGGCTTCAAGCGTCGGCGATTGATGTGGCTCTCCGGCCCTTCCACCCCTTGGGGGGTGCGGCCGTGGAAATAATCCCGCTGCCAGCCCTGACGCTTGGCCGCTTCGTCCCGCTGCTTGAGCTTTTCCAGGAATGAGGTGCGGCTCTCGCCCCAGGCCAGATATTCCTCGTTGAGCTCCGGCTCGTCCTCGATGCGTTTGATGACCGGCTCGATCTCGTCGATCGCCGCGTGCGGGATCGGCATGATCAGCGCGTAGGGCTCGCCCTTCTTGAAGGAGGCCATGCCCGGCCGCGTGAAGCGGTAATTCATGGTGAAAGGGAAAGGCAGCCAATCGGTTTCGACGATCCCAGCGAGCGCCTGGATCCCGTCCTTGATCTGATTGGGCGGCCCCCCGACCCAGATGTCCCAGCCGGGCTCCGTGCGGAAAAGATAACCGGTGTGGAACGTGAGCACGCCGCCTGAAAAGTGCGAGACGACATGCGCCTTCAATTGCTCGGGCGTGGTGTCGCCGTCGGCGTCGATCCGAATGTCCTTCGACTGCGTGCCGCCATTCCAGGACGCCGTGAACGAAACCGGCGAGATCAGCTCCCAGCCCGTCGTATTCGCCACCACCAGCGGAAGACAACGATAGGGATGGCGCTCGGCGAACGCATCCATCCAATCGCGATCCGGCCGGCCGGGCGCGAGCGGGCTCGGCTCACTGCCGATTTGGTAGCACATCAGCTTCATGCGCACCCTCTAGACGCCGCGCGCGCCGTGCGCCATGGCCGAGGCCAATGCCGCACGCGACCACGGAAGACTTGTTCGCCCTCTTCGAGCGGCTGGGAATCGCCCACGTCACGCACGCGCACCGCCCCATTTTCACGGTGGAGGAAGGAGCCGATCTCAAGGCCGCCCTCCCCGGCGTTCATTCGAAGAACCTCTTCCTGAAGGACAAGAAGGGCGCGCTGTTCCTGGTGTGCGCGGCCGGCGAGACCAGAATCGACCTCAACGCCCTGGCGAAGGGATTAGGCGCGGGGCGGCTCTCGTTCGGATCGGCGGAGCTGATGGCTGAAATTCTGGGCGTCACGCCCGGCTCGGTGACGCTGTTCGCCTTGATCAATGACAAGGAAGGACGGGTCCGACTGGTCTTGGATGAGGCCTTGTTCATGGCGGACCCGGTGAATTTTCACCCCCTCGTCAACACCGCGACCACGGCGATCGACCGCGCGGGCCTGTCCCGTTTCGTCGCCGCGACCGGCCACGCCCCCACACGGGTCGCTTTTGGCCCCGATGGCGCCCCCACGCGGATTGAAGCGCCCGCCCCGAACGTCCACATAGGCGGCGATCCCTGAAGGCACTCCATGACATATCTCGACGGCGCCGCCCCCGATCCGATCAAGAACAGCTCCGACCAGGCCTTCATGGCCGACGTGATCGAAGCCTCACGCACCAATCCGGTGATCGTGGATTTTTGGGCGCCCTGGTGCGGGCCCTGCAAACAGCTGGCCCCGCCGCTGGAGAAGGCTGTGCGCGGCGCCGGCGGCAAGGTGCGGCTGGTGAAGATCAATATCGACGAGAACCCGCAGATCGCCGGCCAGTTGGGCGTGCGCTCGATCCCCGCCGTGTTTGCGTTCGACAAGGGCCGCCCCGTGGACGGGTTCATGGGCGTGATCCCGGAAAGCCAGATCAAGATGTTCGTGGAGCGCCTGTCGGGCGCGGGCGCGGACGATGACGTCGAGGCGATGCTCGCCGAGGCGTCCGAGAGCTTGAAGCTGGGCGATCTCGGCGGCGCGGCGCAGGCCTATGCCGGCGTGCTGCAGATCGACCCGACCAATATTAAGGCGATCGCCGGGCTGGCCCGCGCCTATCTCGCCGGCGGCGAGGCCGAGCAGGCGCGGCAAGTTCTGGAGCTTGCGCCGCCGGACAAGGCCAATGACGCGGAGATCGCCGGCGTGCGCGCGGCGCTTGAGCTTGCCGAAGATGCGCCGCAAGCCGGCGACACGGGAAATCTCGCCGAGGCGGTGGCGCGCAATCCGGACGATCACGAAAAGCGCTTTGAGCTGGCCGGCGCGCTCGCGGCGCGGGGCGATCTCGATGACGCGGTCGATCACCTTCTCGCGATCATGAAGAAGGACCGCGCCTGGAACGACGAGGCCGCGCGCAAGCAATTGCTCAAGATATTCGAGGCCGCCGGACCGATGTCGGATGTCGCCAAACGTGGGCGTCGCCAATTGTCCGCGCTCTTGTTTTCCTGACGCGCTGGGCCACACTCAGTCCATGAGCGCCTTTGGCTATCGCAAACCGAGCGACCTGCCGCAGACGATTCCGGTGTTTCCGTTGACCGGCGCGCTGCTCTTTCCGCGCGGCCAGATGCCGCTCAATATTTTCGAGCCGCGCTATCTCAACATGATCGACGATGCGCTCGCCGGCGAACGCGTGATCGGCATGATCCAGCCTGCGGGCGAGAGCGGCGATGCACGCGGACCCGCACTCGCTGATGTCGGCGCGCTGGGGCGCATCACGTCGTTCTCCGAAACCGATGACGGGCGCTATCTCATCACGCTCACAGGCGTTTGCCGCTTTCGCATCGCGCAGGAATTGAAGACGCCGACGCCTTATCGCCAAGCGCTCGTGGATTATTCAGGCTTCGCGGCGGACCTCAAGCCGGCCAATCGCGTGAAGATCGATCGCGAAAAATTGCGCAACGCGCTGAAGCGCTATGTCGACACGCATGGTTATCAGGCCGATTGGTCGGCGGTGGACGAGGCGCCGTCCGAGGCGCTGGTCAATGCGGTGTCCACGCTGTGCCCGTTCGATCCGCCGGCGAAGCAGGCGCTGCTCGAGGCGGAAACCTTGAGCGATCGCTGCGCCGCCTTGATCGCGCTTCTGGAAATGGAATCCGGTCCGGACGCGACGGGCCTTGGCGGCGGGCGCCTGCAATGAGCGCGGCTGTCGACATCGATCCAAAACTGCTTGAAGTGCTGGTGTGCCCGCAATCGCGCGCGCCCCTGACTTATGATCGCGCGCGCGGCGAATTGATCAGTGCGTCGGCGCGTCTTGCCTATCCCGTACGTGACGGCGTGCCGATTCTGATCGTCGACGAGGCGCGCGAACTCGGCCCCGACGAATGAGCGTCGCGGACGCCGCCTGGCCACGCGATCTTCTGTTCAAGCGCGACGCGCGCGCCTTATGCATCACCTTCGACGATGGGGCTTCGTTCGAGATTCCCTTCGAATTGCTGCGCATCGAAAGCCCCTCCGCGGAAGATCGCGGCCATGGGCCTGCAGCGCGCGTGATCGGCGGCAAGCGCGGTGTGATGGCGGTGCGCGCCGAACCCGTGGGACGCTACGCCGTGCGCATCGTCTTCGACGACGGGCACGATACCGGCCTTTATTCCTGGGATTTCCTGCGCACGCTGGGGCGCGAGCGCGAACAGCGCATGCACGATTATCTGCGGCGCTTGAGCGAGGCGGGTCTTTCCCGCGACTAGGCGACGAGGCGCTCGCCTTTCATGAGCTTTGGCATGCGCGCGCTTTCGCCGCCCGCGAAGCGCATGAAAAACCGCCGCGCCGGACCGATCTCGTTGACGATCGCGAGCCCAAGGCCGCGCACGCGGCGCAAGGGCGCGATATCGTTGGAGAACAAGCGGTCGAAGAAATCCATCGCGCCGGCCATGGCTATGTTGTCGAAGCGACGCCAGCGCTGATACCGCTCAAGAACATTTATATCGCCGGCGTCCAGACCAATCGCGGCGGCGTCCGCCACGCATTCGGCGAGCGCGGCCACATCCTTCAGGCCGAGATTGAGCCCCTGCCCCGCGATCGGATGAATCGCGTGCGCGCTATCGCCCGCCAGCGCCAGCCGGCGATCGATCATACGCTCGGCGACCTGCATCGACAGCGGATATGAAAACCGCGGCCCTTCAAGCTCCACGCGCCCCAGGAAATCGCCGAAGCGCAATTGCAGCTCGGCGAGGAAATCCGTTTCGCTCATTTTCAACACCGCTTCGGCCGCGGCGTGCGGCTCGCCCCAAACCACATTCGCGCGGTCACCCTTCAAGGGCAGGATCGCGAAGGGGCCGTTCGGCAAAAAATATTCGTGCGCGACGCCGCCATGCGGCTTTTCGTGACGCACCGTCGCGACGATCGCCGTCGTCGGATAGGCGCGTCCGACCGTCTTGATGCCCGCATGCGCGCGGACGAAGGATTTGCGCCCGTCCGCGCCGACCAGGAGGCTGGCGCGAACGACGCGACCATCGCTCAGCGTGGCCGTCACGCCCGCGCCGTCGCGCTCAAAGCCTGTGACGCTCACCGGGGCCAGCGTGCGAATTTGCGGGTGCGCCTTGACGCCTTCATCGAGCGCGCGGCGGAGATAGCGGTTCTCCACCATGTAGCCGAGCGGCTCATCCGCGCCGAGCTCGGCAAAATCGAAATGCAGGTGCAGCGGCGATGGCCCCTCGAGCGGCTTACCGTCCGTCACCAGGATCTGCCGGATCGGCGAGACAACCGGATCGAGCGTTTCGGTGAGGCCAAGCGCGCGCCACATCCGGTAATTCGCGAAGGCGATCGCGAAGGCGCGGCCATCGAAATTCGGAGCGAGCGCCGCGGCCGGAGGCGCGGCGTCCACCACGATCACGGAGGCGCCGGCCTGATCGAGCGCCAGCGCCAGGGTCTGCCCCACCAAACCGCCGCCGGCGATCAGAATGTCAGCCCGGAGATGCGCTTCGTTGACGGCCATTCTTGTCTCCACGCCTTACCTTACGCGCCGTGCGGCCGGCCCGTCGATGCGGCGCCTCGTTGCGCGGCGGATTTAGGCATGCCCGCCACATTTATAGGCATTGGTGCGGCGCCCCCCGCCCTATCAAGTCCGTAACCTTGATGCTGGTCCGCCCGCTCACGCCTATCGGCGGCCTTGGGGACTCGCGCGGAGGCCCATCATTCCGGCGAAGACGGGAGCTAGGCATGACAGCAAGAGGGAAGAGGCAACGCGCAGGGACCGTATGGTCCTTTTTGCGTATGGGAGGGGCGGCGCTGGCCGCGGCGCTCCTTCTGGGCGTGACCGCGCCAGAATTCGCATTCGCACAAGAAGCGGCGGCCCCTGTCGCGGCCGAGGCCGTGACGGCTGAAGAAGCCGCGCCGGCCGAAGCGCCGGCTGAGGAAGCCGCGGCGCCGACCGAAATCACAGCGCCCGAAGCCACGGTGGATAAGGGCGACACGACCTGGATGGCCGTCTCCACCATGGTCGTTCTGTTCATGACCATACCGGGCCTGGCGCTGTTCTATGGCGGCCTCGTGCGCGCGAAGAACATGGCTTCGGTGCTTACCCAAGTGACCACCGTGGCCGGCATCGGCCTCGTGATGTGGGCGCTGGTCGGCTACAGCCTCGCGTTCACGGATGGCGGCGCGCTCGACAGCTTCGTCGGCGGCACCGCGCGGTTTTTCTTGAACGACGCGGGCACCGACCTTTCCGACAACCTGGTCGCCACGTTCTCCACCGGCATTTACTTGCCGGAGCTCGTTTTCGTGATGTTCCAGGCCACCTTCGCGGCGATCACGGCGGCGCTGGTTCTGGGCGGCATCGCCGAGCGCGTGAAATTCATCGGCGTCGTGATTTTCGCGATCGTCTGGCCGATCCTGGTCTATTATCCGATGGCGCACATGGTCTGGTGGTGGCCCGGTCCCGACGCAGTCGCGGCCAATCCCGACGACCCGATCAAGTCCGGCCTGATCTGGGGCTTCGGCGCGCTGGATTTCGCCGGCGGCACCGTCGTCCACATCAATTCGGGCATTTCGGCCCTCGTCGCGTGCCTCATCGTCGGCCGCCGCACGGGCTACAAGAAAGAGCCGATGCCGCCGCATTCGCTGACGCTCACTCTCGTGGGCACCGGCATGCTGTGGTTCGGCTGGTTCGGCTTCAACGCGGGCTCGAACCTGGAATCCAACTATTATTCGGTGCTGGCGTTGGCCAACACGCTGCTCGCTCCGGCGGCGGCGGGTCTGAGCTGGATCCTGGTGGAAGCGCTGACAAAAGGTAAGCCCAGCTTGCTGGGTCTTGCCTCCGGCATCGTCGCCGGCCTCGTGGCGATCACGCCGGCGGCTGGTTTTGCTGGGCCAATGGGCGCGATCATTCTCGGCCTCGTCGTTTCGCCGGTCTGCCTCTTCTTCTGCTCCGCGGTGAAGAACATGCTTGGCTATGACGACGCGCTCGACGTGTTCGGCATCCATGCGGTGGGCGGGATCATCGGCGCCATCGGCACCGGCCTCCTGGTCAATCCGGCCTGGGGCGGCGCGGGCGTGGTCGATTATGTCGGCTGCTCGGAAGCGGGCGCGGTGCTCGCGACCTGCCCGGTCGCGGCTTACGACATGGTCACGCAGCTGACGGCGCAGATTAAAGGCGTGCTCGTCACGATCGCCTGGGCGGGCGTCGGCAGCGCCATCGTCTTCGGCGTGCTTCGCGTGGTCGGCCTCCTGCGCGCTTCGAAGGAAGCCGAGCAGGAAGGTCTCGACATCTCGACGCACGGCGAAACCGCCTATCATTCCTAATCATTGCGCGCCGCGCTTCCTCGGAAGCGCGGCGCTCATCGATCCACTGCAAACGGCGCGATCGTTTCGATCGCGCCGTTTCTCTTTGTTAATGAAGGAAAATGCGTCGCTAACGACGTCGCCCGATCTTGGTAACGGCTCGTTTACGCACCGGCCTCAAAAGTCGCATCACTCGCTCAACCGAATGCGCGCCCCATGACCGACGACGCTTACTCAGCCGAGGGGCGCATTCCCTCTCTCTCCGCCAGCGCCGCGGCGCGGACGGCGTTGAAGCGCGCGGGCTTGTCGCTCGGCGCGGGCCTCGTCGGCGCTTACGGGCTCGGCGCGGTGCTCACCTATTCGCCAGAGGATCCTAGCCTGAATGTGGCGGTGGATGGCCCCGCCTCGAACCTGTTCGGCGCCCCGGGCGCGGCCTTCGCCGATATCGCCGTGCAAGGCCTTGGCGCTGCGGCCCCGCTGGCGATGGGCGCGCTCTTCGCCGCCGGCGCGCTGCGCGTCTATCGCCGCCGCCTGGCCGCCCCCATCGAGCGCGGGCGGCTGATGGCGGGCGCGGCGGGCATCGCGCTCCTTTCCGCCGGCGCGGCGGTCATCCCCACGCCGGAAGCTTGGCCGCTCGCCTCCGGGTATGGCGGGCTTTTGGGCGATGGCGTCTCCGGTCTGTTCACCGGTCTGCTCTCGATGCCGGGACTGCCGTTTCCACAGATCTTGACCGGCCTCACCTGCGCCGCCGCGGGCCTGCTCAGCATCGGCTGGGCCTTCCAAGTGCGCGGCAAGGACGTGATGGCGGCGGGACGCGCGGCCGCCAATGCGGGCGTCACCGCTCAACGCGCGCTCACCTACGTCGCGGAGAAAGTTCGCCACGAGGACCAGACCGCCTATCCCCGGCCGCGCCTCGAAAATCGCGCGCCGCCGCAGGGGGCGCTCCGCCGGCAGGGGCCGGACGAGGCGCCAGCCCCGGCCGCGCCGCCGCGCGAACGCCCCATCCCCTCGGCCTACCAAAGCGAGCCCGCCGAGCAACCGGCGCCCGCGCAGCGCCGCGCGCCCGCCCAGGCCAGCCGCCAGGCCCGCGCCGCCGCCGCAACGCCGCCGCCCGCGCCGGCCTATGGTCGCTTTCAATTGCCGTCGAACACGCTCTTGGCGCCGGCGAAGCCCCGCACCAGCCAAGCCGATCAGCAGACGCTGCACGCCATGTCGCGCCAGCTTGAAACGGTGCTCGCCGATTTCGGCGTGCAGGGCGAAATCACCTCCGCGCGCCCTGGCCCCGTCGTGACCTTGTTCGAGTTCGAGCCCGCCGCGGGCGTGAAATCCTCGCGCGTGATCGGTCTCGCGGACGACATCGCGCGCTCCATGAGCGCCAACGCGGCCCGCGTGGCGGTTATTCCGGGCCGCAACGCGATCGGCATCGAATTGCCGAACGCCAAGAAGGAAACCGTCTATCTGCGCACGCTGCTGGCATCGAACGCCTTTGTCGGCGCGCAAGGAAAGCTGCCGCTGGCGCTCGGCGAGACGATCGAGGGCGATCCCTACGCGGCCGATCTTTCGAAGATGCCGCACCTGCTGATCGCTGGCACCACCGGCTCGGGCAAATCCGTTGGCATCAACGCCATGATCTTGTCGCTGCTCTATCGGCATTCGCCCGAAGAGTGCCGCTTCATCATGATCGATCCGAAGATGCTGGAGCTTTCAGTCTATGAAGGCATTCCACACCTTCTCTCGCCCGTCGTCACCGATCCCAAGAAGGCGGTGGTGGCCCTGAAATGGACCGTGCGCGAAATGGAGGACCGCTATCGGCGGATGTCCAAGCTCGGCGTGCGCAACATCAACGGCTACAATGATCGCGTGCGCGAAGCGCAGGAGCGCGGCGAGCGGCTGGAGCGCACGGTGCACGCCGGCTTCGACCCGACCAGCGGCGAACCGATCTACGAAACGCGCGAATTGCCGCTCGAGCCGATGCCCTACATCGTCGTCGTGATCGACGAAATGGCCGATCTGATGATCGTGGCCGGCAAGGAGATCGAAGCCGCCGTGCAGCGTCTCGCGCAGATGGCGCGCGCGGCCGGCATCCATCTGATCATGGCCACGCAACGACCGAGCGTCGACGTCATCACCGGCACGATCAAGGCGAATTTCCCGACTCGGATTTCGTATCAAGTCACCTCGAAGATCGACAGCCGCACGATCCTCGGCGAACAGGGCGCCGAGCAATTGCTCGGTCAGGGCGATCTTCTGTTCATGGAAGGCGGCGGCCGCGTGCGCCGCCTGCACGGTCCCTTCGTCACGGATTCCGAAGTCGAGCGCGTGGTCGACATGCTCAAGGCGCAGGGCGCGCCGCAATATCGCGCCGAAATCACCGAGGAAGAACAGCCCGTCGGCGACTACGAAGAGCCGGATCTGTTCGACGGCGAAAGCTCTGGAGACGAGCTTTACGATCGCGCCGTCGAAATCGTGCGGCGCGACCGCAAGGCGTCGACCTCCTATCTGCAGCGGCGTTTGCAGATCGGCTACAACCGCGCGGCGACCTTAGTTGAACGCCTTGAAAAAGAAGGTGTGATTTCAATCGCCAACGCGGCGGGCAAACGCGACATCCTGATCGGTCAGGGCGTCGAGGACTGAAACGCGCGCTACACCCACGAAAAAGTGATCGCGCGCAGTCGTGAATTCCCGACTGGCGCATTTGAACAGGTTGTGCATGGTTTCCCGGTGCTAAGGCATTGGGGGATGTGATGACTGACACGCGCACGCGCGTCGCGGCGGAATCAAGCCGCGTCGGAAAGTTGAACGCTGCGCGAAAGCTCTCCCGCCTCATCTTCCTTTCCGGCGCGAGCCTCGCGGTGATCGCGCCCAACGCGGCGGCGCAGGTGACCACCTGGACCGGCGCAACCGACAGCGACTGGTTCACCGCCGGCAATTGGGACAATGGCGTTCCCACCGGCGCGGACCAGGCGCTCATCGACTCGCCCGCAAACAGCCCCGTCATCAGCACGGCGGGCGCCGCCGCGGACGAAATGCGCCTCGGCGACACCGCGACGGGATCGCTCGAAATTACCGGCGTCGGGACATTGGCCACCAATGCCGCCCTCATCGGAGACGATGCAGGCTCCAGCGGCACGGTGACGGTGAACAGCGCGACTGCGTCCTGGACGAACAGCACGAACCTTTTCGTCGGTTATTTTGGAACCGGGGCGCTCGAAATCAGCGCGGGCGCCGTCAGCACCGATAATCTCTATTTCGGCTTTCAAACTGGCGGCGAAGGCGAAGGCCTCGTATCCGGCGCATCCGCTTCCTTGAGCGCGGACGCCATCGTCGCCGGCGTGTCCGGTTTGGGCTCTCTCTTCGTGGAGGCAGGCGCAACCGTTTCGGCCACGTCGCTCGCCTATATCGGCAACCAAAGCTTTGGGCAGCTTGCGGTCTCTGACGCAGGCTCCACCTTCACCACCGATACAATGATCATCGGTCTGAATGCGGCCGGCACAGCCACCGTCACCGCGGGCGGAAGCATTGAAACCCAAACGCTCTATATGGGCTACACCGCGAACTCGGATAGTGAGCTGACGATCGACGGCGTCGGTTCAGTCTTTGAGACCGACTTTTTCTCGACCGGCGATCTTGGCGCAGGGTCCGCGCGGCTCAACATCACGGGCGGCGGCGTCTTTATCGCCAATAGCGGACCGACAATCGGATTCACAGCCGGCAGCACCTCTGAGATCCGCGTCAGCGGCGCGGGATCGCGCTTCAGCGCGCCGAACGCGGCGATGGCGATCGGCAATAATGGCGACGGGCTGCTGGTGCTCAGCGACGGCGGGGTTCTCGAAACGGATTTGCTCCTGCTCGCCAGCAATTCCGGCTCGTCCGGCACGCTGGTCATCGGCGCCGATACCGGCGCTGCCGTGGCGCCAGGCGTTTTGGACGCCGACTCCTTGCTGTTTTTCTCCGGTGAATCGCGGCTGCGCTTCAATCACACCGACGACGCCTATGTTTTCGATGTGCAGATGTCCGGACCTGCGGTCGACGCCGCGATTATCTTCGAAGCCGGCACAACGATCCTCACGGCTGACAACAGCTTCTTCACCGCGCCGTCCACCGTGCTCGATGGCGCGACGTTCATTCTCAACGGGCCGTATGGCGGCGCGGTCACGATCAATGACGGCGGCACATTTGGCGGCGAGGGGCAATTGCTCGGCGCGCTGAGCGTGAGCGGCGCGCTGGCGCCCGGCAATTCCATCGGCATCCTCAACGCGACGGATGTCACGTTCGCGCCCGGTTCAAGCTTCGAGGTCGAGGTCAACGCGGCCGGCCAATCGGATCTTCTCAATGCAAGCGGCGCCGTCGATATTCAAGGCGGCACGGTCGTCGTGAGCGCCGCGCCGGGCGATTACGGCGCTTCGACAAATTACACCATCATTCAAGCTGGCAGCGTGAGCGGAACGTTCGATTCCGCCGTGCTCGGCTCAGGCTCCGCATTCCTGGTTCCGTTGCTTTCCTATGACAGCGATGAGGTTTTCCTCGAACTCATTCGCAATGAAACGCTGTTTCAAGATGTTGCGCTGACGCGAAACCAGCGCAACACCGGCGCCGCAGCGGAATCGCTTGGCGCGGGCGCGGCCGTGTTCGACGCATTGCTGGTTCTGGACGCTGCAGCCGCCCGCAACGGGCTTGATTCGCTCGCGGGCGATCTGCACCCATCACTCAAAGGTTTCGCGCTCACGCGCGGCAGCATGCTTGCGGCGCAAATCCAAAGCCGCCTTATGTTGGTGTCTGAAGCGCCGGCGCTGGCGCAATTTGCTTCACTGGATGGCGGCGCGTCACAGGGATTGCGCGCGCGGGGCGTGTGGGCGCAAGCCCTCGGCGGCTGGGGCGAGACCGACAGCGACGGCAACGCCGCCGGCTTCGATGAAGACCATTCCGGCATGGCCTTTGGCGCCGATGCGCCGCTTGGAGGCGCAGCACGTCTTGGCGTGGCGCTCGGCTATGAGCACGCGAACATCAAGCAAGCCGCGCGCGCGGCGGAAGCCGAAACAGATGCAATCGATTTGTCCGTCTATGCAGGCGCCCAGCTTGGCCGCTTCGCCGTAAGCGGTTCACTCGGTTATGGCTGGCGCGATGTGGAATCGCGCCGCGCTGTGACCGTCGGCGCCTTCACCGATTCTCTGCGCGCCGATTACGATGCGACCGCGCTGAACGCACATGCGGAGCTGGGGCTCCCGCTTGGCGAAGACGGCGCGGGATGGGGGCCGTTCATCGGCTTGAGCTACATTCAGCTGGATACAGACAGTTTCACCGAGCAAGGCGGCGCGGCCGCCTTGACCGTCTCCGGCGACACGGATGAGGCGCTTATGGCGACCATCGGCGTGCGCGGCGCCACGGCGCTCATGGGCGCGGGGCGCGCCTTCGCGATGGCTGCTTGGCGGCACGCCGAAGGCGATGTGACAGCTGAAAGCCGCATGGCGTTCGCGGCCAATCCAGGCGCGCAATTTACCATCTATGGGGCGCCGATCGCTGAAGACGCCCTCGCCCTGCAATTGGGCGCGGCCTTCAATGTTTCGCGCCGCCTCATGTTCACGGCGCGTTATGACGGCGATATCGCAGAAGACACGCAGAGCCACAGCGTGAGCGGCCGGATGTCCTGGCTTTTTTGAACACGATCAGCGCGGTTGATCCCTGCACACCTGAAGGCGAGCTGAACAAAAAGGGACCATTTGCCGGCGGGCGGACCCTTTCTTTCGCCATCTGCGTTCGCCATCTATGCGTCCCATGAACACCGCTGACACCCGCCGCGCCGCGCTCGCGCTCCTTCTCGCCGCCGCGCTCTCCGCGCCCAGTTTCGCGCAGGCGCCTGGCCTGCGTGGCCGCGCGCAAGACAGCCTCGCCACGGCCGGTCAGGTCGAACTGACGGGCGCCGCGCGCACGCAGGCCCTCGCCCAAGCAAGCGCGGCGCTCAACGATCTTCGAACGCTGGAGGGCCGCTTTCTGCAAATCGCCGGCGGTTCGGCGATGACGGGCCGCTTCCACATGCAAAGGCCGGGCAAGCTGCGCTTCGCCTATGATCCGCCAGCAAGCATGTTGATCGTCGCGGACGGATCGGTCGTCGCCATTCAGGACACGGCGTTGCGCAGCGTCAATCGCGCGCCCTTGCGCTCAACGCCGCTCTATTTTGTCCTGAAGAGCGACATCAATCTTGAGCGCGATGCGCGCATCGTGCGCGTCGCGCGCCAAGGCGACACGCTCTACATCACGGCGCGCGACCGCACCGGCGCGGCCGATGGACAAATCACCTTGGCGCTGAGCGGCCCGAATTTCGAGCTGCGCTCCTGGGAAGTCGTGGACGGATCGGGCGCGCGCACACGGTTGGCGCTGTCCGATGTTACGCGCCCGGCGCGCATCGATCCGGCGCTCTTTCGCGCACCTCTGCCGCCGAGCACGCCGCGACGCTCGTAAAATCAAGCGCTTGCGACTGCGGCTGGGCGTCACCAAGTCGTGAGCGCATTTAGCAAGAGATTTCTCCGCCCAATCCTTGTTTTTCAGGCTCCTGTGTTGTATATAGCACACAGAGGTTGTCGCTCATCCCCCTGGATACGCGTCGTCCCCCCGCTGACGGATCCAGCGCGGCAGCCGCAAACGCCGGAAACTTCCCCTCCCGGCGCGTGCGTCCCCCCTCAAGACGCATGAAGGGCCGCCCGAACGAAGATGTTCGGGCGGCCCTGTTCATGTTTGGCGCCCCGCTCCGGGACCTGTTTCCTTTTCCGCTAAGGCGCGGCACAAGGCCCAATGCTTAAAATCGCTTCGTGGAACATCAATTCGGTGCGCCTGCGCGCCGATCTCGTCTCCCGTTTCGTCAATGCCGCGGCGCCGGACGTGGTCTGCCTGCAGGAGATCAAATGCCGGGACGGCGAGTTTCCGATCTCCGCCTTCAAGAATATGGGCCTGCGCTATCTCCATGTGGTGGGCCAGAAAGGCTGGCACGGCGTGGCCATCGCCTCCAAGCACAAGCTCGAACCTGTGGAGCTTTCGCTTTGCCCCAACAAGGAGGCGCGCGCCGCCGCGGTGCGGGTGAAGGGCGTCGAAATCCACAATCTCTATGTACCGGCGGGCGCCGACGTTCCCGATCCAGCCGCCAATCCGAAATTCAAGCACAAGCTCGATTTCCTTGATCAGATGCGCGCCTATTACGCGGCGCGCAGAGGCAAGGGCCCGCTCGTTGTTGTCGGTGATCTCAATGTGGCGCCAGGCGAGTTCGATGTGTGGAGCCACAAGCAATTGCTCGACGTGGTGTCGCACACGCCCCAGGAAACGACGCGCCTTGATGCGATCCGCGATGAAGGCGGCTTCATCGACATCGCGCGCCAACACCATCCCGCGCCGGAGAAAGTATTCACCTGGTGGAGCTATCGCAGCCCCGATTGGCGGGTGAACAATCGTGGACGCCGATTGGACCATATTTGGGCGAGCACCGATTTGGCGCCGGCGTCACGCGCCGAGGCGTTCCAAATTCACGTGCCTTGCCGCAATTGGGAACGGCCGAGCGATCACGTGCCGCTCGTAGCGGGTTTCAAGATTTAGCGTCTTCCTGCTTGATTTGCGCTGACTTGAGCCGGACGAGATCGGCAAGCCTGCGCCGCCGCATCGGCGCGACGAACGCCTCCGGCGCCAGCCTCTGAATCTCCGTGCGGAATTGCGCGCGGCGATCATGAATGGAAGCGATCACCGGCCCCATCGGCACGCCGACATCGACGAGCAGCGTTTCGCTCAGCAGCAAGCTGGATTCGACCGTCTCCGGCACCGCATCGGTGGCGCCCTTCGCGTAAAGCCGCGCGGCGTGGCGATCGTCCCGCGCGCGCGCGACGATGGTGAGATCGGTCCGCTCATTGCGCGCCACCTCCACCACCTGCTCAGCGCCGGCGCCTGAATCCATTGTCACGACCAAGGCGCGCGCATTGGCGAGGCCTAGCCTTTGCAGAAACATCGGATGGGTGGCGTCACCGAAATAGACCGGCTGATCGCGCTTTCGCGCTTTCACCACTGCGTCCACATCGGAATCGACCGCGACATAAGGGACATCGTGGACACGCAGCATATCCGCCACCACCTGCCCCACGCGGCCGAAGCCGACGATGATCACGCGCGGCGCATCGTCCAGCGCGACATCGCTTAGCGCCGGATCCGGCGCCGCCTGCTCCGGCGCCTTGCGTTCGCCGCGACGGCCGAGCGCGGAAAGCAGCGGCACGCTGGCCATGGTCAGCGCTGCGACAATCAACGCCACCTCACCGACGCGCGCGCTGACGAGACCGAGCGCCGTCGCCGCGCCAAGCACGACAAAGCTGAACTCGCCGCCCGGGCCCATGAGCAAGCCGGTTTGCAGCGCCGGTCGTTGCGCCACGTTGAACAAGCGCGCGGCGCCGAACGTGAGCGCGGCCTTCACGAGGATGAGGCCGAGCGCCGCGCCAAGGATCAAAACCGGCGCGGCGGCGATGACTGCCAGATCGATCGTCATGCCCATCGAGATCAGAAACACGCCAAGCAAAAGCCCCTTGAACGGCTCGATCAGCACTTCGATTTGCCGACGATATTCGGTTTCCGCGAGCAGAACGCCGGCCAAAAGCGCGCCCATCGCCATCGACATGCCGGCGGCCGCGGTCGCCACCGAGGCGCCGAGCAGTACGAGAAGACATGCCGCCATGAACACTTCAGGACTGTTGGTGCGGGCCACGGAGCGAAACAGCGGCCGCAGCAAAAGCCTTCCGGCGGCGACGACCAGCGCAACGGCGATGGCCGCTTGGCCAAGCGCAAGCGCGAAAGCCGCCATGGCGTTGCCGCCCGGCGCGCCCTGCACCGCCGCGCCGATGATCGACACCGCGAACAGGATCGGCACGACGGCGATATCCTGAAACAACAGCATGGCGAAGCTGGTGCGGCCGGTGACGGTGGCGAGGCGGCGTTCCTCGGAGAGCACTTGGATGATCACCGCCGTGGACGACAGCGACAGCGCAAGGCCGACGACGATCGCCTCTTCCCTCGTCGCGCCCAGCGCCAGCACCGCGACGCTCGCGATCGCCGCCGCGCACAAGAGCAATTGGATCGGGCCCAGACCGAACACGAGGCGTCGCATCGTCATCAGGCGCTCAAAGGACAATTCGAGGCCGATCGTGAACATGAGGAAGATGACGCCCAGCTCGGCGATCGTGGACAGGCGCTCGCGATCCGAAAGGACGATCCAATCCATGCCCGGCAAGCGCGACAACAATGCCCCCGCGCCGTTGGGGCCAAGCAGCATGCCGATCAACAGAAAGCCCAAAACCGGGCTGGCCCTCAGGCGATGAAACAGCGGAATGACGATGCTGACCGCGCCGAGAATGATCAGCGTCTCTTGCAGAAAGACGAAATCGTGGTGCGCGTCCATGCGCCATCGTAGGCGCCGCGGGCGGCGGCGCCTACACCCCGAGCCGGTATCCGCCCGCTTCCGTCAGCAGGAGGCGCGGCGCCTGCGTATCGGGCTCGATCTTCTGCCGCAGTCTATAGACGTGCGTCTCCAGAGTGTGCGTCGTCACGCCTGAATTATAGCCCCATACCTCGCGCAGCAGCTCATCGCGGGTGACCGGCTTCGCGCCAGAGCGGTAGAGATATTTGAGGATCAGCGTTTCCTTATCGGTCAGCCGAATTTTGCGCTGACGCGAATCCGTGAGCTGCTTCATCGATGGGCGGAATTCATAGGGCCCGATCTGGAAGACGGCGTCCTCGCTGGCCTCGTGGCTGCGCAAATGCGCCCGCACGCGCGCCATCAGCACCGAAAACTTGAACGGCTTGAGCACGTAATCGTTGGCACCGGCGTCGAGGCCGGCGACCTGATCAGCCTCCTCCCGCGCCGCGCCGGTGAGCAGGATGATCGGAGAGCGCACGCCGGCGGACCGCATCCTGCGGCAGGCCTCCACCCCGTCGAGATCGGGCAGATGCACATCGAGCAACACCAGCGCCACGCCCTCGCCCGCGCGCGATACGCCCTCTTCGGCGTTGGCCGCGCCCACGGCGTCGAAAGACCCATCCAGGCGCAATTGCTCGATCAGCTCGGCGCGCAAATCGGAATCGTCATCGACGACGAGGATCAATGGTTTTCGCCCGATCACGTAACGCCCGCCTCCTTGGCCGCTCCGCGCGCGGCCGATTTGCGCCTATGTTTGTACGACGCGATCACGATTCTAGGCCACAAAGATGGCCTCTGCTCTCAGCCCCGCGCGCCAAACACCGCCGATCCGACCCGAACCATGGTGGCGCCGAACCGGATCGCCGTCTCGAAATCACCGCTCATGCCCATGGACAACTCGCCAAGCCCGTTGCGCGCCGCGATCTTGGCCAAAAGCGCGAAATGGGGCGCGGGCGGCTCTTCGGCCGGCGGAATGCACATCAGCCCAGCGACCGGCAGGCCATAATGGTCTCGGGCGCGGGTGATGAAGGCGTCCGCCTCCATGGGCGCGATCCCGGCCTTTTGCGGCTCTTCCCCCGTATTTACCTGGATGAGGATTTGCGGGCAGCGGCCCTGCTTCTGCGCCTCGTCAGCCAGAACCCGGGCGAGCTTTTCGCGATCAAGCGAGTCGATCGCATCGAAAAACGCCACGGCGTCAGCGGCCTTGTTGCTCTGGAGGGGGCCGATCAGCCGCAACTCGAACGCCTCGCCGGCCGCCCGCCGAGTTCCCCAACGCCCCTGTGCTTCCTGCACCCGATTTTCGCCGAACAGGCGATGCCCCTCGGCCCAGACCGCATCGACCGCCGCCTGCGGCTGCTGCTTTGACACCGCGACCAGGCGAACCGCCTCCGGGGTGCGTCCGACGTCTTGCGCGGCGGCGGCGATCCGCGCCTTGATCGCGGCAAGGGAGGAAACGTCATTCATCTTCATGAGCTAGCGACGGCCGCCCGGAGGCTCAATCGCCACGCGGGCGCGGATGGGCTTCCCCACCTCTTTTTCCTGACCGACCCGACGCGCACGCCTGATCCGGGGGCGATCGCGCGGCGCCTGCCGCGCGGCGCCGCCCTGATCTATCGCCATTTCGGCGCGCCGGATCGGGTCAGCGTCGCCCGAACGCTGCGCCGCGTCACGCAGCGGCGCGGCGTGCTTATGTTGATCGGCGCCGATTTACCGCTGGCGGCGCACATAGGCGCGGATGGCGTGCATCTGCCGGAGCGGCTGCACCGCCTTATCGCGACGGCGAAGCTCGGCTTTCCGTTGGTCACGGCGGCGGCGCACGATGCGCGGGCCGTGCGGCGCGCCGCGCTGCTCGGGGCGGATGCGTCGCTGCTCTCCCCTGTCTTTCCGAGCCGAAGCGCTTCGGCTGGCCAACCACTTGGGGCCGCGAAAGCCAGGCGCATCGCTCGCGCCGCGCCCTGCCCCGTGATCGCGCTGGGCGGCGTCAATGTTCGCACAGTCGGCGCGCTACAAGGGCGCGGCTTCGCTGGATTGGCGGCGATCGAGGGACTTTTAGAAGCGGAACGCTGATTCGAGGCGCACACCGGCCGCTTCACCGGCGGGCGTCTCCGCCGGGGTCTCCTCGCGGAGGGACACGCGGCCGCCGACGCGCACGCGCGGCGTGAACTGATAATAGGCGCCGACGGCGGTCTGGTCCGTGGCGGAGGGCGCGGCGGGGCCGGCGGACCGCTCCGCCTGGCGGACATCCACGGTCACGCCCCAACGCTGGCTCAAGGTCCAGGCGGGCTGGGAGATGCGATCCGAGGGGCCGAGACCGGTCATGGTCTCTGAGGGGCCCTGGCCGTAGGTGAAGCGCTCATACCAGGGAACTTCGGCGCGCACGGCGGCGCGCTCGGCGGGCGTCGTGTCCTGCGCATGGGCTGGCCCCGCCGTCACGAGGACGGCGCCGGCGATCGCCATGGCGCTAGCACGAAACATGACCCTGAGACCCCCTCTGGTCCGAAGAAGATAGGATAGAGCGACTCGACCTTAAACAGCAGTAAAAATTCGGTCACCCAGCCTTGCAAATTTGCCTTGAGGTGCGGCGCCCCCGCCACGGCCGACACAGCTTTAGCCGCTGGGCGCCGCAGCAACGCATGGTATATGAGCCCCAATTGGGGCGAGAGAATGCCCTTCAGCGGAGGATTTCCCGATGAGTCAGCGAGCGATCCTGTCGGCCGCTTTGGTCTTTGCGGCCGCCGGCGCGCTGTCCGCTTGCGGCTCGACCGGCATCTTGCGCTCCGATGAGAACCGCACCCCCGGCCAGTCCCGGAACGCCGACACCAATGAGTCCGGCGGCCTCAACCCCTTCAATTGGGGCGGCGGCGGCAATCGCGGGGCCACCGAGGGCGCGCAGATCGGCGTGAACTCCTTCCTCTGGCGCGCCTCGCTCGACACGCTGAATTTCATGCCCCTGGCCTCGGAAGACCCGTTCGGCGGCGTGATCATCACGGATTGGTACGCCGATCCGGCGACGCCGGACGAGCGCTTCAAGGCGACGGTCTATATTCTCGACAGCCGGCTTCGGGCGGACGCGCTGAACGTGTCCGTCTTCCGGCAGACGCGAACCGAGCAAGGCTGGATCGACGCTTCCGTCAGCCCGGACACCTCGATCCAGATCGAGAACGCCATCCTGACCCGCGCGCGCCAACTGCGACTTAGCACCTTGCGCTAAGCGGCCGCGTTTCCGGCCGCCCGCGAAACGTCTAGGCGCCACGGTCGGGTAGAAATTTCATGTCTCGCTACAATCACCGCGAAGTCGAGCCCAAATGGCGCAAGGCCTGGGCGGACGCTGATCTGTTTCGCGCGCTCTCGCCTCAGGAAGCCGGCGCGCGGCCAAAAGCTTATGTCTTGGAAATGTTCCCCTACCCTTCGGGGGACATCCATGTTGGCCATTTGCGCAATTATTCGATGGGCGATGTCGTCGCCCGCTATCGGCGCGCGAAGGGCTACAACGTGCTCCATCCGATGGGATGGGACGCGTTCGGCTTGCCGGCGGAGAACGCGGCCATCGATCGCGGAGTGCATCCGGCCGCCTGGACGCTCTCCAACATCGCGCAGATGCGCGAACAGATGAAGGCGCTCGGCCTCGCCATCGATTGGAGCCGTGAACTCGCCACGTGCCTGCCCGATTATTTCAAGCATCAGCAGGCGATGTTCCTGAAATTCTGGGAGCGCGGGCTCGTCTATCGCAAGAAGCAGAAAGTGAATTGGGACCCGGTCGATCAGACCGTGCTCGCCAACGAGCAGGTGGTCGACGGCAAGGGCTGGCGCTCCGGCGCGCCGGTCGAGACGCGCGAATTGGAACAATGGATGTTCCGCGTCACCGCCTACGCGGACGATCTGCTCGACGCGCTGGCCACGCTGGACCGTTGGCCGGAAAAAGTGCGCGTCATGCAAGCCAATTGGATCGGCAAGAGCGCCGGCGCCAATTTCAGCTTCGAGATCGTCGGCGCGGAAGAGCGGATCGAGGTGTTCACCACGCGGCCGGACACGCTGTTTGGCGCAAGCTTCGTGGCGCTGGCGCCCGATCACCCGCTGACAAAAAAGATCGCCGAGACAAGTGCAGACGTTGCGCAATTCATCGCCGATTGCGCGCATCTGGGCACCTCCGAAGCCGATATCGAGGCGGCGGAAAAGGTCGGGATCGATCTTGGCTTGCGCGTGAAGCATCCGTTCGATCCGAGCTGGGAATTGCCCGTTTGGGGCGCGAATTTCGTGCTCTCGACATATGGGACGGGCGCGCTGTTCGGCTGTCCCGCGCACGATCAACGCGACCATGAATTCGCGCGCAAATACGATCTGCCGATCATCCCCGTCGTGTTTCCCGAAGGCGCGGACGAATCCTGGGCGCACGGCGTCGTGCATGGCGATGAAGCCTATGCCGGGCCAGGCATCCTCAGGAATTCGCGCTTCCTCGACGGCCTCGACAAGGATGCGGCGATCGCCCGGGCCATCGCGGAATTGGAAGCGCGCGGCCTCGGCCGTGGCACAACACAATATCGTCTGCGCGATTGGGGCGTGTCGCGTCAGCGCTATTGGGGCGCGCCGATCCCAGTCATTCATTGCGATGCGTGCGGGCTCGTCGGCGTTCCCGAAGCGGACTTGCCCGTAACGCTTCCGGACGACGCTTCGATCGACCGCGGCGCCAATCCGCTGGCGCGCCATCCCACCTGGAAGCACGTCCCCTGCCCCAAATGCGGCAAGGCCGCCACGCGCGAGACCGACACGCTCGATACGTTCGTGGATTCGTCCTGGTATTTCGCGCGCTTCGCCGATTCACAAAATCCAGACCGCCCGTTCGATCCGGCGCTCGCGGCCTATTGGCTGCCGGTGGATCAATATATCGGCGGCGTCGAGCACGCGGTTTTGCATCTCCTCTATTCGCGCTTCTTCACGCGAGCGATGCGCGATTGCGGCTATATCGATTTGCCCAGCGGCGAGCCGTTCGCCGGTTTGTTCACGCAAGGGATGGTGACCCACGAGACCTATCGCGCCGCCAGCGGCGCTTGGCTCTCGCCCGAGGAGGTCGAAAAGAAAAGCGACAAGGTCGCGATCGAGATCGCCACTGGCGCGCCAGTTTCCATCGGCGCGGTGGAGAAGGTCTCCAAATCCAAGCGCAACGGCATCAATCTGCAGACCTATGTGAACGAGTTCGGCGCGGACGTGCTGCGCTGGTTCGTGCTCTCGGATTCTCCGCCCGAGCGGGACGTGGAATGGACCGCCGCGGGCGTTGAGGGATCTTGGCGCTTTATGCAGCGCGTGTGGGGCCTCGTCGACGGCCACGGCCACGCCGCGCCCAAGCCGGGAGACGCAGCGCCCGCCGAAGCGAACGCCGGCGAAGCGCTGGCGCTGCGGCGGCTGGCGCACCGCACCATCGCGGCGGTGACGGACGGCATTGAAGGCTTCCGCTTCAACACGTCGGTGGCGCGCTGTTACGAGCTGGTGAACGCGGTCGCCAAGGCGCGCGACGCGGCCGATCCGGGCCTCGTCTGGGCGCGCGGAGAGGCGCTGCGCATCCTCGCGCTCCTGCTGCAGCCTTTCGTGCCGCATCTGGCCGAGGAATGCTGGGTGAAGCTCGGACAGGCCGGTTTCGCGGCGGCGGCCGACTGGCCGCTGGCCGATCCCGCGCTCACCGCCGAGACGGTCGTCACCCTTCCCGTCCAGGTGAACGGCAAGAAACGCGGCGAGATTGAAGCCCAGAAAGGCGCCTCCGAGGACGAGGTGCGCGCCCTGGCGCTCGCCCATGAGGCGGTGGCCGCTTTCCTCAAGGACCAGACCGTCCGCAAGGTGATTGTCGTGCCCGACCGGATCGTGAATATCGTCGCGAGCTAGAGGATGCCCCGCATGCGCCTGATCGCCGCTCTGTTCGCCGCCGCCCTCATGGCCGCGTGCGGCTTCACGCCGATGTACGCGACCGGCCCAAGCGGGGGCAGCGCGATCGGCCCGGTGAATGTCGGCGCCATCGACGGCCGCGCCGGCCATGTGCTGCGCACCGAATTGACGCGCATTCTCGCGGTGGAGGAAGGGCCGGGCGCGTCGCAACAGCTCGAAATCACGCTGAACGAGCAGATCGTACGGCTTGCGCTGCGTCTCGACGAATCGGCCTCGCGCGCGGAATTGCGGCTGCGCGCCACCTATGTGCTTACGCCTACGGACGGCGGGCGCCCCATCCGCGGCGCGCTCACCACCATTGCGGCCTACAACATCCCCACCGCCGCCTTCGGCGCCGCCACGGCGCAAGACGACGCGCGCGAACGCGCCGCCGAGCAGATGGCCGAGCGCATCCGCGCCGACCTCGCTTTGCGCCTCGCAGAGGCGCGCCGCTCTTGAAGCTGGCCGCCGCCGCCGCGCGGCGTTTTCTCGACAAGCCTGACGCGCAGGTTCGGGGCGCCCTCCTCTATGGACCCAATCGCGCGCTCGTGGCGGAGGCGGCGGCGCAATTGGCGCGTCATGCGCTTGGCGGCAGCGACGATCCGTTCGCGATCACCAAGCTGAATGATGACGATCTGCGCAAGGACAAGGCGCGTGTCTCCGATGCGCTTTCCGCGCAATCCCTCTTAGGCGGCCCGACCTTGGTGTGGGCGCGGATTGAAAACGAAAGCGGCGCCGAGGCGATCCTCTTCGCGTTATCGGACATCGAGGCGGAACGGCCCGGTGGTTTCCTGCTGATCGAAGGCGGTGAATTGTCGAACAGCGGCAAACTCGCGAAAGCCTTTGAAGGCGCCAAGCGCGCGGTGGCCGCCGCGTTCTATGAAGAGAGCGAGGCCGATCTCGCCGCCTTTGCGGATACGCTGATCGCACAAATGAAAATCCCGCTCGATGCGGAGGCGCGCGAAACCTTGCTCGCCTTGCTGCCGCCCGATCGCGGCCTGATGCGACGAGAAATCGAGAAGCTGGCTGCTTTCGCGCACGGGGCCGCCTCCCCCATCGCCGGCGCGGAGGTCGAAACGTTGATCGCGGACGCGGGCGAAGGCGCGCTCGATGCGGCCGCGCTCGCCGCGCTGCAGGGCAAGGCCGCCGATTCAACGGAAACGCTCTCGCGCATCGACGCACTGCAAGGCGTCTCGGCGATCAAGGCGATGGAGCGGCGCCTGTTGCGGCTTCTCGAGGCGCGCGCGCACATCGATTCCGGCGCCAGCCCGCCCGACGCGATGGCGAAGCTTAAGCCGCCCATCTTCTGGAAGGAACGCGACGCCTTTCTGGCGCAATTGCGCGCATGGACGACACGCCGATTGGTGACGGCGCTTGACCTCATGTGGGCGGCGGAGATGCGCGCGAAGCAAGCGCAAAGCCCGCAAGAGCTGATCGCGGCGGACGCCTATCGCGCCGTCGCTAACCTGATCAAGCGCTAGAATCCGCCGCCGGTGAGGCGTCGCGCGAGATCGTCGAGCTGTTCGAGCGTGCGATAGGAAATGCGCAGATCGCCCGCGCCGCCCTTATCGTTGATGACGACGGCGAGGCCCAGCGCGTCGGAAAGACGCTTCTCCATCGCGCGCGTGTCGGCGTCCTTCTCGATCGGCGGGGCGGCGGGATGGCTTGAGCGGGCGCCGTCGCGGGCGTCCTTGGCCTGCGCGGCGAGCCGCTCGATCTCGCGCACATTGAGCCCATCGGCGATGGCCTTCAGCGCCAGCGCGCGCGGATCGGGCGCGGTGAGAATGGCGCGCGCATGACCAGCCGAAAGGCGTCCATCGCGCACCATTTCCGCAATGTCCTCCGGCAACGCCAGGAGGCGCAGCATATTGGCGATGTGCGGGCGGCTCTTGCCGACGACGTCGGCGATGTCCTGCTGCGTGCGACCGAAGCGGTCGATGAGCGCCTGGTAGCCTTGCGCCTCTTCGATCGGATTGAGATCCGCGCGCTGCACGTTCTCGATGATGCCGATCTCCAGGATCTCGACTTCGTCGAGCTCGCGGATGACGGCGGGAATGTTGTGCAGGCCCGCGCGCTGCGCGGCGCGCCAGCGGCGCTCGCCGGCGACGATCTCATACCGCCCCTGCCCGATCGGGCGCACGAGGATCGGCTGCAGCACGCCATGGGCGCGGATGGATTCGGCGAGCTCGGTCAGCTCGGCCTCATCGAAATGACGGCGCGGCTGGTTCGGATTGCGCTGCACCAGATCGATCGGAATCGCGCGCGCGCCATCTCCGCTCGGCGCCACGGCCACAGGCTCCGCCGGCGCCGGGACCGGCGCCGGGGGCTGGATTGGGGTCGGCGGCTTGGGCAGCTCCACGACATTGTGCACGGGGGGCTGGGTGACGGGCGGCGGCGCCATGGCGGCCGGCGCGGGCTGCATGCTTGGCCGGGGCGGCTCAACCGGCGGCGTCCAGGCCGGCCTTGCGGCGGGCGGCGGCTCGACCGGACGCGGCTCGCCCAACAAGGCCGACAATCCCCTGCCCAGTCCCCGCGGCTTGAAATCGCTCATCGGCTTATCCTCAGCGCACCCTGATTCCCTGGTTAAGTCCTCGGTTGTAATCCTTTCCCAAATCCTAAAGGCGGGCAATCAAGCGAACTGTCATCCACACGCGCCAAAATCGTTGCGCCCCTCCCCGTCCGAGCGCAGGCTTTCGATGCGGGGAGCATGAACCGGCTCAGGGATGTGACCATGGCGGCGCTCAACGAAGACAAGCTCAATCGATTCATCGGCAGGATGCTGGGCGATCTCGGCGGCGCCTTCAGCGTGCCGACCGTGCGGCTGGGATTCCGCCTTGGCCTGTTCAAGGCGCTGCACGGGGCCGCGCCCATGAGCAGCGAGGCGCTGGCGAAAAAGGCGGGCGGGCTGGCGCCGCGCTATGTGCGCGAATGGGCTCTCGCCCAGGCCGCCAATGGCTATGTCGACTATGACGCCGCGGCGGACCTGTTCAGCCTCTCGCCCGAACAGGCGATGGTGTTCGCGGTGGAGGACAGCCCGGTCTACCTCGCCGGCGCGTTCGAACTCGCTGCCGCCATGATCGAAGGCGAACCGAAGGTGGAGCGCTCCTTCCGCACTGGCGGCGGCGTGCGCTGGGGCGACAGCGCGGGTTGCCTCTTCTGCGCCACCGGCGCTTTCTTCCGGCCCGGCTATGTCAACAATGTCGTGCAGAATTGGCTGCCGGCGCTTGAAGGCGTAACCGCGAAATTGGAGTCCGGGGCGAAGGTCGCCGACATTGGCTGCGGCGTTGGCTTCTCCACCCTTCTCATGGCGCGCGCGTTTCCGAACACGCTCTTCGTCGGCTTTGATTTCCACCAGGGCTCGATCGACGCCGCGCGAGAACATGCGCGTGAGCATGGCTTGAGCGAGCGCGTCCGCTTCGAGTGCGCTTCGGCCAAGGACATTGAGGAAACCGGGTTCGATCTCGTGACCTTCTTCGATTGCCTGCACGACATGGGCGATCCGCGCGGGTGCGCCGCGCACATGCGCCAGCTCCTGAAGGCGGATGGAACCTGGATGGTGGTTGAGCCGATCGCGGGCGACCGCGCGGCGGACAACATGAATCCGGTGGGTCGGCTCTATTACAACGCTTCGACGATGATCTGCGTGCCGACGTCGCTCGATCAGGAGGTCGGCGAAGGTCTTGGCGCGCAGGCAGGCGAAGCGCGGCTCACGGAGATCATTCGCGACGGCGGCTTCTCCCGCGTGCGCCGCGCGACGGAGGGCCCGTTCAACATGGTGCTTGAGGCGCGCGTCTAATCCCGATCCGGCGCGCCTAGCGGGAAGAGATGTCGATAGGGCCGCGCCTCTTCGACGGCGCGCGAGAACGATGGCCGCGCCAAAAGCCGCGCGCGATAGGCGCGCACGTTCGGATGTGCGCCATCGATTTGATGGACCCAGTCCGCATAAAAGAGGAACGGCGCGGCCGCGCAATCCGCCATCGTGAAATCCTCGCCCGCAGCCCAGGTGCGCCCCGCCAGATGCGTTTCGAGCCAAGCATAGGCGCGCGCCAATCGCTCGCGCGCAATGCGCAGCCCCTCCTCCGGCGGCGCCGGAATGCGGCCGAGCTTAGTCTCCACCGCGATCTGCATCGCGTCCATCACATGAAAGTCGAAGAAGCGATCGAGGAAGCGCACCTCGAGCGCGGCGTCCGGATCGCCCGGAATGAGCCGCGCAGGACCCGGATGCTTCAGCTGCAGATATTCGATGATGATGCTCGCTTCCGCGATCGTGTGTGCGCCGTCGGCGAGCACCGGGAATTTGGCGAGCGGCCAACGCCGCAGCCAGTCCTCGGCGTTCGCTGGCGTATCCGGCCCGATCAGGCGAAATTCGAACGGCGTGGCGTTCTCATAAAGCGCGACCAGCGCCTTTTGCGTGTAGGATGAGAATGGGTGGCCGAAGAGCGCGAGGGGCATGGGCCCATTTCAACGACGCGCGCGGCAAGCGCAACCCGCCGCGGCGCCGTCGCGAGCGCGCCGCCTCAAGCCGCCAATGAAATCTGCTCGCGGCGGATGACTTCCTTCGCCAGCTCCATATAGGCGATCGAGCCGGCGGCGTTTTGATCGTACACAATCGCCGGCAAGCCGTGCGACGGCGCTTCGCTCAAACGCACGTTTCGCGGGATCACCGTTTCATAGACCTTGTCCGGGAAGTATTGGCGCACTTCACTCGCCACCTGTTCGGAGAGCGACGTGCGCTTGTCGTACATGGTCAGCACGATGCCTTGGATTTCCAGCGCGGGATTGAGGTTCTGCTTCACCGCCTCGATCGTGGCCATCAGCTGCGTCAGTCCCTCAAGCGCGAAGAATTCCGTCTGCAGCGGCACCAGCACCGCGTCCGCGGCGGTGAGCGCATTCACCGTCAGAATGTTCAGCGACGGCGGGCAATCCACGAGCATGTAATCGAAGCCCGCCCCCTTCTCCTCCGCGCGGAACGCGGCGGCGGCGTC
Organism: uncultured Caulobacteraceae bacterium; assembly: GCA_964563395.1. Lineage (GTDB taxonomy): Bacteria > Pseudomonadota > Alphaproteobacteria > Caulobacterales > Aquidulcibacteraceae > JBEVOS01. The sequence continues at coordinate 26,999 of CAZLWK010000024.1, forward strand.
ACGCAAGCGATGCTGCGGGCGAAGGCCCGCCATCAGCTCGGTCTCCACGCCGGAGAGGTTCGCATTCGCGGAGACGATGCAGAGCCCGGGCACTTTGGTCTGCATCACTGCGCCGGAGAGCGAGCGCTCGCCCACCAGCACCTCGTACGAGGTGACGGCGCGGTCTTCCGGCTGGATGTCGAGACCCGTCGATGCGTTGCCTTGCGGGTCCGTGTCGAACACCAGAACCCGCTTGCCGACCGCCGCGAGCGCCGTGCCGAGATTGATGGCGGTGGTCGTCTTGCCCACGCCGCCCTTCTGGTTCGCGATCGCCAAGATCCGCATCTCACCCTCCGCTTGGAGATCAGCGCTTCGCGGGCTTCGTCACTCGGACGATACGGCCGCGCGGATCGCTCACGCTCTCCAACACCTCAGCCCGGTAGGCCCCACCATGTCGGGCAAGATCGGCGGCGGCCAGCTCGGCGTCGACGTCCGCGCCTTTCAGAAAGAGCCCTTGCGCGCCGCGATCGAGAATCGGCTTCGCATAGAGGATGAGTCGCGGCAAGGGCGCGAGCGCACGCGCCGTCACCACGTCATAGCGCCCCTCGCCCGCGCCAAAATCCTCAATGCGCTGATTGAAGACCTTGGCGGGGACCTGCATCGCCCGCGCGGCCTCGCGGAGGAACGCCGCCTTCTTGCCGGTGCTCTCCACAAGATGGATTTCCGCGCCCGGCGCGTCGGCGAGGAACGCTGCGATCACGAGCCCAGGAAAGCCCGCGCCCGCGCCGAGATCGACCCACCGCTCGGCGCCAGGCGCCAAGGGGACAAGCTGCGCTGAATCGAGCGCGTGCCGCTTCCAGAATTGATCGAGCTCCTTGGGCCCGATGAGGTTCATCCGCTGCGACCAGTCCGCGAGCAGCGCGCGATAGGTCTCAAGGCGCCCCATGATCGCGGGCGACGCGCCGGTATCGCGGACGAAATCCTCGTGATGATAGGGCGCCGTCATTGCTCCTCCGCGTGCGGGAGAGCTGTCGCGCGCAGCGCGGCTGAGGGGGCGGGCGCGCGATTCCCCCCTCCGGCCGCTCCGCGGCCACCTCCCCCGAGAACGGGGGAGGAAATCAAACTGCCCTCTTCCGCGCCGCCTTCTTGACGTGCGCGAGAAGCGCCGTGAGCGCGCCCGGCGTCACGCCCTCGATGCGGCCAGCCTGGCCCAGCGTGACCGGGCGCGCGGCGGCGAGCTTTTGGCGCACTTCGTTGGAGAGCCCGCCCACCGCCGCGTAATCGAGATGCGGATCGAGCTTCAAATCCTCGTCCCGCTGAAAGGCGGCGACATCAGCTTCTTGGCGCGCGATGTAGCCGGCATAGAGCGCGTCCGCCTCAAGCTGCACGCGCACATCCGCGCCAAGCGTATCAAGCGCGGGCCAGATCGCGACGAGGCGCTCGAACGTCACGTCCGGATACGCGAGCAGCGCGAGCGCGTCGCGGCGCTGACCGTCCTCGTTGACGCGCAGACCATGCGCGCGCGCTTCCGGCGGCGTGAGCGAGAGCGAACGCGCGAGCGCGCGCGCATCGTCGATGGCCTGCATCTTCTCGGCAAAGCGCGTCGCGCGCTCGGCGCCGACACAACCAATCTCCAGCCCTTTCGGCGTCAAACGCTGATCTGCATTGTCGGCGCGCAGCGTGAGCCGATACTCCGCGCGCGACGTGAACATGCGATAGGGCTCGGTGACGCCGCGCGTGACGAGATCATCGATCAGAACGCCGAGATAGGATTCCGCGCGCGTGAAGCTGATCGGCGCGGACTTGACCGCGGCGCGCGCCGCATTGAGGCCTGCGATCAGGCCTTGCGCGGCGGCCTCTTCATAGCCCGTGGTGCCGTTGATCTGGCCAGCGAGATAAAGGCCCGGCAGGCGCTTCGTCTCAAGCGTCGGGTAGAGCTCACGCGGATCGACATAATCGTACTCGATCGCATAGGCGTGCCGCAGGATCGCCGCGCGCTCCAAGCCGGGAATGGTGCGGATGAAGCGCTCCTGGGTTTCCTCCGGCAGCGATGTGCTGATCCCGTTCGGATAGATTGTGTGATCGTCGAGCCCTTCGGGTTCGAGAAAAATCTGATGCGCGTCGCGCTCCGCGAAACGCACGACCTTGTCTTCGATCGATGGGCAATAGCGCGGACCCCTGCCCGCGATCGCGCCCGAATAGACGGCGCTTTGATCGAGACTCTCCGCGATGATGCGATGCGTTTCCGCTGTCGTGTACGTCACCCCGCACGCGATCTGCGGATTTGCGATGCGCTCGGTGAGGAATGAGAACGGCGTCGGCGTCTCGTCGCCGTGCTGCTGCTCAAGCGAGGCCCAATCGATCGTGCGCCCATCGAGCCGCGCGGGCGTGCCGGTCTTGAGACGCCCCATCGCGAAACCCAGCGCATAAAGCCGCTCCGAAAGACCGAGCGCTGGCGCTTCGCCATGGCGGCCCGCCGGAATGCGCTTGGCGCCGATATGGATGACGCCCTTGAGGAAGGTGCCGGTGGTCAGCACCACGCGCGGCGCGCTGAAAATGCGGCCATCGCCGCAAATGACGCCGGCCACGCGTCCATCCGCCACCGCCAAATCCTCGACCGCAGCCGCGAGGATCGTAAGACCGGGCTGCGCGGCGAGCGCCGCCTGCATCGCCTGCCGATAGAGCTTGCGATCGGATTGGGCGCGGGGGCCGCGCACCGCTGGCCCACGCGAGCGATTGAGCAAACGGAATTGGATGCCCGCCGCATCGGCCACCCGGCCCATCAGCCCGTCCAGCGCATCGATCTCGCGCACGAGATGGCCCTTGCCGAGCCCGCCAATCGCCGGATTGCAGCTCATCTCGCCGATCGTGTCGACCTTGTGGGTCAAAAGCAGCGTCCGGGCGCCGAGACGCGCCGCCGCTGCGGCCGCCTCGCAACCGGCATGGCCGCCGCCAATCACGATGACGTCGAAGGACGAGGATGAGGGCATGGCCCAGCTTCTAGCCTAGGTGAGCGCCGGCGTCACTTAGAGCGATGACCAGGCCGCGAATACTTGGCGGGTTTGAGCAGGGCGCGTTCCACGGGAAACACGTAAAAAGCGCAGTAATCATGCGGCTTAGCCGAGTCCCACGCTCCAATGGCGGTTGAAGCGCCATGCGGCGTTCCACGTGAAACTCTTGGGCTCGATTTCAGCTCTACTTTGGTTATCAGCAATAAACCTGTTTCCCGTGGAACAGAGCGCGGACCCTGTAGTGTAGGGCAAGTATTCATCGCCGCTATTTGCCGATGCAGAAGCTGGAGAAGATTTCGTCCAGCAAGTCTTCCACGTCGATTCTGCCGGTGATCCGGCCGAGGGCCGCCGCGGCCGCGCGTACATCCTCCGCCGCCAATTCCGGCCCGTTCACGAGCGCGGCCCGCCCGCGCGCCAGAGCCTGCGCGGCGTCCTCGATCAGCCGCCTATGCCGCGCCCGGGTCAATGCAGGCGCTTCCTCCGCCCCAAGGGCGGCGATAACCGCTGCGCTCAGCCTTTGCTCGAGCTCAAGGACGCCTGCCCCCGTGCGTGCTGAAATGGTGAGATCGGCATCGCCTTGGGCCTTCCCGCCGAGATCTGCCTTCGTCGCCAGCAGGAGATCGCCCGGACGGCGCAGCGCCGCGAAATCGGCGGGCGGCGCCTCCCCGGGCGGGACCAGCCAGAGCCGCAGATCGGCCTCTTCCGCACGCGCCAGGGCGCGGCGCACCCCTTCAGCCTCGATGGCGTCCGCCGCGGCGCGCAGGCCCGCCGTATCGGCGATCCAGACAGGGTAGCCGGCCAGGACAAGGCGTGCCTCGACGACATCGCGCGTCGTGCCCGGAATGTCAGAGACGATCGCCGCCTCGCGGCCCGCCAGCACGTTGAGGAGGCTTGATTTGCCGGCGTTCGGCGCACCGAGAATGGCGATACGATACCCATCTCTGATGCGCTCGCCGCGCCCCGAATCCCGCAAATGCGCGCGCATGTCGCGCTCAAGCGCGGCCAGGCGCGGCGCGACGCGGTCCGCGAGATCCTGTGGCAGGTCCTCGTCCGGAAAATCGATCGCAACCTCCAACAGCGCCGCCGCCTCGATCAACCGCTCGCGCCAGCCCTCATAAAGATCCGACAGCGCACCGCGCATCTGCCGCAGGGCCTGACGACGCTGGCCTTCGGTCTCGGCGTCGATCAGATCGGCCAGCGCCTCGGCCTGGGTGAGGTCCAGCTTGCCGTTGGCGAAGGCGCGCAGCGTGAATTCGCCCGCCTCCGCCGGCCGCACGCCCGGCAACGCCCACAGGGCCTCCAGGGCGGCCGCCACAACGGCGGGCCCGCCATGCACATGCAGCTCGGCTACGTCCTCACCGGTGAAGCTCCTGGGCCCGGGAAACCAAAGCACGAGGGCGTCGTCGATGTCGGACTCGCCCGACAGGCGCCGAAGCGCTGCGCGGCGCGGCGGCGGCGGCGGCGCGCCGCCCGTAAGCGCCCGCAACGCCGCTTCGGCGCGAGCACCGGATACGCGGATGACCGCCACGCCCGCCCGGCCCGCGCCGGAAGCAAGAGCGGCGATGGTGTCCTCGCTCAAGGCTTGTCTGGCATTTTCAGGGCCGCGCTGGCGCCGGTCGTCATCAGTTTCATGAAGGCGTCCTGGGCCTGGGCGCCCACGGACATCCAGCTTTGCATCATGGTGTCCGGGCTCATCAGCGCCAGATTGCTTTCCATGCGCTTGGTCATCTCCTCGACCAGGCGCTCATTCAGCGGCGTCACGTCCGGCAAGCCGATGAACCGGCGGGCCTCTTCAGGCGTGCACTCCACATTGACGTTGAATTTCATGGCTCAGCCCTCCGCGCCTGTCGCGCGTCTTTCGTGCGCCGTTTATAGCCTCGGGCAAGCCAAAAGGAGAGCGCCATGGGCGAATGGATTGAGATCAAGGTGCCGGACGGGTCGTTCAAGGCCTATGTGGCGAAACCGGCTGGCGCGCCGAGGGCCGCGGTCGTAGTCATCCAGGAGATTTTCGGCGTCAACGCCAATGTGCGCGGCAAAGCCGACTGGCTGGCCCGCGAAGGCTTTCTGGCCATCGCGCCGGATCTCTTCTGGCGGATCGAGCCCGGCGTGTATATCACCGATCAGAGCGAGAACGAATGGTCCAAGGCGTTTGAGCTGATGAACGCCTTCATGGCGATGCAAGGCTCGGATTCCGGCGTCAAGGACATTCAGGCCAGCATCGACGCCGCACGCGCGATGGGCGCGGCCAAAGTCGGCGCTGTCGGCTATTGCCTCGGCGGCTTTCTCGCGTACCGAACGGCCTGCGAAACCGATTGCGACGCCAGCGTCGGCTATTATGGCGTGTCGATCGAGACGCGCCTGGCCGACGCGGCGCGCATCAAGAAGCCGCTGATGCTGCACATCGCGGAGAAGGATCAATTCGTGAAGCCGGATGCGCAGGCCGCGATCGCGCAGGGTCTTGCAGGCAATGCGCACGTGACGATCCATTCCTACGCCGATCAGGATCTCGCCTTCACCCGCGAGGGCGGGGCGCATTACGACAAGGCGGCGGCCGCGCTCGCAGACGGCCGCACGATCGCGTTCTTCAAGCAGCACCTTGCATGAGGCGCGCGCTGATTTTCGCCGCATGCTTAACGCTGATCGCGTGCGAGGGCGTCGATCTCGAAGCCGCGCCGACGCTTGGCGCGACGACCCTCGTTCCGCGCGATCTCCCGGCGTTTTTCGATTGTCTGCAGCGGGAGGGCGCCACGATCGTCGCCGCGCATCGCGGCGGGCCTGGGCGCGGCCAAGCGGAAAATTCCATCGAGACGATGGCGCGGACATTCCAAGCCGCGCCCGTCGCGATGGAAGTGGATGTGCGCCGCACGCGCGATGGCGTTCTGGTGCTGATGCATGATGAAGACGTCGCGCGCACCACGACCGGGCAGGGCTTGGTGGCCGAAATGAGCGCGGCTGAATTCGCGACGCTCCGCTTTCGCGATGGCGAAAGTTCTCCGCCGACCCTTCAGCAAGCGCTCGATTGGGCGGAAGGAAAGACCATCCTCGAGCTCGATGTGAAGCGCGGCGTTTCCATGAGAGACGTCATCGACGCCGTGGATGCCGCCGGCGCGCATCATCGCGTCGTACTCATCACCTATACGCTGCGCGACGCGATTGAAGCGCACCGTATCGATCCGCGGCTGATGATTTCAGCGCCCATCGAGGGTGAGGCGGATATGGCGCGCTTGCGTCGCGCCGGTTTCAATTTTTCCCGTCTGCTCGCATGGACCGGCGTCGAGGAGCCGAACGCCGCCCTTAATGTCGCGCTCGCGGAAGCTGGCGTTGAAAGCCTGTTCGGCACGCTCGCCGGTTGGGACGAACGCTTCGCGCGCGGCGAAAGCGGCTATGCCGCGTTCGCGGAGACGGGGATTGAATTGATCGCGAGCGATACGCCAATCGAGGCGCAACGCGCGCTCGATGCGGCGGACGGCGAGGGCTATGCGCCGCTGCGCTGCCTCGAAGCGACTTAGGAGAACGACATGAAAGCAATCCGCATCGAAGCGCATGCTGGACCCGAAGTGATGCGCCTCGTCGATATAGAAACGCCCGCGCCGAAGGCCGGAGAAATCCTGGTTCGACTTGCCGCCATCGGCGTCAATTTCATCGACACGTATCACCGCACGGGACTCTATCCGATCGCGTTGCCGAGCGGCCTTGGGCAAGAGGGCGCGGGAATTGTCGAGGCGGTGGGCGAGGGCGTCACGCGCTTCAAGCCAGGCGATCGCGCGGGATTCTGCACGGGCCCGATCGGCGCCTATGCGGAGATGCACGTCGTGCATGAGACACGCGCGGTGCATATTCCAGACCGCGTGAGCGCCGACATCGCGGCGGCGTCCATGCTCAAGGGCATGACCGCGCGTTATCTCTTGAGAAAGACGTTTCCCGTGGAACGCCAACATGTTGCGGTGGTTCATGCGGCCGCCGGCGGCGTCGGACAAATCCTCGTGCAATGGGCGACGCATATCGGCGCGCACGTCATCGCTGTCGTCGGAAGCGATGAGAAAGTCGGCGTCGCAACACATCTTGGCGCGCGCGACGTCATCGTGTCATCGCGCGAGAACATCGCCGCGCGCGTGCGTGAGATCACCGAGGGCGTCGGCGCCGACGTCGTCTATGACAGCGTGGGCAAGGATACGTTCGATGTGTCTTTGAACAGCTTGAAGCCGCTCGGCATGTTCGTGAGCTATGGCAATTCGTCCGGCTCGCCGCCGCCGTTCGATCCGATGCTGCTTTCACAGAAGGGATCGCTCTTCTTCACGCGGCCAGGCCTCTTTCATTACACGCGCACGCCAGAGCTCTTGCAGGAGACGGCGGACGATCTGTTCGACGTCTTGGCGCAGGGAGTCGTGAAGGTCGCGGCGCCGACGACTTATGAACTCGCGCAAGCGGCGCACTCGCACCGCGATCTGGAAGCGCGGAAAACAACGGGCAGCCTGGTGCTCAAGCCGTGACGCGCGCGGAAACGGTGCGCTTTCTTGAGGACTATATCGAAGCGGTTTCAGGCTTCGCGACAGGGGAGGCGCTCGCGCGCTTCTACGATCCCGATGTGATTTTCCGCGAACACCCCAATGCGCTGTCTCCGCACGGCGCCACGCGCGATCTCGCCGGCATACTCAAGAGCGCGCAGGCGGGTGCGTCGATCCTATCGGCGCAGCGCATGCGCATTCTCGAGGCGGTGATCGAAGGCGATCGCGCGGCGGTTCGCTTGAGCTGGGAGGGCGATCTGCAAATCGCCTTTCGCACGCTTAAGCCCGGCGACACGATGCGCGCCGCCTTCGCGCAATTCTATCGATTCAAGGACGGTCGCATCGTCGCGCAGGAAACGTTCGATTGCATCGACCTGCCTTAGGGCAGGTCTAGCCGTTCATGCTCTGGAAGAATTCCTCGTTGTTCTTCGTCTGACGCATCTTATCGAGCAGGAACTCGATGGCGTCGATCGTGCCCATGGGCGCGAGGATCCTGCGCAGCAGATACATCTTCGCCAAATGCTCCTTCGGCGTGATCAATTCTTCCTTGCGCGTGCCGGATTTCAAAATGTCGATCGCGGGGAAGGTGCGCTTGTCGGCCACCTTGCGGTCGAGCACGATTTCCGAATTGCCGGTGCCCTTGAATTCTTCGAAGATCACTTCGTCCATCCGCGAGCCGGTGTCGATCAGCGCGGTTGAGATAATCGTCAGGCTTCCGCCTTCCTCAACGTTGCGCGCCGCGCCGAAGAAGCGCTTGGGGCGCTGTAGCGCGTTCGCATCGACGCCGCCCGTCAACACCTTGCCGGAGGAGGGCACGACCGTGTTGTAGGCGCGCCCAAGGCGGGTGATGTTGTCCAGAAGGATGACCACGTCGTGACCGTGCTCGACCAGGCGCTTGGCCTTCTCGATCACCATTTCGGCCACTTGCACGTGGCGGGTCGCGGGTTCGTCGAAGGTCGATGAGACGACCTCACCCTTCACCGTGCGCTGCATGTCGGTGACTTCTTCCGGCCGCTCATCGATCAGCAGCACGATCAGATAAACTTCAGGGTGGTTGTTCGCGATCGCCTTGGCGATGTTTTGCAACAGGATTGTCTTGCCGACGCGCGGCGGCGCGACGATGAGGCAGCGCTGACCCTTGCCGATCGGCGCGACCACATCGATCACGCGCCCGGACCGGTCCTTCAATGTGGGGTCTTCGATCTCCATCTTCAGCCGCTGATCGGGATAGAGCGGCGTCAGATTGTCGAAATGCACCTTGTGGCGCACGCGGTCGGGGTCTTCGAAATTGATTGAATTGACCTTCACGAGCGCGAAATAGCGCTCGCCGTCCTTTGGCGCGCGGATTTGGCCTTCCACGGTGTCGCCCGTGCGCAGTCCGAATTTCCGGATTTGGCTGGGGCTTACATAGATGTCGTCGGGACCTGGCAGATAATTCGATTGCGGCGAGCGCAGGAATGCGAAGCCGTCGGGCAGGATTTCGACGACGCCGGCGCCGCCAATCTCCACGCCGCGCTCGGCGGTCTGCTTCAGGATCGCGAACATCATGTCCTGCGTCCTGAGATTGTTGGCGCCCTCGATTTCGAGCTCTTCGGCGAGCGCCAGCAATTCGGCCGGCGGCTTCCGCTTCAACTCTTGCAGCGTGAGCTGCTTGGGCGGGGCGTCTTCAACGAGAATGTCGTCAGTCATTGTGTACCTGGAGTGCGCGCCCGAATCGGAAAGCCGGGGGCGGTGCAGAGGAAAGTGAAAATCGGCGGGGAGGGGGATGTGCGGCGCCGCCGTCGCGTGGGCGCTGCCGCTGAACCGCGTGCGCCTGAAAGATGCAAGCCATAATCGCCGCAAGGCGTCAAGCGTCGGTTAAGGCTCCAGCGTGGCCAGCAGCACCACCACGATCGCCACGATGAAGGGCAATTCGTTGGTCATGCGCCAGAACCGCTCAGAGCGCGGGCGTTCTCCGCGCGCCAGCTTCTTGCCGGAGGAGATGAGAAAGCCGTGATACCCGGATAGGGCGAGCACGAAGACCAATTTGGCCCAGAACCAGGCCGGCACGCGGACGAGCGCTTCGCCGACACCCCCGCTCCAATCGCCGATGAGATAGGTGGCGGCGAGGTGCAATCCAAGGGCCCATGCGATTAGCATCGCGGGCGTCAGAATGATGCGCTGCAGTGCGCGCGAGGCCACGATCATTTTTTGCTCAAGCTCGCCGCCCGGCTGCGCGCCCGTCTGGTAAGCGTAGAGGCGCGGCAGCATCAAGAGACCGGCCATCCACGCGATCACGGCGATGATGTGCAGGCCGCGGAAGAGGTCATAGCTCACTTAAGTCTCCATCAGCGCATGCGGGCAGAGCTTGAACTCGCCCGGACAAAGACGTCCGCCGCATTCGGAATTCAGCGCGCCGCCGCGATCAACCACGCGCGCCGCCAAGTCCGCAAGCGCGTCGATGAAGGCGGGCGCATCGGTCAACGCGGCCGCGCGCAGATAATAAGGCAGGCCGGCTTCGCGGGCGTGGTCGGCATATTCGATGTCGAGTTCAACCAGCGTCTCGATGTGCTCGGACACGAAAGCGATGGGCGAGAGGATGATTCCAGCGCCGTCGGCGGCGGCTTCGTCGATCGCCTCCAACGTGGAGGGGCCGAGCCATTGCAACGGCCCCACGCGCGATTGATAGCACGTGCGCGCTTCCCAATGCGCTGGCAAAAGCGCCCGCACCGCGGCGACCGTTCGCTCCACCTGCCATTGATAGGGATCGCCCGCATCGACGACGCGCTGCGGCAGGCCATGGGCGGAAAATAGAACCCGCACGTTCTCCGGTTGGCCGCCGTCGCGCCAGGCCTGCATGATCGTTTCCGCATGCGCGGCGACGAAGCCCGGCGCGCTCGGATAACAGCAAATAGTCTTGGCCGGCAGGGCCGATACGCTGCGCCAAGCGGCCAGGGATGAGGCCGTGGTGGTCGTGGAAAACTGCGGATAGAGCGGCAATAGGATCGCTTCCGACGCGCCCCATTCGGCGGCTTGGCGCGCGGCGTCCTTTACGTACGGCGTCCAATAGGACATCGCGATGAAAACGCCGATCTCCGCATTCGGCATACGCCCGCGCAGCGCCGCGCGCAGCGCCTCGGCCTGCTTCAACGTTTCCGGCACGAGCGGGGAGGCCCCTCCCATCAGGGCATAATTGGCCTGTGCGCTTCGCTCGCGTGTGCGGGAAATCAATTGCGCAATCAGCCAGCGCAAGGGCTGAGGTGCGCCGATAATGGCCTTGTCATTGAAGAGGTTCAGCAGAAAGGGCCGAACCGCGGCGAGCGAATCCGGGCCGCCGAGATTGAACAGAATGATCGCGACCTTGCGCGCATCGCCGCTCATCCGCGCCGCACCACGTCCAACAACGCGGCGAGGTGCTCGGGCTTTGCGTCAGGCGTGATGCCGTGACCGAGATTGAAAATGTGCGGCGAGCCGCGAAACGCCTCGACGACGGCGCGCGCCTCGCGTTCAAGGGCGGGTCCTCCCAAGACCAACAATTGCGGATCGAGATTGCCCTGAAGCGCCATTCCCGCCGGCGCCGAAGCGCGCGCGAAGGCGGCCGGAATTTGCGTGTCGACGCCGAGCGCATCCACGCCCGTCTCGTGGGCGTAACGCCCGATCAAGGGGCCGGCGCCGCGGGGAAAGCCGACGACCGGCACGGTCACGCCCAATGCCCGCAGCCGCTGCATGAGGAGGGCGGTCGGCTTCAAGATCATGCGCTCGAACAGGGGTTCGGGCAGACCTTCGGCCCAGCTTTCGAAAATCTGCAGACAATCCGCTCCGGCCTTCACCTGCGCCGCCAAGTGGCGCGCTGTGGTTTCCGCGAGCAGGGCCAGGAGCGCATCGACGTCCTGCGGGCGCTGATACGCCGCCCGGCGCGCCCGGTCCTTATCGCCGCCCTCGCCTTGAAGCATGTAGGTCGCCACCGTCCAGGGGGCGCCGGCGAAGCCGATCAGGGCCGTCTCCGGGGGGAGGGCGGCCTTGATGCGCTCGACCGTCTCATAGACCGGCGCAAGCCGAGTGATAGCGGTCTCCGGGTCGCCGAACGACCAGGTATCGGCCTCGATCAGCGGCTCCAGACGCGGGCCCTCGCCTTCGACAAACCAAACCTTTCGGCCCAGCGCGTCCGGCACGACGAGGATGTCGGAGAATAGGATGGCCGCGTCCAAGGGAAAGCGGCGCAAGGGCTGCAGCACCGCTTCAGTGGCGATGGCTGGCGAATAGCAAAAGGTCAGGAAGTCCTTCGCGCGGGTGCGCAGCTCCCTGTATTCGGGCAGGTAGCGTCCGGCCTGCCGCATGATCCAGACGGGGGGCGGATCGAGCCGCTCGCCTCGTAGGACCCGTATGAGGCGTGGCGCGTCCGGCTTGGGCGCTTCCATGTTCCTTCCTTCTTACTTGGAAATGAATCCCTGGTAGGGATTCTTGTAGTGGTCTTCGGCGAACCTGGAAAACGCTTCCGCCAAAGCGTCCCTGGGCGGATGGTATGGTTAAAAAGCTCTTAGGAAAGAGGCGAGTGTGTCGGATCGTCTCGTAGCGGCCTGTCCTGCCGATTCTAGGGACAAGCTGGGGATGGGTGCGGGTAGAGCGCTCCACACCTATACCCAGGGGAGGGCGGGGACGTGCGCCGCCGGCCGCGGCGCCTATCTTATTCAGGGCTTATCCCAAGGGTGAGGGGCATGGTGAGGATGAGGGAATGAACGACAAGCTCGGCGTTTATTTCAACGTCCATCTCGTGTCCGATTCCACCGGCGAAACGCTGGCGGCGTTGATGCGTGCATCGTGCGCTCAATTCGACAACATCATTCCGATTGAGCACACTTATTTCCTTGTCCGCTCCGCCCGGCAGATGGAGCGCGTGCTGGCGGAGATCGAGGCCGCGCCCGGCGTGGTCATGTACACAATCTCCAATTTGGAGCAGCGCGGCCGTCTCGAATCGCGCTGCAAGGAATTGGGCGTGCCGGCCGTGGCGGTGCTCGATCCCGTGCTTGACATGATGAGCCGCTATTTGGGCCTTGAACTCAATCACAGAATCGGCGCCGCGCGCGTGCTCAACGCGGATTATTTCCGCCGAATCGATGCGCTCAATTTCGCCATGGGCCATGACGATGGCCAGCAAGTGGTGGAATTGCGCGACGCCGATGTGATTCTTGTGGGAGTCAGCCGCACCTCCAAAACGCCAACAAGCGTCTATCTCGCCAATCGCGGCGTCAAAGCCGCGAACGTGCCGATCGTGCCGAATGTGCCGCTGCCGCACGAATTGTTCGAACCAAACGCGCCGCTCATCGTGGGATTGACGGTGTCCGCCGATCGTCTGGTGTCCATACGGCGCAACCGCCTTGCAACGATGAACGAAACGCGCAGCACGTCCTATGTCGAAGAGCAATCGGTGCGGCAGGAAGTGCTCTATGCTCAGAAATTGTACGAAAAGCACGGCTGGCCAGTGATCGACGTTTCGCGTCGCTCGGTGGAGGAAACCGCCGCCGCGGTGTTGAACATGCTCGCCGAGCGCCGCGAAAAGGCCGAAGCGTGACGCTGATTCTCGCATCGGGAAGCGCGACGCGGCGGATGCTTCTGCAAGCCGCAGGCCTCGATATCGTCGTTGAAAAGCCGCGTCTCGATGAGGACGCGCTGAAAGCCGCGCTGCGCGCGGAAGGCCTCAAACCGCGCGAACAGGCCGACGCCTTGGCGGAGGCGAAGGCCCTATCCGTATCGCGGATGCGGCCAGGTTTTGTGCTGGGCGGCGACCAGATGTTGGCGCTCGGCGATGAAGCGTTCGATAAGCCCGCGAACCGCGATGAAGCGCGTTCCCATTTGCAAAGATTGCGCGGAAAAACGCATCGTCTCATCTGCGCCGCCGTGATCGCCGTCGACGGACAGCCGATCTGGCGGCACATCGATTCTCCAAAGCTGACGATGCGCGCCTTCAGCGACAACTTCCTGGAAGATTATCTCGATCGAGTGGGCGAGGCCGCGTTTGCTTCCGTGGGCGGCTATCAGCTTGAAGGGATAGGCGCACAATTGTTTGAGAGTGTTGAGGGAGACTATTTCTCGGTGCTTGGGCTTCCGCTTTTGCCGCTGCTCGGCTTTCTGCGTCAGCATGGCGAGATCGGTCGATGACAATCAGCGGCAAGACGAAGGTGTTGGCGATATTCGGCGATCCGGTCGCGGAATCGCTCTCGCCGCTGATGCATAATTCCTGGATCGAGGATTTCGGTCTTGATGCGGTCTATGTGCCTTTGTCCGTTACGGGGCCCGATCCCGCCGCGTTTTTCTATGGGCTGCGCGGCGCCGGATTTCTCGGCGCGAACGTCACCACGCCGCATAAGGAGATCGCCGCCGCGATCGCGGAAAGCGGCGGATTGAAAGCCGCGAACGTATTGCGCTGGGAGGAGGGCGGACGCATTTCCGCCTTCAACACGGACGGCGATGGATTTCTCGATTCGTTGGATGAGGCCGCGCCAGGTTGGAAAGCGCGCGTGCGGCATGTCCTCATAATCGGCGCCGGCGGCGCGGCGGCAGGTCTCGGTCCCGCGCTTGCGGAGGGCGCGGCGATCGAACGGATACGCGTCGTGAACCGCACCGCGTCGCGCGCTGACGCGCTCGCGCGCCTGATCGGCGTTGGCGCGAGTTCGCCTTGGGAGGATTTGCCGGAATTGTTCGCCGAGGCCGATCTCATCATTAATACAACGACGTTGGGCATGGCGGGGCGCAAGAGTCCGCGCTGGCCCGTGTCGCGCTGCAAGGACAGCGCGATCGTGGCGGACATCGTCTATCAGCCGCTGCGCACGCCGCTCTTGGACGCGGCGGCCAAACGGGAACTCCAAACGGTGGACGGTCTGGGCATGCTCATTCATCAGGGGGCGCGCGCGTTCGAGCTCTGGTTCGGGCTGAAGCCCGACACGAAGAAGGCGCGCGAACGGCTGATGGCCGCACTGGGGGAGCGCGCGTGATCATTGTCGGCCTCACCGGCTCCATCGGGATGGGCAAAAGCGCGACGGCGCAAATGTTTCGCGATGAAGGCGTGCCGGTTTACGACGCGGATGCGGCGGTTCATGCGCTCTACGCCAAGGGCGGCGCCGCGGTGGAGCCCGTGCGCGCGGCCTTTCCGGAGGCGGTCGTCGATGACGCCGTCGACCGGACGATCCTGTCGCGACTCGTCGTTGGAAAGCCCGAGGAGATGCGCCGCCTGGAGGCGATAGTGCATCCGCTTGTCGGCGCCGCCCAAGCGCACTTCTTGGAAGCGCAGCGGAACGCGGGGGCGCCGATCGTGGTGCTCGATATTCCGTTGCTTCTAGAAGGGCAGGGCCATCGTTTCGTGGACGCGATCGCCGTTGTCAGCGCGCCCGCCGATGTGCAGCGCGCGCGCGTCCTCGCCCGGCCGGGCATGAGCGCCGAGAAATTCGAGGAAATTCTGAAAAAGCAGATGCCGGATGCGGAAAAGCGCCAGCGTGCCGATTTCGTGATCAATACCGCCAACGGCTTCGACGACGCGCGCGCGCAGGTTCGCGCGCTTCTGGACGCGCTGCGCGAAGCAGCTTAGCGCCTAAGCGCATGCAGCACATTCGCGAGATC
Source organism: uncultured Caulobacteraceae bacterium (assembly GCA_964563395.1). GTDB lineage: Bacteria > Pseudomonadota > Alphaproteobacteria > Caulobacterales > Aquidulcibacteraceae > JBEVOS01. Next base: position 42,084 of record CAZLWK010000024.1, read on the forward strand.
GTTTTCGACACGGAAACCACTGGCCGCGATCCCGAATTGGGCGATCGCATTGTCGAGATCGGCGCCGTCGAATTGATCAATCTGGCGCCCACTGGGCGCACGCTGCACAAATATGTGTGCCCTGAATGCGAGGTGCCGGAGGAGGTCGTGCGCGTGCATGGCCTCACCACCGCCTTCTTGCGCGACAAGCCGAAATTCGCTGAATTGGTGGAGGAGGTGCTGGAATTTTTCGGCGATGCGCCTCTGGTCGCGCACAATGCCGAGTTTGACCGCAAATTCCTCAATGCGGAGCTGAAGCGGTGCGGCGTGCCGCACATGGAAGCCGATCGGTACGTCGACACGCTGCCCATCGCGCGAAAGCGCTTTCCCGGCGCCTCCAATTCGCTCGACGCGCTGGCGAAGCGCTTTCAGCTCGAACGTAACGGCTTCGATCTGGCCGCGCGCAAGGGCCCCGGCGGTCACGGCGCGTTGGTCGACGCCAAGATCCTGGCGGAGGTCTATCTCGAGCTGAAGGGCGGGCGTGAACAGCGGCTTGTGTTCAATGAGGAAGCGCAGGCGCTCGCCGCAACGGGCGACACGATCGCGCAATTGAATTTTCCGCGCCGCCGCGCGCGCCCTGCGCCCTTGGCGTCCTTGCTCAGCGACGATGAACGTGCGGCGCACGCCGCCTTCATTGCAACGCTCGGTGAAAACGCGCTCTGGCTGAAGAGCCGCTAGCCGAGCGGCGTTTCACCGCGGTCTTGGCGATCCTTCATCTCCGCCCAATAGAGCGGCGTGAAATCGATCGGATTGATCAGCAGGGGCGGATAGCCGCCTTCACGCGTGATCTCAGCCAGCAATTGACGGCTGAACGGGAAAAGAAGGCGGGGACATTCGATCCACAAGAGCGGCTCGATGTCTTCCCCGCGCACATTCATGAACTCAAAGAGGCCCGCATAGACGAGGTCGGCGATGAACATCACCTCTTCGCCGCGCCGCGCTTCGACGTGGATGCGCAAATCCACCTCGAACACGTTTTCTTGAGGCTCGCCCGCGGGGCGCGATTTCACCTCCACGCCCATGTCGATCAGCGGTTGGGTTTCGTGGGCGCGGGCCGAGGCCGCCGCCAAGGGGTTCTCAAACGAGAAGTCCTTAACGTATTGCGCCAAAACGCGAAGTTGAGGCGCCTCCGGGCCTCCCGAACCGTCGCCGCTCAGGGTGGTCATGCGCGCCCCTCTTCAAGATTTGGAGAGGCGGGCGGGCTAACATGCGTCGCTTTTCCCCGCAACAAGGGCATGGCTGGCGCTCGGCCTCCATGCACACTATCTTGCGGTCTAAACGTCAGACTTGCGGTTCGGAGCAGCCGGCCTTGGATACGTCGATCATCGAGATTCTGGTCCTGGCGGTTGTCGCCGGCCTTGTCCTGGCCCGCCTCTACCAGGTCCTGGGGCGGCGCACGGGCGCGGAGCGCCCCTCCCAGCCGGCGCCCGCGCAGGGCGAATTGCCGCGAATGCGCGAGGGCCAAAGGGCCCAGACCCCGCCGCCTGCCTTCGGCGGTTCGGGCGACGGCTTCGTCGATGTGGCGCGCGCCGATCCCAATTTCGATCCGGAGCATTTCCTCTCCGGCGCGCGCGGGGCGTATGAGCTGATCGTCGGCGCATTCGCCAAGGGCGATCGCGAGCAATTGCGCGCCCTGCTGACCCCGCGTGTGTTCGACGCCTATGTCGCCGCCATCGCCGCGCGCGAGGCGAAAGGCGAAAAGGGCCCTGAATTGGTGCGCTTGAAGTCCGCCGAATTGGCCGAAGCCGCGCTGGACGGCGACATGGCGCGCGTCACCGTGCGGTTCGAGGCCGAATTGGCCGAGGGCCCGCATCATCTGCGCGACACCAAGGAGCGCTGGACGTTCGAGCGCGACGTGCGCTCGCCCGATCCCAATTGGCGTCTGGCCCGCGTCGCCCAGGCTTAATTGATTTTCATGGTGCGCGATCCGAGGGATCGCCCGCTGAGCCCCGAGGAGCGGCGGCTCTGGCGGCGTGTGGCGCGCACTGTGAAATCCGCGAAGCCCTTGCCCGAGGCGGCTGAGGAATCGACGCCCGTCGCAAAGCGTGAGCGTGTTCAGTCCAAGCCGGTTTCAAGCACAAGGGCGATCGCCCCCAGCGCCGTGCGCGCCACGCCCAAACCGCCGCTGGCGCCGGTCGATCGAGGGGGCGAGCGCCGCGTGCGCCGTGGCAAGCTGGAGATCGCCGCCAAGCTCGACCTGCACGGCCACACCCAGGAGAGCGCTCGCGCCGCCGTGCTGCGTTTTGTCGCCAGCGCGCCGGCGCCGTGCGTGGTGCTCATCGTCACCGGTCGCGGCAGGGCGGGGGAGGTGGGGGTGCTGAAGCGGCGGCTGCCGGACTGGCTGGCGGATCCCGCGATCCGTCCGCGCGTATCCGGGTTCGCCCAGGCGCATCAGAGCCATGGCGGCGCGGGCGCCTTCTATATCTTTGTTAGGCCTTGTTAGGACAACTCGGCCTAACTTTCCTATAAAGTCCTATTTCGACGGGCGCGCTGCTTTCTCGTCCAGGCCGGAGATTCCTTTGCGGCGGGCGAGCGCGTCCGCGACCTCGGAGGGCGGGACGCCGACGGACTGGAGCACGACCAAGAGGTGATAGAGCACGTCCGCCGCCTCGGCGGCCAAGGCCGGCTTGTCGCCGGCGGCGGCGGCCAGCGCGGCTTCGACGGCTTCCTCGCCAAGCTTCTTGGCGCATTTGGCGGGGCCCGCCGCCAAGAGCGCGGCGGTGTAGGAGCTTGAGGGATCGGCGCCCGCGCGCTGCGCGATCGTGGCGGCCAAGTCGTCGATCGCTCCGCCAAGGCCCAAAGCATTCGGCGCGCTCATGTCACACGATCCTTCTTTGCGGGACGCCCGCCGCCGCGAGCGCCGCGCGGGCTTCGGCGATGGTGTGAACGCCGAAATGGAAGATTGAAGCAGCGAGGACGGCGCTTGCGCCGCCGTCAACGATGGCTTCCACGAGATGGCGCACATGGCCTGCGCCGCCTGAGGCGATGATGGGCGTGCGTACGCGCGCCGCCACGGCGCGCAGCAGCGGAATGTCATAGCCCTCGCGCGTTCCGTCGCGATCCATCGAAGTGATCATGAGCTCGCCCGCGCCGCGCCGAACCGCATCGACCGCGAATTCTATGGCGTCCTTGCCCGAAGCATTACGCCCGCCATGGG
>CAZLWK010000025.1:0-43559 GCA_964563395.1 uncultured Caulobacteraceae bacterium
GCGCCAGCGCCTCCGGCCGCCAAGAAAACCGCCCCCCCGCCGCCGCCGGCCAAGGCGGCGCCAGCCGCGAAGGCCCCGCCGAAGCCGGCGCCGGCCGCCGCGCCCAAGAAGGCGCCGGCGCCTGCCGCCAAGGCCGCGCCGCCTCCGCCATCCAAGCCGCCGGCCAAAACCGCCGCCAAGGCCGCCGCGCCGAAAGCCGCGCCGCCCGCCGCCGCCAAAAAGGCGCCGCCGAAGCCGCCCGAGCCGCCCAAGCCCGCCGCTAAATCAGCCCGAAAGAAAGCCTGATGGCCAAACCCTGGTTCTGGCTCCTCGCCGGCCCCGACGGGTCCGGCAAGAGCACCTTCGCCGCGTCCGACGCGTTCGCGCGGCTGACGCGCACGCCCGAGGCGCCCGCCGCGCCGGCCTATCTGTGCCCCGACACCATCGCCGCCGCGCTACGCTCGGAGCGCACCGAGCTCACCTCCACCCAAGCCTGGCGGATGGCCGCCGAGCGCACCGACGCGGAGGTCGCCCGGCTGGTGCGCGAGGGCCGCTCCATGGTGGTGGAGACGATCCTCTCCACCCCGAAATACGAGCCCGTGGTCGAGGAGGCCAAGGGCCGCGGATTCCTCATCGGCCTCGCCTATGTGATCCTCCAGCGCCCCTCCTTGCACATGGAGCGTGTGGCCCAGCGCGTGGGCCTCGGCGGGCATGACGTGGGCGGGGAGAAGATCATCGAGCGCTGGGTGCGCTCGCTCGGCACGCTGCCCTGGTTCGCCGAGCGCGCGGATTATTTCACCCTGTGGGACAATTCCAAGCTCGGCGGCCCGCCCAAGCTCATGATCGAGGCGACGCCGCAGCGTCTCTTCATCGATCCGGCCGTCACCGCCGCGATCCGTAGCGACGACACCCATCCAAGCCTTGCCGCCGCGCTGCAGACGATTGTCTCGAAGCTGAGCGCTTAGCGCAATTCGCCGCGCGCCTTGCGGCGACGCCGCGAATTGACTTCAAGCGGCCCCGCCGCAATTCTCCGCGCCGCCCGCTTCGGGCGATCCTTCACCCAGAGCGGGGGCGAACGCGATGGCCGGCGCGGCCGACACAAGACCTCTATCGCCGCATCTCCAGGTGTGGCGCTGGCATGTGACGATGCTGGCTTCGATCGCGCATCGCGCGACCGGCGTGGCGCTCTATGCCGCCGGCGCTTTGTTGGTCGGCTGGCTCAGCCTCATCGTCGCCGGGCCGGAAGCCTATGCGCGCGTGGAGGCGGCGTTGCCGTCTTGGCTGATTTGGACCGTGCTTTACGCAATCACCGCCGCTTTCGCCTATCATTTCGCCAATGGCGTTCGTCATTTGCTGTTCGACATGGGCTGGGCCACCCATGCCAAGATCGCAAATTCCACGGCTTGGATCGCCATTCTGTTCGCGCTCGCCGCGCCGTTCGGTCTTATCGCTCTGACCGGAGGGCCGGGCTGATGGCGGGCGCGCTTCGAACGCCGCTCGGCCGCGTTCGCGGCCGTGGATCGGCCAAATCCGGCACCGGCCACTTTATCGGTCAGCGGGTGAGCGCGGTGGCGCTCATGCTGATCGCGCCTTTCCTTTTGATCGGTGCGGCGCTGCACCTGCAGCCCGGTTTCGAGGCGGCGCGCGCCTGGGTGGCGCACCCCGTCAATGCGATCGCGCTCATCCTGTTCATCTTCCTGTCGGTGTATCACATGGTGATCGGCATGCAGGTGATCGTCGAGGATTACATCGAAAAGGCCGGCACGAAGATCGGGCTTTTGATCCTCAACACCTTCATCGGCCTCGCGCTCGCGGTGACGGGCGGATTCGCCGTGCTTTACATCGCTTTCGGAGGCTAAGCGCTCGTGGCGACATATTCCTGGATCGACCATACGTTCGATGTCGTCGTCGTCGGCGCCGGCGGCTCGGGCCTGCGCGCCGCGGTGGGCTGCGCGCAGGCGGGCCTCAAGACCGCTTGCATCACCAAGGTGTTTCCCACGCGCTCGCACACCGTCGCCGCGCAAGGCGGCATTTCCGCCGCGATCGGGAATATGGGCGAGGACGATTGGCGCTGGCACATGTACGACACCGTGAAGGGGTCCGACTGGCTCGGCGATCAGGACGCCATCGAGTATCTGTGCCGCAACGCGCCCGACGCCGTCTATGAGCTCGACCATTGGGGCGTGCCGTTTTCGCGCACCGAGGAAGGCAAGATCTATCAGCGCGCCTTCGGCGGCATGACCAAGAATTTTGGCGAGGCGCCGATCCAGCGCACCTGCGCCGCCGCCGACCGCACCGGCCACGCGATACTACACACGCTTTACGGTCAATCGCTGCGCTATGACGTGGAATTCTTCATCGAATTCTTCGCGCTCGATCTCATGATGGATGAAGAAGGCGCGTGCCGGGGCGTGACCGCGTGGAAGCTGGAGGACGGTACGCTCCACCGGTTCCGCGCCCAGCGCGTGGTGCTCGCCACCGGCGGTTATGGCCGCGCCTATCTCTCCTGCACCAGCGCCCACACCTGCACCGGCGACGGCAACGCCATGGTGCTGCGCGCGGGCCTGCCGCTGCAGGATATGGAATTCGTGCAATTCCACCCGACCGGCATTTTCCCCGCCGGCTGCCTCATCACGGAAGGCGCGCGCGGCGAAGGCGGCTATCTCACCAATGCGAACGGCGAACGCTTCATGGAGCGCTATGCGCCCACGGTGAAGGATCTCGCGCCGCGCGACATGGTCAGCCGCGCCATGACGATGGAAATCCGTGAAGGGCGCGGCGTGGGCCCCAAGAAGGACCACATCTTCCTTCACCTCGATCATCTCGATCCGAAAATCCTGCATGAGCGGCTGCCGGGCATTTCGGAAAGCGCGAAAGTGTTCGCCGGCGTCGACGTAACGAAGGCGCCGATCCCGGTGCTGCCCACCGTCCACTATAATATGGGCGGCATCCCCACGAATTTCTTTGGCGAAGTGCTCACCAAGGTGAACGGCGATCCCGACGCCGTAGTGCCGGGCCTCATGGCCGTGGGCGAGGCGGCATGCGTCAGCGTGCACGGCGCCAATCGCCTCGGTTCAAATTCGCTGATCGATCTTGTCGTGTTCGGCCGCGCCATCGGCCTGCGGTGCGCGGACAAGGTGGAGAAGGGCGTGACGCAGCGCCCGCTGCCGAAGAACGCCGGAGACCAGCATCTGGCGCGGCTTGACCGCTTCCGCAACGCCAAGGGCGGAACGCCCACGGCGCGCCTGCGCGATGCGATGCAGCGCACGATGCAGGAGACGTGCGCCGTCTATCGCACGGGCGAGGTGCTCGCCGAGGGCGTGAGCCGCATGGGCGAGGTCTGGTCAGGCCTGCCCGATATCGGCGTGTCGGATCGCTCCATGATCTGGAACAGCGATCTCGTCGAAACGCTCGAGTTCGATAACCTCATCCAACAGGCCGTCGTCACGGTGCACAGCGCCGCCAATCGCACGGAAAGCCGCGGCGCCCATGCGCGTGAGGATTTCCCGGACCGCGACGACGAGCATTGGATGAAGCACACGCTTTCCTGGCTCGATGAGCGCACCGGTCGGGCGGTGATCGATTATCGTCCGGTGCACGCCTTCACCATGACGAACGAGATCGAGCCCTTCCCGCCGAAGAAGCGGGTGTATTAGGCGCTGAGGTCGAAGCTCAGCCGGTCGATTTGCGGCATTTTGCCTAAAAGCCCGTTTTGAACTATCCTGGCTTTCATGTCTGACGGTCCGGAAAATCTCGTTTTGGAGCTTTTGCGTCGTGTCGACCGGCGTCTGCAGAATGTCGAGAACGATATTCAGGACGTGAAAGCACGACTAGGTTCGGTCGAGGAGCAGGTCGCTGGATTGCGCCGGGACTTTGCGCGCCTGGAGGTGCGCATGGATCGCCTTGACGGACGGATCGAGCGGATTGAGCGTCGCCTTGATTTGACTGAAGCCCACTGAACTCAACGCCGACAAAACATCCGTCGGCGCCATCGCGCGGATTAGGCCTGCAGGAACGCCGCCTCGCGGTCAGGCAAAAACCGAACGCCATCGAACGCATGCAAGGTCGCGCTGACAGCGTCGCGTGAAACACGCACCATCACGAAGCCGTTTTCCTCGCCGCGCACGCGCGATGAGGCGAGCGAGGGCGCGACGATCGTGAGCGGCCCGCCCTCAAGGCGCCCGGCGAAGAATTTATGCGTGTGGCCGGCGAGCAGCACGAGATCTTCGCGCGTTTTCATGCGCTCCAGCGCACGCCGGCCGCGCCGCGCGTCGCTCTCCACCTTCGCGCCGGGCGGCGTCACCGGCGTGTGGTGGGCCACCAGCACCAGCCGCCCCTCGGCGGCGAGCGCAAGCTCCAGATCGTCGAGATCGTAAACGCCCTGGCTCCAATCGCGCCGCATCTGCACCGCGCGCGCCGTATCGAACGCACGCACGCGAACGTCGTGTTGCGGATGCGCCCAAGCCGTGGCCAGCATCAGCCGCGTGAAGCGCAGCTTTGGCCGCGTCAGGCGATGCAGAATGTTGAACACCGGCGCGTCGTGATTGCCCGGCGTCACCACGAGCGGGAAGGGCAAGGAGGCCAGATAGGCGGCGGCCGCGTCGAATTCGCGCGCGCGGCCGGCTTGCGTAAGATCGCCGGAGACCGCCACGCAATCGGGCCGCAGCGCGATCAAGGCTTCGCGCGCGGCGTCGAGGGCGGCGGGATCCTCGTCGCCGAAATGCAGATCGCTGAGATGCGCGATGGCGATCTCAGACATGCACCGCTTCCGCCTTGGTTTCGGTTTGCGCTTCCCGCGGGGCCAGCACGGGACAGGCGCGGCGGATGAAGGTGGCGTGCTTGAGACCAGGAAGCCGCATCGGCTCGCCGTCGAGCACGGCGAGCGGCCGGCGCGAGGGCGCGTCGATTTCCACTGAGCGGGAGAGATTGATCTCCACCATCGGCGCGTCGCGCCAGGAATTGGCGATGGCGTGATAGCCGAGCCGCGCCAGATCGCCGCCCTGGCGCAGATCGAGACTGGCGATTTCAAAGCCGGTCTCGTCCTCGATGTCGGCCTCTTCCGGATTGAGCACGGCGCGCACCGATCCGACCGCCAGAATCAGCGTGTGCGCGCGCCGCCAAGTCGGCCATGTGGGCGTCCGCCAGCGCACGCCATGCAGCATGGATTGGCTGAACGCGCTCATCGTCGAGCCCCAGGCGCGGGAGAACGCGAGCGGGCGAAACGCGCCGCGCTGGGTTTCCCGCAGCCGCGCGAGCGATCCGGCGAAACCCAAAGCGGCCGAAAGGAAAAACACGCGCCCGCCAATTTCCCCGGCGGGCAGCCAGCGCATTTCCGGATCGCTCAGCGCCGCGATGGACTCCATCAGATCGCGCGCGCCAAACACTTTTTTCGGAAGGATGTTCATCGTGCCGCCGGGCAGCGGCGCGATCGGCACGCCGGCGCGTCCGGCGATGTCGGCGGCGGCGCGCGCGGTGCCGTCGCCGCCGAGCACGATCAGCGCCTCGGGCTTGCCTTCGGCCGCGGCCCTCAGCGCCGCCTCGATCTTATCGGGCTCGACCGCGTCGAAGGCGCCGAGGCGCGCGCCAAGCGCATCGCGCAAGGCGGCCTCGATCGTGGTGAGATCGGCGCGGGAGGCCGCGCCGGCTGCGGCGTTCGCCACGGCGTGAAACATAAGCCTTTCAATCCAGCGGGAGTGCGGCGGTTCCGGGGCGACGCCTTTCGCGCCGCGCCGGCGTGCTATAAGCAGCCCCGCGTGAGTTTCTTCAGCAATTTGGGGCAGGAGCTCGCCGCACGGCGGCGGCGCCTGCGCGCCACGCTTGGCGATCGTGGGCAAAGTCTTTTCGAGTTTTCGCTGCTCAGCGCGTTCATGCTGGGCTCGCTCGGCTTGTTCATACGCGATTGGATGCCCGCCGCGGCGCCCTGGGGGGTCGCGGCCCCTTTCGTGTTCGCGATCGGCTATGGCCTGCTCGACGTGCGACGGCAGGCTGCGCCCGAGAAGGCCGGCCACGACCTCATCGCGCTCGGCTGGACGCTGTTCTGCGCGGCGATCGCGCTGGCGGCCTTCATCATCGCACTTCTCTCCGCGCCGCCGCCCGCCGCGCCCGTCGATCCTGGCTGGACGCCGCCGGACGACGCTGTCGCCATCGAACTTTCGCCATGAGGACGGCGCCAATTCCGCCACGAGCGCGCTCCAGCATGAAACTCTTGTAATCACTTTTGGGGGGCGCGCGTGGCGCAACAGCCGATCATGGACCGCAGGTCGCTGGGTCTTAAATTCCTGCTGGTCTGTTGTCTCGCCGTGCTGATGAGCATTCCGGCCTTCGGCGTGTTCGGGCTGATCATGGACAGAACCAACCGCGCCGCAGAGGTCGTCGCCGAGGTCGGCGCGCGCCTGGGCGGAGAGCAGACTTTGATCGGCCCTGTGCTGGTCGCGCCCTATCGCGCGGTGGTCAACGCGACCGACGCGGACGGCCGCCCCACGCAGCAAATTCTCACCGGCTGGTATGCCGTGTTCGCAGGAACAGGCGCAGCTGAAGCGGCGCTCGACACCGACGTTCGCGATCGCGGCGATCTCTTCAAGGTCCGCACCTACAGCGCCAATGTCGATTTTCGCGCCGCCTTCGATCTCGCGGGCGAGCCTTCCGCCGCGCCGCCCGGCGCGGTGATCGATTGGTCGCGCGCGGTGCTGCTGGTGGGCGTCACCGACCCGCGCGGCGTGATCGAGGCGGCGTCGGTTGAGGTCGAAGGGCAGGGGCCGATCCCCTTCGAGCCCGGTTCGGCCTACGGCCAAGTGTTTCCCGGGCTCATGGGCGTTTCAACGCCGCGCGAGAGCGAGCGCGGCTTTTTCGGCGCGCCTGCCGGCGGCCCAAGCATGCAATGGCTGGTCGCGGACGTGGGCGCTTTCGCCCGGCCGGGCGCGCGCTTCTCCTTGAGCTCCAGCGTGCGCGTGACGGGCGTGCAATCCTTTTCTTTGGCCGCCTTCGCGCGGACCACCGATCTTTCCATGCGCGGGGATTGGCCCCACGTGGCGTATTATGGCGCGTTCGCCGTGGAGCAGGAGGCCGCCCCGGAGAACGCTTTCGCCGCGCGCTGGTCGATCCCGTTCGTACGGCGCAATCTGGCCGATTCCGGCGTCACCACCGATCTTGGCGGTCTAGGCGCGCTCGCCGTGACGGCGCGCTTCGTCGATCCGGCCAATCCCTATCAGTCCGTCACGCGCTCGCTCAAATACGCGCTTTTGTTCATCGGCGTGGTGTTCCTGGCGTACTTTCTATTCGAGGCGACGAGCGACCGCCGGGTTCACCCAGCGCAATACGTGCTCGTCGGGCTCGCTCAGATCATCTTCTATCTGCTGCTCCTGGCGATCGCGGAACGCCTGGGTTTCGATCTCGCCTTCCTGATCGCGGCGGCGGCGACCGTGCTGCTGATCGGGTGGTATGCGGGCGCGGTGTTCAAGAGCGTACGCCGCCAATTGGCGGCCATCGCCAGCTTCGCTCTGCTCTATGCTTTGATCTATGTGCTGATGAGCCTGGAGGATTTCGCCCTCCTGGTGGGCGCGGTCGCCTCCTTCGTCGCGATCGCCGCGGTGATGTGGTTCACGCGGAACCTCGATTGGTACGGCCTGGGCGGGGGCGAGCGCGGCCCGCCACGCACGCCCGCCGGCTAAGGTGGGCGCGGCGTCCTGCGCGCTTGACGGCGCGCGGGACGCCCGCCACCAAGACGCACTGAAATCGTCAAGAGAGTCCGATGGTTGAGCTGACGCTGCCGAGAAATTCCCAGGTCCGTCCGGGCCGCAAATTCCCGGCCGCCAAGGGCGTCAAGCGCAAGCGCGCCTTCAAGATCTATCGCTACGACCCGGAGACGAAGGAAAACCCGCGCTGGGACATGTACGAGCTCGATCTCGACAGCTGCGGGCCGATGGTGCTGGACGCGATCATCGCCATCAAGAACGACATCGACCCCACGCTGACCTTCCGCCGCTCCTGCCGCGAAGGGGTGTGCGGCTCGTGCGCCATGAACATTTCTGGGCGCAACACGCTGGCCTGCACCAAGGGTATGGACGAATTGCCGGCCGGCACCATCACCATCTCGCCGCTGCCGCACATGCCAGTGATCAAGGATCTCGTGCCCGATCTCAGCACCTTCTACGCGCAATATGCGTCGATCGAGCCTTGGCTGAAGACGACGACTCCGGAGCCGCAAAAGGAATGGCGCCAGAGCCCCGAGGAGCGCAAAGCGGTCGATGGGCTCTATGAGTGCATTTTGTGCGCCTGCTGCTCCACGAGCTGCCCCTCCTATTGGTGGAACGGTGAGAAATATCTCGGCCCAGCCGCGCTCTTGCAGGCGCAGCGCTGGATCGCGGATTCGCGCGATGAGCACACCGGCGAGCGGCTCGACGCGTTGGAAGATCCGTTCAAGCTCTATCGCTGCCATACGATCATGAATTGCGCCCAGGTCTGCCCCAAGGGCCTCAATCCCGCCGAGGCGATCGGCGAAATCAAGCAGGCGCTGGTGGAGCGGAAAATTTAAGCGCGGGCCAGCTTGAGCCCGCCAAGCTCGGCAAAGGCGGCAAAATCGGTGTCGCGCGTCAGCAACGCAACGTCCGCGTCTATGCACGCTTGTGCGATTAAGGCGTCGCCAAGCGCCGCCTTGCAGCCAGAGCGCTTAACCATCGCCCAGCAATCCGGCGCGTTGCCGATCGCCGTCCGCGATCTCAAGCCCCAGCGTACAGGGCCAGCGCTCAAGGCCAGCCTTCAGGGCTGGTAAACCGCGTCCCTGTTTGCGCCCAGCTCCCGCTCGACGAAGGTCTTGATCCGCGCGGTCACCGCGCCCGCATCCCCCGCCAGGTGCTCGGGCGGGATCGGCTGGCCGATCTGCAACGAATAAAGCTGGCCGGCCTTGTTCAGGAGCTCGTGGAAGAGGGTGATGTCGCGCAGCTCCTTCGAGAACCGGTCGAAGGTGTGGAAATAGATCGGATAAGGGCCGCGCACATGGATCGGGATCACCGGCGCCTTGTTCTTCCGCGCCAGCGACACGGCCGAGGCCTCCCAGGGCGGATCTTGAATTTCCCCGTCGATCCGGCGCGCGAGCCGCCCGGCGGGAAAGATCATCAGCGCGCGCTCTTCCGCGAACGCCTGGCTCGCCATGCGCAGCGTCAGCTTGGTCTTTTCGTGCGAGCGCTTGTCGAGCACCCATTCCACCGGGATCAGCACGTCCATGAAACCGGGGCAGACGCGATGGGCGTCGGCGTTGGCCATGAAGCAGATGTCCGGGCGCAGCGATTTGAGGCCATCATAGACGGCGATGCCATCGGCGATGCCCGTGGGGTGGTTCGCCACGACGACGACACGGCCGTTCTCCGGCAGGCGCTCCATCCCGCGCACGTGCACGCGCAGGTTTAGGAGCCGGCTGATATGCTCCAACGCCTCGCGTCCGGGGAGGGGAGCGATGGCGTCGGCCATGCGGCGCGCCTTTTCATAATGCAGCGCGCGATAGAGGGCGGGGCGGATGTAGCGCCAATAGGGGCCCTGGCTCAGGTGCGGCGCCCGCTCTTCGATAAGGATATCGACGATGTGTTTCCGCGCGGCTTCGGCGGCGGGAAGGTCGGCGTCGGCGTTGGCGACGAGGGTCATGGCGGCCGGGTTGCGTTCACACTCTGAAACCGCTTTGTCACGATCCGTTGATCAAGGAAAGCCGCCGGCGATCATGCGCTCCACGTCCTCCGTCGCACGCGCCATCGAGGCCGGCGCTCCCCATCGCGGGGCGGCGGCCGCCTTGTGCGCCGTGCTGTTGATGGGCGCGGCGTTGGCGGCCTTGGTGCGCGAACGCGCGGCGGCCCCAATGGACGTGGTGCGCGGCGCGGCGCGCTTGGAGGCGGCGCTGGAGCGCGCGCCCTGGGTCGGCGTGAATGGGGCCGGGCCGGTCGTGTGGGCGCTGGCGCGGGCGCCGTGCGCGTGCGAGGCGTTCGAGGCGCAAGCGCGCGCCCTTCAAGACTCCGGCTATGAGGTGCGTACGATCCTCGTCGCGGCCCCGAACGCAGGCCGGGACGCACAGGCGCGCGCGCTCGATCACGCACGCGCCGCGCTGGAGGATCGCGGCATGGACGAGCCGGGAGAGGCCGAGGGCTATAACGCCTGGGGCGCTTTCGTCTGGAGCGAGATCGAAGCGGTGTTGGCGGAGAATTCGGTTTCGGCGACGGCGCCGCTGCTGATCTGGCGCGAGCGCGGCGCCTGGCGCGTCGCGCAAGGACAGGGCGCCGTCGCGGCGGCGCGCGCGCGTCCGCCAGCCGCATGAAGGGCGTTCTCGAAGCCTATCGCGCGCGCGCCGCCGCCGGGTCCGTGCAGCCTGACGCCGCCCAGGAGCAGGTGGCGGCGCTGCTGGATCAGCGTCTCGACGCCCTCGCGCGCTGGAAGCCGAACGGCCTTTTCAAGCGCGGCGCGCCGCCGCGCAGCCTTTACATCTGGGGCCCCGTCGGGCGCGGCAAATCCATGCTGATGGATTTGTTCTTCGAGCTTGCGCCCGTGGCGCAAAAGCAGCGCGTTCATTTTCATGAATTCATGCTGGATCGCCACGCCTTCATGCGCGCTGCGCGTGCGCGGGGCGATAGCGGGCAAGACCGCTTGATCGCCCTGACAGCGAAGGACGTGGCGGATCGGGCGCGGCTTTTGTGCTTCGATGAATTCGCAGTGACCGACATCGCCGACGCGATGATCCTGGGACGCCTGTTCGAGCGCTTGTTCGAGGCAGATGTCGTGATCGTCGCCACCTCCAATCGCGCGCCGGACGATCTCTACAAGAATGGCCTCAATCGTCAGCTCTTCACGCCCTTCATCGAACTGCTGAAGACGCGGATGGATGTCGTCGAACTGGCCGCCGCGCGGGATTATCGGCTTGAGCGCTTAATGGCCGCGCCCGTCTATTACGCCCCGCTCGGGCCACATGCGGCCGAGCAGATGGATGCGGCCTGGGCGCGGCTCACCATGGGCGCTGCCCCGCAGGCGGTGACGCTGGATGTTTCGGGTCGACCCTTGCGCATCGCGCGCCAGGCGGCGGGCGTTGCCCGCGTCGGCTTCGAGGAGATGTGCGCAAGACCGCTCGGAGCGGCCGATTACCTGGAAATCGCCGAGCGCTTTCACACTATCCTCATCGAGGACGTGCCCAGGCTTACGCCCGCGCGCCGCGAGGAAGCCGCGCGCTTTCGTCTGCTGATCGATGCGCTCTACGAGGCCAAGACCAAGCTCGTCATGTCGGCCGAGGCCGAGCCGCAGACGCTCTATCCGGAAGGCGCGCAGAGCTTTGAATTCGAGCGGGCCGTGTCGCGTCTTATGGAGATGCGCTCGGCGGAGTATCTGGCCGCGCCACGGCGCGACGCGGAATGGAAGAAGGGCATCGTGGAATAGGTTGCGCTTCCCTAGGGTCCGCGCGGCAACATGAAAGCACAAGGGAGAAGCGCGATGGCGATCGATTTCGAAATTCCAGCAGAGGCCAAGGCCGTGCGCGCGCGCGTGCGCCAATGGGTCGAGGATGAGTGCATCCCGGCGGAAAAGCAGCTGCATGAGCGCCCCTTTAAGGACGTGCTTGGCGAATTGCGCGCCAAGGCGCGCGCGCAGGGGCTTTGGTGTCCCTTCATTCCCAAGGAATATGGCGGCATGGGCCTTGGGCCGCTCGCCAACGCGCTCGTGCAAATGGAGCTGGGGCGCTCGCATTTGGGCGCCTTGTCGATGAATTCGCAGGGTCCGGACGACGCCACGATGCTCACCCTGCTGGCGCATGGCACGGAGTATCAAAAGGAAAAATATCTCAAGCCTTTGCTGAACGGCGAAAAGCGCATCTGCTACTCGATGACGGAGAAAGCCGCCGGCGCAGACGCCACGGGCATGCAGACGCGCGCCGAAAAGGACGGCAACGAGAATTACGTTCTGAACGGCGAGAAATGGTTCTCCAGCGCCGCGAGCGTGGCCGACATCGCGCTGATCATGGCCAAGACCGATCCGGACGCGCCGCGCCATCAGCAATTCTCAACCTTCATCGTGGAATTGCCCAACCCCGGCTACAAGATCGTTCGCGACATCAAGACGATGGCGGTGGAAAGCTCGCTCTCGCACATCATGGGCGGGGGTCATTCCGAGGTCAGGATCGAAAACCTCGTCGTGCCGGCCGAGAACATTCTCGGCGGCGAAGGCAATGGCTTCAATATGGGCCAGCACCGGCTCGCCTATGGCCGCCTGCGCCATGGCATGCACAATGTCGCGATGGCGCAGCGCGCGCTGGATCTAGCCACGCAGCACGTCACCGAGCGTTCAACCTTCGGCAAGCCCTTGTCCGAGCGCCAAGGCGTGCAATGGATGTTGGCCGATTGCGCGAGCGAGCTTTACATGGCGCGCCTCATGCTGCTGCACATCGCCTATAAGGCCGAAAAAGGCATGGATCTGCGCCAGGAGAATTCCATCGCGAAGGTGTTTCTCGCGCACATGGTTCACAAGGTGGTCGACACCGCGATCCAACTCCACGGCGCGCTCGGCTACAGCCAGGATACGCCGCTCGCGGCCTGGTACACGCACATCCGCTCGCAGCGTCTTGTCGACGGGCCCGACGAAGTGCACCGCTGGACTGTGGGCAGAAACGTCATCAAGGCGTTCAAGGCGCACGGCACCACCGCCTCGGCGGCGGGCGGCGATCTTCTCTAACAAAGTGTTTTCGCAGCGCCGGTGAGGCAAAGTTAAGGCTACGCGCCTTAAGCATACCGATCGAAGGATCGGGGAAGCCATGTTGCGCGCCGTCTTTGGTAATGTGTCGCTAACGAATGCGCCGCACGACGCCGGCGTGTCCGTGCGCGGCACGATAGACCTCGTGCGCGACGGCGCCCCGATGCGTTGCGGTTTCGTGGTCATCTCCACACTGCTTGCGTGTCTTTCCGCGCCGCCCGCCTTTGCGTTGGTCTGGTGCGCATCGACCTGCATCTGGGAGCTCTTCATCCGCAACGCGCTCGAGCGTCGGATGATCCTCGATCGCGGTGACCTTCCCGAGGAAGAAGGCTTCAAGCGGGTCGCCTACATTAATTGCTTCGGCGCGATCCTTTATGCGTTGATCATCTATCATCTTTGGGGCGCGGATTCCGCCGCGGCGATGGTGTTGGCCACGGCCTGGGTCGGCGGCAATGCGGTCCACGTTTTCGCATATTTTTCCGACAATCCACGCCTCGTGCTCGCCAATCTCGGGCCGACGCTCGCAGCAGCGATCCTCGCGCCGTTGATTGGACAGGCAGGCTTGAACACGATTTCCGGCGTGGCCGTCGTCGCCAATCTGGCGCTGATGGTCGGCGCCAGCCGCTTCATCTTCGATCGCAACGCGCTCTTGAAATCCCTCGCCGATCAGATCGCCGCGCGCCGCTCGGCGGAAGAGGCCGCCGCCGCCAAGGAGGGCTTTCTTGCGACGATGAGCCATGAGCTGCGCACGCCGCTCAATGCGATTATCGGCTATGCGGAAATTCTCGACGAGGACCTCGAGGAATTGGAGGCCGAGCCGCTGCGCCAGGATGCGCGGCGCATCAGCGCCTCCGCGCGCAATCTCCTCGCGCTCATCAACGATATTCTCGACATGTCGAAACTCGAGGCCGGCGGCATGGTGCTGCGCCCGGTTCGCACGGATGTGCCGGCGCTGCTGCGCGAAGTCGCCGCCGATGTCGCCGTCATCGCCGCGCAGAACAAAACGCGCGTGATCGTCGATGTCGATCCCGATCTGCGCGAGGCGTTCCTCGACTATGTGAAGGTGCGCCAGTGCCTGCTCAATCTCGCATCCAACGCCTGCAAGTTCACCGATGGCGGTCTCGTCACCATCAGCGCCGCCGCGCGGCGTCAGGATGGGTGTGAAATCGTCTTTCGCGTCGCCGATACTGGCATCGGCATCGCCGCCGACCAGGTTGAGACGATGTTCGAGCCGTTCACGCAGGCCGAAAGCGCCTTCATGCGACGCGCCGGCGGCACGGGCTTGGGCCTTGCGATCACGCGAAAGCTGGCGCGCCTGATGGGCGGCGATGTCAGCTATAATGGCGCGCTCGGCGTGGGCTCCACATTCACGCTCATCGTGCCGGAATCGAGCCCGCGCCGGTTGGAGATCGCGCGCGCGGCTTAGCGCCGGCGTCGCGGCGTGCCGAATATGCCGCGCACCAATTCGCGCGTGAGTGTCGTGAAGATGCCCGTCGCCACGCGTCCGCCGACACGTTCGGCCGTGCTGCTTCGCGATGACGAAGCGCGCTTCGCCGGAGGCCGCGCGCGTCCACGCGGCGCGGCCTGTTCCTTCGCGCGTTCGGCGCGTTCTTCTTCCTTCGCGGCGGCGCGCGCCGCCTGTTCTGCGCGCTTGGTCAAGATTTCGTAGGCCGATTGGCGATCGACGGAGGTTTTGTATTTCCGCTCCATCGCGCAGGCGGCCATGATCTCCTCGCGCCGCGCGAGCAGGATCGGGCCGACTTGCGAATTGGGCGGACGCACCTTTGTGCGCGCCACGGGCGTGGGGGCGCCTTGCGCATCGAGCGTGGAGACCAGCGCCTCGCCCACCTTCAATTCCTGAATCTCCTTGGCCACGTCCACGCCAGCATTGGCGCGGAAGGAATTGGCCGCCGCGCGCACCGCCTTCTGGTCGGACGGCGTGTAGGCGCGCAACGCGTGCTGCACGCGGTTGCCTAGCTGGGCGAGAACCGCTTCTGGAATGTCCGCCGGCGATTGCGTGACGAAATAAATGCCCACGCCCTTGGAGCGGATCAGGCGCACCACCTGCTCAATGCGATCGAGAAGCGCCTTTGACGCGTCCTTGAACAGAAGATGCGCTTCATCGAAGAAGAAAACGAGCTTGGGCCGATCGAGATCGCCCGCCTCCGGCAATTCCTCCCAGAGCTCGGACAGCAGCCAGAGCAGGAACGTCGCGTAAAGGCGCGGGCTTTGGATCAGCTTCTCCGCCGCCAGCAGATTGACCACGCCGCGTCCGTCCGCGCTCACGCGCATGAGATCAGCGAGTTCAAGCGCCGGCTCGCCGAAGAAGCGCTCCGCGCCATCCATCTCCAGCTGCAGCAATTTGCGTTGCAGGGCGGAGATCGATTGCGGCGTCACCAGACCGTACTTCTTCCCGATCTCATCGGCGTTCTCGGCGATATAGGTGAACAGCGCGCGCAAATCCTTGAGATCGAGGAGGGCGAGGCCCTCTTCGTCGGCCAGATGGAAGGCGATGGTGATCGCGCCCTCCTGCGCGTCGGTCGCTTCCAGGATGCGCGACATGAGGATCGGCCCCATCTCCGTGACGGTGGTGCGCACGGGATGGCCAAGTTCGCCATAGACGTCCCAGAACACAGTCTCCGCGCCCGCCGGCTCCAATGTGATGGCGCATTCCTCCGCGCGCGCAGCCGCCCAGGAGGGGATCGGCGCCATTGGCGCGGCGATTCCTGAGAGGTCGCCTTTGATGTCGGCGGCGAACACCGGCACGCCGGCGCGGGAAAAGGATTCGGCCAGGACTTGCAGCGTTACGGTCTTGCCGGTGCCGGTCGCCCCGGCGATGAGGCCGTGCCGGTTGGCGCGCTTGAGCGCCAGCGCCTGGGGGCCCTCCGGGCTCACGCCGATCAAGATGGCTTCGCTCATGCTCGCTCCAGATTGTCCTGCGGCGCGCACATTGGCCGACGCGGCCCGTCCCGCCAAGGAGGGGCGGAAGGCGGGCCCTTGCGGCTGAATTGGCCGCCCGCCATGAGAGGGCATGAGTGCTGAGCCGTCCCGTGATTCCGCCGCGCCCGCGCTTTGGATCCTCGCCGTCGCGGCGGTGACGGCGGGCCTCTATTTTTTTCGCGAAACGCTCACGCAATTCGCCATCGCCTTGATCCTCTGGCTGTTGATCGACGGGCTCGCGACCTGGCTGGACAAGAGAATCCCGCTGATGCCGCGCGCGCTGGCCTTACCGATCGCGATCCTGCTGGTCCTGGGCGGCGTCTCGGGCGTCGTCTGGGTGATCGCCTCCAATATCGGCGCGCTCGCCGGCAACGCCGATGCTTATGAATCGAGGCTCAACGAGATCATCGCTCTCGCCTATGCCGCTCTGGGCGGGCAGGGCCCCGCGCCCACGCTTGGCGAAGCGATTTCGCGCGCAGGGCCGGAGCGCCTCATCGGGCTCATCGGCGCGGGCGTGCAGAACATCATCTCGAATTTCATCTTCGTGCTGATATTTCTGGCGTTTCTGTTTCCCGCGGCGGCGATGCTGCCGCGCAAGCTCACCGCGATTTTCCCGCGCAAGGATTCGCGCCGGCGCGCGGCGGAAATCCTGGATTCCATTCGCCAATCGATCGACCGCTACCTGTTCGTTCAGACCCTGATGAGCCTCATCATCACCGCCTTGACCTTCGTCACGCTTACTTTGATCGGGCTCGATAACGCGATCTTCTGGTCCTTCCTGATCTTCTTCCTCAATTATATTCCAACCATCGGCTCCTTGGTGGCGGTCGTCCTGCCCACGGCGTTCGCGCTCGTGCAGTTTCCGGATCTGGCCCGCGTGGCGATGGTCGCGGGGGGCGTCGGGCTTTGGCAATTCGTCATCGGGAATTTCGTTCAGCCGCGCATGACGGGCGAATCGCTGAACCTCACCGCCGTCGGCGTTTTGCTGGCCTTGGCCGTCTGGGGATCGATCTGGGGTGTCGCCGGCGCATTCCTCGCCGCGCCGCTCACGGTGATGATCATGATCATCTGCGCGCAATTTCCCTCTACCCATTGGATCGCGGTGCTCTTGTCCGCCAATGCGCGTCCCGCCGTGGTCGGCGATGGGCGTGCGCCTGCGGGCGGTGAGCAGCCCTGACTCCAGCCGATGAAGTTTGTTGCATTTTTGTGAAGCTGGGCTAGATTTTACTCCGCGAATTCTTGGTGGACGCGAAGTTTTTCTGGCGCGATGTGCCGCGCTGCGACGAATGCTGCTAAAACCTTAGATATTGCGGAGTGCATGGCGGATTCGTCTTCCGTGCGCCGCGATGGGACAGGCCTCCGCGTGCGTCCCCCACCCAGCCTGCAGAGGGGCCTGTAGCGCCGCCGGGATAATTCCCGGCGGCGCACTCCTTTTTGGCGAAGTCCGGCGTTTTCCGTTGCGGCGCCGAGGGGCTATGCTGGCGCCATGGATTCCAGCCAGCTCAACGCCGCCGCCGACACCTTCCTCGCAGCGGCGCGAACGGGCGCTTACCCCGCCTTTCATGAAAATGGCCGCCTGACGCCGCGCGCCAGCGCGTTTCTGTTGGCGCTCTACGCCGACGCGGCGGACGAAGCCGCCCCCGCGCCGCACGGGGAAGATTTGCTCGCCCTGGCGCACGCGCTTTGGCAATGGGCCGAAACGCTGGCGCCTGACGAGCGCGGCGTGCGCTTGCGGCCCGCCTTGGGCGCCGGCGGGCGGCCCCTGATGCAGGACGTGCTCGAAATCGCCGGTCCGGACATGCCGTTCCTTGTGGATTCCGTGATGGGCGAATTGGCCGATCAAGGGGTGTCCGCGCTCGCGATGGCCCATCCGATCGCGCCGGGTCGCGACGGGGCGATGCGCTCCTATATTCAAATTCTCCTGCCGTCCTTGCACACGCAGCGCGCGGCGGCGCTGCTGGCGGGCGTGCGCGCGACGCTCGACGATGTCGGCGCGATCGTCGCCGATTTCGGGCCGTTGAAGGCGCGGATGCTCGCCTGCGCCGCCGATCTGAAACGCCTCGCCAAGCCCGCGCATCTCGATGAGGTGGAGGAGGCGGCGGCCCTTCTCTCCTGGCTGGCGGCGGACAGGTTTACCTTCCTCGGCGTGCGCGATTACGAATACGCCCGCGGCGAGGACGGCGCCCCCGTGGAGCCCTTGATCGTCGAAGGCGCCGCGCTCGGCCTCCTGCGCGATCCGCAGCGCTACGTGCTGCGCTCCAGCGCAGAGCCGATGCTGCTCACGCCCGAATGGCGCAGGCTCTTGGAGGAGCCGAGCCCGCTCGTTGTTGCAAAATCGACGCTGCGTTCGCGGGTGCATCGGCGCGCCTACGCCGATTATGTCGGCGTCAAGCGTTATGACGGCGCGGGGCGGGTTGTGGGCGAGACGCGCTTCATCGGCCTCTTCACTACGGAAGCCTTCACCGACGCGACGCGGGACATTCCCGTGCTGCGCCGCAAGGCCGCCTGGGTGATCGCCCAAGCCGGCTTCCGCGCCGGCGGCCACAGCGAGAAATCGCTGCGCCACGTCATCGAGACGTTTCCGCGCGAGGAGCTCTGGCAGATCACGCGCGAGGAATTGCTGGAGACGGCGCGCGGCATCGTGCACCTGATGGATCGGCCGCGCCCGCGCGTCTTTTGGCGGCGCGATCCGTTCGGCCGCTTCGTCTCCGCGCTCGCTTATCTTCCAAAGGATCGCTTTAATTCGCGCGTGCGCGAAGCGGTGGGGCGCGCCTTGGAGGCCGCCTTTGGCGGGCGCGTCGAGAGCTTCATACCGTTGCTCGGCGAAAGCCCGCTCGCCCGCGTGCATTTCACCATCGCCGACATCGATCGCAACCGCCCCAACCCGGACCAAGTCGCGCTCGATGCGCAAATGGTCACGCTCACCCGCACGTGGGAAGATGCGTTCGACGCCGCGCTCAACGCTTCCTCCTTGTTTGACGAGGCGGGCCGCGACGCCGTTCGCGCGCGCTTCGAGGGCGCCTTCTCCGCCGCTTATCGCGAACGCTTCGACGCGGAGGAGGCGCTCGCCGACATCGCCGACATTCTCGCGATGGGATCGCATCAGCGAATTCGCGTGCGCGCCTATCGCAAGGCAGGCGACGACGAGGCGAGCCTACGGTGCAAAATCGTCGCTCAGGGCGCCTCGTTGCCCTTGTCGGAGACGCTTCCCATCTTGGAAAACTTGGGCCTCTTTGTCGTCTCGGAGCAGAATTTCGAGCTGCGCTGCGCCCATTGCGAGCATCTTTACGTGCACGATCTGGAGATGCGCGCGGCTGATGGCGCGGCGATCGCGTTTGGCGCCGTCAACGAGGCGTTCGAGGAGGCGTTTGAAGCGATCTGGTCTGGTCTCGCCGAGAGCGACGGCTTCAACCGCATCATTTTGAAGCGCGGCGTGCGCTGGCGCGAAGCGGCGTTGTTGCGCGCCTTGGCGCGGTATCGCCAGCAGAGCGGGCTCGATCCTTCGCAGCGCGTGCAGGAGCATGCGATCGCCGCTCATGCCGAGATCGCCGCCCTGATTCTTGCGCTGTTTCGCGTGCGTTTCGATCCCGATCTGCCGGAGGATTCCACGGCGCGGCGCGCTTGGAGCGCTGAACTGGAAGCCAAGATTTCAACTGCGCTCAACGGCGTGCAAAGTCTGGACGACGATCGCGTGCTGCGCCGGCTGGCGGCGCTCGTCGCCGCGATCGTGCGCACCAATTATTATCAGCGTCAGCCCGACGGGACTGCAAAGCCCTATATGTCGTTCAAGATCGCCTCGAACGATCTGGCCGATCTGCCCGCGCCCAAGCCCTATCGCGAAATCTGGGTGTCGAGCCCGCGCGTGGAGGGGGTGCATTTGCGCTTTGGGCCGGTCGCGCGGGGCGGCTTGCGCTGGTCCGATCGGCGCGACGATTTCCGCACCGAAGTGCTCGATCTGGTGAAGGCGCAACAGGTCAAGAACGCCATCATCGTGCCTGTCGGCGCCAAGGGCGGGTTCTTCCCAAAGCAGCTGCCGCCGCGTGGCGCGCCGGGTTTTCAGGAGGCGGGCGTGGCCGCGTATCGCACGTTCCTGCGCGGTCTTCTCGACATCACCGACAATCTCCACGGCGAGAGCGTCGCGCCGCCCGAGCGCGTCGTGCGCTGGGATGGAGACGATCCCTATCTCGTCGTCGCGGCGGACAAGGGCACGGCCACGTTTTCGGACATCGCCAATGCGATGGCGCAGGAATACGGCTTCTGGCTTGGCGATGCGTTCGCGAGCGGCGGTTCGGTCGGCTACGATCACAAAGCCATGGGCATCACGGCGCGCGGCGCTTGGGAGGCCGTCAAGCGCCATTTCCGCGAGATCGGCAAGGACATCCAGACGACGCCGTTCGACGTGATCGGCGTGGGCGACATGTCCGGCGATGTGTTCGGCAATGGCATGCTCTTGTCGAAAAAGATTCGCCTCATCGCCGCCTTCGATCATCGTCACATCTTCATCGACCCCAATCCCGGCGATCTCGACGCCGCATGGGCCGAGCGCAAGCGGCTCTTCGATCTGCCGCGCTCCAGCTGGGACGATTATGATCGCGCGCTGATCAGCGCGGGCGGCGGCGTGTTCGCGCGCAGTCTCAAATCCATCTCCATCACGCCGGAAATCGCGGCCATCGCCCACATAACCGAGCCGGCCTTGACGCCGGCAGATTTCATTCGCGCGCTGCTGAAAGCGCGCTGCGAATTGTTGTGGTTCGGCGGCATCGGCGCCTTCATCAAGGCGCGCGCGGAAAGCCATGCCGATGTCGGCGACAAGGCGAACGATCTGACGCGCGTGGACGCCGAGGACGTTCAGGCGCTGGTGATCGGCGAGGGCGCCAATCTTGGCGTCACCCAAGCCGGCCGGATCGCGTTCGCGCGCAAGCGCAACCCGCTTGGCGGGGGGCGCATCAACACCGACGCGGTGGATAACAGCGCAGGCGTCGACACCTCCGACCATGAGGTGAACATCAAGATCCTGCTCGCCGAAGCCATTCGCGGCGGCGCCTTGGCTGAGGCCGATCGCCACGCGCTTCTCTCCGAGATGACGGACGATGTCGCAGCGCTCGTCCTGCGCGACAATTATGATCAAACGGGCGCGCTCTCGCTCGCCGAAGCCAGCGCCATCGCCGACCTCGATTCGCATGAGCGATTGATGCAACGGCTTGAGGCGGCTGGAAAACTCTCTCGCGCCGTGGAGGGCTTGCCGAGCGCGGAGGATCTGCGCGCCTTGCGCGCCGCCAAGCAAGGCCTGACGCGGCCCGAACTCGCCAAACTCATCGCCTATGCGAAGATCGATCTGTTCGACGCCATGACCGCCTCGTCCTTGCCTGACGACCCCGCGTTCGAGGCGCCGCTTATGTCGTATTTCCCGCCGCAATTGGCGCGCTTCAAGGCTGAAATGGGTCGCCACAGGCTGCGGCGTGAAATCATCGCCACCTATCTGGCGGACGACCTCGTCAATCTGTGCGGGCCGACTTTCGTGGATCGCGTGCGCGAAACCGTGCGCGCCGAGCCGGTGCGGATCATGGCCGCCTTCGAGGCCGGTCGGCGCATCTTCGCCATCAATCGCCTCACCGATGCGATCGAGGCGCTAGACAATAAGGTCGACGCCGCTTTGCAGACGCGCCTGCGTCAGGAGATCGTCTCAGCGATGCGCCGCATCGTGATTTATCTGGCGCGCCACGGGCGGCTGGAAACGCGCGGCGTGTCCGGATTGATCGCGGCGTACGCGCCGGCGATCGCCGCGCAAAGGCAGGCGGGCGCGGCGCTGCTTTCACCGGTGGAGGCGGCCAAGGCCGAAGAGCGGCGCGCCGCGTTCGTCTCCGCCGGCGCGCCGCCGGAGACCGCCGCCGCCTTCGCGCTCCTGGCGGGCGAAACGACGATGCTCGACGCCGCCGACATCGCCCAGCAATGCGGCCTTGAGATTGCGCCCGCGGCGCGCCTGCATCGTGCGTTGGGCGCGGCGCTCGAACTCGATGCGCTGCGCCTCGCCGCGTCCGATTTGCGGCTCGAAGCGCATTGGGATCGGCTGGCCATGCGGCGTGGCGTGGAGGAGACGTTCGACTCCCAGCGCGTGATCGCCATGCTGGCCGCGCGCGCCTTGGGCGCAGACGCCGAAGCGCCCGAGGCGGCGCTTGCCTGGCTCGCGCGCCATGAGAGCGCCGTCTCGCCCTATCGCGCGGCGCTGGCGCAGCTTGGCGCGGAGGGCGGATGGACGTTCGCCAAATTCATGCTCGCCATGGCCGAGACCCACGCGCTCGTGGCGGCGCTCAATGGCGCGGCGCGTTAGCGCTTCGAGCGCGGCCCGAAAAACAGCCAGGCCAAGAATCCAAGAAACGGAATGAACAGAACGACGACCAGCCAAATCGCCTTCGCGAGCGGCGTGCGGTCGCTCTGCGCGATGTGAAAGGCGGCCCATAGCGCCAGGACGAGCGCGATCAGAAAGCCGAGGCCGATCCCGTTCCAATCTTGTCCGAACATGAAAGCGGCTCCCGAAAAGTGTTGCGCGGTTTTCGACGGCTTTAGCCAGCCTCCGGCATGATGAGCCAGGAGGGCGGATCGAGCGTGAGCGCGCGCCCGCCCGCGGTCAGCGCCTCGTCCTGTTCAAGCGCAGCGCGCGCGCGGTCAAGCCGCAAAAGCGCGAGCGCGCGTCCTTCCATGCCGGTTCGGATCGTGCCGATTTCCGCCGCCCCCGCCAGCACGGGCGTCATGAAATCGGGCGTCTCGCCCGTGAAACGCACCGGGCAGAATTTCCGCCGCGTGGTCGCGCGCCGTTTCATGCGGCTGACATTCTCCTGGCCGGGAAAGCACCCTTTCTTGAAATCGACGCCGTTCAATTCCTCGAACAGCGCTTCAAGCGCGAACACCTCTTCCTCCGCCGCGTCGCGCGCGAGATCGGGCGCGCCGACCATGAGACGGCGCGCCTCGAGCGCGCCGGGCGCGGCGGGCGCCTCATGCGCCGGTCCGCGTCGCAGCCTGCGCCAGCCGAGCGCGGCATGGCGGGGATCGGGCGCGGCGTCCGCCGGGGGCGCTTCTAGCCAGGCCTCGGCGCGGTATTCGGCGCTCACATCGTCGATGCGTACATTGGCGCGCAATTTGAACATCGTCAGCCGGCGCAATAGGTCGCCGCCACGCGCGGGATCGGTCTCCAGGAGAAGCCCGCCTTCAGGCGCGGCCCAGATCAGCATATCGGCCACAACCTTGCCTTGCGGAGTAAGGAGGCCGGCATAGACCGGTGCGTCCAGCCGCAAGCGGCCAAGGTCGTTGGTGATCAATTTGTCCAGGAAATGGACCGCATCCGGCCCTTGAAGGGCCAGCACGGCGCGGGGGAGGGCGAACGGGATCATCCTTTGGAGAAGTGGCCGCTTCGCGGGGTGTGGGCAAGGCGCCGCCTTGGCATTCTCGCGCGCCCCGCCTAAGCCCCGGAGATCATGGGGAAACTCCTCTTCATCGCGTCCAATCGGATCGGCGACGCCGTCCTGTCCACGGGGGCGCTCGACCACGCGATGAGCCTTGCGCCGGACGCGGAGGTGGTGATCGCGTGCGGGCCCTTGGCGGCCCCGCTCTTCCGCGCCACGCCGCGCCTGGCGCGCCTGTTCGAGATTGAGAAAGTCCGCACGCGCGGCGCCCATTGGATGGAGCTCTGGAGCGCGCTCAGGGGCATGCGCTTCGATCTGGCCGTCGATCTGCGCGGCACGCTCATCACCTACGCCTTGAGCGCGAGGCGCCGGATCGTGCATCGCAAATCGCTTCAGCTCCGCCACAAGATCGACGAGCTGACGGAATTGATGGGCGCGAGCGCGCCCTTGCGTCCGCGTCTTCATATCGATGCGGCGGCGCGCGCGGCGGCGGAAGCGGCTTTCCCCGCCGGCGGACCGGCTCTCGCGCTGGGCCCGGGCGCGAATTTCATTGGCAAGAGATGGCCGCCGGAGCGCTTCGCGGCGGTGGCGCGCCGCCTCACGCGTCCGCAAGGCAAATTGGACGGCGCGCGCATCGTCATCGTCGGCGGGCCGGAAGATCGCCAGATCGGCGATGAGATGGTGCGCAGTTTGGACGCGGACGGCGTGGCTGCCACCAATCTCGCCGGCGCGCTCGACCTGTTGGCCGTCGCCGCCGTGCTGGAGCGCGCCACCTTGTTCATCGGCAACGATAGCGGCCTCATGCATTTGGCCGCTGCGGCGGGCGCGCCCACGCTCGGCCTTTTCGGGCCGTCCGATGAGCGCGTCTATGGTCCCTATGGCGCGCGCACGCGGGCGCTGCGCGGCAGGGCTTATGCCGATATCATGGCGATCGGGCCGATGCCTTCGATCAATCGCTCATTGATGGAGGAATTGCGCGTGGGCCCGGTGGAGAAGGCGGCGATTGAAATGCTGCATGCAGGCGGATTGCGATGAATGTATTTGATTTGATCCTGCGCGGCGGAATCGTATTCACGCCATCGGGAGAAGTGCGCGCCGATGTCGGCGTGACGGATGGGCGTATCGCCGCCATCGGCGATCTGGCGAGCGCTTCGGCGGGCGAGACGTTCGACGCGCGCGGTCTCCATATCCTGCCAGGAATCATCGACACGCAGGTGCATTTCCGCGAGCCGGGCCTCACGCACAAGGAAGATTTCGAAACCGGTTCGCGCGCCGCCGCGCTCGGCGGCGTCACCGCCGTCTTCGAAATGCCCAACACCGATCCGTCCACGACCAATGAGGCCGCGCTCGCCGACAAGCTCGCCCGCGCCAAGGGCCGCTTTCACGTCGATCATGCCTTTTATGTCGGCGCGACCGAGGACAACGCCGACCATCTCGGCGACTTGGAGCGCTTGCCTGGCTGCTGCGGCGTCAAAACCTTTATGGGCTCTTCGACGGGCTCGTTGCTGGTGCGCGACGATCAGGGCCTTGAGCGCGTCCTGAAATCGATCCGTCGACGCGCGGCCTTTCACGCCGAGGACGAAGCCCGCCTCATCGAACGCAAACCCTTGGCGCGTCCTGGCGATTGGACCAGCCATCCCGAAGTGCGCGACGATCAAGCCGCGCTCCTCGCGGTCAAGCGGCTCGTGGCGATGGCGCGCAAATACAAGAAGCGCGTGCACGTCTTGCATGTCTCCTCCGCCATCGAGATGGATTTCCTCGCCGGCGCAAAGGATGTCGCGACGGTGGAGACGCTGCCGCAATTCTTGACCTTCGAGGGCCCCGACATTTATCGCCGCCTCAATGGCCGGGCGCAGATGAATCCGCCGATCCGCTATGCCGCCGATCGCGCCGCGCTGTGGGATCTTGGAATCGCGCAGGGCGTGGTCGATGTCTTGGGCACCGATCACGCGCCGCATACGCTGGAGGAGAAGGCCAAGCCCTATCCCCAATCGCCCTCCGGCATGCCGGGCGTTCAAACGCTCGTGCCCGTCATGCTGACGCATGTGGCGGCGGGGCGTCTCTCGCTCGCGCGCTTCGTCGATCTTGCAAGCGCCGGCCCCGCGCGCATCTTCGGCATCGCCGGCAAGGGGCGTATCGCGCTCGGGCAGGACGCCGATTTCACGCTGGTCGATCTCAACGCCAAACGCACGATCACCAGCGCCGCGCAGGCCACGCGCGTGGGCTGGACGCCGTTTGATGGGTTCGAGGCGCACGGTTGGCCAATGGCCACGATCATTCGCGGACGCATCATCATGCGTGACGGCGAGATCGTGACCCCAGGCGAAGGCGCGCCGCTGCGCTTCTGGGAGACGCTGGATTCAGGCGCCTAATTCAGCGCGGTAGATGTCCGCGTCCTCTCGCGTGAAGCAGCAGAATACGATGCGCGCCGGCGCGCGCGGCGCGTTCTTCACAGTGCTGACGGCGATGGCGCAGGCGAGCGCTTTCGGCCAACCATAGATGCCGGTTCCAATCGCGGGAAAGGCGAGGCTTGCGAGGCGCGCGTCCGCCGCCGCGTTGAGGCTGGCGCTATAGCAATGCGCGAGCCCGGCGATTTTCTCATCGCGCCCGCCAGGCGCCTCCCAGATCGGCGCGGCGACATGCAAGATGAATTTCGCCGGCAGGCGAAAGCCCGGCGTCATCAGAACGCCGCGCTGTGGCAGCGGCCCGTGCTTGGCGAGCAGCGCGTCGAGATCCGGTCCGGCCGCGCGGCGTATCGCGCCGTCGGCGCCGCCCCCCGGGATCAGCGCCTGGTTGGCGGGATTGACGATCGCATCGAGCGCCAGGCGTTCAATGCGCCCGATCACTATTTCCGTTCCTGGCGGCGCAATCGTCATGAATTTCACCTTAACGCCGAATTTTAGCGAAGTCGCGACGGAGCGGCCCGCTAGATGCGTTTGATGATCCAGGGACGAGACGATCGGAGTTCGTTTCATGGTTAGCAAAATGACATTTGCCGCCGCCGCCTTGATGTGCGCCGCCACTGTGTTCGCCGCCGGCGCCGAGGCGCAGCCGCGTTCGCGGCATGTGCAAGGCAGCGTGGAGACGCCGCGCGGCGTGTATCAAGGCGAAGCCAGCGTCGCGCGTTCGCAAGGCATGCGCACGCGCAATGCCTCGGTGACGGGCCCCAATGGCGGTCAAACCAGCGTGCAAGATTCGCGCGCCTGGAGCCGCGCCGAAGGAACCTACAGCCGCGACCGCACGCGCACCTTCGCGAATGGCGATACGCGCAGCCTCGATGTCGACGCCGCGCGCACCGCGCCGGGCGAATTCAGCGCCACGCGCACGATCACGGGCCGCAATGGCGAAACGCGCACGCAAACCGGTCAAGTTCAGATCACGCGCCCCTGACGCGCCCCAAGCTCTCCCGGTCGCTCAACCGGTCTCTCGCCCGGCGCCCCTCTAAGGCGTCGGGCTTTTTTTGAGCGGCGTGCGCGTTTGCGGGCGCCTTTTTGCGCTTGCGCCTGCGCCGGGGGGGCGCAAGAAAAGGCCATGAACGGCGCTGACGCACTTGTCCAAACGCTTGCCGCTTGCGGCGTGGAGGCGTGTTTCGCCAATCCCGGCACGAGTGAAATGCATCTGGTGACGGCGCTCGATCGCTGCCCGCGAATTCGCTCGATCCTGTGCTTGTTCGAGGGGGTGGCCGCGGGCGCCGCGGATGGATATGCGCGCATCGCCGGCAAGCCGGCGATGACCTTGCTGCATCTAGGCCCAGGCTATCTCAACAGCGCCGCCTATTTGCACGATGCGCGGCGCGCCTTCTCGCCGGTGGTGAACATTGTCGGCGATCACGCCACCTATCACCGCGATCTCGATGCGCCTTTGACATCCGACATCGAAGCGCTTGTCGCGCCGCTCAGCGCGTGGACGGACGTGGCGCACGCGCCGGCCGAGGCGGGCGCCAAGGCCGCGCGGGCCTACGCCGCCGCGATGGGGCCGCCTGGCGGCAATGCATTCCTGCTTTTGCCGGCTGACAGCGCCTGGGACGAGGGCGCGGCGCTCGCGCAGCCCATCGCGCCGCTTCCCGCTCATATCGTCGCCGATGACGTCGTGCGGCGCGTCGCTGGCGCGATCAAGCAGGCGAAGGCGCCGGCCTTGCTGGTCAATGGCGACGCGCTCGGCGAAGCGGGGCTCGCCGCGCTCGCGCGCATCGAGGCCGCCGGCGTGCGCATCTTCGCCGATACGTTCCTGATCAAATTGCGACGCGGCGCGGGGCTCTATTCGCCGGCCAAATTGCCTTACTTCGCCGAGCAGGCCGTCGAGGCGTTGAGCGGCGTCGATCTGCTCGCCGTCGCCGGCACGAAGCATCCGGTGGCGTTCTTCGCCTATCCCGGTCGCCCCAGCGAATTGACGCCGCCCGATGCGCGGCGCGAAAGCCTTGGCGGTCCCGAGATCGACGCCGCCGACGCGCTTACGCGGCTCGCCGATGCGCTGGAGGCGCCGAAGACTGGCCGCGCCGCCGCGCCGCACGCGCACGGCGAGGCGGTGAGCGAGCCGCTTGGGCCCTGGCAAGTGGGCGCGAGCTTGGCGCGTCACATGCCGCCCAATGCGATCCTGTGCGACGACGCCGTGAGTTCGGGCTTTGCGATTTTCACCGCGCTCGAAGGCGCGCCGCCGCACGATTGGCTTGGCCATACGGGCGGCGCCATCGGTCAGGGCCTGCCAATGGCTGTCGGCGCCGCGACGGCGGCCAAGGGCGCGCGCAAGACCATCGCGCTCTGCGGCGACGGCGCGTCGATGTACACGATCCAGGCGCTGTGGACGCTCGCGCGCGCCGAACTGGACGTGCTCGTGATCATCCTCGCGAACCGGTCGTATCGCATTCTCAATGTGGAGCTCGCACGCACGGGGGCGGGTAATCCGGGGCCGACCGCCGCGAGCATGCTCTCGCTCGATCAACCGACGCTGGATTTCGTCAAGCTCGCCGAAGCGCAGGGTGTGCCCGGCGTGCGCTGCACGGACGCGCTCGATTTCGATCGCCAATTCGCGCGTCTCGCCGCCGCCAAGGGGCCGGCTCTGATCGAAGCCGTGCTCTAGCGTTTTGGATGTTTAGCGAGTCTGGGCCCAGGCCGCGCCCGTCTGCATCCATTGCGCGGATCGCACCAGCGCATCGACGATGCCCGGCTCAAGGCTCGAATGGCCCGCATCGCCGATGATCTCCAGCTGCGCGTGCGGCATAACCTTTTTGAGCGCCCAGGCCGAGGCGAGCGGCGTGCACATATCGTAACGGCCGTGCACGATGCGCGTGGGCGTGGCGGCGAGCTTGTCGCGCGCTTCGTCCAAGAGCCAGCCATCGCGCGGGAAGAAGCCTTCATTGATGAAATAATGGCATTCGATGCGGGCGAAGGCGTCGACGAATCTATCCTCATTGAAACGCGGCGGCAGCGAGGGCGGCCCGGCGATTGAGATCGTCTCGCCTTCCCAGCGCGACCAGGCGCGCGCCGCCTCAATGCGCACTTGCCGGTCGGTGCTGGTGAGACGGCGATAGAAGGCGCCGATCATGTCGCCGCGCTCTTCCATCGGAATCGGCGCCGCGTAGCGCTCGAAGGCGTCGGGATAGATGTTGCTGGCGCCTTCCTGGTAAAACCAGCGCAGCTCCGCCTTCGTCAGCAGGAAGATGCCGCGCAGGATCAGCCCCGCCACGCGCTCCGGATGCTTTACCGCATAGGCGAGCGCCAGCGTCGATCCCCATGAGCCGCCGAACACCACCCATTTCTCGACGCCGAGTTTCTCGCGGATGCGCTCGATGTCGGCGACGAGATCCCATGTCGTGTTTTCGCCCAGCTCCGCGTGCGGCGCGGAGCGGCCGCAGCCGCGCTGATCGAAGAGGATCATGCGGTAGAAGCTTGGGTCGAAGAAGCGCCGCATTTCCGGCGAGAGCCCGCCGCCTGGCCCGCCATGTAGACAGATAACCGGCGCGCCCTTGGGATTGCCCGCTTCTTCCATGTAGAGCGTGTGCAGCGCGGAGACGCGCAGGAGATCGCTTCGATATGGCTCGATCGCGGGGAGGAGGTCGCGGCGGGGCGGCGCGGCATGGGCGTTCATGGGTGGACGGTTAGGGGCCGTCGCCCCTCCCTTCAAGCGGGCGATGCTGAAATTGCGCTCGGCGGCGTCGAATTACGCGTGATGCGCTAGAGCGTTGGCAGATAGAGCGCCCGGCAAGCCGCGCCGAGCTTGAGAATCTCCCAAATGCGCGCCTCCAGCGCTTCGGCCCAATCGAAAGGGCTCGCCTCCAGCGCTTCATGGAGGCGGATGAGCAGGGCCTTCAGCGCGGCGGTCTCGCTTTCCAGATCGGCGAGGCGCAGCGAGGGGGCGGCGGGCGCGGAGGCCGCGCGCGCAAGCTCGGCGCGCAGCGGCGCGGGAAGATCGACGCCGGCCGCGTCCGCGAAGAGCACGCGCAGCGCCTCCTGCTCACTCACCAGCGTATCGGCGGCACGCTCGGACTCTTGCGCGCTCAAGATCATCAACAGCCCAATTATGCCCGCCGCGCCCAGCGCATAGGGATCGCCCTTGATATGAGGCGCGATATCGGTGTTAAGCGCGCCGGCGCCGCCCATCAGGATTTGGCTGATCGAGGGCTTCATCAGATGAGCCCGCGCGGAGCGGCGGCCAGTCGCTCGGCGATGATCTGATTGTGGCGCGTGAGGCAATACCAGCCGGAAAACGCCAGAACCGGATCGCTGTTCTTGCCTTCATGAAAGGTGCGGCTCGAGGTGAGCCAGATCGCCACGCCCTTCACGTGCGCGAACAGCGACCACCAGCGAAAGCGCTCCGCATCGAAATCCTCGTCGGCCGCGTCCTCCCAGATTTCGATCGCCTCCTCCATCGGCAAGAGGCCGGCGGCCAGATCGGTGCGCCCCTGCGACCAGAGCGGATCGAGCGCCCAGCCCAAATCCTCAATGGGATCGCCGATATGGGCGAGCTCCCAATCGAGAATGGCGGTGATCGCGCCGGCGCCGTCATGCAGGAAATTCCCGATGCGATAATCGCCATGCACGATGGTGCAGCGCCGTGGCGGGGGCGGAGGATTGGCGCGCAGGCGACGGATCGCGGCCCATACGATGGGCTGCGGCTCAAGCGCATCCTGCGCGATGATCGCCGTCCAATGATCGAGCTCGCGTTTCCATGAGGCGCGCGGATCGGGCGTGATCGTCACCTGCGCCAATTCGGTGCGCGCCGGATCGATCGCATGGATGCGACCCATTATGTCGAAGAAGTCGCCCCCGATCGATTTAGCATGCGCGCCGAAGGCCTTGGCGTTGAAGGGGCTCGCGCCTTGGGAATTCTCGACCCGCTCCATGATAAAGAACGGCGCCCCGAGCACGCTTCTATCGGTGACGAGCGCGAGCGGACGTGGCGCGGGCACGTTCTCGCGCACCATGGACCGATAGGCCGCAAATTCGAGCGCGCGGTCTGTATCGATGAGGCTCGCCGGCGGATCGCGCCGCAGAATGAAGCCGCGCCGCCCCTCCATGCCGCGCGACATGATGAGTCCGTCGAAAGAATAAGTTTGGCGGCTCGCCCCGCCATGAATGCGCACGAGATTGTCGATCTTCAGCGCGCCGCCCTCGCCGAGCGCGCGCGTCAGATAGGCTTCCAATCGTCCGATCTCGGCGGGCGTCAGCATGAGGGCTCAGCGCGCGCCGTCCAGCATCTCGCGAAAGCCGCTTGGCTCGTGTGGGCCGATCACGAGCTGTTCGAAACTGCCGATGCCTTCGAATTCGCCCTCGGCGCAAACGAGCTTGGCGCGCGAGATTTCCTGGATGTGCAGATTTTGCGGCTCCAGCGGATTGAGATCGGCCGGCTTGAAGCTCTCGCGCGCAACGGCGAGCGCGCCCTTGAAGCCGCCATGTGTCCATTCCGGATGGCCATAGCCGATGCCCTTCATCTGGAAGCGCTCGATCGGCGTCCAGCTGACCTGCACCGGGCGGCCGGCCTGATCTTCCGCCTCAAGGCGCATCGCGGCGGCGTGCCGCTGGCCTTTGCGCCACTCAATCGAGAAGCGCTGCTTTTTCAGATGGCCGTCCTCGGCGGCGTTGGCCCCGTCGCGCGAGAGCACGGCCGCTTCGTTCCAGGCATGGCCCTGCGCATCCTCGTTGGAATGGGCGTAGAGCGAATGGTTCGGAAACGCCGTCGGCGCCCATAGCCAATAAAATTGCGGCGCGCGCACGGGCGGCGTCTGTTGCGGATCGGCCGCGCCGATCGGGCGCACGCCCCACGAGCGGTCCTTCACGCCCGGCGCGTCGGCATAGGTGACGCGCGCACCGTCCAATTCGACCCAGCCGCTCCAACGCACGCCCTGCGTGAAGCGCGTATAATCCATGATCGTGCGCGGCCCATGGCGCAACGTGAAGCGCGGCTCCTGCGTGGGAAAGCTGCGCCCCGTCATCAACAGATCGGCCTTCACGCCCTCGCCGTCGATGCGCACGCGCGTGGCCTTGAGCGGCTCGACGATATCGATGGAAATCGGCCCCACGCTGAGATTCATGCGCTCCATTTCGAGGATGCGCGAGGCGTGGAGACTGTGCTGCACCCCATCGCGCAGCAGCGAGAAATGCGCGTCTGCGATGTTGAGGTGCGGATAAACGCCGAACGCCAGCGCGAAAAAGCCCGAACCGTCCGGCGCCATGCCATTGAAGAAATAGCGGTCATAGAAATTGCGGTCTGACCCCGAAAACGCAATCGGCTCCGGCGTCTGGTGGATCGGAAAATCATCGCCCCTGGTCAGCACCGCTCTTCTCCCTCGGCTTTGGCCCACTTATGCTGAGCGCCATGGGGAGTTCAACAGAGGGCGGGGCGCGCGGCGCAGGTTCCGGCGGGGAAGGCGCGCTCTTGGATGCGGAGGCGCTGAACGCCTTTTTGCGCTCCGTCTTCGGCGATCCGGCCTTGATCGAATACGCGGATGGACGCTGCGTGCGGGCGCGCGCGGTCTTCAATCCGTCGAGCCTGCGGCCCGGCGGCACGTTGTCGGGCCCGGCCATGATGACGCTTGCGGATCTCGCCATGTACGCGCTCGTTCTGTCGGCGGTGGGCCTCAAGCCCCTGGCGGTCACCACGAACCTCTCCATCAA
Organism: uncultured Caulobacteraceae bacterium; assembly: GCA_964563395.1. Taxonomy (GTDB): domain Bacteria; phylum Pseudomonadota; class Alphaproteobacteria; order Caulobacterales; family Aquidulcibacteraceae; genus JBEVOS01. The sequence continues at coordinate 32,132 of CAZLWK010000025.1, forward strand.
TTTCCTGCGCAAGCCCGCGCCGGGCGATCTCATCGCCGAAGCGCGCATGCTCAAGCTGGGCAAGGCGCTGGCCGTGGGCGAGGTGTCCATCCGCGGCGACGGCGCGGCGGATGTGTGCGCGCACGCCGTCGTCACGTATTCCATTCCGCCGCGCTGAGGGTCGCATGGGGTTCTTGATCGCGCTTTCGGGCTTCTTGTGCGTCGCCATCGGCGCATTCGGCGCGCATGGAATCGATGATGCGCGCGCCAAAGCGCTGATCGACACCGGCGTGCGGTATCAGATGTTCCATACGCTCGTGGTGCTGGCGATCATGATCGCGGCCTGGGGCGGCTGGGCGTGGCGCGGCGCGCAGATCGCCTTTCTGATCGGCATCGTGCTGTTTTCCGGTTCTCTTTACGCGATGGCGTTCGGCGCGCCGCGCGTGCTTGGCGCGGTGACGCCGATCGGCGGCGTCGCCTTCCTCATCGGTTGGGGGCTGATGGCGTATGCGTTCCTGCTTGTCCGCAAGTGAGCGCGCTCCTTTCGCCCGCCGCGCGCGTTACGCTGGCCATGTCGGCCATGTTTTCGGCATGGGGCATGGCCGCGCCGTTCCTGCCGCGCTGGCTGGAGGTTGAGCGCGGGCTTTCGGGAACGGAGATCGGCGCGGTTCTTTCGGCGGCGATGCTGGCACGGATCGCCGCCGGTCCCGCCATCGCGGCCTGGGCCGAAGGGTATGCCGATCGGCGCGCGCCCTTGCGCTACATCGCGATCGCAACGCTCATTCTATTCGCCGGGCTGTTTTACCTCGCCGACGGGTTCTGGGCGATCTTCGCGATCGGGTTCGTCGCGCAGGTGGTGGGGCAAAATCTCTCGCCGACGCTGGAAGGCGCGGCGCTGCGCATCGCCGGGCGAACCGGTTTTCCGTTCGGCGTGTCGCGCGCGATCGGCTCCACCTTCTTCATGCTGGGCAATATTGGCGGCGGCGCGGCCATCGCCGCCATCGGTCTTGGCTTGGCCGTGCCGCTCTGGACGTTGGCTGGCCTTGCATTGACTGCGCTGGCGGCGTGCTTTCTCCTGTCGCCGGATCCCGCGCCGCGCGTCAATCCGGGCTTTCGCAATCGTTTGCGGCGCGGATTGGCCATCGCCGCGCAGCCGCGCATTCTCTACCTTTTGCTTGCATGCTCCTGCATTCAGGCTGGGCATGCCTTCTATTACGCGTTCTCCGCGATCGTCTGGCGCGGGCAGGATGTCTCCGCGACCATTGTCGGCATGCTCTGGGGCTTCGCCGTTCTGGTCGAGATCGGTTTTCTGCTGGCGTTGCGGCGCGTCGAGCAAAGGGTGCTGCCGGAGCATTTGATCGTCGCGGCCGCGCTGGGCGGCGTCGTGCGTTGGAGCGCGCTCGCGCTTGCGCCGACCGGATGGGTGCTCTGGCCGATCCAGGCGCTGCACGTGCTGACGTTCTTTCCCGCCCATATCGGCGCGCTGCGCGTGCTGCAGCGCGAGACGCCGGACGATGTCTCCATCTTCATGCAGACGCTCTACGCCGCGCTCAATGGCGGTCTCTTCATGGGCGCGGCGACTTTGGCCTCCGGCTGGTTGTACGATCGCGCCGGCGCGGGCGGCTATTGGCTGATGACGGCGCTTTGCGCGGCGGGCTTCGCGCTGATGCTCCGCTTCATGATGCTGCCGGCCACAAAAAGTTACGCGCCCTCGTGAGAGGGCGCGCAAAGTTTGACCAGTGTGAAAAATCTACGGCTTCAGGCCAGCGCGGCGTCGATCAACAGGAACGCACGCACCAGGTCCGAGCTTGTCTCTTCCGATTTCGCCAGATCGGGCCGGCTGCGGAAATCATTGGCCACGATGCGCGCGGCCTGATTGCGCTTCACATGGCGGGCGATCCGGCTGACCGCGACGGGCGCGGCTTCCGTCACCGCGCGGCGGCGCGCGAGCGCGCCCATGCGCGAACGGTGCGCGATCTGCTCCAGCGCCGCCGCATCGAGCGTCTCATCGAGCTCCACGCCGACGGACGTGATAAGTTCCATCGCTTGCGATTTGAGCACGGCGTCCGGGTCGTTCGCCGGCGCGCCGAAATCGGCAAGCGCGAAGATGTCGCTGTCTTCATCCAAAGCGGCGGCGCGCATGGCGCTCGGCGGCATCACATTGCTCCAGCCGGTGACGCCCTTGAGGCCGCTAAAGCCGCGTGCGCCAACAGCCTTCGCCGGCGCGCATTCTTCCGACATGTCCGCCTGCGCTTGGCGCGGCGCGGCGGCTTGGGTCCGCGCCTGCTGGACCGGCGCGGCGGGCCGCATCGGTTGGGCCGCGAGCGCGGAGACACGCTGCTGGATGGAGGCGGCGTGGCGGTCGGCCGCCGCCTGCGCATGGTGCGAAGCCTCCCGCGCCGCTTCGGCCGCTTCTTTCAACGTGGCCAGCATCGTCTTGGCGCTATCCTGGAGCGCGGCCGATTCCGCGCGGATGAGCTGCGGCGCCTTGCGCGCCTCGAAGATGGCGACTTGCGTCGCTTCGCGCACGGCGCTGGCCACGCCGGTTGCGGCGTGCGCGGCTTCCTCGGCGGAGCGGCGGGCGGTGTCGGTCAGCTTGGTCGCTTCGCCGAGCTGTTCAAGCACGGCGCCCATGGTCTCTTCCATGGAGTGCGATGAGCTCCGCGCCAGCGTGGCGGCGTTTTGAAAGGCGTGCGTGCGCTGCGCCATCACGGCGGCGGCGTTGTTGAAGGCGGCCAGATGATCTTCGAGCGCGTTCTCCGCCGCGCACATTTCGCTCGTCACCAATTTGGAGGCTTCGCGCAGGAGGCGCACCTGGCGACCGACTTGCTGCGCCAGCGCCTCCGTTTGCGCCCTGATGTCTTCCTTCAGCGCGGCGAAGGCTTCACGCTCGCGCGACAATTCCTGGAGCACGACATCGGCGTCGTCGCGCGTCGCGGCGAGGGTTTGGCTGAACAGGCCGGCATTGCGTTGCGCGGCGCTGTCCAATTCCCCAAGCCGATCGAGCGCGGCGTCGACGGATTCGTTCAGGGCCTGGATCTCGGCGCGCACGTCGGCGCCGAAGCGCTGCGCCGCCAGGGATCGAGTGTGATCGGGCGCGAAGGTTTCGCGCGCGAGCGCGGCGGCTTCGCCGGCCATGGCGCGTGCGCGCGCAGCTTCACCCGCCGCCGCCGCGCAAAGCCAGAAGAGAGCCGCTGGGCCAAGGGCGAGCGCGGCGAACGCGGCCTGCTGCGCAGGATGCAGCGCGGCCAGGCCCTCGGCGCCGTAGAGGCTGAGCGGGACGCCGATCGCGCCCGCCAGCCAGAGGAGGGCGGCAAGGCCCCCGCCGAACGCGGCCCAGCTGAACACGTCCCGAGCCGGCGGCGCGGGCGGTTCGGACCGGGCGAGTTCGATCTCGCGAGGCTCCAAGTTCTTGAAATCCATCTCGCAACCCTCAGGACGCGCCCCAAGGGGCCGCCGAAGGCGGGGTGCAACGCACATGCCAGCGCCGCGCGCGCGGGCGCGCGCCAATTTGGCGCGACGCGGAGCGTTAAGGATTAGCCGGCGGCGGCGTCCAAGAGGAGGAAGATGCGCGTGGCGTCGGCGGACATCGTGGCCCGGCCGCGACTCAAGAGTTCGGCGATGCGCGCGCCTTCCGCCTTGAGGAAATGCGCCGCTTCCTGGCGGGCGTTGGCGTCGCGGTCGAGGAAGTCGGCCACCGCGTTCACCGCGTCCGGCGCGGCGTCCCGCACGGCGCGGCGCCGCGCCTGGGTGCCGTTGCGGGCGCGCTGGGCGATGCGGTCGAGCGCGCCGCGCGACAGCGCCTCATTGAGGCGCACGCCGGCGCGCTCGATGGCGGCGGCGGCGGGGATCGGATGGCTGTTCAGGCGTGGCTCGGTGACGGCGCGCTGGAGACGGGCGATGGGATCGCTTTCGCCCTGGTCCTCGCGCGGTTGTTCCGTGGCTGTCTGGCGCGGCGGCGCTGGCGGCGCTTCCTCCGAGTCCATCGAGGTCAGCAGATCGCGCCACGTCCAGGCCCCGGCTTGAGCTGGCTGCGCAGGAGGCCGCGCGGGCGCGGGCTGCGGCGCCGGTTCGCCAAAGAGGCCGGGCCGCTCGGCCGGCGGGGGCGCGGCCTGCGGCGGCGGCGGCGTCGGCTGGCTTGGCCGGAGCATGAAATTCGTCGGCGCGTTGGCGCGCAGCGGCTTGCCCGTTGAACGCGGATCGACCGCGCCGCGCACGTCATGGGCCGCGGTGCGCGCCGAATTCGCGGCGTCCCGGAGGCGCTCGAGCGCGCTTGAAGCTTCGCGCTCCACCGCGGAGGCTTCGCCGCGGATCATCTCGGCCGCGCGCTTGGCGTCCTCCACCGCGCGGGCCGTCGTGTTGTGCACGGAGGTGGCGGTCGAATTGGCGGCCAAGGTGGCGGCGGCGGCGCTTTCGCGCGCGGCGTCCGTCAGCTGCGTCGCCTTGGCCAGAACGTCGAGCGCGGTGGCGAGGGCCTGCTCAAGTTTCAGCGCGCTGTCGGCGCTGGCTTGGGCGGCGTGCGTGACGGCGTGCGTGCGATCGGAAATGAGCGCGGCCGCCGCGCCGAATGAGCTCAAACGCGCATCGAGCGCCTCGTCCGCGGCGCGGACCTCCGTTTCCGCGTCGCGCGCGGCGTCCGCTATGGCCTTGGTGTGGCGGCTGATCGATTGCCCGATGGAGGAGGCCTGGGCGTTCAAATCTTGCGCCAGGCGCACCAATTCCGCGCGCTCGCGCTCCATGCCGAGAATCATTTGATCGGCGCCGGCGCGGGCCTGATCGGCGATGTTCCTGACCGCGCTCTGCTGTTTGTTTATGTGACCTTCCACCTCGCGCAGCCGCGCGATGGTTTGCTCCAGCGCGCGATCGAGGGCGGCGATCTCGCCGCGCACCGCCACAGCGAGGCGGCGCGTGGCCGCTTCCGCGCCCGGCGCGGGGGCGAGCAATTGATTGGCCGCGTCGGCAAGGCGCTTGGCTTCGGCCCGCGTCTTGGCGGCTTCGCTCGCCATCGCGCCGGCGATCCAGATCATGCACGCCGGCAGGAGCGCAAGCGCGCCGAGGCCGGCGGCCTCCACCGCGTTGAACCCAAGAAGGCGCGCTTGCCCAAACGTGATGAGCGCGGCCGCGGCGACGCCGCCAATCCAGACAAGCCCCAACATCACGGCCAGGATCATCAGCAGACGGCCCGGCGTTGGCGCCTTGGCGCCTTGCTGTGCGACGGCCTCCTGCACCGCCTGGAAATCGGCTTCGATGATGTTGGAGGCGGGCGGTTGTGAGCGGGGCATGTGTCACCCAGGGAGCGCTGCGGGCGCGATGCCCGCTGCTTAAGCGGCTATGGTTTCCGAGAACGTTACAAGTTTGGCTTTTCGACGGCGGCGGCGGAAGCGCGCGCGCGCGGCGCGCGGAAAATTCCCGTCGCCGATGCGTTGACGGGCGCGGTGGCCCGGTTCATGGTCAGCGTGATGTTACACTATAACACAGAGGCGGAGGCGCATCGGCGCGCCGGCCATGCGCATTCGGCGCACGCCGCCATGGTGGCGCTGCACGCCCTGTGCTGCGGCTTGCCGGCGGCGCTGCTTCTGGTTTCTGCCGGCGCCTCCACCGGCCTTCTGGGCGGCATGGTCAGCGAGGCGCATCATTTTCTGCACGCGCACGAAGTTTGGCTGATGGCGCTATCGGCCGCGCTTGTGGGTGTTGGCGGCTATGGCGAATGGCGCGCATGGAAGGCCGGCGCACGCCGGGTTCCCTGGCTCTTCTTTTTGTCCATCCTGCTGTTCGCCGCCAATGCCGCGATCATCGCGGGGCACAGGCTCTAATTATTCGGCGGGATGGCGGGCGGCCGCCGCGTCCGCTTCCTTCTCGCGCGTGGACAGCCGCGAGAAGAAGGGGCTCACCAGGCGCTCGAAACGGTCCACCAGCACGAACACCGCCGGCACGAAGATGAGGCTGAGCAGCGTCGAGAGCATCAGCCCGCCGATCACGGCCGCGCCCATCCCCTGGCGCAGTGCGCCGTCCACGCCCCAGCCGGCCGCCGCCGGAATCATGCCGCCGGTCATCGCGAACGTGGTCATCACGATCGGGCGGGCGCGCTTCATGCCCGCCTCCATCAGCGCCTGATTGCGGCTCATGCCCTTGTGCATCTGCTCGATCGCGAAATCGACGAGCAGGATCGAGTTTTTCGTGACAAGGCCCATCAGCATCAAGAGCCCGATCAGCGCGAACAGCGACAAGGGCTGATTGGCGAGCATGAGGCCCGCGAAGGCGCCGCCGATCGAAAGCGGCAGCGCGGTCATGATCGTCAGCGGCTGATAGAAATCGCGGAACAGGAGCACCAGCACGCCATAGATCAAGAGGATGCCCCACAGCATCGCGTTGGCGAATTCCGTGAACATCTCCACCGAATCTTCCGATTGGCCGCTGAGCACGAGGCGCACGCCGTCCGGCGGGTTCTGCGCGGCCGGCAAGGAGAACACCGCCTGCTGGCTCTCGCTCAGAATGCCGGAAAGCACGTTCGCGGAAACCGTCACGGCGCGCTCGCGGTCACGGCGCTCGATGGTCGCTTCGCCGAGCGAGAAGGACACGTCGGCCACGGCGTCGAGCCGCGTGGGCGCGCCAAACGCCGTGCGCACGGGCAGGGCGCGGATCACATCGAGATCGGCGCGCTGATCGGGACGAATGAGCACGCGGATCGGAATCTGGCGGTCCGCCAAATCGAATTTGGCGAGGTTTTGCTCTACGTCGCCCGTGGTCGCGATGCGTACAGCGCTCGCCAGATCGGCGGCGGACACGCCAAGCCGGCGCGCGTCCTCCAGCCTTGGACGAATGATGATTTCCGGCCGTTGCAGCGATGCGGAGGATTTCACGTCGGCCAGCGTTTCGATTGGACGCATTTGCGCCACCAGCGCATCGGCCGCCGCATTCACCGCGCGCGGATCCTGCCCGACGAATTGCACAGTGATGTCGGCGCCGGCCTCGCCCCCCTGGAAATTGATGAACGAGGTTCGATAATCCGGATAGCGCAGCAAGAGCGGGCGCATGATGTTTTGCATGTCATAGGCGGTTTCGCGCCGTTCGGAGCGATCGACCAGCGAGACGAAGATCGTGCCCGACGTCGCCGCGCCGTCCGCGCCGTCCACCGTGGTGAAGGAGCTTTTCACTTGCGGCAGAGTCGCGATGTCGCCCGCCATGGATTGCATCACGCGGTCCGCCTGCATCAGCGGCGTTCCGGGCGGCACCTCTACGCTAACCTGAATTTGTCCCGCATCGAGACGCGGAATGACCACGAACGGCACCTGCGCCGCCACCAGGATGGAGACGACGAAGATCGCCACGCCCATGCCCACCGTGGCGATGGGCTTGCGGATCGCCCATCCCAGAATGGCGCGATAGGTGTCCATGATGACGCCGGGCTTTTCATCCACGTCATGCGATTTGAGGAAGAAGGCGGCCATCATCGGCGTGATGAGACGCGCCACCACCAGCGAGAAGAACGCCGCGAACGCCACGGTGATGCCGAATTGCTTGAAGAATTGGCCCATCTCGCCGGTCATGAAGGCGACGGGCAGGAACACGGCGATGATCGTGAACGTGGTGGCGACGACCGCGAGCCCAATTTCATCCGCGGCCTCGAGCGCGGCCTGATAAGCGGTTTTTCCCATGCGCATGTGGCGCACGATGTTCTCGATTTCGACGATCGCATCGTCGACAAGCACCCCCGCCACCAGCGCCAGCGCGATCAGCGTGATCATGTTCAGCGTGAAGCCGAGCGGTTCGATCGCCGCGAAAGTAGGAATGACGGCGAGCGGAATGGCGGTCGCCGCGATGATTGTCGCGCGCCAATCGCGCAGCACCAGGAACACCACGATGCACGCCAAGAGCGCGCCTTCAATCAAGGCCGCGACCGAGCCTTCGTGCAGGCCGCGCGTGAACATCACATCGGTGCCGATCTCGCGGAAAGAGAAGCCGCCCCCGTTTTCCTGGATGGCGTTGAGCCGCTCCATAACGCGGTCATAGACTTGGACCTCGCTCGCGCCCTTGGTGCGCTGAATGAAGAAGCCGACCGCCGGCTGGCCATTGTAGCGCGCGATCGAGGTCATATCGCTGGCGGAATCCGTCACCGTGGCCACGTCGGAGAGTCGCAGCACGCGCCCGTCCGAACCAGTGATGCGGGTTTGAGCAAGCTGCTCCACGGTGAGCGCGCCGCCGAGCGTGCGGATCGATTGCGCTTGGCCGCCAACCTGCGCCTGCCCGCCGGGCAGGTCCACATTGTCGGCGCGCAATTGCGCGGAAATGGAATCCGCTGAAACGCCATAGGCGCGCAGACGCTCGGGATCGAGCTCGACCCGCACTTCGCGTTGCACGCCGCCGATGCGCTGCACTTGGCTCACGCCGGAGATCGCCAAAAGCTCGCGCGTCAGGTCGTTGTCGATGAACCAGGAGATTTCCTGGGGCGTTGCGCCGTCCTTCTCCACCGCGAAATAGCCGATCGGCTGCGATGCGGCGTCCATGCGCAGGATCACCGGCTCGGTGATGTCCGCGGGCAAATCGGATCGGATGCGCCCCACCGCGTCGCGCGCGTCCTGCACCGCGCGCAGCACATCCGTGCCCGATTCCAATTCGACCATGGTGGTCGACATGCCGGGCGATATGTCCGAATTCATCCGCCGCACGCCGTTGATGCTGGTCAGCGCCGCTTCCACGCGCTGCGTCACTTGCGTTTCAAGTTCGGCCGGCGCCGCGCCCGGCAGCGCCACCATCACTTGAAACGCGCCGAATTCGATATTCGGCAATTGGTTGATTGGCAGGCGCATATAGGCCGTGACGCCCGCGAAGAGCAGAGCCAGCATCAGCACGATCGGCGGGATCGGGTTGCGGATCGCGGTGGCGGAGATGTTCCAAGCCATGGGGCGCGCCTAATCCTTTGAAACTTTAGCCGGCGCGTCCGCGCAGATCGATGGCTTCGCGCGCGCCCGCGTCCTGCGGCGGCGCGGCCGGCGCGATGGGCCGCACCAGATCGCCATCCTGCAGGAATGCCGCGCCGGAGCCGACCACGCGCATCGTTGGATCGATGCCGCTCGCGATCTCGACCATGCCGTTGTCGCGCAGGCCGAGCGTGACGGGCATGCGCCGCACGCGATTGTCGTCGCCCACCACGAAAACGTAAGGGTCGCCATCCTGATAGAGCACCGAGGATTGCGCCACCGCGTTCACCTCGCGCGGCGCGAGTTCGGCCTCCCCACGAAGATACATGCCCGCGCGCACGCTGGTGCCGCGCGGCAGATCGAACAGCGCCTCGCCGGTGCGGGTCTGGCTGTCGATCGCCGCCGGCGGGCGCCGCAAAACGCCCGTCACAGTCTCGCCGTTGACAAGCTGGAAGGTGGCGCGCTGCCCCACACGAAGAGCCAGAACATCCGCCTCCGCCACTTCCGCTGCAACTTCAAGCGCGTTGTCGCCGGCGATGCGGAACAACACTTGGCCATCGACCGGGCGGCCGATTTCCGCCATGCGCTGAATCACAAGGCCCGCCGCCGGCGCGCGCACATAGCCGCCCTGCAGGCGCGCATTGGTTTCCGCGAGCGCGGCGCGCGCGGCGTTGAGCTGGGCTTGCGCGGCGGTGGCGGCGGCGCGGCGCTGTTCGATCGCTTCGGCGGAAAGGGCGCCGGATTCGCGAATGGATTCGGCGCGCGCATATTCGTCCGCCGCGCGGCGTGCATCGGCTTCGGCGGACAAGACGTTCGCTTCAGCCTGGCGCACTTGCGCGTCGGACAATGCCGTATCGAGCCGCGCGAGCGGCTGGCCCGCGCGCACATAATCGCCTTCGTCCACCAGCAATTGCAAAATCCGCACGCCCTGCGAGGGGGCCGTGACCATGAAATCGCGGCGCGGACGCGCCTCGCCCTGCAGCGAAACCGTGGGCGCGAAGCTCATCGTCCGCATCGTCGCTACGGACACCGCCTGGGCGCGATCGGCCTGGCTGATTTCGGGCGCGGCGGGCTGGCCAAGATGCGTCAGCGCATAGATCGCGGCTGACGCGGCGAAAACGGCGCCGAGCCCGATAATGACGACGCGGCGGCGTTTGCGCGCGGCGTTCTCCTCCGCGCTCGCGTCGGCGTCATCGGCGAAACTGTCGCTCACGCGACGGAACAGCGCCTGCGCGCTGGCGAAAATGTCGGGCTTCATGACTGCACCGCCAGATAGCGCTCCGCGAGCGCTCGAAATTCTTTGACATAGCCTTCCGTGTCGGAGGCGGGCGTAAGCGCGTTGCGCAGCGCGAGACCTTCGATCGCGGAGAAGAGCGTGCGCGCCGCGCTGTAGGGATCGAGACCGGGATCGACCTCGCCGCGGCGCTGCGCCTGCGCGATCGCTTCGCTCATGCGGGCGAGGCCGGCCTGGTCGATTTCATTGAGCCGCGCCGCGAGCAAGGGGTCGCGCGCGGCCTCGGCGAACACGTCAACGAAGATCGGTCCGGCGGCCTCCTCGGCGAAGCGGCCGATCGTTCGGGCTGCGAAACTGCAGAGCCGTTCCACGAAGCCGCCCCCCGTCCAGACGCCACTCATGATGGCGTCCATCTCGCGCCGATCGTCCTCGGCTATGGCGGCTATAATGTCGGACTTGGAGGAGAAATAACGGTAAAGCGCGCCCGGCGAGATGCCGGCCTCGGCGCAGATTTCCTGCATCGTCGCCTGATGGAAGCCGCGTCGACGAAAGCACGTCAGCGCCGCCTCCAGGATCTGGCGGCGGCGTTCAGCAGCGCGATCAGGGTTGACGGTGCGGGCCAGTGGACATATTCCGAAAGCGAACGTTCGCTCGCTTATTCCGCACTGCAACGAAGGTCAAGCGCGGGATTGTTCCGGGAACGCAAAGAGGTTCAGTGCCGCCATGACCTTCCGCCCTGCCCTTTACGCCGTCTGCGCGCTGTCGGTTCTGTCGGCGTGCGCGCAGGTGCCGAGCACCAAGCCCACCGTCGGCACCCTGCCCGAGACGTGGCGCGCGGCGATTCCCCCGGCCCCGGCGACGGACGCCACGGCGTGGTGGACCGCGTTTGCGGACCCGACGCTGGACGCGCTGGTGCGCGAGGCGATGACGGAGAGCGTGTCGGTGCAGACCGCCGCCCTGCGCATCCGCCAGTCCCGCGCCCAGGCACGCGCGACCATTGCGGGCTTTGCGCCGAGTCTTGCCCTGACGGGCAACGCGCAGGCGGTGAGCGAGGCCGACGACGCGGGCAATCAGGTGGTGGTGCAGCCGGGCACCGGTGAAGGGGGCGCGGCGGCTGGCACGGATTTTCTCGATGCCTATGGGGTTGGCTCAGGCGGTCTCGGCGCGTCGTGGGAAGTACCGCTGTTCGGGCGGCTGAACGCGTCGATTGTCGGGGCCCGCGCGCTCGAGGATGCCGCCCAGGCAGACCTTGAGGCGGCGCGCGTGGCGCTCGTGGGTGATATTGCCGACGCCTATG
>CAZLWK010000026.1:0-41687 GCA_964563395.1 uncultured Caulobacteraceae bacterium
GCCTGCCGATCGCGCGCGACATGTGCCAGAAGGTCATCGTCGTCGGCTCGAACGATCTGCAATCGCTCTACGTGGCGAATAATGTGTGTTCGGCGGTCGAATATTTCCGCAAGCTTGGCGGCAATGTCGGCGTCGCCGGCATGCTGGTGAACAAGGATGACGGCACGGGCGAGGCGGCCGCCTTCGCCGAGGCTGTCGGCATTCCGGTGCTCTCTGCCATTCCCGCCGACGAGGATATCCGCCGCAAGAGCGCCAATTATCAGATCATCGCGCGGCCCGGCGAACGCTGGGGCTCGCTGTTCGAAGCGCTCGCCGCCAATGTGGCCGACGCGCCGCCCGTGCGCCCCAAGCCGCTCACGCAAGACGGTCTCCTGGGCCTTTTCTCGCCCGATCAGGTCGGCGGCGAAGTGGTGCTACGCCCGGCGACGCAAGCCGACATGCGCGGCGCCGATTACGCGCCGAAGGCGTCCCTCGAAGTGATTTACGACGCGGTGTGATGGACGAACGAGCCGCCCCCGATTTGGACGTCTATGCTTCATCCGCGATTGCGGGAGGAGATGAGGCGGGCGCCTGCGGCAGCAAAGGCGAATTGCACGCCGCCGCCGCGGCCGCGGGCAAGAGCGAAACGCTGGCGCGTTACGCCGCCGATTATCCGAAGGGCCCGCACGATCAGCCGCAAAGCATGTGTCCCGCTTTCGGTTCGCTGCGCGTGGGCCTGCGGATGCGGCGCACGGCCACCGTGCTCTCCGGCTCGGCGTGCTGCGTCTATGGCTTGACGTTCACCTCGCATTTTTATGGCGCGCGCCGCACGGTCGGCTATGTGCCGTTCAATTCCGAAACGCTCGTCACCGGCAAGCTGTTCGAGGATATTCGCGACGCGGTCCATAAGCTCGCCGATCCCGCGCTTTACGATACGATCGTCGTCACCAATTTGTGCGTGCCCACGGCTTCCGGCGTGCCGCTGCAATTGCTGCCGAAAGAGATCAATGGCGTGCGCGTGATCGGCATCGACGTGCCGGGTTTCGGCGTGCCCACGCATGCGGAAGCGAAGGACGTGCTCGCCGGCGCGATGCTCGCCTATGCGCGGCGCGAAGCCGAGCAGGGGCCGGTCGCCGCGCCGCGCGAACGGGCGCAATTGCCCACGATCACGCTGCTGGGTGAAATGTTCCCCGCCGATCCGGTGGGAATCGGCATGATGCTGGCGCCGATGGGCCTGGCCGCGGGGCCGGTCGCGCCCACGCGCGAATGGCGCGAACTCTACGCCGCGCTCGATTGCGCCGCCGTCGCCGCCATCCATCCTTTCTACACCGCTTCCATCCGCGAGTTTCACGCCGCCGGCCGCACCGTGCTCGGCTCCGCGCCCGTGGGGCGCGATGGCGCGGCCGCTTGGCTCGAAGCGGTCGGTCAGGCCTGCGGAATCGCGCGCGCGCGCATCGACGCGGCGAAGAATCAAACGCTGCCCGCGATCGAGGCCGCGCTCGCGGGCGCGCCGATCAAGGGGCGCGTCACCGTGTCGGGCTATGAAGGCTCCGAATTGCTGGTCGCGCGCCTTTTGATCGAGAGCGGCGCGGAGGTGCCTTATGTCGGCACGGCGTGCCCGCGCACGCCCTGGTCGGAAGCCGATCGCGATTGGCTCGAAGCGCATGGCGCGCGCGTTCAATATCGCGCCTCGCTCGAGCAGGACATCGCCGCCATCGCGGAATTCGGCCCCGATCTCGCCATCGGCACCACGCCCGTCGTGCAGCACGCCAAGCAGCGCGCGATCCCGGCGCTCTATTTCACCAATCTCATTTCCGCGCGCCCGCTCATGGGCCCGGCCGGCGCCGGCTCGCTGGCGCAGGTCATCAATGCGGCGCTGAAGAACAAAAGCCGCTTCGATACGATGCGCGCTTTCTTCGAGGGCGTGGGCGACGGCGCGACGAGCGGCGTCTGGGAAGATACGCCCGTCGATCGGCCCGAATTCAAGGCGCGCTACGCCAAGACGCGCGCCGCCGCGCGCGCGGCGGAAGAGGCGGTGGGCACATGACGCTCATCCTCGATCACGATCGCCCAAATTCGCGTTTCTTGCGCGATCGTGCGCACTGCGGGGAGCGCACATGACGCTCATCCTCGATCACGATCGCGCCGGCGGCTATTGGGGCGCGGTTTACGCCTTCACCGCCATCAAGGGCCTGCAGGTCATCATCGATGGCCCGGTCGGCTGCGAGAATCTGCCCGTCACGTCGGTGCTGCATTACACGGACGGCCTGCCGCCGCACGAGCTGCCGATCGTCGTCACCGGTCTTGGCGAGGACGAGCTCGGCCAGCACGGCACGGAAGGCGCGATGAAGCGCGCCTGGAAAACGCTCGATCCCGATCTGCCCGCCGTCGTCGTCACCGGCTCGATCGCGGAAATGATCGGCGGGGGCGTAACGCCGGAAGGCACCAACATTCAGCGCTTCCTGCCGCGCACGATCGACGAGGATCAATGGCAGAGCGCGGACCGCGCGCTCACCTGGCTGTGGACCCAATTCGGCGCCAAGCGCGTGCCGAAGCCGAAGCCGCGCAAGGAAGGCGCAAAGCCCAAGGTCAACATCATCGGGCCGATGTACGGCACGTTCAACATGCCCTCGGACCTCGCCGAGATCCGCCGCCTGATCGAAGGGATCGGCGCCGAGGTCAACATGGTCTTTCCGCTCGGATCGCACCTCGCGGACGTGAAGAAGCTCGCCGACGCGGAAATGAACGTGTGCATGTATCGCGAGTTCGGCCGCAATCTGTGTGAGACGATGGAGCGGCCCTATCTGCAGGCGCCGATCGGGCTCGATTCGACGACGCGCTTCCTGCGCATGCTTGGCGAAATGCTCGGCATTGATCCGGAGCCCTTCATCGCGCGCGAGAAGCACACCACGATCAAGCCGATCTGGGACCTGTGGCGCTCGGTGACGCAGGATTTCTTCGGCACGGCCAGCTTCGCCATCGTCGCCAACGAAACCTATGCGCGCGGCGTGCGAGCCTTCCTGGAAGACGATCTGGGCCTGCCGTGCCAATTCGCGCTTTCACGGCGCGCGGGCGTGAAGCCGGATAACGAAGCCGTGCGCACAGCGCTCAAGGAAAAACCGCCGCTCGTTATGTTCGGCAGCGTCAATGAGCGCATGTACATGGCCGAGTTCGGCACGCGCGCGAGCTATATTCCGGCGTCCTTCCCTGGCGCGGTGATCCGCCGCCACACGGGCACGCCCTTCATGGGCTATGCCGGCGCCACCTACATCACGCAGGAAGTGTGCAACGCGCTGTTCGACGCGCTCTTCCACATCCTTCCGCTCGCCGCGCAGATGGACAAGGCCGACGCCACGCCCGCGCGCCGCCATCTGGAACTGGTCTGGGACGCCGACGCCAAGCGCGCGCTCGACGATATCGTGGAGAAGCAGCCGATTCTCGTGCGCATCTCCGCCGCCAAGCGATTGCGCGACGCCGCCGAGCGCGCCGCGCGCCTCGCCGGCGAAAGCCATGTCTCGTTGCAGCGCGTCGCGGGCGCGCAAGCCATGCTTTCTGAAGGGCACGCCGCATGATCTGCGCGCGCCTCACTCATTCGCGCCCCAGGTATTCGCACCTGGTGCGCGCACATGTTTGGTCCGGGTTTGGTCCGTCGCGCCAAATCGTTCGTCATGACCGGAAACGGCTTGACCATCCAAAGGCCGCACTCCGCGGCCGCGGCAATGCCGGCAAGCAAAGCGGAGGATCGTAAATGGAAAGAACTGGGTCACTATCGGGCCTGACGGAAGCTGAAGCGAAAGAGTTCCACCGTATCTTTATGGGGAGCTTCATTCTCTTCACGCTTATCGCCATCGGCGCCCACTTCCTCGTTTGGATGTGGCGTCCCTGGCTTCCTGGACCAGGCGGCTACGCCGAACTCCAGGAAGGCGTCCAAATGGCCAGCCAAATGGCTTCGGCTTTCTTCGGATAGGGGGAACTGAACCATGTGGAAAATTTGGCTACTTTTTGATCCGCGTCGTGTGCTGATTGGGTTGTTCGTCTTCCTGTTCGTGCTCGCGGTGCTGATCCACTTCATTCTGCTCAGCACGGATCGCTTCAACTGGATCGAAGGTCCAGGCGCAGGCGCCGCGGCTGCGGCGGAATTGTCGATCACTACGCCGACGTCGCCTGTATAGGCGCCAAGGCGGGCGATGGGCTCGCACGGTTCGCGGCGGGCGTTTTCGGTCATCGAAAGCGTTCGCCGCGGCCAAGCATGTTTCTGCACACCTGAGCACGCAGGCGACGATTGAAGCGCCGGCAGGGCGGAGGAGGAGACGATGGCGCTCCTAAGCTATGAGAGAAAATACCGCGTGCGCGGCGGCACCCTGATCGGTGGCGATCTGTTCGATTTCTGGTTGGGGCCGTATTATGTCGGCTTCTTCGGCGTCACGACGATCTTCTTCGCCGCGCTCGGCACAGCGCTCATTCTCTATGGCGCGGCCTTGGGCCCGACATGGAATGTCTGGCTGATCAGCATCAACCCGCCCAGCGCGGAATACGGATTGGGGCTCGCGCCCCTGAAGGAGGGCGGCCTTTGGCAGATCATCACGATCTGCGCGGCGGGCGCCTTCATCTCCTGGGCGCTGCGCGAGGTTGAAATCGCGCGCAAGCTGGGCATCGGCCTGCACGTGCCCATCGCGTTCGGTGTGGCGATCCTCGCCTATCTGACGCTGGTGGTGGCGCGGCCGGTTCTGCTCGGGGCCTGGGCCAATGGCTTTCCCTATGGGATTTTCAGCCATTTGGATTGGGTGTCGAACACCGGCTACCAATACATCAATTTTCACTACAATCCCGCGCACATGATCGCGATCACGTTCTTCTTCACGACGTGTTTCGCGCTCGCCCTGCACGGCTCGCTGATCCTGTCGGCGACCAATCCTGGGCGCGGCGAGGACGTGAAATCGCCGGAACACGAAGACACCTTCTTCCGGGACATTCTGGGCTATTCGATCGGCACGCTCGGCATTCACCGCCTTGGCCTCTTCCTGGCGCTCTCGGCGGGCATATTCAGCGCGATCTGCATGATCATCTCCGGTCCGGTCTGGTCGCTTGGCTGGCCCGAATGGTGGGACGGCTTCAACAGATTGTCGGTCTGGGGTCTGGGAGGCTGAGATGGCGGCTTATCAAAACATCTTCACCCAGATTCAGGTGCGCGGGCCCGGCGATATGGGCGTTCCGCTGCGCGACGGCTCGATGCCGCGCGAGGGCAAGCCTTGGTTCTCAAGCCTGTTCGGCTGGATCGGCAATGCGCAGATCGGGCCGATCTATCTCGGCTGGACGGGCGTGGCTTCGCTCTTCACCGGCTTCATCGCGATCGAAATCATCGGCCTCAACATGTTGGCGTCGGTGAATTGGGATGTGGTGACGTTCGTGCGCAGCCTTGCCTGGCTGTCGCTCGATCCCCCGCCGCCCGAGCAGGGGCTGAACATCTTTCCACCGCTGCAGCAAGGCGGCTGGTGGCTGATGGCCGGCTTCTTCTTGACGACGTCGATCATCCTTTGGTGGGTGCGCACTTATACGCGCGCGCGCGCGCTCGGCCTTGGCACGCATGTGGCTTGGGCGTTCGCCTCCGCCATCTTCCTTTATCTGGTGTTGGGCTTCATTCGCCCGATCCTGATGGGGAGCTGGAGCGAGGCGGTGCCGTTCGGCATCTTCTCGCACCTCGATTGGACCGGCGCGTTCTCGATCACGTACGGCAATCTCTTCTACAATCCGTTCCACGCGCTCTCGATCGCCTTCCTCTATGGATCGGCGCTCCTGTTCGCCATGCACGGCGCCACCATCCTTGCGGTGTCGCGCTATGGCGGCGAGCGCGAGATTGAACAGATCGTCGATCGCGGCACGGCGACGGAGCGCGCGGCCTTGTTCTGGCGGTGGACCATGGGCTTCAACGCCACGATGGAATCCATCCATCGCTGGGCCTGGTGGTTCGCGGTTCTCACCACGCTCACCGGCGGAATCGGCATTCTCTTGAGCGGCACGGCGGTCAATAATTGGTACGAATGGGCGCTCGCGCACCATTTCGCGCCCGGTTACGACATCAGCGCCGGCTATGTCGGCCCGCCCCCGCCCGTACCGGATGCGTTGCTCGTGCCGACGCCGCCGGCCGATCCGATGGCCGTTCCTCCCGAGGGTGCGCCCGTGGATCAAAGCCTCTCGCCAGGCGTGGGCTCGGATGCGCCGGTCGAACCCGGCACGCTCACCGCGCCAAGCACCGAAACGCCGCCATCCCCCTGACGGCGAACTCCCGAGAGGGAGGAGAGCGCGGCCTGTCACCCCAGGCCGCGCTCTTGCGTGCGCGCTTTCCGTACTTCAAGACACCAGGCCATGACGCGCCTCGTTGAAGCCGCCGCCATCCAGATGCGCGTGACGATGGACGCTGCCGCGAATGCGCGCGCGCTCGCGGGCTTCCTCGATGCAGCGCCAGAGGGCGCGCTCGTCGTTGCGCCCGAAGGCGCGCTCTCCGGCTACGCGCCCGTGCCTGAGCTCACCACGCGGCTCGATCAATCCGCCACCGAGGCCGCGCGCGATGCGATCGCGTCCTTGTGCCGGCGGCGGCGCCTGCATCTCTTCGTCGGCGCGTGCGTGCGCAAGGGCGAGGCCTGGCGGAACGCGACCTATTATCTAGGGCCGGCGGGCGTGCCCTGGCGCTATGACAAGATCAATCTGGCGCAGAGCGAGCGCGGCGCGTTCACGCCGGGCGATGCGCTGCCCGTCCTCGCCTTGAACGATCCCGCCGCGATCGTCGGCGTGCAGATGTGCCGCGAGATTCGCTATCCCGAGCAATGGCGGCTTCTGGCCGAACAGGGCGCGCAGATCTTCGCCTTCGTGAACAATGCGGTGGGCTCAACGCGCGGCGACGCGCTCTGGCGCGCGCATCTGATCAGCCGCGCGGGCGAGACGCAGCGCTTCATCGTCGGCGCCAACAATGCCGCGCCGGATCAGACCTGCCCGACGATCGTCATCGATCCATCGGGCGCGGTGCTGGCCGAGGCGCCGATCGGAAGCGAGACGATGATCCGCGCGAGGCTCGATCTCGATCTGATTTCGGATTGGGTGTTGTCGCAGGCGCGGCGCGACGTGGTTCCCGTCGGCCGCGATAAGAAAGCCTAAAGCCCGATCGCGCGCCGATTGGCGAGATAGATGCGAAACCAGGGCGTGAAGCGCTCCGGCGCGTCCTCGGCCTCGTCGACGAGATCGCCGATGCGCGCCCAGCGCACCGCGCTCACTTCCTCCGGATTGGGCCGCACCACGACGGAGCGGCGCATCGCCGCGCCGTGAAAAACGTGCACGCGCTCCACCTCGCGCAACCCATCGGAGACGTCGGCCTCGTACTCGAACAGGCCATGCTCGCTGAGCGGCGTGAAAAAGCCGAGCTCCTGGCGCACGCGGCGCAAGGCGCAGGCATGCGCGCTCTCGCCCCAGAACGGATGCGTACAGCACGTATTGGCCCATTGGCCGCCGGAATGATATTTCCCCGGCGCGCGCTGCTGGATCAGCAATTCATCGCCCGACATCACGAACACGGACACGGCGAGGTGCTTCAGCCCTCGCCGATGCGCGTCCATCTTTTCGAGCGGATAGAGCGCGCCGCTCTCGTCGATGCCGGAAATGATCGTGGGCGCGCTGTCGGGCCAGCGCGCGCGTGTCGCGGTCAAGGTTTCGTTCGTCAGCCGCATCCCGTCACGCGGCCGCCACGGAGCGCGCCAGCGCGCACTGCGACCAGAGCTCGGACAGCGCGCTCACGAGATGGTCGATGTCTTCGTCGCTGTGCATCGGGGAGGGCGTGATGCGCAGCCGCTCCGTGCCGCGCGGCACGGTGGGATAATTGATCGGCTGGATATAGATCCCGTAATTGTCGAGCAGCCAATCGCTGATCTGCTTGCACTTGACGGGGTCCTTCACCATCACCGGGATGATGTGGCTGGGATTGCTGAGGCAGGGAATGCCCAGCGCTTCGAGTTTCTTGCGCACCTTGGCCACGCGCTCTTGATGGCGCGCGCGCTCGATCTGGCTTACCTTGAGGTGTTGGATCGAGGCGGCCGCGCCCGCGGCGACCGCCGGCGGCAGCGCGGTGGTGAAGATGAAGCCC
Organism: uncultured Caulobacteraceae bacterium; assembly: GCA_964563395.1. GTDB lineage: Bacteria > Pseudomonadota > Alphaproteobacteria > Caulobacterales > Aquidulcibacteraceae > JBEVOS01. Next base: position 8,108 of record CAZLWK010000026.1, read on the forward strand.
GAGGCGAAGCTGCGCACGAAATCGCACAGCGCTTCGGAGGCCGCGATATAGCCGCCGAACACGCCGAACGCCTTGCCGAGCGTGCCTTCGATCACGGTGAGGCGATGCATCAGCCCCTCGCGCTCGGCGACGCCCCCGCCGCGCGGGCCGTAAAGGCCGACGGCGTGCACTTCGTCGAGATAAGTCATCGCGCCATGCGCGTCCGCGACGTCGCACAGCTCCCTGATCGGGGCGATATCGCCGTCCATCGAATAGACGCTTTCGAACGCCACCAGCTTCGGCCGCGACGGATCGAGCGCGGCGAGACGCCGGTCGAGATCGGCCGGATCGTTGTGCTTGAACACGATGCATTCGGCGCGGCTATGGCGGATGCCTTCGATCATCGAGGCGTGATTGCCCGCGTCCGACAGCACGGCGCAATTCGGCAGCTTCGCCGAGAGCGTGCCGAGCGTGGCCCAATTCGAGACATAGCCCGAGGTGAAGACGAGCGCCGCTTCCTTCTGATGAAGGTCAGCGAGCTCGCGCTCGAGCAGCACGTGATAATGATTGGTGCCGGAAATGTTGCGCGTGCCGCCCGCGCCCGCGCCGCAGCGATCCATCGCCTCATGCATGGCGGCGAGCACCTTGGGATGCTGGCCCATGCCGAGATAATCGTTCGAGCACCAGACGGTCACGTCGCGCACCTCGTCGCCAACATGGCGATGCGCCTTCGGAAAAGCGCCGCGCTTGCGTTCCAGATCGGCGAAGACCCGGTAGCGGCCCTCGTCGCGCAGCCCTTTGAGCTGCTCCTGGAAGAAGGCTTCATAGTTCATTTTTCTCTCCCTACCGGATCTTGGCTGAGGCGCGGTTGCGGACTGGGCATGGCCCAGCGCCACAAGGCCGCGTCGGGCAGCGGCAAATACAAGAACAGATGTTCGATGAGGCCGAGCAGCGTGATCGTCATCAAAAGCGCCGCCGCATAGGCTTCGTATTGGCTTGCCTCGGGCGCGAACGTCATGCGCGCCAGAACGATCGCCGCGCCCGCGCCAGCGAGCAGCGACAGCGGAAACAGCGCCGTCACCGGCCGCTTGCGGAAATAGGATTTCAGATGCTGCAAATGCTCGGGCAGGAATTCCTCGGTCAGGCGCGGCACGCCCAGATGGATGTTGAGCTTGGTTGAAAGCCGCATCGCCCACAGGATCAGGAAGGTCAGCGCCGCCACCTGATTGGGCTGGCCCCATATCAGCGCGAGGAGCGCCACGCCCGTCAGCGCCAGCGCGATCTCATGATGGATCAGCGTTTCGGCGGCGATGCGGAAACGGCGCCAGCCGCGTGCGTCCGCCGGGCAGGGCGTTTTGCGCGGGCCGCTGATGAAGCCCATGAGAAAGCTCATCTCATGCCAGCCCCACACGATAATCGCCGCGAGAAAGGCGGTCATCGCGCCCATGGCGCTCTTGTCGCCGGCGCTCGCGATGATCGCGCCGATCGCGCCAAGGCTCAAAAGGCTCGCGCCCGCGAAGCTCCACCCATAGGTGCGCCGCGGCAGGCGATCGAGCCACAGGATCGCGCCCGTGCCGAACCACCACACGAAGAGTGCGAAGGCGATCGCGGGCAGGAGATCCAGAAGGCTCATGCGCTCACCACGCCGCCGTCAGCCGCACATTGCGCGGTGTTTCGTGGCTGATGGTCGGCAGCAAATAGAGGCTGATCATCGCGGTGGCGGCGCTGAGGCCATGCGCGATGCGCTTGGGCCAGGAAAGCAGCCCGCCCTCGGTCTTGGCGGCGCTCATCCCCTCCACGGCGCGGCGCAGCTGCTCCATCGCGCCTCGAAAGCCGGGATGGTCGATGTCGAGCGTGAACGGGAACACCTGCTTGGTGATCTCCGAGCAGATGGAGAAGACGCGATAATCGTAGTCGGTGGGATCCATGCCCAGCGCCTTGTGGAAGGCGGGGCGCGCATGGTCGCGCACATACATCGTGGCGTAGACGGCGAGCAGGAAGAATTTGATCCAGAGCCGGTTCATGCCCGTAAGCAACTTCGGATCGGCCCGCATCAGCATGGCGAAGGCCTCGCCGTGGCGGAATTCATCGGCGCACCATTCGCGGAACCAGGCGAAGATCGGATGGAAGCGCAGCTCGGGATGGCGCTCCAATTGCCTGAAAATGGTGATGTAGCGCGCATAGCCGATCTTCTCGGACAAATAGACCGAGTAGAAGATGAATTTTGGCTTGAAGAAGGTGTATTTCTTCGTCTTCGTCAGGAAGCTGAGATCGACGCCGATATTGAAATCCTTCAGGGCCTCGTTGATGAAGCCGGCATGGCGCGATTCATCGCGGCTCATCAGGCGAAACAGCGTCTTCACGTCCGGATTGGATGAGCGCTTGACGATCTCCGCATAGAGGATGCAGCCGGAGAATTCGGCGGTGAGCGAGCTCACCAGGAAATCGACGAATTCCTTGCGCAGCTCTGGCTCCAGCGCCTCCAGCTTGTTGGTGAAGGCTTCGGTGCGCCGGAAATGGTTCTTGTTCGGATCGGCCTGCATCTCGGCGATCAGCGCGTCGAACTCGCGCCGCACGGGCGTGACGTCGATGCGGTCCATCTCGGCGAAATCGGTCGTGTAGAAGCGCGGCGCCAGGACCGTGTCTTCCTGCGCGATCTTGTTGGTGTCGAAGCGGACATCGTCCAGCGTCGCGGTGGTCATAGCGCTCTCCTCGGTGAGAAGCTGACTTCATAAAGCTCGGTGAGTTCGAAATGGGCGGCAAGGCGCGTCCATTGCCGTTCCACCCAGGTCGCGCGGGTCACGGTGGCGGGGCGGCGCAGTTCGAGGCTCTGCCCGAACGGCACGCGCACTGGCGCGCCATGCACGCGCACCTTGTCGCCCGGGCGCAGATCGTCGTGCGCGTCGAGCTCGACATGGGCGTGCAGGTGCTCGCCCGTATGCTCGATGCGGATGGTGCAGGCCGTGGTCTCCATGCGCCGGCCGAAGGGAAGGGGCGAGGCCGCCATCAAATCGCTCCGCTCGCGACCAGGAGCTGCGCGAAGGCGGCGCGATTGTCCTTGCCGAAGGCGTTGAGATTGACCCGCAGGCCTGTCGTCGCGTCGGTCATGGCGAGCGTGCCTTCCGCATCGACGCTGAGCAGGAAGGGCTGTTCGCGGCCGATGCCGTGGCTGCGCCGCTCGCGCGTGAACGCGCGCATCACGCCGCGAATGAAGCCGCCTTCGCCCACATCGTAGCGCGCCAGGAGGCGTCCGTCCTGGTGATGCACCAGCACCGCGCCGCTTTCTTCATCGGTGAAGAAGAGGGGCGCGGCCGCGATCGTCGCCGGCGCGGCCTCCACCGCATCGGCCGGCGCGTTAAGGCTCATCCAGCGCATCGTCCCCGCGCCGATGATGGAAAAGGCGATCAAGGCCGCCGCCGCGTAGAGCGCCGGCTTGGGGAATTGTTCTTTATCGATCGCGCTCATCGTCTCGTTCCTTTCTAGGCCGCGCCGAGGGGCGTGGCCGCGCCTGGCGCGGTCGCGGCGCCAGGCTCTTCGCGGCGCGCGGGCGCTGCGTTCGCGCCGTGCGTCTCGCGCAGCGCGCGCGCCAGGATATTGGCTGGCGCGTCGGCGTCCTTGATGCTGCGCAAGGTCGGCTCGGGGCTTGCGAACTTGAACGGGCGCGTATGCGGCCACAGATGCAGATAGCCGAGGCGATGGCCGGGCTTGAGGTGCAGCGCCAGATCGCCGCCGCCGCCATCGAGGCGCTTCACCGCCGCCGCATCCACCACCGCATAGGGCACGTTCACGGCCTTGGTGAGTGCAAGGCCATGACGCAGCACGAGGCGCTTATTGGTGAGCGTGTAGACCGTGGTGCGCGCCATCAGGAACGCGATCAAGGTGAGCACGCCCAGCGTAAGCGCGGCGAGCGGGGCGAACAGGAACCCCGCGCTCATGGCTGTCCACACATCCGCGCCGCCGGCGAAGACCGCGTATGTGCGCCATGCCATGAGCGCGAGGAAGTAGAGCGCAATCGCGCGCACATGAAAGACGTGAACCGCAAGCAGGCGCCAATCGGGCTCGCCCTGCCACAGGATCCGCTCGCCTTCCGGCAAGCGGCCCGGCAGGCCGCGAATGGGCTCGAAATCGTGTTCGCTCATAGCCAGGGCTCCGCGCGGGCCGGCGTGGCGTAGAGCGCGCCCGCGCCATAATAGGCCATGATGCGCTCTTCTTCATCGAGCGTGACTTCATCGGGCTTGGCGATACGCGGCACGTTCGCGAAATGCTTGGCGAGAATGGCGTACACCTTCACGCGGCGGCGATAGCGCTGCACGTCGGCGATGGTCATCGGCAAAAGCACCGTGCCGCCCCCGCTCAACTCCACTTCGAGGAAGCGGATCAGATATTCGGCGCGGTCCACCCAAACATCCTTCACCGTGCCAGCGACCGCATTGTCGGCGCCGACGACGGCCATGCCGCGCGGATCGGGATCGCCCTTGTGCAGCGAATAGCCAGGCGTGGCGCGCAGCGGCGTGATCAGCGGCGTGCCGTCATGCATGCGGTCCGGCTCCTTGGCGCGGTGCGCATAGGCGCCGGGGCCGACGCCCGCCGTCATCGGATCGCCCGTCGGCACCAGCGGCGAGCCCGCCCATGGCGCGGTGCGCATCACGGCCAGTTCGTGCGTGTCGCGCGCGGCGTTGGGCTTTTGCACCACCGAGCCATTGTGCAGACGGAACGTCTTAGGCGAAGCGAAGAAGAAGAGGCCATAGCCCGCTTCCTTCTGGCCGGTGACGTCATCCTCGAGCGGATAGCCCTCGCGGCGATCTTCGCGGCGCAGATAGAGAATAAGCCCGAAGAAGAACAGCCAGAATGCGTAGAGCACCCATTCCGTCACATCGAGGCCGCCATTGAAATAGGAAGGCATGATCGTCTCCGCTTCCGCACGATCAGGTTGGAAAATCCGCGAGACCGAAACGGCCGGCGGGGCGAGTCAAATCGCTCGGCGCGTGGCGCGCGAGCGGTCCGATGGCGATGAGCGTGGCGAACAGGAGGCCAAGCTCGAGATGATAGACGAAGCTGTATCCGGTGGCGGGATTGGCGAGCGCGGGGCCGAGCGCGCCGGACATGGCGAGCGCGCCGATCACGTCGCGCGCGCCCCCGCCGATGATGATGGCGAGCCCGGTGGCCGTGGCCTGCACCGCGCCCCAGGCGCCGAGCGCAAGGCCCGTGCGGCCTTCGCGCGCCAGCGTCATCGCCGATGTCAGCGTGCCGACCGAGAAGAGGCCCGCGCCAAGACCGATGCCGGCGACGCCGACGCAGAAAACGATCGCCGATTGCATCGGCGCGGCGAGCACGATCAGCGACAGCGCGGCCACGCCCACGAGCGCGCCCCCGCCGGCCAGGCGATGGGCTTCGCCTCCGCGGCTCAGCTGACGCGCGGCGAGCGTGAAGCCGGTGAGCATGCCGCCGGCCCAAAGCGCGGTGAGCGCGGTCGTCTGCGCGACCGACAGATCGAGGATTTGCGCGCCATAAGGCTCAAGCAAAACGTCCTGCATGGAAAACGCCGCCGCGCCGAGGCCCACGGCCGCGAGCAGGCGGCGCGCGCCGGGCGTGGCGACGAGCGTGCGCCATTGGTCGGCGAAGGAATCGTGCGCGCGATCGTGCGCGGTCGCGGCCGGATTGCGCGCTTCCTGCTTCCACAGCGAGATGAGATTGAGCGCCATCGTCGCCACCGCCGCGCCCTGAATCACTTGGATGAGACGCACCGGCGTGAAATCGACCAAGAGGCCGCTGATCACGATCGCGCTTACCAGCGTGCCGATAAGCAGCATCACGTAGAGCAGCGCCACCACCCGCGGACGGTTTTCCTCCGTCGCCAGATCGGCCGCGAGCGCGAGCCCCGCCGTCTGCGTCATGTGCATGCCGAGGCCGACAAGGAGGAAAGCCACGGCGGCCGAGGCGTGGCCGATCCAGGCCGGTCCATGCGTGTCGCCGGAGAGGATGAGCAGCGCGAACGGCATCAGCGCGAGGCCGCCGAATTGCAGCATCGAGCCGAACCAGATGAACGGCGCGCGCCGCCAGCCCAGCACGGAGCGGTGCGTATCGGATTTGAAGCCGATCAGCGCGCGCAGCGGCGCGATCAACAGCGGCAGGCCCACCATGAGCGCGACCAGCGCGCCTGGCATGGAGAGCTCCACGATCATCACGCGGTTCAGCGTGCCGGTAAGCAGCACGGCCGCCATGCCCACCGAAACTTGAAAGAGCGCGAGCCGCAGAAGGCGCGGCAGCGGCAAGTCCTTGGTCGCGGAATCCGCGAACGGCAGGAGGCGCGCGATCAGCACGCTCCAGCTCATCCGTTCGGTGGCCCGCCCATCGCTCATGCGCGCGTCAGCTCCATGGCGTGGGAGATGTAAAAGCCGCTCGTCACGCGCGTTTCGCGCGCTACGCGCCAGCCGGCGAAGGCGGGATCGGCGCCGATCAGGCGCTTCAGGCGTTCCGGGCTCACCGGCTCGATCGCGGGCGCGCGGTCGCCGCGCGGAAAGAGCTTGCCCACGGCGTGCATCATTGAGAGCGCCGGCGTTCGCGGCGCGATTGTGAAGACGATGGAATGCCGCGTGCGCTCAGCCAACGCCCCGAGCACGCGCACGATTTCGGCGGTGGGATAATGGATCAGCGAATCCATCGCCGCCACATGATCGAACGCGCCGAGTTCGGCCGCGCTCATATCGCCCACCATGAAGCGCATCGCGCCGGGGCCGACATCCTTGGGCGCGCGCTCGTGCGCCAGATCGATGAGGCTCTGCGAAATATCGACGCCAGTGACTTGGGCGCCGCGCCGCGCCGCCTCCACGCTCAAGGCGCCCGTGCCGCAACCGGCGTCGAGCACGCGCGCGGCGTTAAGATCGCCCGGCAGCCAGGAAAGAAGCGTCGCGCGCATTTCATCGCGCCCGGCCCGAACCGTGGCGCGAATTCGGCTCACCGGCGCGTCGGACGTCAGTTGCGCCCAGGCGTCGAGCGCGGTGCGGTTGAAATAGGTTTCAAGCCGCGCGCGGCGTTCGGAATAGATCGCGCTCGCCATCATTCAAACCCCAAGAAATCGAAAATGTCGCGGTCCTTCATCGGATTGGCGTCATGCTCCTTGCCGCCGGCCAAGAGCCCTTCGGCGAGCTGCAGATATTCGGCGCGCACCGGATCGAGTTCGCGCACATCGTCCATCTCGAAGATCACGGATTTCTTCAGCCGGCTTCTGCGAATGGCGTCGAGATTTGGGAAATGCGCCAGCCGCGACAGCCCCACGGCCTCGCCATAGCGGTCCACCTCGTCGACGCCGTCGCTGCGATTGACGATACAGCCGCCGAGGCGGACATCGTAATTCTTCGACTTGGCCTTGATCGCCGCGACGATGCGATTCATCGCGAAGATCGAATCGAAATCGTTGGCGGTAACGATCAGCGCCCGCTCGGCATGCTGAAGCGGGGCGGCGAAGCCGCCGCACACCACATCGCCCAGAACGTCGAAGATGACGACATCGGTGTCTTCCAGCAGGTGGTGCTCCTTGAGGAGCTTCACCGTCTGCCCGACCACATAGCCCCCGCAGCCCGTGCCCGCCGGCGGTCCGCCCGCCTCCACGCACATCACGCCATTGAAGCCCTCATACATGTAATCTTCTGGGCGCAGCTCCTCGGTGTGGAATTCCACGCTCTCAAGCACGTCGATCACGGTGGGCACGAGCTTCTTGGTCAGCGTGAAGGTGCTGTCATGCTTGGGATCGCAGCCGATCTGCAGCACGCGCTTGCCCAGGAGCGAGAACGCCGCCGAGAGGTTGGAGGAGGTGGTCGATTTGCCGATGCCGCCCTTGCCATAGATCGCGAACACTTGCGCGCGCCCGATCTTGAGCGCGGGGTCCAGATGCACTTGCACGCTGCCTTCGCCGTCTGGCGGCTTGCGCGTGGGTCGGGTGAGATCGAGCGTCGCCATATATCTCCTCAGGCCGTAGCCGGAATGCCTTCGATGCGGTCTTCCAATTCGTCGCTCGCGTTCCGCAGGGCCGCGAGCGTCGCTTCATCCGGTCGCCAGTAATTGCGCGCGTGCGCCTCCAGCAGGCGATTGGCCATCCGCGCCGACGCCTTGGGGTTGAGATCGGCCATGCGCTTGCGCATCGCCTCGTCGAGCACGAAGGTTTCGCTGATGCGCTGATAGATCCAGGGCGCCACCTGATGCGTGGTGGCCGACCATCCCATCGTGTTGGTCACGTGCGCCTCGATCTGGCGTACGCCCTCCGCGCCATGCTTCAACAGGCCCTCGTGCCAGCGCGGATTGAGCATGCGCGTGTGGGTCTCGAACGCGACCTGTTCGGCCAGCGTGCGCACCTTGCCTTCGCCTTGCGTCTGATCGCCGATATAGACTTGCGCCTCGCGCCCGCGCGCGCGCTGCACGGCGCGGCTGACGCCGCCGAGCGTATCCACATAATGATCGATGGCGGTGACGCCGAGCTCGATCGAATCCAAATTCTGATACGTGAAATCGACCTGCTTGAGGATGTTCTCCAGCACCTTGGTTTGGCGCACCGCCGCGCCGGTGCGGCCATAGGCGAAGCTCTTGCGGCTGAGGAAGGCGTCGGCCAGTTCGTCCTCGTCGGTCCAGCAGCCGGCGTCGATCAGCTGATTGACGTTCGCGCCATAGGCGCCGTCCGCATTGGTGAATACGCGCAGCGCGGCGGTCTCCAGCGCGCCGCCATGCTCGGCCACGTGCGCGCGCGCATGCTTGCGGATGAAATTCATTTCGTCCGGCTCATCGGCGCTGGCGGCGAGCCAGGCCGCTTCGGCCAGCATCCGCGTCTGCAGCGCGAGCAGGTCGCGGAAGATGCCGGAAAGCGTCATCACCACGTCGATGCGCGGGCGCTTGAGATCCTCGAGCGGGATCAATTCCGCCCCGCAGAGACGGCCATAGGAATCGAAGCGCGGGCGCGCGCCCATCAGCGCCATCGCCTGCGCGATCGGGCCGCCTTCGGTTTTGAGATTGTCGGAGCCCCACAGCACCATGGCGATGGAGTCCGGATAATCGGCGCCCGATTGCATGTGGCGCTCAAGCAGCTTCCTCACTTGCGCCGCCCCGTCGCGCACGGCGTAGGCGCTCGGCAGACGGAAGGGATCGAAGCCGTGCATGTTCCGCCCGGTGGGCAGCACATCCGGATTGCGCACGATGTCGCCGCCCGGCGCGGGACGCACATAGCCGCCGGAGAGCGCGCGCATCAAAGCGGGCAATTCATGATCCTCGCTGAGCAGCGCATCCATGCGCGCCAGATCCTTGTGCGCGGCGCGCGCGCCCTTGGTTCCGGCGATCACCGCGTCGATCACCGCGCGCGTCGGCGGGCGCGGCTGCGCTTGCGCATAGGCTTCCAGGAGGTCGCCGCGCGCGGCCGCGTCCGGCGGGGCGCCGATAATGTGCAGCCCTTCGGGGATGAGCGCGCTTTCCAATTCGCGCAGCTCGTTCGCGAGATCGACGATCGCCCCGTCCGCGCTCGCGAGATTGAGGCCGCGCGCCTCCTCGCGGATATGCGTCTCAAGGCCGGCGCGGTCGCGATCCTCGCTGGGCGCGGCGCGCCAGCGCTCGATCAAGGCCTTGAGATCCATCAGCCCTTGATAGAGGCCCGATTGCGCGATCGGCGGCGTCAGATAGGTGATGAGCGTGGCCGCGCCGCGCCGGCGCGCAATGGCGCCTTCGCTCGGATTGTTGGCGGCGTAGAGATAGAAATTCGGCAGATCGCCGATCAGCCGCTCTGGCCAGCACGCACCGGAGAGGCCCACCTGCTTGCCCGGCATGAATTCGAGCGCGCCATGCGTGCCGAAATGAACGAGCGCATGCGCGCCGAAATCCTCGCGCAGCCAGCGATAGAAGGCGCTGAAGGCGTGCGTCGGCGCGAAGCCGCGCTCGAACATCAGCCGCATCGGGTCGCCTTCATAACCGAAGCTCGGCTGCAGGCCGACGAACACATTGCCGAATTGCGCGCCCAGGATGAAGAGCTCGCCGCCGCTCGCCTGCTGGCGCCCGGGCGCGGGGCCCCATTGCGCTTCGATTTCTTTCAGATGCGGTTCGCGGCGCACATGATCGGCGGCGGGCATGCGCGCATGCACGTTCCCGTCCATGCCGAAGCGGGCCGCATTGCCGCCAAGCACGCGCGCGCGCAGCGCTTCAACGCTCTCCGGCACGTCGACGTCATAGCCTTCCTTGGCGAGCGCCTGGAGCGTGTTGTGGAGCGAGGCGAAGACGTCGAGATAAGCGGCCGTGCCGGCCGCGCCCGCGTTCGGCGGGAAATTGAACAACACCACGCCCAGCTTGCGCTTCTTCGCCGGCGTGCGCGACAGCGCGGCGAGCTTCGCCGCCCGCGCGGCGATCGCGTCGGCGCGCTCGGGATCGGCCTGCATGCGCCCATGCGCGGGTGCGTCGAGCTTGCGGCCCATCGCCGGAATGGCCGCTTCACCGGCGCGGCCGCCGAACACGGCGGGCGCCACTGCGCCGTCCAATTCCGGGATCGCCACCATGATGGTGGATTCAACCGGCGTCAGCCCGCCTGGAGAGGCGCGCCAATTATCGAGCGATTGCAGCTCCAGCGGCTGCGCCGAGATATAGGGCACGTTGAGCCGCGCGAGCATCTCCTCGGCGGCCTTCGCATCATTATAGGCGGGCCCGCCCACGAGCGAGAAACCGGTGAGCGAGACGACGACATCCACGCACGGCTTGCCGTTCTTGAAGAAATATTTCTCGATCGCGGGGCGCGCGTCGAGCCCGGTGGCGAAGGCCGGCAGCACCTTGAGGCCCTTGGCCTCCAGCGCCGCGATCACGCCGTCATAATGGCCCGCATCCTCCGCAAGCGCGTAGGAGCGCAAAATGAGAACGCCCGCCGTGCCCGCCTTGCCGTTCGTCGCGGGCAGGTCCTCGATGCGCTCGATCATGCGGCCGTTCGCGCGCGGATGATAAAGCCCGATTTCAGGATAATCGCGCGGCTCTTGCGCCTCAACGCCCTCGCGGAGCGCGCGGCGCGGCCCGTCCGCATAGCGCCCAACCAGGAAGCGCACGAGATTGGCGACGTTCTCTTCCGAGCCCGACAGCCAATATTGCATTGTCAGGAAATAGGCGCGCAGATCCTGCGCCTTGCCGGGAATGAAGCGTAGAATTTTTGGCAGCCGGCGCAGCATCGCCATCTGCCCCGCGCCGGAGGAGCCGTTTCCCTTGGCGCCGCGCAGCTTGCGCAGAAGCGCGAGCGGACCCTTTTGCGCGCCGTCCATCGTGAACGGGCCGAGCTTGGTGAGGCGGATGATCTCGCCGGCCGAAAGCGCGCCGATCATCGCGTCGCACTGATCGCGCCGCGCGGCGAGCGCGGGCAGCACGGCCTGGATGTGATCCTCCATGAACAACATCGTCGCCACGATGATGTCGCCCGTGGCGATGTCGCCATGGCAGCGCGCGCGCGCGGCCGAATCTTCCGCCCAATCCGACGCCGCGTGCAGCTTGAGCGTCAGGCCCGGCATGTCGCGCCGCAGCGTCTCCTCCGCGCGGCGCACGACGCCGGCGAGGTGATTGTCGAGCGAGACAATCACCACCTTGAGAGGCGTATGATCCGCCGTGCGGCGGTCAGCGCGCGAAATGGCTTTTTGCGTCATACAGCGTGTCGAGTTCGATGCGCGTCAGGCCGCTTTGTGCGGCGAAGCGTTCCGTGTTGCGGCGCGCTTTCCCGCGCACGAAGAATGGAATTTTCGAAAGTTCGGCCTCGGCGGCGGGGCTCCAGGCGATCGCGCCCGCGGCCTCCACGTTCGTCGGGGGCGCTTGCGCCGCCGCGTTCGGCGCATGAGCGGCGAGGTGCGAAGCGCCAGCGCCGTCGTGAAACTCGAAATCGTCGCGGAACATGGTGAGCAGGTGCTCCTCCAGCCCCATGACGAGCGGGTGCGCGCACGTGTCGAAGAGAACGTTCGCGCCCTCAAAGCCCATCACGGGCGAAAACCGCGCCGGATAATCCTGCACGTGCGCCGGCGCCGAAATCACCGCGCACGGAATGCGCAGGCGCTTGGCGATGTGGCGCTCCATCTGCGTGCCAAGCACCAATTCAGGCTGCGCGGCTTCGATCGCGCGCTCCACGTCGAGATAATCCTCGGTGATGAGCGCATTGAGGCCCAGCGCCTCAGCGGCGGCGCGCACTTCGCGCGCGAATTCGCGGCTATAGGTTCCAAGGCCCGCGACCTCGAAGCCCAATTCCTCGCGCGCCACGCGCGCCATCGCCAGAACGTGCGTGGCGTCGCCGAAAATGAAGACGCGCTTGCCGGTCAGATAATTGGAATCGACCGAACGCGACCACCAAGGCAGGCGCGCGCCATGCTCCACCAGGAGCGGCGTGGGATCGACACCGGCGAGTTCGGCCGCTTCGCGCACGAAATCGCGCGTGGCGTTGAAGCCGATCGGCACGGTGCGCACGCACTTTTGCCCATAGGTCTTTTCCAGCCAGCGCGCGGCCGGCTCGGCGATCTCGGGATAGAGCGCGACATTGAAATCGGCGTGCGGCAGGCGGCGCAGATCGTCGGGCGTGGCGCGCAAGGGCGCGGCGACGTTCACGTCGATCCCCAGAAGATCGAGGAGGCGCGTGACCTCCACAACGTCGTCGCGATGGCGAAAGCCGAGCGCGGTGGGGCCAAGGAGATTGCAGCTCGGCCGCGCGCGCGGCGGCGGGGCGGGCGCGGCTTCGTCCTTGCCGGCGAAGAAGCGCACCAGCTGATAAAAGGTCTCGCCCGCGCCCCAATTTTCCTTCTTCTGATACGAAGGCAGATCGAGCGCGATCACCGGGATCGGCAGGGCGAGCGCGCGCGCGAGCCCGCCCGGATCGTCCTGGATCAGTTCAGCCGTGCAGGAGGCGCCCACGATCATCGCGCTGGGCTGGAAGCGTTCATAAGCCTCGCGCGCGGAATCCTTGAACAGCGTGGCCGTGTCCGAGCCCAGATCGCGCGCTTGAAACGTCGTGTAGGTGACGGGCGGGCGCGCGTCGCGCCGCTCGATCATCGTGAACAGAAGATCGGCGTAGGTGTCGCCTTGCGGCGCATGCAGCACGTAATGCAGGCCGCGCATCGCGGTCGCCACGCGCATCGCGCCCACGTGCGGCGGCCCCTCATAGGTCCATACGGCGAGCTTCATCCCTCACACCCTCAATTGCGCGCGGCGCACGAAGGGGCGTGCGAAGAGTTCGGCGAGATCGCCGGCCTGGTCGAAGCCGTGAACCGGCGAAAACACCAATTCGATCGACCATTTCGTGGTGAAGCCTTCGGCCTCCAGCGGGTTGGCGAGACCGAGCCCGCAGACGATGAGGTCGGGTTTGGCGGCGCGGGCGCGCGCCAATTGCTTGTCGACGTCCTGGCCTTCGCTGAGCACCGCGTCGTGCGGTAGGCGCGGCAATTCCTGATCCAGAAGGTCGCGGTTGAGATAGGGCGTGCCCACCTCGATCAGCCGCATGCCCAATTCCTCATTGAGGAATCGCGCGAGCGAGGGCTCCAGCTGCGAATCGGGAAAGAAGAAAACCGATTTGCCCTCGAGCGTTTCGCGGCGCGCGGCGAGCGCGCGCTTGGCGCGTTCGCGCGCCGGCGCGATGGCGCGCAAAAAGCGCATGTCGTCGATTCCGAACGCGGCGGCGGCGGCCTTGAACCAGGCGGTCGAGCCTTCCGCGCCGAACGGGAAGGGCGCGGAAAGGCGCGTCGCGCCGCGATCGGCGAGCGCGCGCGCCGTGTCGCCGAGAAAGGGCTGCGCCAAGAGAAAGCGCGTGCGCGGGCCGATGGCGCACGCATCGACGCTCCGCCGCGCCGGCAGGAATTTGACGTGGCCGAGCCCCAATTCCTCGAAGATTCGGCGGAATTGGTCTTCCACGATGTCGGGCAGCGCGCCGACGATCACGAGCTCGGCCTCCGCGCCGGGCGCGGCGACGGGCGCGCTTTCCACCAAGGCGGCCAGGCACGCATCCTCGCCCTGCGTGAACGTCGTTTCGATGCCGCTGCCGGAATAATTGAGAATACGCACCGCGCCGGCATGGCGCTGCGACAGCCGATGCGCCGCGCGCTTGAGATCAAGCTTGATCACTTCGCTGGGGCACGAGCCGACGAGGAACAGCGTCTTGATGTCGGGCCGGCGCGCCAGGAGCGCATCGACCACGCGGTCGAGCTCTTCATTGGCGTCGGCGAGGCCGGCGAGATCCTTCTCTTCAAGAATCGCGGTGGCGAAGCGCGGCTCGGCGAAGATCATCACGCCCGCCGCCGATTGAATGAGATGCGCGCAGGTGCGCGAGCCGATCACCAGGAAGAAGGCGTCCTGCATCTTGCGATGCAGCCACACGATGCCGGTGAGCCCGCAGAACACTTCGCGCTGCCCGCGCTCGCGCAGAACCGCCTTATCCACCGGCGCTTTCGGCGGCGCGGCGCTCAGCGCGTCGGGGAGCGCGCTGGTCATGCGTGCGATGCGCCGCTCATGCGCGCCGGCGCCGTCTCAAGCCGCGCCGCGCGCAGCTTCAGCAGGAATTGGCCGGCATTGATGAGATAAGTCGCGTAGGCGGCGATCGCGATCAGCATCTGCTCGCGCGCGGTCCACCAGCCATTGAACAGCGCCGCCAGATAAAGCGTATGCAGCGCCAGAACGAGCATGGAGAACACGTCCTCCCAGAAGAAGGCGCGGGCGAACAGCCATTTGCCGAACACCTCCTTCTCCCAGATCGAGCCGGTGACCATGATGAGATAGAGGACGCCCGTCTTCACCACGACGGAGGCGGCGGCGATCTCGTAGCCCTGATGCGTGACGAGGAAGCGCACCACGAAGAAAAGCGAGGCGAGAAACACCACGAATTGCAGCGGCGCCAGCACGGCCTGCACCAGCGTCCATTTCGAGCGATCGCGGCGCGCGCGTTCCTGAGCGGTGTAAAGCGGCGTTCTGGCCTGGTGCGACGGCGCGCGATGGGCGCGCACGCCTGTATGGGCGGGCCACGGACAGGGCGCGACCAGGTCGATCCAGGAATCGGCAAGGGTGGAAAGGTTCAGCGTCTTTTCCCCCCTTTGCGTGCGAAATCCCTTCGGGGAAACGCCGTTTTCGCGGCGGACGGTCGCGGACATTGCGCGCCTCCTGGCTCTGCGTCAGGGCAGACGGTGGGCCTGGGGCTGATTAATGTCAAGAAAATTGAACGTCCAAAAAGATTGACACAACGCGGCGGGTGGAGAAGATTTTGCTCGCCATGCGCTTGAACGGAGCGTAGGGTAAAAATGTCGCAGGTTTTGCTGTCCAGGCAGCATGACGGCGGCAGGGAGACGCCCGTCTCAATGGCTTGACATTACAAAGCCAATAGCCGGGAGCGGCGCGGTCGCGGGGGAGCGCGAGATCCTACTTCCCGCTTTTAGAGAAGGGGGCCGCATGGCCAGCCTTCCATCTCCGAGCGCGGGGGCGCGCTCGGCCGCCTTGTTCGAAACATGCGGCGATGGGGACGTTTTGGGCTTCGGCCTCATGGGGGCCAACGCCGCCCGCGCCGCAAGCGCGCGCGACGCGGCCTTAACCCAGATCGTCCAGAGCGAGATCATTCCGCGTCTGATGATGGCGCACGGTCCCGCGCGGCTCGAACTGCGCGAGGGCGGCCGGCTTCATCCCAATGCGGCGATCGAGATCGACGAGGACGAGATCGAGGCGTTCGCGCGCCGCGCCATCATGGAGGGCCACGGATCGCTGCTGGCCGCCGTGGGCGATCGGCTGCGTCGGGGCGCCAATCTAGAGGACATTTACCTCAATCTCTTGGGGCCCGCCGCTCGCTTGCTGGGCGAGTTCTGGCGCAATGACACGGCCTCCTATGCCGACGTCACGATCGCGCTCGGGCGCCTGCAGCAAGTGGTGCGCGAGCTCAGCCAGCACGGGCCGCGCAGCGCCAACAATCCCTCCACCCGCGCGCGCAGTGCGTTCTTCGCCCCCTGTCCGGGCGAGCAGCACACGTTCGGCCTGTTGATCGTGGAGGAGTTTTTTCGCAACGCCGGCTGGCGCACTTGGTCGGACCCGATGGCCGGCGCCGACGCCTTGAGCGCCACAGTGGCGACGCATTGGTTCGATGTGTTCGGAATGACTGTCAGTTGCATGGAGCGACTTGATCATGTCGCTCCGATCATTATGAGTGTCAGGCGCGCCTCACAGAATCGTGACATCTGCGTCATGGTTGGCGGGCGGCTTTTCATTGAGCGGCCGGAGCTGGCGGACGAAATCGGCGCGGATATTTGCGCCGCCGACGCCGCCGAAGCGGTTCTCAGGGCTGAAGGAGCGGTGCGGCTCGCGTTGACCCGCCCCTGAGGCACATCCTTGAGGCACCAATTGTGAGCGGCCTTGATCGCGGTCGATGACGTCGCAGACCTCTCTCCCGGCGGGGGCCGCGCATGCGTTTCCCCGCGATCTCGTCGGCGCGCTCGATGCCGCGTCGGCGGCGCGCATCGTCGCCGCGGGCGGCGATGTGGCGATGGTGATCGATAGCGGCGGCTTCATTCGCGATCTCTCCATCGCCAGCGACGATCTGATGCGCGACGGTTTCGCCGATCTCGTCGACAGGCCCTGGGCCGACACCGTCACGCTGGAAAGCCGCCACAAGGTCGAGGAATTGCTGAGCGAGGCGAAGGCCGGCCGTCCCGGCCGCTGGCGCGAAATCAATCACGCCACGCCGCGCGGCGATAACATCTCGTTGCGCTACACCGCCGTCAGCGCCGGCCATGACGGGCAAGTGATCGCGCTTGGGCGTGATCATCGCGCGGTGGCGGCGCTGCAGCAGCGCCTCGTGCAGGCGCAGCAGACGCTGGAGCGCGATTATACGCGCCTTCGCGATGCGGAATCCCGCTATCGCCTCTTGTTCCAGATGGCGAGCGAGGCGGTCATGGTGGTCGACGCCGGCGCCAAGCGCATCGTGGAGGCCAATCCCGCCGCCGAGCGCCTCGTCGGCGGCGCCGATGGCGGGCTTGTCGGGCGCCCGTTCGCGCGCGTGTTCGAGCCGGAATCGCGCGACGCCGCCGCCGCTTTGCTGACGGTCGTGCAATCGGCCGCGCACGCCAACGCCCAGCCCGCGCGCCTTGAAGCCAACGGCCGCGCCTTCGCCGTCGCCGCCTCGGTGTTCCGCCTCGACCGCACCACCTATTTCCTCGTGCGGCTCACGCCGCAGGAGCGCGACGAGCAGATTGCCGCGCCGCCGATCGACACGCACATGCTGGCGACGATCGCGCGCCTGCCGGATGCGTTCGTCATCACCGATGAGCGTCTGCAGATTCTCGGCGGCAACGCCGCCTTCCTCGATCTGACGCAACTCGGCAGCGAGGAGCAGGCGCGCGGGCGCACGATGGATGAATTCCTCGGCCGCGTCGGCGTCGATCGCAACATCTTGCTGGCCAATCTGCGCGAGCATGGCGTGGTGCGGAACTTCGCCACCGTGGCGCGCAACTTGATCGGCGAGACGATCGACGTGGAGGTCTCCGCCGCCTATGTGCGCGACGCGGACAATCCCTGTTTCGGCTTCGCGATCCGCACCGTGGCGCGGCGCATGCCCGATTCTGTCGGCTCAAGCCCGGCCTTGCCGCATTCGGTCGAGCAATTGTCGCAGCTTGTCGGGCGGGTGAAGCTGAAGGATCTCGTGCGCGAGACGACCGACATGGTCGAGCGCCTCTGCATCGAAGCCGCGCTCGATCTCACCGGCAATAATCGCGCCTCGGCGGCCGAGATTTTAGGTCTCAGCCGCCAAAGCCTTTATTCGAAGCTGCATCGCTACAATCTGGCCTCGCCGGGCGACGACGAAGCCTGATCGCGCCGTCTTAAGGCGCCCCGGCGCCTTCGGTCGCCGCCATCGCTTCCATCAATTGACGCAACGCGGCGGTTTCATCCGCCGTCATCGACGCGGGCAGGCCGCAGCGCGGATCGGTTTTCTGCAGGGCGCGGATCATGTCGATCGTGAGCGGGATCGGATCGCAGCCATTCTCCACGCCGCAAATCATGTCAAATTCGGGCCGCGCCTTGGCGTGGCATTCCAGGCAATTGCCGCCGAAGCGATTGACCACGTCGGCATGGCCTCGCACGCGGATCGAGGAGCCGAGCGGGCTCACATCGAGCTCGAAAAATTCCCAATCATTGGTCTGCGCATTGAAGCCGGGCTCGCGCTTGACCATCACTTCGGTCGGCACGAGCTGCACCACCGAACCCGGCGGATAGGTTCCGCCCGTGGGCGAGCGCGCGACCGCGAGCGTCGCGTCCAGATCGCCCAGCATATTGCTCACATAGAAGCGGTCCACTTGGGTCATGTCGCGCATGCAGCCGAAGCTCGCATCCGTGATGTTGGCGAGCGCGTCGGGAGAGGGCTCGGGCGCGGAGCGCGCGCAGCCGGCGAGGAGCGCGCCCACGGCGAGCGCGCCGGCGAAAAGTTGAACCAGGCGCAGCTTCGATCCTGCCCGCATCGCGATCTCCCCCGATAGACGCAAACTGAAGAATTATATTGCGTGCAATTTGATTGCGCGCAATTCAGTTCGCCGTCAATGCGCGCCGCGGCGTCAAGCGCGGCGGCCAGGAAAGCGAAGGCGGCGATGCCCCAAGCCGATCCCACCGACCATTTGCGCCTCGATCGCCAGCTCTGCCTGTCGCTCTATTCCGCGACGAACGCGCTGATCCGCGCCTATGGGCCGTTCCTGCGTCCGCTCGGCCTCACCTATCCGCAATATCTCGTCATGCTGGCGCTCTGGGAGGGCGAGGAGATGTCGGTGACGGAAATCTGCGCCGGCGCGCGCCTCGACACCGGCACGGTGACGCCGCTTCTGAAGCGTCTGGAGGCGAAAGGGCTATTGAAGCGCGCCCGCTCGCGCGCGGATGAGCGCATGCGCGTCATCACGCTGACGGCCAAGGGCCGGCGCCTGCGCGCCGCGGCGGCGCACGTGCCGGTGCAGATGGCCTGTCTCGGTGTTTTGACACCGCAACAAGGCCTGCAAATGAAGGCGCTGGCGGAAAATCTGTGGAGCAATCTGCGGGATTTGGAGGAGCGCGCCGCCGCCTGAACGGCTGGCTCAACCAGCGTCAAGTTTGATTGACAGTACGAACTGTCAATCATAGCCTGTGGCATGGTCCGCCTCGCCGCAGCCACGCCCACGCGCGCTTATCCTTCGCCGGGCGCCGTGCTCGAGCTTTTGAAGCCGATCACCTGGTTTCCCCCGATGTGGGCGTTCCTGTGCGGGCTGGTCTCGTCAGGCGCGCCGCTCGCCGCGCATTGGCCGCTGGCGCTCGCCGGGGCGATCATGGCCGGCCCGCTTCTCTGCGCGGCCAGCCAGGCCGTGAACGATTGGTTCGACCGCCATGTCGACGCCATCAACGAGCCGAACCGGCCGATCCCGTCCGGCCGGATACCCGGCCGCTGGGGTCTTTACATCGCGATCGGCTGGACCGCGCTCGCGCTCGCTTGGTCGGCGCTGCTCGGCCCCTGGGTGTTCGGCGCGGCGGCTCTCGGCATGGCGCTCTCCTGGGCCTATAGCGCGCCGCCCCTGCGCGTGAAGCAAAGCGGTTGGGCGGGGCCCGCCGTCACCGCGATCTCCTATGAAGGTATCGCCTGGTTCGCCGGCGCGGCCGTGCTGATCGGCGCGGCCCCGCGCGCGGAGATCGTGCTCGTGGCCGCGCTCTATAGCGTCGGCGCGCACGGCATCATGGTGCTCAACGATTTCAAGGCCATCGAGGGCGACCGCGTCACCGGCGTGCGCTCCTTGCCGGTGCAATATGGCGTCGCCGCCGCCGCGCGCATCGCCTGCGCGACGATGCAGGCGCCGCAGCTCGTCATCGTCGTTCTGCTGCTTGCCTGGGGCGCGCCGATCCACGCCGCGCTCGTGGCCGCGCTCACCGCGGCGCAAGTGTTTTTCAGCGTGCGCCTGATGCGCGATCCGGCGGCCAACGCGCCCTGGTTCAACGGCGTGGGCGTCATGTCGTTCGTGCTTGGCATGATGATCACGGCGCATGCGCTCGGCCCGATGGGCGCTGGCGCGTCGTGAAGCGATAGGGGGCGGGTGATGCAAGGTCTCAGCTGGGCGAACATTCTGCGCCTGGGTTTGGTGCAAAGCGCCATTGGCGCGATCGTCGTGCTCACCACATCGACGCTCAATCGCGTCATGGTGGTTGAATTCGCGCTGCCGGCGATGATCCCGGCCGCGCTCGTCGCTTGGCATTACGTCATACAATTATCACGCCCGCGCTGGGGCTATGGCTCGGACATGGGCGCGAGCCGCACGCCCTGGATCATCGGCGGAATCGGCGTGCTCGCGCTCGGCGCGGTGTTGGCGACGGACGCCGCGCTCATCATGGCTGATGCGCCGCTCGCGGGCGGCGCGCTCGCGCTTCTCGCCTTCACGATGATCGGCGCCGGCGTCGGCGCCGGCGGCACCTCGCTCCTGGCGCTGCTCGCCACGCGCGTCGCGCCCGCGCGCCGGCCGGCGGCGGCGGCGACAACGTGGATCATGATGATCCTCGGCATCGTGATGACGGCGGGGATCGCCGGCGCGATGCTCGATCCGTTTTCGCCGCAACGTCTGGCGATGGTCGCCACCGGCGTTGCGGGCATCGCGTTTCTCGTGGCGCTCGTTGCGGTGTGGGGCGTTGAGCGCCGCGCGCCGATCGCCGCGCCGGAAACTGCGGAGGAAAAGCCGCCCTTCATGCAGGTGCTGCGCGAAATCTGGGGCGAGACGCTGGCGCGCCGCTTCACCATCTTCGTGTTCGTGTCGATGCTGGCTTATAGCGCGCAGGATCTCATTCTCGAGCCGTTCGCGGGGCTCTTGTTCGGCATGAGCCCTGGCCAGTCCACGCAGCTCGCGGGCGTGCAGCATGGCGGCGTGCTCCTGGGCATGATCCTTGTCGGCGCGTTCGGCGCGCGCTTGAGCGACGGCAAGAGCGCCTTCATGCAGCGCTGGACGATTTTGGGCTGCGTCGGTTCGGCGTGCGCGCTCGCAGCGCTCGCGCTGGCGAGCCAAGCCGCGCCCGCTTGGCCCTTGCAGCCGACCGTGTTCGCGCTCGGCTTCTTCAATGGCGTGTTCGCGGTCGCCGCGATCGGGTCGATGATGGGCCTCGCCGGCGCCGGGCGCGCCTCGCGCGAGGGCGTGCGCATGGGCGTGTGGGGCGCGGCGCAGGCCGTCGCCTTCGGCATAGGCGGCTTTTCCGGCGCCGCGCTTATCGATGGCTTGCGCGCGCTCACCGGCGATACGGCGAACGCCTTCCTCATCGTGTTCGGTCTTGAGGCGGCGTTGTTCCTCGGCGCGGCCTTGATCGCGGCGCGTCTCGATCTTGTCGGCGCGCGCGCGCCGCATGCGGCGCCGCCGCGCGCCGAATTGGAAGGAGCGGCGTGATGGCCATGCCTCATCGTGAAATCTATTTCGATGTCGTCGTCGCCGGCGGCGGCCCCGCCGGCGCCACCGCCGCGCACGATCTGGCCGCCATCGGCCGCAGCGTTCTGCTGATCGACAAGGCCGGCCGCATCAAGCCGTGCGGCGGCGCGATCCCGCCGCGCCTCATGCGCGATTTCAACATTCCCGAGAGCCTGCTTGTGGCGCACGCCACCAGCGCGCGGATGATTTCGCCGGCCGAAATCGAGGTCGATATGCCGATCGAGGGCGGCTATGTCGGCATGGTCGACCGCGCCGAATTCGACGAATGGCTCCGCGTGCGCGCGCACAATGCGGGCGCCGAGCGCGCCACCGGCGTTGTCGAATCGATCGAACGCGACGACACGCGCGGCGCGATCGTGTGCTTCCGTCCCAAGGGCGCGGCGAAGGATGCCCCGCCCACGCGCGTGCGCGCTGGCATTGTCATCGCGGCCGATGGCGCCCGTTCGCCCATCGCCCGCGCCGAAATCAAGGGCGCGGCGAAAACGCCGTGCGTGTTCGCCTATCACGAAATCATCGCCACGCCCGGCGCGCCGAAGACGTATGAGGCCAGTCGCGCCGACGTCTATTATCAAGGCCGCCTCTCGCCCGATTTCTACGCCTGGATTTTTCCCCATGGCGATACGGCCAGCGTCGGCGTGGGCAGCGCGGAGAAGGGTTTTTCGCTCCGCTCGGCGGTGGCCGATCTGCGCGCCATGACCGGGCTCGACGCGTGCGAGACTGTGCGCACCGAGGGCGCGCCGATTCCGCTCAAGCCCCATGCGCGCTGGGATAATGGGCGCGACGTGGTGCTGGCCGGCGATGCGGCGGGCGTGGTCGCGCCGGCGTCGGGCGAGGGCATCTATTACGCGATGATCGGCGGGCGCCTCGCCGCCGAAGCCGCCGATCACGCGCTCGCAACGGGGGATGCGCGCGCGCTGAAATTGGCCCGCCAACGCTTCATGAAGGCGCACGGCCAAGTTTTCATGGTGCTCGGCGTGATGCAGCATTTCTGGTATCGCAACGATAAGCGCCGCGAGCGTTTCGTGGCCATGTGCCGCGATCCGGACGTGCAGCACCTCACCTGGCAAGCCTACATGAACAAGGAGCTGGTGCGCGCCAAGCCGGGCGCGCATGCGCGCATCTTCATGAAGGACATGGGCCACCTGCTGGGCCTGTCGTCGACGTGAGCGCCAAAAAAGTGAGCGCGAAAAGTGACTGAACGTGCGGCGCGCGCGCGCCCCGTGCTGATCGCCGCCGGCGCGGCGATTCTCGTGGCCGCGCTCGGCTCCACCGTGACCGATCTCGGCGCCTGGTATCAGGGTCTCGCCAAGCCCGATTGGCAGCCGCCGGGCCCCGTTTTCGGCATCGTCTGGACGACGATCTACGCCCTAACAGCGGCCTCCGGCGTGATCGCCTGGCGCGCGGCGCCGGCGGGGCGCGCGCGCGAAGCGCTGCTTGGGCTGTTTGCGTTCAACGGCTTTCTGAACGTGCTCTGGAGCCTTCTCTTCTTCCGCCTGCGGCGGCCCGATTGGGCGCTGATCGAAGTGGGATTGTTCTGGCTGTCGATCGCGGTGCTGATGGTCGCGGTTTCGCGCCACAGCCGGCGCGCGGGGCTTCTTCTCATTCCCTATCTCGCCTGGGTGTCGATCGCGTCCTTCCTCAATTACGAGATCGTGCGCCTCAACGCGCCGTTCGCGCCCTGATGGCGGCGTTTTTCACCAGCGAATGGCTTGCCGATCTGGTGCTCTTCGTCTTGTTCGTTGAGGCGCTTGTATTGATTTGGCGTCATCGCCGCCGCGACGATTTCCGCGCGCGCGCTTTGACGATCATGATCGCGCTCGCGCCCGGCGCGTGCCTCGTTCTGGCGCTGCGCGCCGCGCTGACGGACGCGCACTGGATCTGGCCCGCCTTGTGGCTCGCGCTCTCGTTCCCGTTCCACCTCGCTGATCTCGCGCGGCGCAAGCCTTAGGCAGCGCCAAAAATCCCACCTGCGACATCAACTTCGTCACGATCCCGACTCAATACTTTGGCTCAAGGCATCGAACGGCCGACAAACGCGCCCACTTGGGCCAACCAAGGCTCAAAGACCGCTCGAACGTGCTTCATGTGCTGGGCCAACCAAAGGTGCTGTCGCGGCCAATCTTCGGCATCATCGATCGTGGCATCCAAGGTGTTAAAGCCTTCGATCCATGAAGAGGCTTCCGAACGCACTTGCGTTCGGTAAGGTGAACCGAGACTCGCCTCAATCTCCTTTCGATACGGCTCCAGGGCATTGATCATTGCCTCGGCGTTGGGTGAATAGAAACCTACATACACACCAATCTTGCGCGTGGCTCGAGACAAAAAGGCAACGACAGCAACTGATTTGTCGTTGCCTAGATATAGGTACATGTTTCGAGCTCGGGTCGCCTTGGAGCCCAGAGGCAGACCTTCACGTCCGGCGGTCATCAAAAATTCGGACCAGTATGCGTTATTTTGATCGCCCTCGCTGCTGCTGGAAGCGCTGATTGTTTGGCGACGCACTTCGCGGAGCCACTCATTGGGGCGAACCACGACATTCAGTTTTGGCGCCGCAATGCTGTCCCCAATGCGCCAAGCTTCAACTTCCACACCGAAGAAAACGATATCGTCGCTCGTTACACGATTGAGCCAGTCGAGCGCTGCTCTGTGGCCTTCACTAAACTGCTCCACAATCCAGACAATAATCTTCGCCTGCGTGCCAGCGGCATACACGATCGATTGGCCTAGGTGTCGATGGTCCGACGCTTCAATCTGATTTTCTATTGCAACGACCTCGCCCGTTGTCGGTACTTGGGCGATGATATCCAGCGAAAATTCTGACACCTGTCTTTCTGTTTGGATGAGCTGCAGCTCGGGTACTCCGATTGCATCGGCCAGCATCTGGAGGTTTTCTGGCAGCGCAAGCCAAGGTGTAAAAACCGTGTCTTCGCGTTTCCAAACGTCGCGCAATTTTACTCGCTCAAGGCGGCCAAGACGGGGAAGCTCATCCATGGCGCTTAACTACACGCGCTGAATAAGGTGGCAAGGTTGCTTAGGCTTGGACCTTACCTCCGCCGCTAGCGGCGCATATGCCGAAAAGCCCTGGCGGACAGAGAGGGATTCGAACCCTCGATAGAGTTGCCCCTATACACGCGTTCCAGGCGTGCGCCTTCAACCACTCGGCCACCTGTCCAGAGCGCGGCGTTATAAGGCGCACGCGGGTTTCGTAAAGGCGCCGCGCCGGCGGTCGGCCCCCTAGGTCACTTGCCGCCCCGCCTTGAACACCCGGGCCGGGCCGTCCTTCCAGATGGCGGCGAGGTCGGCGAGGGGGTCGCCCTCCACGGCCACGAGGTCCGCCGCCGCGCCGGGCGCGATCACGCCCAGCACGCCCTCCTGGTTGAGGAGGGCTGCGTTGACGCTGGTGGCCGCGCGCAGCACGTCGAGCGGCGCCTCGAACGCGCCGCGGATGCGGAATTCGTCGAGCTGGCGCGCGTGGAGGGGCCCCAGGAGATCCGTGCCGAAGCCGACGCGCACCCCCGCGCGCCGCGCGATCCGCACCGCCTCGGCGCCCGCGTCGATCACGTCGCGCAGCTTTTGTTGCGACACGACCGGCAGGCCGAGCGCCGCGCCCTCGTCCGCCAGCGCCTGATAGGTGACGAGCGTGGGCGTGAGATACGCCCCGCGCGCGGCCATCGCGGCGGCGGCCTCCTCGTTCAACAGATTGCCATGCTCGATCGAGCGCACGCCATTCTCCACCGCGTGCAGGATCGCTTCGGGCGTATAGGCGTGCGCCATCACATAGGTGCGGCGCGTGCGCGCTTCCTCCACGGCGGCGGCGATCTCCTCGGCCGAATATTGGCGCATCCAGATCGGATCGGTGGGCGAGACGACGCCGCCGCTGACGAAGAGCTTGATCTGATGCGCGCCGCGCCGCAGCGCCTCGCGCGCGAAGCGGCGCACATTGTCGGCGCCGTCGACCACCTCCGAAAGATTGCCGATATGGCCGCAGCCGCACGGCTCGGCATGCGGCGCGCGCGTATCGCCGTGCCCGCCCGTCTGCGACAGCGCGCGCCCGCTATAGAAGAGGCGCGGGCCATCGATCAGCCCGCTTTCGAGCGCGCGCCACAATCCCCATTCGGCGCCGCCCGCGTCGCGCACCGTCGTGAAGCCGCGCCGCAGCGAATCCTTCAGCATCCGCGCGGCGTGATGGGCCAGATAGGAAAGCGGCAGCGCCTCGGTGAGCGCCACGTTCACCGCATCCGCATAGGCATGATAATGCGCGTCGATGAAGCCGGGCAGCAGCGCGCGCCCGCCAAGATCGATCGTTTCGTCGGCGCTGGCGCGCTCGCCGAGCGCGCGGATTTCTCCATCCTCGATCAGCACGGAATCGGCGCCGAGATAATCGTCGGCGCGCCCATCCCAGATGCGCGCATTGATGAGGCGAAGGCGCATGCTCATGTCTCCGCGCCTTGTCTGGCGCGGCGCATTTATTCCGTAAAGTCTTTATTTTCGAGCGCGGCCGCGGCGCTCTCCAGCCGGCGCAGCATGTCGGTGAGGCGTTCGGTCTCGGCGGGCGCGAAACCGGCGAGCAGGGCGCGCTCATACGCCTTGGCCGCGGGCGCGATCTCCGCATGCAGGCTTTCGCCGGCGCGCGTGAGCGAGACGCGGCGCGCGCGTGCGTCCTTGTCGTCCTCCGGCCGATCGAGAAGGCCACGCGCTTCGAGCGCGCGCGCGGCGCGGCTGACGGCGACTTTATCCATCAAGGTGCGCGCCACGAGCTGGGCCTGCGTCGAGGGCCCGTCCTCGTGCAGCACGGCGATGAGGCGCCATTCCGGAATCGAAAGCCCGAAGCGGCGCTGATAGGCGTTGGCGATGAGGCGGCTCACCGCATTGGAGGCGATGGACAGCCGATACGGCAGGAACGCGTCGAGCTTGAGCGCGGCGCGCTTGCTCATGCGGGCGACACTCTCTGCTCGATGCGCCCGAAGATGGAATGGCCGTGCGCGTCGACCATGTCGATCTCCACGATATCGCCATGACGCAGGAAAGTCGTCTTGGGCGCGCCGTGCAGAATCGTCTCCACGGTGCGCTGTTCGGCGATGCACGCATAGCCCACTCCGCCTTCGCTGACGGGCATGCCGGGCCCGCCATCGGCGCCGCGATTGGAGATCGTGCCCGAGCCGATGATGCTGCCGGCGGCGAGCGGGCGCGTGCGCGCCGCGTGCGCGATCAGCCGGCCGAAATCGAAGATCATGTCGATCCCCGCATTGGGGCGGCCGAGTTCGGCGCCGTTGACGCGCGCGATCAGCGGCAGATGCAGCTTGCCGTCGCGCCACGCCGCGCCCAGCGCCTCGGGCGTGACCGCCACGGGCGAACACGCCGAAGCGGGCTTGGATTGAAAGAAGCCGAAGCCTTTGCCCAATTCGTCCGGAATGAGAGTGCGCAAGCTGATATCGTTAACAAGCAACACAAGCGCGATGTGCGCGCGCGCCTCTTCCGGGCCGATTCCGATCGGCACGTCCGTCGTGATCACCGCGATCTCGCCCTCCAGATCGCAGCCGAACGCTTCATCGGCGAGCGGAATATCGTCGCGCGGCCCAAGAAAGCCGTCCGATCCGCCTTGATACATCAGCGGATCGGTCCAGAAGCTTTCAGGCATCTCCGCGCCGCGCGCGCGACGCACCAAGGCCACATGGTTCACATAGGCCGAACCGTCCGCCCATTGATAGGCGCGCGGCAAGGGCGCGGCGCAATCATGTTCGTGGAAGCGTTCCTTCGGCACCGCGCCGCTGGCGAGGCTGCGCGCGAGCGCGTCGAGCTTGGGCGCGGCGTGCGTCCAATCGTCAAGCGCGGCTTGCAAGCTGGGCGCGACAAGGCGCGCATCCGTGCACCAGGCGAGATCGTCGGAGACGACGACAAGGCGCCCGTCGCGGCCGCCATCCTTGAGCGAGGCAAGTTTCATGAAAGCAGGACTTCCGCTATAAGAGGGTGATGAGCAAGACCTACGAGGCCGATTATTATTCGTGGACGAAGGAGCAGGCGGACGCGCTGAAGCGCCGCTCGGCCAACGAGCTCGATTGGGATTTGCTGGCGCAGGAGCTGGACGCTTTGGGGGCGAGCGAGGAGCGGGAATTGGAATCCCGATATAGAGTGCTGCTGGCGCATTTGCTGAAATGGCACTATCAGCCGGAGCGGCGCTCGCGCAGCTGGCGGAACACGATCGCCACGCAACGCCGGCTCATAGCACGCCATCTAGCGCGCAATCCTGGTTTGAAGGGCGAAGAGGCGCAGGTCTTTGAGGAGGCCTTTTCCTATGCCCGTCTCGATGCGTCGAGCGAGACCGATCTCGATCTCGACTTTTTCCCCGAAGCGCCGCCCTTCACAATGGATGAAGCCAAGGACGAAGCCTGGCTGCCGGCCTGAGCGCGCGTGCCTGCGCGCCGTCACGCGCGCGTTTCAACACCGTGCCCGGCGCGCGCCTTTTCGTGCAGCCACGCCGCGTGTTGCGGCGCTTTCTTGGTGCGGCTCCATTCCTCCAGCATGAGCGGGGCCACGCGGCGCAGCTCCGCCAGCTCCTCCGGCGCGCCGGTGTTCACCGCCAGCTCCAGACGATGGCCGTTTGGATCGAAGAAATAGATCGAAGTGAAGATGCCGTGATCGGTGGGGCCGACGACGTCGAGTCCACGCGCTTCGACGCGCGCCTTCGCCGCCATGAGCGCATCGAGGCTCTCCACCTCGAACGCGATATGCTGCACCCAGGCCGGCGTGTTGGGATCGCGCGCCATGTCGGGCTGATGCGGCAATTCGAAAAAGGCGAGCACATTGCCCCCGCCCGCGTCGAGAAACACATGCATATAGGGATCATAGGCGCCGGTGGACGGCACATGATCCTCCGCGAACGCGATCTGAAACTCCATGCCGAGCATTTCGCGATAGAAGTCGACCGTCTCTTTCGCGTCGCGGCAGCGATAAGCGACGTGGTGGATGCGCTTCAACATGAATGGGGCTCCGTTTGCGGAACAAAATGCAAACTGGTAGGCTCACTGGCATGAGCGAAGTTACAGAACTTGTCCTCCCGCTCCTGCAGCAAATCCAAGGTCGCTTGTCGCGGATCGAGGAGCGTTTCGAGCGGGTTCAGGACGACATGCATCTGATCAAGGTGCGCATGACCGCGCTTGAGGAAAACATGGCCGGGCTCAATCGGCGCATGGATCGTCTTGATGCGCGCGTCGAGCGGATCGAGAATCGTCTCGACCTGGTTGAAGCGTAAGATCACGCGCGCGCCTTCAAAACACCGCGCTGAATCTGGTCGAGCTCGATCGATTCGAACAGCGCCTTGAAATTGCCTTCGCCGAACCCTTCATTGCCCTTGCGCTGAATGAATTCGAAGAAGATCGGCCCAACCGCATCTTTTGAAAAGATTTGCAGCAAGAGGCCCTGGCCTTCGCCGGGCGCGCCGTCGATCAGGATGCGCAGATCGCGCAGCGCCGCGAGGTCCTCGCCATGGCCAGGCAGGCGCCGATCGACCAGATCGTAATAGGTCTCGACCGTATCCTGCAAAGCCACGCCGCGCGCGCGCAATCGGCGCACGCTGTCATAAAGATCGGCCGAGCCCAGCGCGATGTGCTGGATGCCTTCGCCGCGATAGCGCTGCAAATATTCCTCGATCTGATCGACCTTGCCAGGCTCGCCCTTGCTCTCATTGAGCGGGATGCGAATCTTCCCGCACGGGCTCGTCATCGCCTTGGAGAGAAGCCCCGTCACTTGGCCTTCGATATCGAAGGAGCGAATTTCGCGGAAATTGAAGATGCGCTCATAATAATCGGCCCATTGGCCCATATTGCCGCGCCGCACATTGTGCGTGAGATGATCGAGATAGGTGAGGCCGACGCTGTTTCCTGCTTCATCGGCGCCGGGGATCGGCTTGAAATCCACGTCATAGATTTCCTGCGCGCCATAGCGATCCACCAGATAGACATAGGCGCCGCCAATGCCTTCGATGCACGGTATGTCGAGCTCCATGGGCCCGATCGGCATGTCCACCGGCTTGGCGCCGCGCTTCACCGCCTCCTTGAAGGCGTGCGCGGCGTCGCGCACGCGGAACGCCATGCCGTTCGCGCTTTGCCCATGCGCGCCGCGAAACGCGGCCGGCTGGCCCTGCGGCTCCATGTTCAGGAGGAAATTGATGTCTCCCTGCTTGTAGCGCACGACATGCTTGGAGCGATGGCGCGCGACCGCGGTGAAGCCCATCGCCGCGAAGGCGCGGGCGATCGCCTCCGGATCGGGGCCGGTGAATTCCACGAACTCGAACCCGTCCGTGCCGATGGGATTGTCGAACAGATCGGCCATGGCGCGCCTCCGGGCTGGTGCGGCGGATATAGTAACAAATGAAACTAATTTGGCAAGCGCCCCGCGCAGCGCCCCGCACGGTTGAGCGCCCGCGCCGGTCTGCCTAAAAGAGGGCCTGTTCTGAAAGGCTCGCCATGCGCGCACTCATCACCGGCGGGGCCGGCTTCATCGGCTCGGCCGCGTGCCGCCTCCTCGTGCGCCGTCACGGTTGGACGATCCTCAATCTCGATGCGCTGACCTACGCCGCCAACGAAGCCTCGCTCGCCGAGCTCGCGGGCGATGCGCGCTACGAATTCCGCCATGGCGACATTCGCGACCGCGCGCTCATCGATGCGCTGTTCAGCGCGTTTCAGCCCGAGGCCGTACTCCATTTCGCGGCGGAGACGCATGTGGATCGCTCGATCGACGGGCCGGCCGCGTTCATCTCCACCAATGTCGTCGGCACGCAGACCTTGCTCGATTCCGCGCTCGCCTATTGGGAGGGCATGAAGGAGGATAAGGCGCGCTTCCGCTTCCTGCATGTCTCGACCGACGAAGTGTTCGGCGCGCTCGGCGCCACGGGCGCTTTCACCGAAGCCACGCCTTACGATCCGCGCTCGCCCTATTCGGCGTCGAAGGCGGCGTCCGATCATCTGGTGCGCGCCTGGGGCCACACCTATGGCTTGCCGATCCTGATCTCGAATTGCTCGAACAATTACGGGCCGTATCAATTCCCCGAGAAGCTCATTCCGCTCACCATCCTCAACGCGCTCGAAGGCAAGGCGCTGCCTGTCTATGGCGATGGGCGCCAGGTGCGCGATTGGCTGCACGTGGACGATCACGTCGAGGCGCTGCGCCTCATCGTGGAGAAGGGCGCGGTGGGCGAGACCTACGCCGTAGGCGGGCGCTGCGAGCGCGCCAATATCGAGGTGGTGCATGCGATTTGCGATGCGCTCGACGCGCGCAGGCCCCAAGCGGCCTCGCGGCGCGACCTCATCGCCTTCGTTGCGGATCGGCCTGGTCACGATCGCCGCTACGCCATCGATTGCGCCAAGATCGAGCGCGATCTCGGTTGGCGCGCGGCGCATACGTTCGAAGACGGTCTCGCCGAGACGGTCGATTGGTATCTGGCGCGCGAGGATTGGTGGCGCCCGCTGCGCGCGCAGCGCTATGAAGGCGCGCGCATCGGCCTGCGTGCGAAGGCCGGCTGAGCGATGAACATCGAGACGACGGCGATCGAAGGCGTGCTTTTCATCACGCCGGTGAAGCATGGCGACGCGCGCGGCTTCTTTTCCGAGACGTTCCGCAAGAGCGCGCTCATCGAGGCGGGAATCACGCACGATTGGGTGCAGGATAATCATTCCTTTTCCTCGCGGCGCGGCGTCGTGCGCGGGCTCCACTTTCAGGCGCCGCCCGCGGCCCAGGCCAAATTGCTGCGCGTCACGCGCGGCGCGATCGTCGATGTGGTGGTCGATATCCGTAAAGCCTCGCCTACATACGGCGCGCATGTGGCGGTGGAATTGAGCGCGGAGAATTGGCGCCAGATCTATGTGCCGGAGGGCTTCGCGCACGGCTTCGCCACGCTCAGCGAGCAAACCGAAGTAATGTACCGCGTCTCCTCGCCCTACGCGCCGGCGGCGGAGGGCGGGCTCCTGTGGAACGATCCCGCGCTGGCGATCGAGTGGCCGATCGCTGCGGCGGACGCCACGCTCTCCGCGCGCGATCTTGAGTGGCCCGCGTTCAAGGATTTCGTCTCGCCGTTTTAGCGACGAGGTGGCGGCGAAGCCGGAGGGGGCAACGCCGCTGCAATGGACAGCCAAACGCCGTCCATATTCTTGAGCACATCCAGGTTTGTCACACGCACGACCCGCCACCCTTGAGTGACAAGAAATTCTGTCCTTTGCGCGTCGTGCCGCAACTCGCTGGGCGTCCAGTGCGTTGCGCCGTCGACTTCGACGACGAGCTTTGCAGCAATGCACGCGAAGTCGGCGATGTAAGGCCCGATTGGATGCTGTCGCCGAAACTTGGCGCCGGAATGCTGACGTTTGCGCAGATGAGTCCAAAGCAGAGCCTCCGCTTCGGTCATCGCTTTGCGGTTCTGCTTTGCGAAGGCGCGCGAACGCCGGTCTAGGTGACGCACGCCCCCTCCGTCTCGCGCCTTCGGCGCGATCCACCTCCCCCCCGCGCGGGGGAGGAAAAGCCTATCCCATCTCCTGCAAACACGCGCGCAGCGTCTCGCGCCAGGGACGCGGGCGAACGCCGAACACGCGCTCGAATTTCGTCGTGTCGAGCCGCGAATTCTTCGGCCTGCGCGCGGGCGTTGGATACTCCGCCGTCGTGATCCGCTCAACGCGCGTTTGCTTGCCGGCCTCGGCGAAGATCGCTTCGGCGAAATCGGCCCGGCTCAGCGCGCCTGCGCCAGCGACATGAAAAACGCCAGCGGCGCTCTTCTCGCCGTGAGATAGAGCTTGCGCGGCCGCGAGGCACGCCTGCGCCAGATCCGGTGCGAACGTAGGCTGACCGACTTGATCGGCGACCACTTGCACCGCGTCTCTCGTCTCCGAGAGCCGCAGCATGATGTGCACGAAATTGGAGCCCGTCGCACTGAACACCCAGGACGTGCGCAGCACCGCCGCGCGTGCGCCGCTGGCCAGCACCGCATCCTCGCCCTCCGACTTCGACAAGCCATAGATTCCCAGCGGCGCCTTTGGATCGTCCTCCAGATAGGGCGTGCTCTTCTCGCCATCGAAAACGCAATCGGTGGAGACGTGCACGAGCGGAATATCCAGCGCCGCCGCCGCGCGCGCGAGCGCCGCCGGGGCATCGCGATTGAGGCGGAACGCCGCCTCGGAATCGCTTTCGGCCTTGTCGACGGCGGTATAGGCCGCCGCATTGATGATCGCGCTGGGCGCGAGCGCTGCGACTTTTGCTTCGATCGCGTCCAGCGCGTGAAGATCAAAATCCGCGCGGCCGAGCGCGCGCGCATCGTCGCCCGTCGCCTCGCGCAGCGCACGCGCGAGCTGGCCCTCGCGGCCGATGATGAGCAGCGGGCCGGTCATTCTTTCGCCGCTTCCGCGAGATGCGTCAGATAGCGCGCATAATCGCCCGAACCCATGGCGCGCGCGAGGCGCATCACTTGCGCGGCGTCGATATAGCCCTGCGCCAGCGCCACCTCCTCGGGGCAGGCGATCTTGAGGCCCTGACGCGTTTCGATGGTGCGGATGAAGGAGGCCGCGTCGTGCAGGCTGTCATGCGTGCCGGTGTCGAGCCAGGCGAAGCCGCGCCCCAATTGCTCGACATTGAGATTGCCCGCTTCGAGATAGAGCCGGTTGAGATCGGTGATCTCCAATTCGCCGCGCTTGGAGGGCTTCAGTCGCGCGGCGAATTCGCTCGCGCGCCCATCGTAGAAATAGAGCCCGGTCACCGCCCAATCGCTTTGCGGCGCGGTCGGCTTTTCCTCGATTTTGGTGGCGCGCCCATCCTTGCCGAAGGTGACGACGCCATAACGCTCCGGATCGGAGACGCGATAGGCGAACACGGTGGCGCCATGCGCGCGCGCGCGCGCGCTTTTCATGCGTTCGGGCAATTGCGCGCCGAAAAAGAGATTGTCGCCGAGCACCAGCGCGGAGTTTTCTCCGCCGACGAAATCGGCGCCGATCAGATAGGCTTGCGCAAGGCCCTTCGGTTCGGGCTGCACGGCGTAGCTGAGATTGATCCCCCATTGGCCGCCATCACCAAGCACGTCCTGAAAGAGAGGCGTGTCGCGCGGCGTGGAGATGATCAGGATCTCGCGCATCCCGCCGAGCATCAACGTCGTCAGCGGATAATAGATCATCGGCTTGTCATAGACGGGCAGGAGTTGCTTGGAGATCGCCCGCGTCGCCGGATAAAGC